>CAYWXS010000166.1:0-11430 GCA_964462245.1 uncultured Anaerolinea sp.
CACCACTACCAAAGCAGGCGTCATGGGCTTTACCAAATACCTGGCAGCCTATTATGCCGAAACCGAAATTCGAGTCAATGCTCTGACTCCTGGTGGTGTGTATAATAACCACGAAGAATATTTTGTAAAAAACTACTCCGCCAAGACCATTATGGGACGCATGGCACAAAAAGATGAAATGAATGGCGCACTGCTCTTCCTTGCATCCGAGGCATCCTCCTACATGACCGGAAATAATGTTGTAGTTGATGGCGGCTGGACAGCCTGGTAAATCCCACATCATATGGTCCAAGAGAAAATAGCCAAAACAACATGACCGAAATTCTCGCCATCATTCCTGCACGGGGCGGCTCCAAAGGCATTCCTCGCAAAAATATTCGCAATTTCTCAAATTACCCATTGATTGCATGGAGCATTGCCGCGGCGCTAAAATCCGAACTGGTGACGCGCGTCATCGTCAGCACGGATGACGATGAGATTGCAGCCGTCGCCCGCGAATGGGGTGCCGAAACTCCCTTTTTACGGCCGGCTGAATTTGCAGCCGACCAGACAACGGATCTGCCAGTCTTTGAGCATGCACTCCAATGGCTTAGAGAAAATGAAGGTTACCAACCAGATATCGTTGTTCAGCTCAGACCTACTTCGCCCATTCGACCTCAGTCCTGTGTGGACGACGCCATTAAAATCCTGCTCCAAAACCCTGAAGCCGATTCCGTGCGCGGGGTTGTACCCGCCGGACAAAACCCACATAAAATGTGGCGCTTGAATGCCAGTGAAAACGGTCCCATGCAAAACCTGTTACCCGTGGAAGGTATTGAAGAACCTTATAATGCCCCCCGCCAGATCCTTCCACCCATATTCTGGCAGACGGGTCATATTGATGCCATTCGTCCAGCAGCTATCCTGAATGGCTCAATGAGCGGTGAAAAGATCTACCCCCTCATGATCGACCCCAAGTTTACGGTGGATCTCGATAACCTGAATGACTGGATGCGTGCCGAATGGCTGGTAGCATTTGGTGGGTTGGACATGGTCACACCTGGGCGTGCCCGCCGTGCTATGCCCGATCGCCTGGATCTGCTCGTCCTGGACTTTGACGGTGTAGTGACCGATAATCGCGTCTGGGTCGATGAAGAAGGGCATGAGATGATTGCCGCAAACCGCAGTGACAGCCTGATCATGGGAAAACTGCGTGCTTCTGGTACAGAGATATTAATCCTCTCCTCCGAAGTCAACCCGGTGGTTTCCGCACGTGCCCGTAAAATGAAAGTTGAAGCCATTCACGGCGTTGGGCTGGAAGACAAAGCCGGTATTCTAAAAAATTTACTCACCACACGCAATATCGACCCGGCCCATGTAGCCTACGTAGGCAATGATCTGAATGACCTGAGCAGCTTTGAACTGGTCGGATGGGCAGTAGCCGTAGCAGATGCCCAGCCGGAAGTATTACGTGCTGCTGATTTTGTCACGCAAAGAACCGGTGGACATGGTGCCGTCCGGGAAATTAGTGATTTGATATTAAGCAAAAAAGGAAAATAGAATGAGTCGAGAAATAAAACTCGGTAATAAAGCAGTCGGCGATGGCCTCCCTACATATGTCATTGCTGAAATTGGAATTAATCATAATGGCGATCTTGAGACCGCCAAGGAAATGATCAAAGCTGCTGCGCACGCAGGCGCTGATGCAGTCAAATTCCAAAAGCGCACCCCAGAGGTTTGCACACCACCTGAACAACAAAAACAAATGCGTGAGACACCCTGGGGCTACATCTCTTATCTCGATTACCGCTATAAAGTCGAGTTTGACCAGCAAGCTTACACCGAAATAGACCGGCACTGTAAACAACTTGGCGTTGATTGGATGGTCTCTGTCTGGGATGAACCTTCAGTCGATTTCATGGAACAATTTGAAACCCCCGCTTACAAAGTACCATCAGCTTCTCTGACCGATCTGGCGCTGTTGAAATACGCGCGCAAAACCGGCAAACCGATCATCATCTCCACCGGCATGTCCACCATGGAAGAAATTCAACGCGGTGTGGCTGCAGTCGGGTTGGATAACCTGATCATCATGCACTGCACCAGTGCTTACCCATGTGAACCATCCGAACTCAACCTGCGCATGATCGAAACCCTACGCCGTGAATTCCCCAACACACCCATTGGCTACTCTGGCCACGAAGTTGGCCTCGTACCTTCTGCTGTAGCCGTCGCACTGGGTGCTTGCATCATCGAGCGCCACTTCACGCTCGATCGTGCCATGTGGGGCAACGATCAGGCCGCCTCGGTTGAACCCGGTGGCTTTGAAAAACTGGTGAAATACATCCGTGTCACCGAGGCTGGTATGGGAGACGGGGTTAAGAAAGTTTATGCTAGTGAACTCCCGTCGCGTAAAAAACTGCGACGTATCCAGAATAGTGAATAGTTTTACCTTCACGTGCAGAAATCGGGACCTATCCGGCTTTTTGCACAACGTGGCTAACTTATGGAAATCTTAGATCAACTACGTCGCACCCTGCGCGCACCTGCAAAAACCATTCTTGCCATGGCGCGCTGGAAAAGATTGACATTTAAAGAAGCACCCGTCATTTTTGGGAACGCAAAGCCCAAGAGCGGCTCACACTTGCTGCTGCAAATTCTGAACGGGTTTTGTCAGATCATGCCATACAGATATGTCGAAGCAGACCCGGTGCGCACTGTTAAGAAAGACGGTGGACGTTGGAATGCAGAACACGTCCTGACAGATTTACGCGCCATACCTCAGGGTGTCATTGGTTGGGGCTATGTGGATGCTACGCCCGAAAATGTGGCTTTTCTGTGCCATCCAGAACGGGTTAATTACTTTATCTACCGTGACCCACGTGATATGCTCATCTCGCATGTCTTTTTTGCAACAGACATGCATGAAGGGCATGGCATGCATGATTACTACCAGAAACTGACCAACTTTGAGGAAAGGCTAAAGATTGCCATCACCGGAATCGACCGGGATGGGCTCTATATGGTCAATGTTCGGCAGCGTTACGATGGTGTATTCCAGTGGCTGGACCAACCTTCGGTCCAGTGTATCCGCTTTGAGTCATTAATTAATCAACGCGAAGCCACCCTCAATCAGATGCTGGACCATGTTGAAAAGACAGGATATAAAATCCCGACCCCACGCAAAGAAGCCATGGAAGTGTTACTTGAAACCATACAACCAAAAAAATCTAAAACATTCCGCTCTGGCAAAACCGGAGAATGGCGTAAGTACTTCAAACCTGAACATAAGCTTATATTTAAGGACATTGCCGGTGACTTGCTTGTCCGGTTGGGATATGAGCAGAATAATGATTGGTAAGCCGTTTGCATTAGTCAGAACTTACACGTATCCCCAGGCAACGCAGACAGCACTATTCTGTAACCAATAAAAATAACAGGACAGCCAATCCAAAGGCTAGCCCTGTTATTTTATATTCCACCTTGTTCCGTAAATCTCATCCAGGAACAGGGATTATTGCTTTATTCAACCGCAGCAATGAGGGTTTCAAGCTGGGGGATACGCTTTACCCCTACCACAAGCGAGAGGATGCCAGGCTGTTCCAACAAGCTCCTGAGCGCATGTTGCAATAAAGTGCGCCCTTTTTCACGAAGCGCATCCGCTTGAATTTGCTCAAGTTTATCGAACAACTCGTCTGTCAGGGCCATTGTCCATTCCGGTTTTTCCGCCTGTCGTGAATCGGATGGTACAGCCAAACCACGCTGATATTTATTGGTCAGCAAACCACCTTGCAGAACCTGGTAAGGAATAACTGAAATCTGCTCACGTTGGCACAAGGGCAGAATTTCCGATTCAATGTCGCGTTTGAGCAGGCTGTATGCGGGCTGCAGAGCCACTGGACGCCGCCAGCCGTTTTCATCACAAATTTTCAGCAAGCTGGTGATTTGTTCGGCTGTAAAATTTGAAATAGCCCAGTAACGAGCTTTACCAGCATCAATAATTTCATTAAAAGCCTGGACAGATTCGGCCATGGGGGTGGAGAGGTCTGCCTTATGCATATAGAACAGATCAACATAATCACAATCCAGGCGCTCAAGTGAGCGATCAATTTCTCGCAAGATATGGGCGCGGCTGAGACCTTGATCATTGTCTTCAGGACCTATTTTCATACCAACCTTGGTGGCAACAACAGCCTGGTCACGCTTGCCTTTCAGGGCTTTACCCAGAATTTTCTCTGCCACACCGCCAGGCGAACCAACATACCTGGAATAACCTTCGTACATATTGGCAGTATCTAAAAAGTTGACACCATGCTCCAGAGCCCAGTGCGTGAGGTTTATGGAATCAGCTTCATTGACAGGTGTGCCAAATGTCATCGTCCCCAAGCATAGAGGCGAGACCTTCAAATCAGTTTTTGGAAGCAGGTTTAATTCCATGGCTTACTTCGCCTGCAGAGCAGCAATGCCAGCCTTCACTGAGTCAGCCAAATAATCCAGGGTGTCATCCGGCATCCCAATCCACCACGGCAAGCTGAAGGAATTATCCCACCAGTCATCCAGCACCGGACAGTTCTGCTCAGCAGCGCCCAGCTTCTGGAAGAGTGGGTATCGGAAGAGCGGATAATACTGTACGATGGCACGAATACCGGCTTCTTCAGTCAGAAAATCCAGCAAATCATTCCGGTTTTTCCCATAAGCCGAACCGTCAAAATGAAGCACAAATTGGTGGAAAATATGGCGATAACCATCCGGGATCCTGGCAAAAGTCAGTCCGGGGATACCGGAAAGAGCCGCACGCAGTTTCGTTGCCTGCGCAATCAGAATATCGTTGTTTTGATCAAGCGTTTTCAGCAGCTCGCTGCCCAGGGCACATTGAGCTTCACCGATGCTGAAATTGTTGGGCCATACATTTTCCAAATCCACATCTACGTTCGACATGGCAGGGACCCAGTAACGCTCGCGATCTGCCGAGAAGGGTCGAACACCGTTATGGCGCAGTCCAGGGGTAATGGCAGCGTCTGCAGCATGTTTTACCGTCAACATACCGCCCTCTCCCAAAGTCGTAATATTTTTCGCGCCATGAAAACTAAAGCAGCCAAAATCACCAAAGCTGCCCACCTTTTGCCCGTTAAGCGATGCACCAGGAGCCTGAGCGCAATCTTCCACCACACGCAGATTATGCTTTTCAGCAATTTCCAGGATGGCGGGCATATTCACTGGCATACCAAGCAAGTGAACAACCAGTAATACTTTTGTGCGTGGGGTGATCTTGCTTTCGATACTTTTGGGATCAACCACCCAGGTTTCTGGATCAATATCTGCCCATACAAGTGTAGCGCCAGTCATACCAAAGGGTATTGCAGATGCGCAAAATGTATAACCTGGGGCGATCACTTCATCACCCGGTCCAATCCGACACATAATGGCAGAAAGGCGCAGCGCACTGGTAGCATTATCTACAGCAAAAGCATAATTGGCACCAGAATAAGCTTTGAAATCAGCCTCAAATTGACGCATGTTATTTCCTTGCGTCTGAACTTCAGCATTACGCATCACGTTAACGACAGCATTGATTTCTGACTCTGTATAAACACGCATACGAGCCGGAAAATTGACCTTATACCCTGCAACCGAGCCTCGCCCGGATGCATCACCCACTTTAGTAGTTTTGGATTGATTCGACATTTCTTATTCTCCTTGTACATTTATGGAATAATCCCAGCATTTGATTGGGATGGAATAATCCCAGCGTTTGATTGGGATGAAATGATAACTTTCCCGTGCAGTGATCGGGACCATCCCGTGCAGTGACGATTTACTTAACAAATCGAGCCATTTGGGCGGCTGAGCATACCCATGCGCCCCAACTCAGGCTTCTGTTATGAGATTCCCGGTTTCAGGCTGAATTAATGCAGCAGCAGCAGAACAAATTTCAATCGTCTTTTGTGCGTTCTCAATCACCCAGGCCGGTGCAGCATCATCGTGTCCCAACAAAACGTTCTGGCAAACACCTCGCTTTTGCAGGCAAAAATTAAGCATATGATAAAGTGTCGATGATTCTGGACGTTGGTCAATACTTTCCTTGACCAGTTTAATGACCTTATTGATCTCTAGCTGCAGAGCTTGTGCCAGTTGATCATTCCCGGCACGTACAGCATGATAAATACCAATGAATGGACGTGGATCAATATGCATCAGGCTGACAATAAAACCGGATGCGCCAATTTTCAATGATTCTGCGATCAAGTTTTCCTTACCCTGCATTAGATAAAATTCCGGAAATGATCGCAATGATTCAACCAGACCTTTAAAGCGCTCCAGGTCTGCACTCGAATCTTTGAAACCAACCACGTTGCCACGCTGCGCCAGGCGTAAAACCATATCATTTGCCAGTTTAACGTTCGTAAATTCGGGGATATCGTAAATAATGACCGGCAAAGGACTGGCTTCTGCGAATTTGGAATAAATCGTTTCGATTTCAGTCTGGTTATAATGAAAGTAAGTCGGCACTGTGGCAACCGCAATTTCAGCACCGGCATCTTCCATGGCACGCGCATTTTCCAACATACCCGGCAACCCGGACGAAGTAACCCCTGCCATGAGCGGTATCGATCCCTTTGCTCCATTACCAACTCTGGCTTGAATTTCATCCGCAGCTGTATTGCACAATTTAACACGTTCATCCAGGCTGAACCAAGGACCACGCCCGGTCGTTCCGGCAACAAAGATACCTTTGCAGCCAGCATCCAACATATCGTTACAAACAGATCGAAAACCACTCACATCCAGACTACCGTCCAGACTGCAAGGGGTCACGATGGGAACAACAGGGCCAAGGTCTTTCATTTTTCATCCTCAAGTTTCTTAAGATTTTCAACATCAAAAACGGTGATTTGAATACGCGTAGGACACAACATCCCGAAAACCCAGGGGTAATCCGTCTGCGGATCATTGGTGTAATAACTGATAATTACCTTTTTGTCTCTCACAACTACACCTGCATAGGCTGTATCTCCCGAGCTGGGCAAATCTACCAGGTGGACCAACCCGGAAAACCCAGGATCAATATCAGCTGTTACGTGTCCCAACAGGTCGTGATTTAACAACGGAAGGTTTACCCGAAACAAAGCTGTTCTCTTGCGTCCAAAAGCAGAGCCTTGTTTTTCAAAAGGAGCCCTAACGCGAGTCTGGCGCCGACCGACCGCATAAAGCTCGCCTGGTGCGTCGTTCCCATTGTCTTGTGTACCACGCAACGCGAGACTGAAAAGAACAGGACTATCCAAGCGAGTCAGCCGGCTGCGAGTGACTTCAGTCCAATGTGTAAAAGGCGGCTCGGAGATGGAGATGAGAGTAGCAGCTTGTTCACTCCCAAACAAGCTGCTCCCTGCTTCCAACCGGGTGACGGCAACCAGAGATCCATTTTTCAAGAAATGAATGGCGGTTTCATCCGCCCGTTCCAGTTTTCCTTCAAAAACAGTGCTGCAAATACTCCAGTTCACTCCATCAGTTGAGCATAAAAGCACAGCTGTTCCAATGTCTATCCGGTGTGCTGGTGCATACCAACTGATGCCATCTGTTGTAACCGGGCGTCCTAGCAGCCAACCAGCCGGTGCTACATCCTCAAAACCAGTCCAGGTAACGCCATCATCAGAATGTGTAACAATTGTCTTATACGGCTCAGGGTCAAACCGTTTATTGAGTAACGCAAACACATACAACCTGTCGTTAATAATTCCTAGCTTCGGGTCACGGATATCCTCACCGGCACCAACAAATCTTCGAATTTCCTGCCAATTGAAAGGAGAGTCCCAGCTCTTGCTTGGGGTGGAATAATCCCAGCTCTTGCTTGGGGTGGAATCCCTGAAACTGCTGCCGCTGCGCATAAGTACCAAGCAGCTTTTGCTATTCCTGAAATGTGATGGCGATGAAACATAGACCAACCAATAATAATCACGCCAGAAGAGCATGTCGGTAAAGGCATTATGTGCATTATCTGATGTTATTTTCCAGGATTCCTGCGACATATTTCTACACCGTGCCCGCGTTCTCAGGGTGCTCCGGTTTGCCACTCTGCACCCGACGTTGGGCAAGCTCCGCTCGAACCTGATCAAAACGTTTGCGACTGAGCGGATATCCTGCAGCAAAGAAGATGCCCACCAGCAAGAACACAGAGGGGATGGGTCCAATCAGTGCCTGGATTCCCATAATTGTGGCCTTGGGCTGTACCGGAGCGTTGGCAACATAGCCTGTCCAATCCAGCATCAACAGTACGAATGGCAGCGAAAGCGATGAACCGATTTTTCGTAAAGTCTGCACCAGGCTGTAGAACATTCCTTCGTGTCGCTGACCAGTCTGTAGTTCGTCCCATTCAACCGTGTCAGGGATCATTGCCCAGGTCAGGACCTGTATGGCGCCCAAACCAAAACCGACCAATGCAGCAAACACCAAAACAGCAGCGAGACCCCATTCCGGACGCATAAAACCCATCCCGATGATGGATATCGAGAGGAATAGCATTCCAATAATGATCGCTTTTTTCTTATCCCAACGACTCGCCACCCAATTCCACAATGGAAGTGAAATCAGAGCTGCAACAAACAACAAGCCAAAAACCATGTCATAGTTTTGTTCCAGGTTCATACGATATTTAAGAAAATACAGCAGGGTGGCCTGGGTCACATCCAGGGCAGTCCAGCCAAATAAAAATATCCCGGTGGCATACAAAAACGGCTTGTTACGAACGGCAGCCAGAATGGAAGCTTTGAGACCTGGCTGTTCCTGATCCTGGAATTGAGCACGTTCACGTGTACCAAAAAATACCGCTACCATAGGCAAAATGCTGACAATGGCCACCCCAATTCCCACACTCATTATCAGATTGGCATTTTCTGGTTTCATTGTTCCAATAATTGCTAGCGGTACTACAAAAGCCACCATGGCTCCAATTGTTGAAAAAACCATGCGATACGTGGTTAAACTGGTACGCTCGTCATAATCCGAAGTTAATTCGGGCGTGAGAGCAAAATAGGGCATATATAAAACGGTCGCCATCGTATCGTAAAGTACAAAAGCCAATCCGTAGTAGATCGCCAGCCCCAACTGTGTAGGTAAGGGGGGAATCCACCACAAAAGCATATAGACCAGCGCAAAAGGCAGCATACCAAAGAGGATAAATGGACGGCGCCTGCCCCAGCGGCTACGAGTACGATCTGAAAGATAACCAATGATTGGATCATTGACATAATCAAATGTGCGCCCGATGAACACCACCGCCGCTGCCAGAGCAGGACGGAGGCCAACTACATCGGTCAGAAAAATGGCAAACAATAAACCCACAACCGTATCCGCCAGATTGATACCAGCATCTCCCACCCCATACATCAATTTGGTTCTTCGGGAGAGTTTTTCTTTCACAGGTTCCAAAGTATTTGTCATTCTTATCCTTTCATGGCGCCGAATGTAATACCCTTAATAAAATATTGCTGGAACGCAACAAATAACACAATCATAAAGAAAGCCCCAAATGAACCACCGGCCATCGTGATACCGATATCCGTGATCATTTTTCCAACAGCCGGGGTACGCGAAATGATCGAAACACCAACCGGTACCGTATATTGAAACTTATCGGTTGCAATAACCATGTGCCACATAAAATAATTCCAGGCCTGATTAAAGGTAAAGATCGATAATGCAGCCAGTGCCGGTTTTAAGAGTGGTAAAATAATCAGGCGAAAAACTCCCCATTCGGATGCGCCATCAATGCGGGCAGCATCCAACAGCTCATCCGGGATGGTGCTGCAAAATTGTTTGATCATAAAAATGCCGAATGGGCTGGATATCATCGGCAAAGCCATTGCAAAATAAGTCCCCAGCGTTGTAGATGTCAAATGCAGAGCTCGAACCAATAAAAAGAGTGGGATGAGCATGACCTGATTGGGCAGAAACATGGTTGAAAGCAAAAGAAAAAAGAGCGCATTCGAACCAGGAAATTTCTTTTTTCCAAAACCATAACCAGTCAAAGTGCTGACAATCAAAACCAAAACCACAGTCAAAAGGGAGACAGCCACACTATTCAAAACCCAGCGCCAAATTGGCCAGGGACCATTGAAGAGCCTGTCCCAGTTTTCCAACGTAGGCTGGGATGGGAATATTTCAGGAGGTAACGCCATTGTTACGGTTTGGAGCTTAAAAGAACCGGTGAACATCCAATACATTGGCAAAAGGAAGATTACAGCCGAAACTGTCAGCAGGAGATAACCCAGATAGCGAGTCGCTTTTTCTACTGCAAGACGGGCAACATCCTCTTTGTTAATTTGGTTTGACATTGTTTAATAAGCTCCTAGCATGGCGTGGAATTTCGCAAAGCAGTGCAGCGGTTCGCGCAGCAGTTTACACATCGCTTTCGTTCCAAAATCTCATTTGCAACACTGTAAAGACCATGATAATTAACATCAGAATTACCCCAATGGCAGAAGCCTTCCCATAATTTGCGCCAATAAATGCGGTCTGATAGATCAGGTAGACCAGAGATGTGCTGCTATTAAAGGGACCACCACCCGTGACCATGTAAATGACTTCCCACAGTTGGAAAACTTGAATAGTCTGAGTTGCCAGAACAAATAGTAAAACTGGTCGCAATAATGGCAATCGGATGTAAAAAACCTTCTGTAAGTTCGAAGCACCATCCACAGTCGCAGCATCCAGAATATCCTGCGAAATACCCGCCAAACCCGCTAAAAACAGGATGATTGGCTGACCAATGGTAAAAGTTAAAACAACCGCAACCACTGCCTGAAAACTATGTGGTGCGGTTGCCAACCATAGGATTGGTTTTATTCCGACCAACCCCAGCCCATAGTTCAATAACCCATAAACAGGATTAAATATCCATAGATAAACCACGGACAACACCACACCACCGGCAACCCCGGGGATGTAAAATGCTCCCCGAAAAAATCCCTGCGCCCTGGGTCCCAAAGGGTCGATTAATAACGCGATAAAGAGAGAAATAATTACGGTCGAGGGCACAATAACAAGTACATAATTGACGGTATTAATTAGCGCACTCTTAAATACCGGGTCTTTACTCAACTGTATATATTGGGCAAACCCAACGAACTGACGGGCACTAATATTGAAAGAAGATTTGTAGAAAGAAAGACCAATTGCAAAAAGAATCGGGATTAACATGAAAGCAATAAACGCAAAATAACCCGGGGCAATAAATAAATAACCTGACCAGCTTCTTTTCAATTCCCTGGTTAGTAACTGTAATTTTGTCACGAGTATTAGTCTCCTACACAATTTGCGCATTTTCGCAATCCAAATCAGACTTCCCAGGCAAAGATTGGGGAGCCATGCCAAATAAAAACTGACCCGAGTCCTGCCCCAACGGTCCCGATTTCTGCACGGGATGGTCCCGATTTCTGCACGGGATGGTCCCGATTT
>CAYWXS010000167.1:0-11336 GCA_964462245.1 uncultured Anaerolinea sp.
CTGCACGGTTGATCAAAGCGCTGGTGCAGAGTAAAGAAGCGCGCTTGCGCTTATCTATTATTCCGCTCTTTTTAGACCATCCAGAATTTGCCAGCTATCTCCCAAAAATCATCTTTTTTCAAATTCGCCGCCAACTCACCTTTTCCAGTTTCATTCAGATGATACATAAAGCCTCGCTCAAGATCACCTCGCGCATAGCCGGGCGTAAAGCATCCCTGGTTACCAGGTCAACCCGTTGGCCAGTCAGCTTTTCCAGGTAGTGCTTCAAGCGGGTGAATTCAAACAATCCCACAGGCCGGTTGAAATCGACCAGCAGATCGATATCACTGTCTTGCGACCCTTCTCCGCGTGCCAGGGAGCCAAATACTGCCAGCGACTCAACCCCGTGCTGGATCAGTTCCGACCGGTGGTCCTTCAAGAGTTCTGACAGTTCATCAAGTTCCATGAAATAGTTGAGGATGGTTCACAAAGTGCCCAAATGACCGGCGTAGTACGGAAAGCTATCTCAAGCGATTTTTTAACTCTTGCAGGTTTTCGAGAATATCAGGGTTTAAATCAAACATTCTCGCGCTTGGCAAAGATTCTCTGACCATACGCTCAAATTCAGTCAGAATCACAAAGTTATTCTGTACCAAGAAAACCAGATCATCGAAGTCGGTGTCTGCTCCGCGGTCCAGTTTACTCAGAGCGATGCTATAAGGGTCGGCAATAAAGATTTCCAGGTTCCCAAATTGCCCGATGCGGATGGTGCGTTCTTCATTTCCATCTGGCATTGGGATAAATCGGTCAAGAGGCACTGGCTCTGCAAAAATATTCATTTCCCGCGCAATCTGCAGGATGGTTTGATGCAGAAGATTGGGGTGGATATCGTCACCAATAAAGTCAATGTCAATCGTCAGCCGCGGGCTGCCAAGCAAAGCCAGCGCACTCCCGCCAACCAGAATCAATTGAGTTCCGGGCGGGACACGCGCCCCCATCTCCAACAAAACAGATCGAATTTCCGTATTATCCAAGAGTTACCCTTTTTCGATATTCAAGCCCTTTTTGCCATACATCTTCGGCGTGCTTATAAGTGGCCAGCCAGTTAACATACGACCCGCTCAACTGCTTGTGACGCTTTGCCAGCAGGCGCAGGTTTTCTTCCGGGCCATCAACAAGACCCAGCCCCAAATCTCCCGAGAAAAGATCAGGCAGGGATATGGTCAATTGGTACTTTTTTGCCAGGAAAACTGCTGCTGTGTAATAACAACGAAGTGTCAGTAAGGCTGCTGGCTCAAGTTTCCTCGCTACTGTGCGTAAATATGCAGCATATTGAGGATATTCCAGGAAAAGGGGAATTAGCGATAGCCGCAATCGAGCTTCGTCGCTTTGCGCGAGCTCGGAGATCAGCCTGACAGGGTGGGTATGCAAAGACTCGTCCAGCCCATTACCGCCCATGATGAAATTCACGCCCAAAGCGTGAAGGGCGTTCACAAGTTGATCGCCTGTGGTTGTGGTGAAGTTACTCATGGGTAAATTATACATCGATGACACGTTGCATGCGCACCGATCAGTGCATTATGAAACCAACCTGATTCGGTGTCGATTGCATTTACAAGCTTTTATCTGCTGGTGACCCCAGCAAAGGTATAATGTTGTTATTATGAGATCAGAAACATCCATTCAAGGCGACCGGCTGGCAAACGCATTGCGTTTTTTGGGCGTTAATTTTATAGCGGCCGATCAAGATATACCAGAAACCATCCACAAGCACCCGGCACAGTTGATTAAAGCGCTGGCGCAGAGTAAAGAAGCGCGCTTGCGATTATCCATTATTCCACTCTTTTTAGACCATCCAGAATTTGCCAGCTATCTCCCCAAAATCGCCAAAACACTGGCTCCATCTGAGAAGCTGATACTGGAATGTTATTACACTGCAGCGCTCTTTTTTCAAAAGAAATTTTCTTCCGTGGTCGAAATCAAACAGAACCTTCGTGATTCATTTTCGGTTGAACTAGGTCTGGGACTATGCTCGGATTTGGATGTTTGCCTGAAGACTCTGGCTGCCCGCCATCAGGTTCTCAGTCAATCTTCTGTGATTTGGCTGGGAACGTATCAACACGTGGCCCAAATATGGCTTCGCGAATATGCAAAAAATAGTCGCCAACAATCCTACTCCTGCTTGGTATAATGAAATTGGAGAAAGTAATGACCATAACTTTTTTACCAGGATCCCAATTCCAAATTACCCTGCAGGACGTGACACGGCGGATTGTAGAAATCGCTCGTCCTCAGCGGATTGTTTTATTTGGTTCTGCTGCCAAAGGGACAATGAATCGCGATAGCGATCTGGATATGTTGGTCGTCGTACGTGGCCCTGTTCATCGCCGCCAATTGGCAAAAAAAATCCAGCGGAATTTACATGGGGTGGCATTACCGGTGGATGTCGTAGTGGTCACTGAAGAAGATGTTCAAAACAGTATGAAAGGTGGGTTTTCTATCATCCGCCCAGCCATGGAAGATGGCGAGGTTATCTATGATGCAAAGTGAAAATCCATCCAATCCGCAAGAATGGCTGAGACACGCCCGCAGCAATTTAAAACTTGCCGAAAGTGGGAAAAGGTTGAAAGGCGTTTTGGTTGAAGATCTATGCTTCAATGCGCAACAAGCAGCCGAAAAAGCATTGAAAGCTATTTGTGTTCACCGTGGTATTGATTTTCCGAAAACCCATTCCCTGGTTCGCCTGATGGATATCCTGGAGTTAGATGAACTCCCAATTCCAGAAGAAATCAAAGTAGCGGATATTTTGACACAATATGCTGTTCGGGCACGCTATCCAACCTAGGATGAAGCAATTACGAATGATGAATATCGCGATGCACTCAAATTGGCTGCGGCAGTATTATTTTGGGCGGAAAAAATACTGGCATAGGCTCATTACAAACTCTTATCCACTGGTGATCCCAGCAGGTGTGCTTCTTCAATATCTACGTCAGTCTGAGCCAGGTAGCGCCGGAGCTACTCAAATCTGCATTGCCCATCAAGCGCTGAAGGGCAAAAATATTGACCCATTACGCAGCATGGTAAGAGCAAACGCCCGACGAAAATCATGCAAGTTTGGCTCTTTTTTTAGTCCCGCACGTTTCGCACGACGTTCCAGAATCTGGGCCAGACCCTCGTAAGTGAGATGATCACCCAGTAATGAAATAAATAAAGCGGGGCATTTATTCTGTCGTAAGCGAAGGTAAGACTTCAATGCCCTTCTGGATTTTTTCCAATAAATAAGGTATGAGGTTTGCGCCTTTTCCCCATTCGGATAAGAACATTCCCTGTTGTCAAATCAACATCAGCCAGATTGATATCACAAAACTCCTGAACGCGAACGCCTGAATCCAGCAGACATAAGAAGATTGCTTTGTCACGGATTCCTGTTTTATCACCCTCTTTGCAGGTTTCAATAAGTGCTTCTATGTCTTCCAGGGGTATTGGGTCGATCGGTGCGATACTAACCTTGGGGGCTTTCACTTTTAGGATTGGATTTTTCCAATCAGGATCCATTACATCTTCAAATTCCAATCAACGAAAAAATACACGTAACGACCTAAAACAGGCATGGATTCCACCTGGGTTCAATTTTTCCTCAAGGGAAAGTAAATAGCGCCGGATGAAATCCGGGTTGATCTGTTTGAGATTTTGGATGGATAGGCTATCGCTATACGTAATAAAGGCCGTCAATTAGCTTTGGTAAAACTGGTTGGTATGTTTCGTCAAGCCTGATGCTTTACGATCTGTCATGAAAGCATCCACGGCAAACGCAAGGTTTCCACCCTGAGCAAAATCAAGAATCGTCAGGTCATCATTTTTTGTCTTTAACATAAGAGTGAAACTCCCTGTAGCCATATAGTTAATATATGAAGAAAGCTTCACTCTCTTTTTGCAGAGCCACCAAAGGGAGTCGGACCCTTGACCTGACGATTACGAATCTTAGCTAGTCAGGAAATTTTTGGGTCGCCCTAATAATGGCCCTATATATGGAGAAAATTGGACAAAAATCCATAGTTATCCCGTATATACTGGGGGAGAATTACCAAATGGAACAGAACAAAAATATTAATGACCTGACGATTCTTGATTTTGCTCAGGGTGGTAACCTTTCGATTGCTGTGGATGCTTTTATAACAGATCGTAAAGCTTCAGGGTTGACAAAACAAACCATCAAGTTTTACCAAAACTATTTGACAGCCTTCATTACGTATTGCGATAGCTTATCCATCCAAAATCTCAAACAGATCAACCCGGATTTCATCCGGCGATACTTGCTTTCCCGTGAGGGAAAATGGAACCCGGGTGGAATTCATGCCTGTTTTCGGTCCATACGTGTATTTTTTCGTTGGTTGGATTTTGAAGATGTAATGGATCCTGATTGGAAAAATCCAATCCTAAAAGTGAAAGCCCCCAAGGTTAGTATCGCACCGATCGACCCAATACCCCTGGAAGACATAGAAGCACTTATTGAAACCTGCAAAGAGGGTGATAAAACAGGAATCCGGGACAAAGCAATTTTCTTGTGTCTGCTGGATACTGGCGTTCGCGCTCAGGAGTTTTGTGATATCAATCTGGCCGATGTTGATTTGACGACTGGTAACATTCTTATCCGAATGGGGAAAGGACGCAAACCTCGTACCGTTTTTATCGGAAAAAAGTCCAGAAGAGCATTGAAGTCTTACCTTCGATTACGCCAGGATAAATGCCCCGCTTTATTCATTTCCTTACTGGGAGGTCGATTTACTTACGTGGGGTTGGCCCAGATTCTGGAACGTCGGGCGAAACGTGCGGGGCTAAAAAAAGAGCCCAACTTGCATGACTTTCGGCGGGCGTTTGCCCTTACCATGCTGCGTAATGGGGTCAATATTTTTGCCCTTCAGCGCTTGATGGGCCATGCAGATTTGAGTATGCTCCGGCGTTACCTGGCCCAGACAGATGTAGATATTGAAGAAGCGCATTTGCGTGGATCACCGGTAGATAAGAGCTTATAACCCTTGTGATAATAGCAACTTCAGTATGAGTTCGCATTATCAATTCGATTTTTCTGAAAAGGAAATATTTTTCGGCCAACGCAATGCGGACAAGCAAGGGTTATTTTGCCTATATTTCCCCTTCTACATGGATATTATCATGTGAGTTATCCTAGGTTTCCACTGCTAACCACTTAATTCGCTTTACTACATTCCGACCACCGATGACGCAAGGAACAGCGATTTATATGAATCTATGTTTTCATAAAGAAATCTTTACATGGGTGAATAACAATACAAACAGTTTGGAGATTTCGAAGGTTTGGTCGCGCCCGTTGAGTGAGGTTGTTGATTATTGTTATCGTAAAAAATAAGCGTAATCAAAGGCTGAATCTCATTAACCTTGAGATACCTTCGAAATCCTTCGCAATTTGCATGTTTTAATCTTCAACGGCAAAATTACCGGCAAAAGCAGGACTTGACCTCGCCTCTACGGATTCAGTGACTTTGGCGAGTTCTACCTTGGCTTTTCCAACCAAATCCCGCCCTTGTCCGCCTACACGTAATATTGGGTGGATTTTGTAAGACGGTTTTAATATACCTTCAGGTAACTGCAACATCCATGCAAATATTTATAATTGATGGTAACAATATTTTCACGAAAACATAATTAGTATTTGCATCACTGACCAAAAAAACATTGTCAGTGACAAGAAAATAAGACTTGTGCGGACAAGTCCGTATTTTCTTTTTGCACTTTTTGCCAAGAAAAACACTTCCGATATTAACATTTTTTCTCTTCCTTGCACATCTGTGAAACGTTCAAAAAACTCCTTTTCTTGGAGTTGTGCGATATCACCAAAGTAAAATATATTCTTGTTAATAGTAGGAGATGAAAGGTTTGGTATAACCGTTCTCAATGAATAAAAAGTTGATACCAAAAACGTAACCAATATTAAAACTGCACAAATACTAACTAACCATACTGAAATCGAGGCATTAGGATTCAATATGCTATTTGCAATCCCCTTGCTCGACAATATAGTGGAGGCTGCTAATAATGAATTTACAGTTAAAACAAAGTGAGCTTTTGTGTCAGCGTATCTCACCTGATTCTCTACATGTTGAAGCAAAGAAAATCCAAGATTTGATTGTTCTTTGACATTATCGTTAGTAGATACTCTATCTTTCCCTTTAATTTCTGTCATAGTGGTTTTCTCCTGATGCATGCCAGAACTGAAATATTCTATTGGATATTACTGTTTTGCAAGAAATTATTCGCTTGAACAAGTATATTATTACTTATGGTTCGGTCATTTTTTCGATGGTTTAAAACATTTGCCATCAAAACCCTGAAAAAGTGACATAGTGGCACGACGATTATCGAAGGTAATTCCAAAATTTTAAGTCGATGCCTATTCTTCTAACAACAATCAAGTAATGATAAGTATAAGTTGCGTCAGTTGGCTGAAGTAAAATGATTTCCCATCCATTGTTGTGGAAATACCAGTAAATATCTGCAATATTTGAAACTTCCGCAATCTTTTTTTCTCGGTTCCATATCCTGCAATCTTCCGAGTAATTTAAATATCCGTGTCTGGAACATTCTACCTCGTATTCTTGATAACGATAATCATAGGGTATGGTATTATCTTTTTTTGCCCAAATACCAATCAAAATGATATTTACAACTATTAGTAGGGTAAGAATACCGCCAAGTAATTCTTTCAATGTCATTTTGTCATAAATCTGCCTTAATAAGTTAGGGGAAGAAATAATTTTGTGGAAAACCTCAGAAGCAATAATTTTATTGTAAACCTCACGAAAAGATTGTTTAATAGGTTTTTTGAAAGATTTTTTGTTTTTTCCAATCTTTTTGTTATTTAGTTTTTCGAGGTACGTTTTTGCTTCAGCATGATTAGGATTAATTTGGAGAAGCTTTTCAAGATAAGTTTTCGCGTCTTCGGGCGTAGGAACTACAAAAGCCATTAGGAAAAGAGCTTCCTCGTTATTTGGTTCATTATTTAGAATACCTTCCAGTATCTGGCGTACATTAGTTTTTTCGCCTTTTTTATAAGCTTCATATGCCTGCCTTAACAATTCTTTAGTTTCCATTTTTCTCTTTCCTTTCAGTTTCAAAAACTTGATTAATTTTGCGATCCTAATTCTGCTGATTTTGGCTTTCCCAAGTTTCCACCAAACAACTACACTAGGGACCTAACTAATTTACACCAAGTACTACTGTATGGTTGGCTTCCAGAACAATGAAGGGAAAGCCTTTTTATCCAGCAGCAGAAAGTCAATGAATCCTTTTTTGAATTGTTCGTCCATAACCAATTTAGCCTCCCTATCCTTTTCAAAATGAAATTCGATATTCATATTTTTATTTTATCAAAATCAACTCAAACCGAAGCGTTGTGCAAAGCAAAAGTTTTCGGAAAATTGAGAAGGTTTTAGTATATCCCCCCCAAAAAGTATCTAAAATTATCACAGAAATAGCACAATAAAAACAGTGCCAAATGTAATGTAAAAATAAGAGCAGTAGTCTGTCAATCTTGAATCATCGGATGAAAATACCTTTTTTTGCGTTTCTCGGAGAAAGCTCTCTGAACTTGATCTACCTCCTCTCCGACTGTAGTTTACTTTTTGTCAGCTATGCCAATACCTCAAGAAATGCACCCAGTGCAGCTTCAGTTCACTGATCATCGCCAACCTTCTTGCATAACGGATTGGTCTCATCTACCTGAGGAGTTTTGTTTTGTGCGTTGTAAATGGTACGCCAGGTCATGGTGGCGATAAGCACACGCAGGCCAGCCCTTACCAGTTACTGCGCCAGTGGTGAAAACGATGGAGAAAGTCTGCGGCCGAGAAAATAAGTTTATTTACAGCTTGTCCACTGAAACAAGGGGAAATGTGATTGCTGGGTGTAACTAATGAAAGGCAATTATGAAGTACAATTTTCAAAGAGCCTTAATTTCTGTCGAAAAGCGAAAGTCATGCTATGAACCTGCGTTTTACCATTACCTATCGTCTGAATCAGGGCATTGCCTATATCGAACGCGCACGCGGTTTTTTGGACGCTGTCCAGCTTTCTGAAGCCTGGATGCGCGAAATGAGCGCTCAGGCATTCTTGCTTGAGGCCCACCACACTACACACATTGAAGGTACGCATCTTACTTTGGATGAAGCTGCTCAAGCCTTTGCTGGGCAGATACCCCCGCATGCTGATGCAGACGATTTGCAGGAATTGCTCAATTACCGCGATGCTTTCAGCGTGGTCACCAGCTACTTGCAATCGGGAGCGCCGGTTACCGAAGCCTTGATCCGGGAAATCCACCAACGACTGGTCAAAGATGTGCGCGGTAACCAGGCCCGTCCTGGCCAGTACCGTTTAGGACAGAACTACGTTGCAAATTCCATCACTGGCGAAGTCATCTACACTCCACCGCCACCCGGCGCAGTCCCTGGCGAAATGCAAGAACTGGTGGAATGGCTTAACCAGCCCGGTGAGATTCATCCCATCCTGGTTAGTGGTATTGCACAATTCCAATTGGTGCATATTCACCCCTTCATGGATGGTAATGGCAGGACCTCGCGCCTGCTCTCTACGCTTTGCCTTTACCGTGCCGGATATGACTTCAAGCGCTTGTTTACCCTGAGCGAATACTATGACCGCGATCGGGCGGCTTTTTATGCCGCCATTCAGGGCGTGCGCGAGGCTGATCTGGACTTGACCAGTTGGCTTGAATACTTTGTTAGTGGTTTGGCAACCCAACTTACCGAAGTTCAGACGCAAGGAAGACGTGCCGTGGCGTTGGATGAGTCACTAAAACATTACCGGCTCGCACCTCGACAAACTGAAGTACTGCGCTATTTGTTGATTCATCCGTCCATGAATATCCAGGACTTTGAACGCTTGTGTCCTGCTGTTGCTCGTCGAACCTTGCAGCGCGATTTGGGAGATTTACTGGCTCGAGGTTTGCTCCGACAAATTGCCAGCTCTCCCACAGACCCAGGCCGCCGTTACGAACTCAACCCCGAGCTGTGACATGCTGTGACATCAGCTGTGACATTTTTTGGGGAATAACCCTGTCGATACTAAAAACAATCTGTTATCAAGGATATTCCTGATCCCAAATTCAATATAGATTGATTATGGGATCAGGTCATTGATGGATGATATTAAAAATTGTGAGAGTAGTGGGGATGGTTATTGCAGCGAGCAACATGCTATGAACGAAGAAACTATCAAAAGCATATATACCTTAAACGCGTTCTTTCCAGAATCTAGGTGACATGTACAGCCTCCTGCAAAACCCGTTCCTTCATTCCAAGGCGCAGAGACTTGGGTGTACCCAGGTCCACCTTGCAGCCTAAGACCGTTTCCAGGAAATTTTGCAATGCAATGAGGCCAAATAGCCCAACTGGACGATTAAATTCAACCAATAAATCTACATCGCTGTCAGCACGAGCTTCATCGCGTGCAACAGAGCCAAACAGTAAAAGTGATTCCACCCCAAATTTCTCGTCCAGTTCACTTTTGTACTTGAGTAAAAGAAAAATTGCTTCGTCTCTTTGCATAAGTTTATTGTACGTCAATTTTTAGATGGATGAATTGCCCAGATTCTGGAAGGTCGGGTGAAACGCGCGGGGCTTAAAAATGAGCCCAATTTACATGACTTTCGGCGGGCGTTTGCCCATCAGCGCGTAATGGGCCACGCAGATTTGAATCTGCTCCGGCACTACCTGGCTCAGACCCATGTAAATATTGAAGAAGCGCACATGCTGGGACCGCCGGTGGATAAAAGCCTATAAAAGTTAGCGACACCAGATCATTATCGCTGTGTTGTACCTGATCTGGTGTTCTTGGATATCATTCATCGATGTATAATCAAGGGTAGAGGTGAAACAAGTGGATGGTTTGAACTTGAGTTCCGTATCAAAAATCCTGATGGCTCATCAGGCTGATTTAAACCAGCGTGGAGTCAAATCACTGGCTGTTTTTGGTTCCTTTGCACGTGGTGAGGCAACCTACAATAGTGACATTGACGTGTTGGTTGAATTTGATCAGCCAGTAGGTTTGTTCGAGTTTATCCGCCTCAAATATTATCTGGAAGAGCTGACCAAACGCCGCATAGATCTGGTAACTCCTGACGCATTAAGACCGTCCATGCGCGAATCTATTTTGAGCGAGGCTGTGCATGTCGCCTGAAAGAAGCTGGAAAATTCGCGTGGGAGATATTTTGACTTGCATTGAGAAGATCAATGCCTACACGGTTGGGATGACCTTTGAAAAGTTTTGCGAGGATGACAAAACTGTGGATGCAGTTATCCGTAATTTTGAAATCATTGGCGAAGCTGCCGGGCATATCCCGCTCGAAATCCAGGAAAAATATCCAGAGTTAGCCTGGCTGGAAATGCGTGGAATGCGCAACATTGTGGCGCATGAATATTTTGGGGTCAGCCTTACTATTATCTGGCGCGCGATTCAGAAGGATTTGCCGCCTCTGGTTACTGGATTGGGGAAATTATTAGAAGTGGAAGGTTGAATTAATCCTGGATGGATTTTCATTTTGCATCATAGATAACTTCGCCATCTTCCATGGCTGGGCGGATGATGGAAAACCCACCTTTCATACTGTTTTGAACATCTTCTTCAGTGACCACTACGACATCCACCGGTAATGCCACCCCATGTAAATTCCGCTGGATTTTTTTTGCCAATTGGCGGCGATGAACAGGGCCACGTACGACGACCAACATATCCAGATCGCTATCGCGATTCATTGTCCCTTTGGCAGCAGAACCAAATAAAACAATCCGCTGAGGACGAGCGATTTCTACAATCCGCCGTGTCACGTCCTGCAGGGTAATTTGGAATTGGGATCCTGGTAAAAAAGTTATGGTCATTACTTTCTCCAATTTCATTATACCAAGCAGGAGTAGGATTGTTGGCGACTATTTTTTGCATATTCGTGAAGCCAGATTTGTGCCGCGTGTTGATACGTTCCCAGCCAATTCACAGAAGATTGACTGAGAACCTGATGGCGGGCAGCCAGAGTCTTCAGGCTGACATCTAAATCCGAGTATTGCTCCAGGCCTAGATCATCCGAAAATAAATCACGAAGGTTCTGTTTGATTTCGACCACGGAAGAAAATTTCTTTTGAAAAAGAGCGCTGCGGTGTAATAGCATTCGAGTATCAGCAGCTCAGACGGATCAAGGGTTCTGGTGATTTTGGGGAGATAGCTGGCAAATTCTGGATGGTCTAAAAAGAGCGGAATAATGGATAAGCGCAAGCGCGCTTCTTTACTCTGCACCAGCGCTTTGATCAACCGTGCAG
>CAYWXS010000168.1:0-11187 GCA_964462245.1 uncultured Anaerolinea sp.
GGCACGGTTCAAAACTAAGAAATCGCACCTTTACAAATTTCTGAGAGACAGGTAGCCCCTGAACGGATAAGATAGAGTTTGACGACAAAATCTATTCGAGCAAAGGCTACCTGCCATGACAGTTTATACGATTCCGCAACTTCCTGCCAGAGTAAACTGGCCTGAACCTATCGAACAAATTTGGCAGGTTTTACCAGGTAATACTCAAAGTTTGCCTGGATGGAAACGGCCTGATCTTGGATTGAGTGAGCGGCTATTTATTGCGTCCATACTCAATCTGCCTAAAGACCGGCGTTATTGGGGCATCATCACCTGGTTGTCAGATGTGATGGATGTCAGCCGTCCAACCTTGTATGCTATCGGAAGATGGGCTAAAGCGGCATTAATTTCTGCGCCAGTTTCGCCGACGCTCACTACTGGTTACGATCAGGATGCTGGATCTTCAAGCAATGAGAAGATGATCACAGTTACCTCTAACCGGATCAAGCGAACAGCCCTGACTTTGCTGTTTCCTGGAGGCGTATCGGATCGTTCAGCCGAAGTCTGCTTACAGATGGCGTTTGACCAAAGTCGTTCTTCCGGGTTTCTTTCTGCGCTGGCCCACGAAGCAGGTGCGCGCGCTGGTGAGATTTTGCAGCAGGTTGATCACTCCGTAATGGGAGCGGTGGTACAAGCCCGCGACGAATTGTTTGTTGGGCGAGACCCTATCCTCCTGATGGTAGAGCCACATAGTCTGACGATTACTGGTCTGTATGCTTCTGATAATCGAGATGCTGAAACCTGGGGCTGCGTCTTGTTATTTACACAAGACCGCCGGGTACAGATCAAGGGTTTGGCTGAAGATGGTTGTATTCCTTACGCCGCATCCTGCAAAGCCGCCAAATTGGACGCTGCTATTCAAAAAGATGTCTGGCATCCGTTAAACGATGTCCGGAAAGTCATCCATGATCTGGAGCGAGAGGCGTACCGGACCCTAAAAGCAGCAGAACAATTGGAAAAGAAACTGTTGAAGCACTGGGATGATGCCATCTTTACCGAATGGGTAAAGCCATATGAGCAATTTGAGAAACTCCTGGTTCAAATTAACCAATTGGGTTTCTGGTTTGGGTGCCTGTGGGATGCTGTCGAGTTGGTTGATTGGCGCAACGGTGAAATCCGTAATCGAGCAATTAACCAGTGGCTGGCAGAAGAAAGCCTGAAAGGGATCAAGCAGTTGCCCCATCCACGTATTCAGAAGTTAGCCGAGCGTTTGGAAGAGCAACTACTAGAGATGCTAACTTTCTTGGATGGCATCATTGAACCACTAACCGATTGGCAGGCGCAGGCCGAACAGCATTTCCAGGATCATTCTTCAGCAGTCTTTTTTCAAGCCAGTGTAGCGCGTTTCTGGCGCTTGGAGCATGCAGTCCAGCGCAATGGATACAAGAGTTTTCGTGAGTCTGCTTTGAAAGCTCAGCAATGGCTGGCCGTCTGGATTGATGACGATCCACAACTAAAAGAACTGGCTGAAAAGCTCTTGAATATCCTTGAAAGAACGGTGCGAACCAGTTGCGCTGCTGAAACCATCAACAGCGTTTTGCGTCCTTACCTGGTTCGTCGTCGAGAGTGTACTGATTTGACCAGCAGGCAGTTGTTCTTGAATCTGTTCGTTTTATGGTTCAACATGCATAAGTTCGAGCGAGGGCCACGCAAGGGCAAAAGCCCCTATGAAATCGCCGGTATCGATCTGGGTACCAACGACTGGCTCACACTCTTGGGTTATCCGCCAGACTAATCTGCTTTGCAGGTCTTTTTTACTACCGAGATACATTCTTACCCGCTCTGCCGGGGCTACTTCGTTTGTATCCGGCAACAGTTCCTTCCATAATTTGTAAAGGTGCTGTGACCCCTTTCTGAACTATTTTGAACCGTGCCCAAAATTTTTATTCGAAGTATGATTTTATCTCTGATCATCCCGTGCATCGCCTGCGCGATGCAATGGATTTTTTGGGACAAGTTCCAGCCGTTCATCTGGTTCCTGTTTTATCCATCGGTATTTTTCAGCGCACAGGTCGGCGGGCGTTGGGGTGGGGCTGCCGCCACGCTGCTCTCTGTTTTTCTGGTAGATTTCTTTTTTATCGAACCTGTCTTTTCATTGCAAATCAACACAGTAAACACGCTTTATTCAGTGACTGTATTTATTTTGATGGGGTTTTTATTCAGCGGCTTGCAGGAAAACTTTAAAAGAGGAAAGCACAAGTTACAAGAATCAGAATCCGCCTTACGGGCGTTGAACGTTGAATTGGAAAAGCGTGCGGAAGCAGACATAAACAAGCTGCTGGAGCGTTTGAACCTTGCCACCGCGGCCGCTAAAATTGGAATTTGGGACTGGGATATTCAAAAGGATCAACTGGTTTGGGATAACCGGATGTATGAATTGTACGGCACGACCCAGGTTGAATTCCCGGGTGCGTATGAAACATGGCTGAAGGGGGTTCACCCGGATGACAGGGAAGCCAGCAACGAAATCTCCCAACAGGTTTTATATGGAGAAAAAGATTACGACACTGAATTTCGTGTTATTTGGACTGATGGCTCGATACATTGGTTAAAAGCAAACGGGCAGGTCTTCCGAGATGCGAAGGGCACCCCCCTGCGCATGATAGGGGTCAATTACGAAATTAGCGAGCGCAAGCGATTGGAGGAAAGCTTGCGCGAAAGTGAGCAAAAATATACGCTGCTGTTCGAGAAATCCACTATTCCAACAGCGGTACTCAAACTGCCCGAAGTTGTGATTACAGATGCCAACGAAGCTTGCGAAAAATTGACTGGCTTTACGCGCCAGGAAATGATCGGAAAAACCTCGGTGCAATTGGGTCTGTTCAGAGCAGAGGACCGGAATGAGCTGATCACCCGTTTTGAACGGCAGGGAGCGTTGGCCGACAACGAAGTACGCTTGCTGACCAAAAACGGTGAAGCACGCATCATTATTACCAACACTACCCAGGTCAAATTCGGCGGACAGCCACATGCCATCAGCACCATGCAGGATATCACGGCGCGTAAACTTGCTGAACAGGAATTACTTGAGAGTCGCGCCCAACTGGATGCCGCTTTGGAAAGTATGACGGATGCGGTCTTCATCTCGGATACCGCCGGGACTTTTACCAGATTCAACCAGGCCTTTGCCACTTTCCACCGATTCAAGAACAAAGCCGAATGTGCCAAAACCCTGGCCGAATATCCCGACTTTCTGGAGGTTTATCTGGATACCGGTGAACTCGCACCTCTGGAAATGTGGGCCGTACCACGCGCGCTGCGTGGCGAAACGGTGGCGAATGTAGAGTATTCCCTACGTCGCAAAGATACTGGGGAGTGCTGGGTGGGTAGTTACAGCTTTGCACCGATCCGTAACCCGGCAGGTGAAATTGTTGGCTCGGTGGTGACTGGGCGGGATATCACTGAGCGCAAACGCGCTGAAGAGAGCCTGCGCCAGCGTACAGAGGAATTGGAGCAGCTGCTGGATATCTTGCCCGAAGCCATCTGGATCTCTGATGACCCGGAGTGCAAGGTCATTCACGGTAACCGCTTTGCAAACGAGCTTTTGGGTGTGACTGAAAACGATAACATTTCCCAATCTGCCGAGGCGCCCGCGGTAAAGTTGCGCCAGTTCTCACAAGGCCGGGAATTGAGTTCCGATGAATTACCGATGCAAGTAGCAGCGCGCACTGGCAAGTCGCAGCACGATTTCGAATTGAGGATTGACCGGACTGGTGACATCACACATACGCTGATTGGTGGTGCGGTGCCACTCTTTGACCCAATTGGCCAGCCACGGGGTGTGGTGGCTGCTTTTCATGAAATCACCGAACGCAAACGAGCAGAGGATGAACTCAGGCGCTCCAATGCGGAGCTGGAACAATTCGCTTATGTGGCCTCACACGATCTGCAGGAACCATTGCGCGCAGTGGCTGGCATGGTACAGCTCTTAAGTCAACGTTACAAAGGCAAACTGGATGAACGAGCGGATGAATATATCGGGCACGCAGTGGAAGCCTCGCTGCGGATGCAAAACCTGATAAACGATCTGCTGGATTACTCGCGCGTGAGCCGCTTTGGGAAACCCTTCGTTCCCACCGCGCTTGAAAGTTGTGTGAAAACAGCGCTTGCGAATCTGGATGCAGTAATTCAAGAAAACCAAGCTCAAATCACTTATGACCCCTTGCCAACCGTCCAGGCCGACCCAGGGCAATTGACCCAGGTTTTCCAAAACCTGATCGGAAATGCCATCAAATTTCGGGGGGAGAATTCTCCATGCGTCCACATTAATGCGGAAATATTTGAGGGATCCTGGCGCATTGCAATCAGTGATAATGGCATCGGGATTGAACCGCAGTATTTTGAGCGTATATTCCTAGTCTTTCAACGCCTGCACACCCGACGCGAATATCCCGGCACCGGCATTGGTCTTTCGTTGTGTAAAAAAATCATCGAACGCCATGGCGGGCAAATTTGGGTCGAGTCGCTACCCGGGCAAGGTTCCACCTTTTATTTCAGCCTAGCGGAGAAAAAAGAATGAATCAAAAATTGATCAAGCCTGTTGACATTTTACTGGTGGAAGACAGCCAGGCTGATGTAATAATAACGCGTGAAGCCTTTGCTGAGTCTAAACTTCTAAACATGTTACATGTCGTCGAAGACGGCGTTGAAGCCATGGAATTTTTACGTCAGATCGGGAAACATGCTTCAGCTCCCCGCCCGGACCTGATCCTGCTGGATTTGAATTTGCCACGCAAAAATGGCCGCGAAGTGTTGGTAGAGATCAAGACCGATCCAAGATTCAAAAATATTCCAGTGGTTATTCTGACCACTTCTCAATCTGAGAAAGATGTTCTGCAGGCCTATAACGAGCATGCCAATTGCTACATTGTCAAGCCGGTTGGGTTTGACAATTTCGTTGCGGCGATGAAATCCATCCAACAGTTCTGGTTCAGTATTGTCACGCTGCCACCCGAGGAAAATCATGAGCAAGACTCAGATTAAAGTTCTCCAGGTTGAAGACAACCCATCAGATGTCATTTTTTTGCGGGAAGCCCTGGCAACCGATACATTAACCGCATTCTCTGTGACCTCTGTCGAGCGATTGAGCAAGGCTCTCACTCTTTTTCCAAAAGGTCAATTCGATATCATCCTGCTTGATCTGGGTCTACCGGACAGCCAGGGGCTCGAGACCTTTACGCGCCTGCACCAGGCACTGCCTGAGACACCGATCGTGATTTTTTCTGGTCTGGCGGATGAGGCTTTTGCGTTACAAGCTGTTCAGGCAGGGGCACAGGATTATCTGGTCAAAGGCCCGGTTGGTTTTTCAGCCGCTGCACGCGCCATTCGCTATGCACTTGAACGCCAACAAGCCCAGGAATCTTTGCGCATCAGTGAAGCACGTTATCATCAGGTTTTGGATTCGATGATGGAAGGCTGCCAGATTATCGGCTTTGATTGGCGCTATCTTTACCTGAATGCCACCGCCGAGAAACATGTGCGCCGTTCACAATCAGAAATATTAGGCCGAACTTATCTGGAGATATGGCCGGGTACTGAAACCACCCCGGTGTTTACAGCGCTCAGAAACTGCCTGGAAGCCGGCCATGCCCAACGGCTGGAAAATGTTTTTGTCTTTCCAGATGGAACCCAGAGTTGGTACAGCCTGAGTATTCAGCCTGTGCCTCAGGGGGTTTTTATACTTTCAATCGATATTACCGAGCGTAAGAATACCGAACTCGCTTTGCGCCAAAGTGAAGAAAATTATCGCGTGCTAGCCGGGAAACTGGATGAGCGTGTCAAAGAACGCACCGCCGAAGTGCGCGATTTGTATGATAAAGCGCCGGCTGGATACCATTCTTTGGATGAAAACGGGAACTTTGTTATGATTAACGAGACTGAGTTGAACTGGCTCGGTTATACCCGTTCGGAATTGGTGGGCGTGAAAAAAATTTATGATCTACTCAGCCCAGCGGCTATGCCAGTTTTTGCTGCCGTCTTTTCCAAACTAAAAACCCAGGGTTCGATCAAAGACGTTGAAATTGAACTCATGCGCAAGGATGGCAGCCTTCTGCCAGTTCTTATAAATGTGACGGCACAGCGCGATAACCAGGGAAATTTTTTACAAAGTCGTGCCACACTTTTTGATAATACTGAACGCAGGCAGGCCGAAATTGCGCTGCGTGAGAGTAGGGAACGCTTGAATTTCCTATTAGCCAAAACGCCAGCGATGATTTTTACTGCCAGGCCAACCGCAGATATGCCGATCACCTTTATCAGCGATTCTGTTAGAAATATTTTAGGGTATGAACCACGCCAATATCTGGATGATAGCGGGTTTTGGGCAACCCTTATCCATCCCGAAGATCTGCTGCAAGGGAGGACTGCGGTCCAGAATCTGATGGCCAACGGACACGCCGTATGGGAAAGCCGGGTCAGGCGCGCTGATAATGAATACCTGTGGATGTCCACAGGGATCAGCCTGCTGCGCAATGAGACAGGCCAACCGATGGAAATCATCGGTTATTCGGTGGATATCAAGAATGAAAAAATAGCCCAGGAAGCTCTGAATATATCCGAAGCAGAGCTGCGCCACAGCCGCGATCAATTGAGCGCTGCAAATGCCGCCCTCGAAAAAGCCGCCCGGATGAAGGACGAATTTCTGGCCAGTATGAGCCATGAACTGCGCACCCCACTGACCGGTATACTGGGGTTATCTGAAGCGCTACAAATGAAGACATACGGCACGCTGAGCGAAAAACAACTAAAAGCTGTTCAAAATATCGAACAAAGCGGACGACATCTGCTGGCCTTGATCAACGATATCCTGGATCTTTCCAAGATTGAAGCCGGAAAATTGGAACTACAGCTTGAAACATTTTCTCTTTCTGATATTTGCCAATCCAGTTTACAGCTGACCAAGGGCATGGCACACCAGAAAAATCAAAAAGTGAGCTGCTCAATGGGTTCCACTTCACCATTAATATACGCCGACCCGCGCCGCGTGAAACAAATGTTGGTTAACTTGCTCAGCAACGCCATCAAGTTCACCCCCGAAGGAGGCGATTTAGGGCTGACAGTGGAAGTCTCTGAAACCGACGAGGTTATCCGGCTGACGGTTTGGGATCATGGCATTGGAATCGAACCTGAAGACCAGTTACGCCTGTTCCAGCCTTTTGTCCAACTCGACAGCCGGCTGGCGCGCCAGAGCGAGGGCACCGGGTTGGGGCTAGCGCTTGTGCAGCGGATGACCGAACTGCATGGCGGCAGTTTAGAGCTTGAAAGCAGGCCCGGAGAGGGCAGTCGTTTCACCATTGTTTTACCCTGGTCACAACCTATCACCCAGCCGCTGCCTCGGCTGATTCAACAGACGAGACGTCTGGAACATTCTTTGACAGTTGAAGATAACCTGATGGATGCAGAACTAATCACACGCTACCTGCAAACTCTCGGGCTGAAAAACATAGTCCTTCCAGTTGGGTCTGAAGCAGTAGACATTGCCGCGGCTTCAGGGCCAGATGTGATCCTGTTGGATTTGCAGCTACCTGACAAATCGGGAATGGAGGTTCTGGCCGAGCTCAAAGCAGATGAACGGACCCAATCCATCCCGGTGATCATCACCTCGGTGGAGGAAAGACGCGCCGAGGCATTGGCTTTGGGTGCCGCGGGTTACCTGGTTAAACCGTTTAGCCTGGAAGAACTCCGTACTGGACTGAAGCGTGCCGTCACTGATATAAAAACCCCAGGCTCGGTCATGGTTATCGCTCCCATCCATGAAGCTCCATTGGTGCTCATCGTTGATGATAATGAAGTAACTTTACAAATGTTGGCCGATTTTCTCGAAAAGGAAAATTTACGGGTTGTGTCCGCACGCAACGGCCTGGAAATGTTAAAACTGGTACCGCAAACCCAGCCGGATATCATTTTGATGGATATCCAAATGCCCGGCATGGACGGATTGGAAGCGACCCGGCAGGTGCGCGCCCACGCGGATGCCAGGTTGGCGTCGATCCCGATCATTGCCCTGACCGCCCTGGCCATGGCTGGTGACAGGGAACGCTGCATGGAGGCAGGCGCGAGTGAATATTTAAGTAAACCGGTTAATTTTCAAAAGTTGATGGCCCAAATCTTCGAACTTCTTCCACTGCAACTCGCATCCCCGGTTGAGCGTAGTTAATAACACATTTATTTTAAGGATTAAAGATGAACACCCTACCAAAAATTCTTATTATTGATGACCAGCTTTCAGCTCGATCTGGATTAAAAGCTCTGCTGGACAACGAAGCCTATGATTTTTTTTGCGGAGAATGGCATGGTGAGGAACATTTTTCCATTAGTTCAAAACCTATTTCTACCTCATTCTTTTCTTTATCCCAAAGGTGAAAGCCACATGTACCTATTTTATTTTTTTCATTTTTATCAATTATGACCCATCTGTTTTGATTTCTCGGTTCTTTCATATTGTAAAATTCTATTAATTCTTCTGCTTCTTTGATGTCTGTCATAGGTTCTTCGTCAAATTGATATTTAGTAATAAATTCATTCTGATATTCTTCAAAAATGAATTCTCTATCGCTTTGATCAATGCACTTTAATACCAGGCGTTTTGTTTCTAAATCTTTGAACATATTTTTTCCTGTATTTCATTTCAAGGTTGATGCGCTACGCGCTGCGCCGAGCAAGGGCGGCGGATACTAATGACAACTACACGAAAGCTAAATCATATAACAATCAGGGCTGGGTGGGAGGCGGGCGGTATCGAGCCAGAAGCTTTCGACTGCTTGAATGATGCGGTTGAATTGGTCCAGGCTGACTGGTTTGGTTATGTAGGCATTTGCAAAACGTTGATAGCCTGACAGAATATCTTGTTCGGACTGCGAGGTGGTCAAGATGACGACTGGTATGGTTCTTAAATTTTCGTCGGATTTGATGTTCTCTAATATATCCAAGCCGCTCATTCTGGGCAAGTTTAAATCTAAGAGGATCAGATCCGGACGGGGAGCGTTGATGAATTCGTGGGTTTGAGAGAGGAATTGCAAGGCTTCTTCGCCGTCTTTTACTGCCCACAAATTATTTGGAATAGTGGCATCCGACAATACTTCGCGGGTTAATCTGATATCGCCCGGGTTGTCTTCTATCATCAGTATGTGAAAGGGGGTGTTTTTAAACATACCAGCCAAGAGTGCTCCTAAGACCAGATTGTACAAGTTTTGAATATTTGCATTTTGCGCAGGGAGCGGGAAGTTCTTTTTCTCGCCAAGTCGCTAAGGGCGCTAAGAAGTGCATTTTTTTAGTCTTCCCGGTCCGGGATCGGGACCGTCCCGTGCAGGGAGCGGGAAGTTCTTTTTCTCGCTAAGTCGCTAAGGGCGCTAAGAAGTGCACTTTTTTTGTCTTCCCGGTCCCGGGACCATCCCGTGCAGTGATCGGGACCATCCCTTGCAGGGGTCGGGATAAAAAAGGCAGACTGTACAAAAATCAATTATACAATAAACCCTTTTTGACCAGATAAGTTTCAAAAATAATTAGTCAGTTTGTCTATAAACGTTTGCGGCGGCGGTAGGCGGCGGCTAGTCCACCGGTGGAGGTTTCGCGGTAGAGCGAGGGTAAGGCATGCCCGGTCTCGCGCATGACTGCGACTACTTCATCATAGGAGATGCGGTGGGCGCCATCGGTGAAGAGGGCATAGTCGGCACTGGAGAGGGCCTGGGCGGCGGCGAATGCATTGCGTTCGATGCAGGGGATTTGGACCATGCCGGCGACCGGATCACAGGTGAGGCCCAGGTTATGCTCGAGTCCCATTTCGGCGGCATATTCTACGTGACGCGGGGTGCCGCCCATGAGTTGGGCAGCGGCGGCAGCGGCCATCGCGCAGGCAACGCCCACCTCACCCTGGCAGCCAACTTCAGCTCCCGATATGGAGGCGTTAAATTTGGCCAGGTTGCCAAACAGACCGGCTGTAGCCAGTGCTCGCAAAATTGTTTCATCCTGACACTTAATCACATCCTGAAGATAATAGAGGACCGAGGGTAGGATACCGCTCGAGCCGCAGGTGGGGGCTGTCACAATTATTCCGCCCGAGGCGTTTTCTTCAGATACCGCCAGGCTGTAGGCTGAAAGCAGCCCGGCTCTTTGTAAAACCGGCCCGGACATGGTGGCTTTGCGATAAAAGGACCAGGCTTTACGCGCCAACCCCAAGCCACCGGGGAGGACGCCTTCGGCTTGCAGTCCGCGCTGAATGGCGGCACGCATGACGGTCCAGACTTCGGCCAGGTGATCCCAGATCTGGGGGCCTTCGCGATCCTGAACATATTCCCAAACTGCCTGGCCGCTGGTTTTGCAATGCGAGAGGATGTCGCGCATGTTGGTCAGGTCGTAGACGCGGGCCGGCATGGGCAGGCTGCTCTGATCGCGCAGTGCTCCGCCGCCGACACTGTAGACTTCCCAATGTCCCAGGAGGGTTTCGTCTTCGGCTAAGGCTTCAAAGCGCATGCCGTTGGGGTGCAGGGGTAGTTTTTGATCCGGTTTCCAGAGGATTTGGATGGTTCCGACTTGGAAGACAGTGCGTAAGGCTGCGTCGGTCAGATGTCCGCGCCCGGTGGCGGCCAGACTTTCGAAGAGGGTTACCTGGTATTTGGGTGCGACGGGGTAGCGGGTGAGAAATATTTCGGCGGCGCGGCGCGGGCCCATGGTGTGGCTGCTGGATGGGCCGATTCCGATCCTGTAAAGTTCTTTGATTGATTCCATAATTTCCTTGTTTTTATATTTGTGATGCGGTTTTGCAATGCATCATTGTATCAAGCTTCGGGGGGAAAGCGATATCGAGATAAAGCGGATGGGTGGGTAAGGATGGCGGCGGGGGGTGCGTCTTTGCGTGGTGATTTATGATTGGGTGGTAAGCGCGGGGTTGGCGGCGGACGTCGGCGGGCAGGCGGATGGTTGGCGGTGTAAGGATGGATGGGTGGGTAAGGGGCGCGGCGGGTGCGTCTGATGGTTGGCGGTGAGCGCGGCGGGCGTGGCTGATGTGTCCGATGGTTGGCGGTGAGCACGGCGGGCGTGGCTGATGTCCGATGGTTGGCGGTGAGCACGGCGGGCGCGTCGGATGAGTACGCATCCAGATAAATGATTTTGTATAAGTGCGATTTTTCACAATCCCCCGCGAATTCGCTAATG
>CAYWXS010000169.1:0-10826 GCA_964462245.1 uncultured Anaerolinea sp.
GGATGGTTCCAGCAGTCCGAGCAGCAGGCGGATGGTGGTGGTTTTCCCGGCGCCGTTTGGTCCGAGGAATCCGAAGACCGTCCCGGCGGGTACTTCCAGGTTGATTTCGTCCACGGCGCGCAGGCTGCCAAAGGTGTAGGTTAGTTGGGTGGTGTGAATGGCGGTTGATGTCATATTTTTTCCTGAAACAAGTTGGTTTGTAATTCTATCATGCCGGGGTTTGGGATTGTTCGGAGTGGTTTATAAAAACCATTGGCCGTGGACGATTCGCTTTGCAAATTGCACGGAAAACGCGGATAAGACTTGAAGATTTTTGGTAATGGGGCGTCATTTGTTATTGGGGTTGGGACCTATCCCCCTGCCCCTTCCCGAAAAACGGGAAGGGGAGCAAAACAGACAAAAGCTGGGATTATTCCAGACATGCACGTTTCGCCCTTTTGGGAAGCGTTTGAGACAAAGGCTGCTTGAGTAGCAAGCATGTCCCGGTGTTGGGAGGATAGCAAGTTAGGAACTTGAAAGTTATATGCTTGCATTGCTTTGCAAAGCAAGCATATTTGCCACAATGTTGCACGGCGTGCAGCGGTCCCGATTTCTGCACGGCGCACAGCGGTCCCGATTTCTGCACGGCGCACAGCGGTCCCGATTATTGCACGGCGTGCAGCGGTCCCGATTTCTGCACGGCGTGCAGCGGTCCCGATTATTGCACGGCGTGCAGCGGTCCCGATCTCTGCACGGCGTGCAGCGGTCCCGATTTCTGCACGGCGCACAGCGGTCCCGATTACTGCACGGCGTGCAGCGGTCCCGATTTCTGCATGGCGTGCAGCGGTCCCGATTTCTGCACGGGAAAGAAAAATCTTAAAAAGCTCTTACTTCGTGGTTCTTCGCAAAGCGGCCTTCGTGGTGAAAAGGTTTTGCTTTTCCGGCTTGTTCGGGTAGGCGCTACCGCAAAAAAACCTTTGGGATATAATTAATGGAATGTCTAAACACATTTTGATTGTCGATGATGATGCCCTGATGCGCCGCAGCCTGGCATTCAACCTGGAACAGGCCGGGTTCCGCGCCAGCGCTGCTGCCAGCGCGGAGGATGCTCTTTTAATGGCCCACCAGAACCTGCCGGACCTGGTGCTGCTGGATATCGGGCTGCCGGGTATGGATGGGCTGGATGCCATCAAGCGCTTTAAAGAACACTTTCATATGCCAGTCATTTTTGTTACTGCGCGACGCCGCAACCTGGATGAGGTTGTGGGGCTGGAGCTTGGCGCAGATGATTACATCACCAAACCTTTTGATGTGGATGTCTTGATTGCGCATATCAAAGCAGTTTTACGCAGAAACGAAGCTTCAGCAGACACGGTACCTGTTCTCTCGCCGGTAAGTGTTGGAGACCTGGCCCTTGACCCATCTGCCCACACCGTCCGACTGGCAGGGAAAAATATCGAACTCTCTCCCAAAGAATTTAACTTGCTGCGGGCCCTGGCGTTGGAACCAAATCGGGTGCATGCGCTGGATGAACTGCTCGCGAGTGTGTGGGGTGCGGAATTTATCGGTCAGCCACAGGTGGTTTATGTTCACATACGTTGGCTGCGTGAGAAACTGGAAGAGGACCCCAACCATCCGAAGCGTATCCTGACCGTGCGCGGAGTGGGTTACAAGCTTGTCGGAGGCGATTAGTGTTCCGCACCCTGCGCCAACGCCTGATTTGGAGCCAGATTCTACCGCTTTTGCTGGCTCTTCCATTGATGGGCATTCTGCTCATCTACTCGTTGGAAGGCCAGATTTTGATTCCTCAACTGGCCAAAAATCTGGTCAGCAATGCGCGCCTGTTGGCAGAAATCAGCAGTGCCGAGTTTGAACTTTGGGGTGACCCGATCCTGTTTGAGAATCTGATATCACGCGTCCAACTCGACCCGGATATCCAGGTTATGTTCCTGGATGGACATGGAACCCTGCTCTATTCCAGTGACAGTGTTGATAGCTCGCATATCAATACCATTCTGAGCTTACCGGGAATTTCACAGGCTCGTACCGGAAAAGAGATCGCACTGACCAATTATTCGATCATCAATTTGAGCAATGTCACGGTCGATATCTACGAACCGGTGACCAATGCCAGCCGAGAGGTGATCGGCATTGTGCGCCTGACTTACCGGCTTGGCTCAATCTACGATATATTCGGCCAATTGCGTTGGCAAATCCTGGTGGCGCTGGGCGTGGGGTTGGCTTTGAGCGTGGTGCTGGGGACCTGGCTGGCGATTGGGATCAGCCGTCCGGTGAGCGAGGTGACTGAGGCGATTTATGGCCTTGCTACTGGTCAGCGCCGGGAACCGGTGCGCGAAAATGGTCCGCAGGAACTGCGCTCGCAGGTGCAAGCCGTTAATTTTTTGGTCGAACAACTGCACGGTCTGGAGACTTCGCGCCGCCAGTTACTGGCCAATATTGTGCATGAATTGGGGCGGCCATTGGGTGCCTTGCGCTCGGCGATCCATGCCCTGGGTAAAGGCGCTGCTGAGGACCCGCTTTTATTGGCAGATCTGACACGCGGTATGGATGATGAAACCTTGCGGCTGCAGTTTTTGCTGGATGAACTGGCCAACCTTTATGACCAGGTTACAGGTAGTTTGGAATTGGACCGCCAACCTGTCGAAACGGCAAGCTGGCTGAGGGACGTGCTGATTCCCTGGCGGGCTGCTGCTGATGAAAAACATGTGGGTTGGCAGGTACAACTTCCCGACAGGCTGCCCTCCATTTCGATCGATGCGCAACGCATGGCCCAGGCGCTGGGGAATTTGACCAGCAATGCGATTAAGTACACTCCCCCAAGTGGACAGGTTCGCGTATTAGCTGGCGCAGACGGGCAGACCTTCTGGTTGAAAGTCAGCGATACCGGCCCGGGAATTTTGGAGAGTGAACGCGAGAAGATTTTCCTGCCTTTTTTCCGCGGTGACACTGGTCGGCGCATCAAACAGGGCATGGGGCTTGGGCTGACGATTGCGCGTGAGCTGGTTGTGGCACACGGCGGTCAGCTAAGTGTGGAAAGCACCCACGGCTCAGGCAGCGAATTTACAATCAGCCTGCCGCTGAAGTCATAAGGTTTCCTTAAGCTTGCGATAGGCTTCCCATAAGGACGCAGCAGACGCTCCTCTGTATACTTGATTCTAAAGCATACAAAGGAGCTTTCTTATGAAAAACAAAATATTTCAATTCAGTTTAACTGTTCTTGTCTTAAGCCTGGTGTTGTCCGCCTGCGGAAGTCTCGCCAGCCTGATGCCAGCCTTGCCCGCAGCGCAAGCAGCACAGCCAGCAGCCCTGGTTCAATCACCCCAGTCACCAAAGAGTGTCAGCAGTGCTGGCATAACGACTTCGTTGAGCGCTTATCAAACCGCCCTGGAAAATATTTACACCCAGGTCAACCCATCCGTGGTCAGCATCCAGGTGGTGCATAAGCAGGACCCATCCAGCTTAAACCCCGCTGATCCCAATGGCCCATTCGCAAACATCCCGGGTCATCCAAAAAATTTTGGCTTGCCTGGTCAGAATAACAACCAGCCCTCAACGCCGCAATACAGCCAGGCGCTTGGCTCCGGCTTTGTCTGGAACACGGATGGCTATATCGTCACGAATAATCACGTGGTAAATGGTGCGGATCAAATTGAAGTCAAGTTCGCGGATGGCACCACGCTAACGGCCAAACTGGTCGGCGCGGACCCAGATAGCGATCTGGCGGTTGTGAAAGTGGACAACCCTGGTTTCGCGCTGACACCTATCATGGTCAGTGATTCGACCCTGGTCAAGGTTGGACAGGTTGCAGTTGCGATTGGCAATCCCTTCGGTATGGAAAATTCCATGACGGTCGGGATCGTAAGCGCCCTGGGACGGACCCTGCCCGCCAGTGAGGGCAGCAGCTCGAATGGATCGAGTTATTCCATCCCTGATATTATTCAGACCGATGCGCCAATCAATCCCGGCAATTCCGGTGGTCCGCTGGTGGATGACCAGGGTGCCTTGATCGGCGTAAACTCAGCCATGACCTCATCCTCAAATTCCAGTTCCGGCATCGGATTCTCCATTCCATCCGCGATTGTCAGTCGCGTTGTGCCTGAACTGATTAAGAATGGCAAATACGAACACACTTATCTCGGTATCAGTGCTTTATCTCTCACTCCGGATATCGCCACGGCCATGAATATGGCTGCCACGCAGCGCGGGGCACTGGTCGAAAGCATCGTATCTGGCAGCCCAGCCGAAAAAGCAGGTTTGCATGGCAGTGATAAGTCGGTCAGTATTAATGGTCAGGATATGCCCGTCGGTGGCGATTTAATCACAGCCATCGACAGCACGCCGGTCAAGTCGATCGAGGATGTGATTGCTTATCTGGCAGACCATACCAGCGTTGGGCAGGAAGTTAGCCTGACCATCTTGCGCACTGGCAAAGAACAGAAAATCGCGGTAACGCTGCTGGCTCGCCCGGCGACTACGGAAACGGCACAGACGACTCCGTCCAACGCTCAGCAAGGGAATAATCCTGGCTCCAGCCAGGGACAGGCCAACGCCTGGTTGGGAATTGCCGGTCAGGCACTTACGCCTGAGATTAACAAAGAGATGAACTTATCCGACAGCCAGACCGGCGTGCTGGTGGAACAGGTTCAGGCTGGCAGCCCGGCTGACACGGCAGGCATGCTGGGCAGTTTCAAACCGGTCATTCTGAATGGACAGCGCGTGCTGGTCGGTGGAGATGTGATCACTACGATCGATGGCAAACCGATCACAACTTTTGATGACCTGCTGGCTTTTATGCAAACAGCCAAACCTGGCCAGCAAGCAGCCCTGATTGTTTTGCGGGACGGCAAGCCACAAACGCTGACCGTCACCCTGGCAGAACACCCGTAAAATTTTTCTTCGGTCAAGGTGCCCCAGACATTTCGTTTGGGGCACCTATCTGTTTAGGTATACAATTAAGGGTGGTGTTAAGCACTCGGAGGATCATTGACGACCCAGCCTATTTTATCGCGCTTGTCTTTCCTTAGAAAATCCGATGATTGGATTGTGCGCCTGATTGCTGTTCTGACCGGTTTGATGGGTCTGGTCAACCTGGTTTCGGCCACTTTTCCAGCCTTGCGGGATCGTCTGGTTTTGCTGGAGCCAATCCTCTCACTGGAGGTGCGGCGCGGCAGCCATCTGACCGCAGCCCTGGCCGGTTTTGCCCTGCTGCTGCTTGCGGAGTCTCTCTGGCGGCGTAAACAGGTTGGGTGGCTGTTGGCGACAATCGTATTGGTCATTTCTTCGGTCAGTCACCTGCTTAAAGGGTTGGATTATGAAGAAGCCAGCCTGGCCGGGCTGTTGCTCTTGCTCCTGCTGACAAACCGGCATCGCTTCCATGCCCACTCTGACTTGCCGTCCATCCGCAGAGGGGTGTTGGTGTTGATTGCCGCGATTTTATTTACGCTGCTATATGGCACCACTGGCTTTTTCTTGCTCGACCGGCATTTCAAAGTAAGCTATGAATTTTTGTCTGCCGCCAGGCAGACCTTTGTGATGTTTACACAGTTTTACGATCCGGGTCTGCAACCCATCACAGGTTTTGGACGCTATTTTGGAGATTCGATTTACATGGTTGCGGCGGTGACGTTTGCTTACAGCCTGATCCTGCTCGCCAGCCCGGTATTGGTGCGCGAATCCGCCTCTCTTCAGCAGCGTGCCCGGGCAAAAGAAATTGTCGAAGGCTGGGGCTGCACATCTATGGCGCGCTTTACCTTACTGCCCGACAAGGCCTATTTTTTCAGTCAGGGCGGAAGCATGCTGGCTTACGCGCCAAAAGGACGGGTGGCGCTGGTTCTGGGTGACCCGATTGGTCCGGAAGTTGACTTTACCGCTGCATTGCAAGCGTTCAAAGCGCATTGTGCCCAAAATGACTGGCTGGCTGCTTTTTATCTGCTGCCACCCGATCATCTTGAGATCTATAAAGCCAATGGTTTTGATGCATTGATGATTGGACAGGAAGCGATTGTGGATTTGGAATCGTTCAGTCTGGAGGGCAAAGCCGGAAAAGAATTCCGCACCACGTTGAATAAGATGGAACGCCTGGGTTATCGCGCCGAAATGCATCTGCCACCCATCCCAGATGAACTGCTCCAAAATCTGCGCAACGTGAGCAATGAATGGCTGACCAATATGCACGGCAGTGAAATCAAATTTGCCACTGGTTGGTTCGATGATGATTATGTGCGCAGCAGCCCTGTGATGACGATATCCACGCCGGATGGTGTTTTGTCAGCTTTTGCCAATGTCATCCCGGAATATACCCGGTCCGGATTCGCTGTCGATTTGATGCGCCGGCGCAGCCAGATCGAGAATGGCACGATGGACTTTCTTTTTATTGCGCTGCTGCGTTGGGCGAAAGAACAAGGCGCAGCCTCTTTCAGCCTTGGGCTGAGTGCTCTTTCGGGATTGGGTGAACAATCTGAAGACCTTGTCATCGAACGCGCCTTACGATATATTTATGAAAATGTCAGCCGATTTTATAACTTTAAAGGGCTGCATGCCTTCAAGGAGAAATTTCATCCGGAATGGCAAGCTCGTTATCTGGTCTATCCTGGCCTGCCCAACCTGCCGCTGGTTGGCACAGCCGTGGTACGCGCCAATAATGGCGATAACTTCGTGTGGGATACTCTCTTTTCAAGAATAGCCAGGTAAAAAGCCATGAACCTTTTAGCACAGCTAGAGAAACAAAGCCAGGTATCCAAAATAGGGATGGGATTGGCACTCATCGCAGCAGTGGGTGTCGTAGACTTTCTGACCGGTTATGAACTGGCTTTTTCATTGTTTTATGTGATCCCCGTTGCGTATGCCACCTGGCTGATTGGTCGCCGGTACGGAATAGCGGCATCGATTGTCAGCGCCCTGGTCTGGTTTTGGGTGGATGTTGTTTCAGGAAATTATTATTCGCAGGCACTCATTCCGATCTGGAATACCCTGATCAGGTTCTCTTTCTTCATCTTATTCACGCTACTTTTGTCGGTGTTAAAAAACTCGATGGAGCGGGAAAAAGAATTGGCGCGGATCGATTTCCTGACGGGTGCGATCAATTCGCGCTTCTTTTATGAGCTGCTGCAGATGGAAATTGACCGGTTGCAAAGAACCAAGCATTCCTTTACGCTGGTTTATTTTGATGTGGATAATTTTAAAATTGTGAATGATCAGTTCGGGCATTTGACGGGCGATCAGGTTCTGCAAACGGTGGTCAGTCATGCCAGACATCATATGCGCAGAACGGATGTGATTGCGCGGCTGGGTGGGGATGAGTTTGCGTTATTGCTGCCCGAAACCGGCCAGGAATCGGCGCATGTTGTGATTGAAAAACTTCAAAGTGGTCTTCTGGCAGAGATGCAGCAGCGCAATTGGAAGGTTACATTCAGTATTGGGGTGTTGACCTGTAATGCTAAACTTCCCAATACGGATGCATTGGTGAAAATGGCCGATGAGTTAATGTATTCTGTGAAGCGTGGGGGTAAGAATGCGATCAAGTATTCCAGCCTGGAAACCAGTTTTGAGCAAATAGAAGCTGATCCTGGGCTGGAGTGAAATGAGGAATTAGGATTTGGCTGCGTAGCCAGGTGCGGGTGGGAGTTTGGGGAGAGCGCCCTCGTCGCACATTGTCCCAATGTTTTTTTTGGAATGACAATATGTATACACTTTACCCGCTCAGGATAAACTTTTCCTGGGCGGGGCTGAGGGGGGAGCGGATCAGGAAGTGCAGGGTTTTGAACCAGAATGTGTTGACTTGTGCCAGGGCGCTTTGGGGCGATGCGCCGTATTCCTGCAGCAGGCAGGCCAGGACCAGGTCCGGTTGAAATTTTTCAATCTCAGTTCAGATCTGGCTGCCCAGATGGTAGAGGGCTTTGAGAGTGCGGAGTGTTACGCTGGGGTAATGCATGCTGGTTGGGCCTTGTTAGAGTGGGGCTTTCACCTTGCAAGAAGCGCGAAGTTTTGCCTGGCGTGCTAAGGGCAGGGGTTACCGGCAAGTACAGGAGTTGGTAGACAAAACCGCCAGACGCCGAATCCGATGTTAGGGATTGATTTCATAAACTATCCTACTCTTGAATACCCATCTCTTTAATCATTTTGTCCAGCGCAAAAGGGTGTTTGCGCTGTTTCCATGCCTGAATCAGTAAATCCACGTTCTCGTCCAGCGGATTTTCAGAATCTATTTCTATATCATATGTTGGTATGTTGTGTACGGTCTCGAAATCCTGACGTGCTTCCCCTGGGCGGCGATCTCCACGTTGAATTTCACGTCGTTCCAGCTCGGGTAACGAACAGTGCAAACCGACAAAAAAAACATCTGATTCAGAAATCAATGAAACGAGTTCATACAGCCATACTTTTGTCTCAATGATGTGGTCAAAAATTATGTTGTTGCCAGCCGTTGAAAGCGCAGGCAAGCACTGATGTAAGCCCCGAAATACAGAAGGTCTCATTTGCTCCCATGCGAACTTGCCACTTTTTATTCCTTCCGAAGGAAACGACTTATGTTCCATGAATAAGTCAAAGGAAAAGCGAATAAAAGGCAAGTCAAGTTGCTTTTGCAAAGCAAGCGCCAGGGTTGTCTTGCCAGAACTTGACGGACCATTGATAATGATAATCTTTCCAGGTGGTATGGTTAATATGTTTTGCATGCTTTGTTGGGCTGCTTTATGCAATAGATTTCCGGCTTGCTCTCACAAAAAGCGGCATTTTCACAGGCTTTGCTTTTTCTGGGTCTTTCCAAAATGGTTTTATTTTCGATTCCAACCTGGCAACTGGATCAACCCCAAGTTCTTCGGTGAAGCGTTTGACGGCTGACCAGGTTCGCAAGTATTCCAACAATTGTTGTTGTGTCCATTCTACCTGCATAGCGAAATTTTGCGGAACAATAATTTCTTCGAACGGCATAGTAACATCTTTGTATCCAGATATTAGCAGTCTATTTCCTTTTGCCCAAAACCTATCAATTGGAACAAGAAGGTTTTCATAAATAAGCGTGTCAATGTCTGGGGCAATTTCAAAAAAAGCATATCCAAATATTGCTAATATCCCGTTTGGTTTCAGAACTCGCTCTGCTTCCTGGAAGAATTTTTCTTGATTGAACCAGTGCAGCGCTTGAGCGACCATGATTAAATCGAACGAATTATCAGCGAAGGCCGTAGTTTCCGCAGGACTTACAGTATAGTTTATTTTGGCGTTGGAGAGACAATGTTTAATTTGTTCGGCACTTATATCAGTAGCATCAACTTGAGAGAAATATCTTGTACAAGAAACCGCCGCTTGCCCATTCCCGGTGGCGCAATCCCACACGGATTCATGCTGTGCAGAAATTTTATTTAGAAATGAAAATAAGTTTTCTGGATAAGTTGGTCTGTATCTGGCATATTGCTCAGAACCAACCGAAAAAGTTTGTGCGTTGTTCAATGCGATTCTCCAACTTCACAGAAGCCCAACGGCAGGCGTTGGCGGGAAGAGCGGGACTTTGACAGGCGGAACTCTAAGAACGGAAAAGCTATTTAGCGTTGACTCGCTGGAGATTGGTCTGTCCCCGCTTTTGTCCTGTGCACGCAGGTGTTAGGCAGTTTTTGCAAGACGGTTTTGAATTTCAACTTGATATTTCCGGAAATCACACCATAAATCGGTGGAAGGGGACAATATGCAATGTTAGATTTTATCTCATATTAGTTTGAGGTGCGGTTCGATTATCAGCGCAACTTTGAGATGCCAGTCTACTATGTCTTCTGCGAGTTGTGTACCGCTGCGCAGTGTCCACCAGCTGGCATTCAGACAGGCGTATGCGTAGGTGAAGGCCAGCACGCGCGACAGGTCGAGGGCGAGGGTATCTGCCAGGATGGCTGCGTTGGTCAGGAGGCGGGTTTCATTGTGGACGAGTTCCGGGATTTCCGGGTTGCAGAGTGTGTTGGCGCAGTCGTAGGTGCGTTCGCCTATCAGGCCTTTGGGGTCAAAGCTGAGCCAGCCGCGTGCTGACTGACGAATGTTGCGGTGATGGATATCGCCGTGCAGCACGCGTATATCACGCTGGGTAGCGAGTAAGTGCTGGGCGAGGGGTGCACTGCGTACATAGATTGACTGGATGCCGGCTTGCTTATCGGCCGTAGCTTTGTTGAATAATTCGCCAAACCAGTGTTCGAGCAGAATCAAGCCGTCTTGGGGGATATTTTGTGGAACGCTGTGAAGTTGTTGAATGACCTGGGCGATGATGCGGGTGGCGTTTTCATCTTCCCCGCGCTCAACTAATGTGACCAGTTCGTCTCCTGCGGCGTATTCCAGCAGGTGAGCGCCTTCGTCGAAATTTAGTAATCGTACTGCTCCGTGTCCAGCAAAGTGACGCAGCGCTGCGGCGCCCCTTTGTTCATCTGTCTCGGATGGTGATAGCAGTTTCAGGATTGCTGTCCCGCTTTGGGTTGTGACGGTGTATATATGGCTGGTCATAGTCTGCGTGAGAATTTCCGGGTTTGCGAGATTCCAGGCGGACAGATAGTAGTTCAGCTTATTGTTGTCGATTGTGTCCATCGCACCTCAAAAAATAATCAGGATAGCAACATGCCAAATAGGGGGAAAAGAGGCGTAATTTCTGTATTTGCTGCCAGGATGAAACCTGGTGCGAGATATTATTACGTCCTGAAGGAAAAGCGTGACACGGAGATCACGGAGTTTACACGGAGATGCACGGAGAAAAACCTTTTTTGTTAATAAAACTGGATTTCTTGAAGCAATTAGTGCGAAAGGCGACCCCCTCCTAGCCTCCTTTTAAGGGTAGGTTTCTTAATTAAGAGGGCCAAGGC
>CAYWXS010000170.1:0-10737 GCA_964462245.1 uncultured Anaerolinea sp.
ACACTCAACTAGCTGGAAATTAATGAAAGTCAAAACCATTTCAGCGAATGGACAGTGTAAGTGAATTGGAATGCGCAATTATCTGTAAAGTGGCCGCTATGTCAGTGTTGATTTTTTTATTCACTGATGCTATGAAATCCCTCTCTTTCATTTAATAACCTCAGTTTTCTGAATGTGTGTATAATAAAAAGATAAACTGATAAGGGCAAACTTGGCGAAAGCTTTGGGACGCAAAGCTAATGGGTCTAACGTCACTATAGTGGCAAAGATTGCCAAGCTGAACAAAGTAGATGTATGTGCAGGGCGTATTTTCTATGGCAGATCCGGTTACATGGGTTTGCTTTTTTTATTTTCATTCGGGCGTGAACAGGTTTGTAACGATAAGGAAAGTTCGCCATGATAGCAGCGATCAAAGGATGGTTCGAGCCGCCTACTTTTGAAGGCGATGAGAAAAAGACTTATCGTGCCAGATTGATCAATGTCATACTCAATGCGGGGTTGATACTTGTCGGTCTGACTTTGGTTGGAAATTTTCTGGACAGGAGCACGCCTTTCAGAAATTTCGTGATCGACTTCTGTATCATCGCGCTATTTTTGTTTTTGCGTTACCTTTTATTTACTGGGCGGGTTCAACATGTTGCATTTTTCACTATTGTTGTCACTTCCATTTTTCAGGTGATTTCATTGGCCAGTGAAGGCACCACACTGGCCCCAACAACCTCGTTATTTTCGCTTGTGGTGATCGTAGCTGGCTTTTTTTTCAATGTACGCGGCATTATTATTGCCACAATTACAAGCTCCCTGGCGGTAGCCGGTTTGATCTTGGCTCGCCAGGCAGGCATCCTGCCTCCGCCCCATTTTTCAGAATCTACATTTCAGTGGTTCATTTTTACAATTACATTTGGATTGACCGGTGGATTGACATTTTTTTCACAACAACAAACGCAAAAAGGGCTCACGCTGGCAGAGAAGGAGATAAGAGACCGGCAGAGAGCGGAAACAGAATTGCGTAAACTTACACAGGCTGTCGAACAGAGCCCAGTTTCCATCTTAATTACGAATTTGGATGGAATTATCCAATATGTGAATCCTCGCTTTGAGCAGGTCACAGGCTACACTTCTGATGAAGCCGTCGGGAAAAATCCGCGTATCCTGAAAACCGATTTCAATCCGCCTGAGACTCATCGTCAACTGTGGGAGACAATCACGCAAGGTAAAGAATGGCATGGCGAATTTGTGAACAAAAAAAAAGATGGCTCTTTGTATTATGAGTCCGCCACTATTTCACCCATCATCGACTTAACTGGAATTGCTACGCATTATCTGGCCGTCAAGGAAGATATTACGGAACGTAAGCGGGTTGAAAGTGCGTTGCTTCAAAGTGAAGCGCACTTCCGTTCGCTGTTTGAGCAAAATCATGATGCTGTTTTCATTTTGGGGTTGGATTGGAGCTACCTGGATGCAAATCAACGTGCTGCCGATATGCTCGGCTATACAGTCGCTGAAATAAAACAATTTAAAGGCCGAGATGTTTTTATCGCAGGCACCAATCCGAGTGAAAACACCTTTGGGCGCGTGGTTGCCGGGGAACAAATTCCTTATATTGAGAGATTGTTCCGTAAAAAAGATGGGCAGATATTCCCGGTTGAAATTAATGCTGAATTGGTCAGAGATAATTACGGACATCCAGCCTTCGTCCAAAGTATAGTGCGTGATATCAGCATACGCAAACAAGCCGAACAAAAAATAAAAACCGCAAATGAGCAACTTCAGCTGCGTGTGACTGAGGTGGAAACCCTCCAGCAAGAGCTGCGAGAACAAGCGATCCATGATCCGCTGACAGGGTTGTACAATCGGCGGTATCTGAATGAAACCATCGAACGTGAAATTACGCGAGCCAAGCGCGAGAACGATGTATTTAGCATTATTATTTCAGATATTGACCACTTCAAAATGATCAATGACACGTACGGACATCAAGTTGGTGATAAATTTATAGTGGCAATTGCCAGCCTGCAGGAAAAACATACACGTGGTTCGGACATAGCCTGCCGTTTTGGAGGTGAGGAATTCCTGCTGGTATTACCGGGTGTAAATTCGAATTTTGCGGTGAAACGTGCAGAAGAAATCAGACAAATGTGTGCAGAACTCATTATCCATCATGGGGGGCAGGACTTGGGTGTGACGATGTCCTTTGGTGTGGCAGTCTATCCTGAGCATGGTCAAAAAGCAGATGATATTATTCTCAAAGCCGACAACGCTATGTACCAATCCAAGCATACTGGGCGGAACAAGGTCACGGTTTGGGTGGATGATGTATTCTCAGAAGATATTCATGATAAATAGTGAACACCACCAATACGCGCTTTTATTTTGTAGGTCAGATATGATCAGGCTTGTCACTCCCGGTTATCACTAAACAGTTTTCTGAAAAAAATGGTACTTCAACGTTTGCATATTTGTTCATGGTTAGGTGTTGTTGTATAATCCGACTTCAATAATATAAAAATGCAATGCTGACATTGTTGTTATAGGATTGTGTTCTCACGCATATAATTTTCAATGCATTTTATCTCTGTTCGTAGACGATTGTCTTGAGCAAATCGAATTATTTAGACCTGTATTTTTGAGGAAGTACTCGCATGTGACTTAAATAGTTTGCTTCACCTATCGGCTAATCTTGTCCGCGCCCCATAAGAATGCGGACAAGCATGTTATGCGTTGTTGCGTTAAAATGGTTATTGTTGGATTGGTAAAGAGGGTGGATAATTTATGGTTTAGTTTTTTGTGTAATTATCCTGGTTTGTTAGGTTGACCTTATGCCTGAATTTCTAAAATTATTAGCTCCAGATGAAGCAAGAAAATTATTACTTTCAAACCTGCCTTCAGTGAAACGCAGAAGTGAACAAATTGATACTGTTTTATCGCCTGGCTGGGTGACTGCGGAGGATATCACAGCACCCCATTCGCTGCCTGAATTTCCTCGTTCAACAGTGGATGGATATGCGGTTAGGGCACGGGATACTTACGGGGCGTCCGATTCGCTGCCAACTTACCTGACCATGATCGGTGAAATCCCGATGGGCAGTGCCCCGTTACAGAAACTTGGGAACGGTCAGTGTGGATTAATTCATACGGGGGGGATGCTGCCTGCGGGAGCAGATGCTGTTGTCATGTTGGAATATACCCAGGTAGTTTCGGGGGGGACGCTGGCATTTCCTCAAAGTGAAATAGAAATCTTCCGGGCGGTTGCGGATGGTGAAAACACTGTCCAAATTGGTGAGGATGTAAAAGCCAATTCAGTAGTAATCTTGGCTGGCTGCCGGATACGACCAGCCGAAGTTGGCGGGTTGATGGCTTTGGGGATTACTCAAATTAGAGTGGTCAAAAAACCAAAAATTGGTTTAATCTCATCTGGTGATGAAATAGTTGATCCTTCTAATCAGCCGCAAATGGGACAGGTTCGGGATATTAATGCTTATACTTTGGCAGCGCTTGTTCGAAATGCGGGTGGAGAACCAGTTAATTATGGAATTGTGCCGGATGTTAAATCGGAACTGGAATCTGTAGCACGCCGTGCCCTGTTAGAATGTGACATGGTTGTAATTACAGCCGGGTCATCTGCCAGTACACGAGATATGACGGCGGATGTCATTTCCATGTTGGGTGCGCCCGGTATCCTGGTACACGGAATCAATACCCGTCCGGGCAAGCCAACCATCCTGGGTGTTTGTAATGGGAAACCCGTGATTGGATTGCCGGGAAACCCAGTCAGCGCATTGGTCAATGGGTATTTATTTGTGGTGCCGGTTGTTGAGAAATTACTCGGTGAAACGCCACGTCCACGCCCCAGTGTGTCTGCCCGGTTGACGGTAAACCTGCCATCCCAGGCCGGCCGTGAAGATTGGATACCGGTCAGGCTTGTTCAACCAGGTGCTTCAATAAAAAATGAGGGCGCTTTCCTACCCGGTGGATCGGGAAGTGAGCCATATGATGCTGAACCTATATTTGGAAAAAGCAATTTGATTTTTACACTGGCTGCAGCTGACGGACTATTGCGCATTCCCCCGGATGTGACAGGTTTTGAGGTTGGCGAAATAACCGAAATCCTGTTGTTCTAAATTATTAATCTCAAAGCTGGTTGTAACCTGATTGGATACAGAACATGTTTTTCAATTTCGAACAAATTTTCAATAAACCACACTGCACGGGATGGCGATGACGTATGTCTGTTTATCTGCATGATATTCCTTTACCTACTGCCCAAAATTATTTAAAACAATCACTTGATGCTGCCGGATTATGGCAGGTGCTCGGGGCCGAAATCATTCCACTGGATGAGAATGCTCTGGGGCGGGTCCTGGTGGAACCACTCTGGGCTAAAATCTCGTCGCCGCATTATCACGCTTCTGCGATGGATGGTTTTGCGGTTATTGCAGAAAATACTTCGGGTGCGGGACCATCCACACCATTAAGCTTTCCGTTGGCGGCTGATTCTGCCCAATATGTTGATACTGGCGATCCTCTGCCAGAGTGGGCAAACGCAGTCATCCCGATTGAGAATGTGGAATCCCTGGATGATGCTGGTCGTATTACACAGTCTTTGCGTACACCAGCCTTTATCCGCATTCGGGCAGCAGTTGCCCCCTGGAGTCACGTTCGCTCTTTGGGAGAAGATATTGTAGCTACGCAGTTGGTGCTTCCGTCCGGGCATGTCCTACGTCCGGTAGACCTGGGTGCCGTGGCGGCAGCAGGACACCAGGAGCTAAAGGTCGCCCGTAAGCCACGAGTGGCCATCTTACCAACCGGTACAGAATTGGTTCCGATTGGGTCAACGCTAAAACCAGGTGATATCCTGGAATATAATTCACTGGTTCTGTCTGCCCAAATTAAATTAATGGGTGGTGAAACTACCCGCTATCCTATTACCGTGGATGATTTTGATCTGATTTGCCAACATGTATTTGAAGCGGCCCAGGAACACGACTTGATTTTGCTGAATGCTGGTTCATCTGCTGGCTCTGAAGATTTTTCTGCCAGGGTTGTTGAAAAACTGGGAAAATTATTGGTGCATGGTGTGGCGGTCAGGCCCGGCCATCCGGTCATTCTTGGAATGGTGTATCGAACACCACCAGCTGAAAATAACGTCGAAGAAAATGAATTCCGAACCGGGGTCATGATCCCGATCATTGGTGTTCCGGGGTATCCCGTATCAGCTGCACTGACCAATGAGATATTTGTTGAGCCACTGATTGCGAAGTGGTTGGGCTGCCACCCTGCGGAATATCCAACCCAAGAAGCGATCCTGACGCGCAAAATTACTTCTCCATCGGGTGATGAAGATTATGTGCGTGTGGCAGCCGGAAAAGTTGGCGATAATTTGTTGGTTGCTCCACTTTCGCGTGGGGCAGGTGTGATCACTTCCCTGGTACAGGCGGATGGTGTGGTTATTTTGCCACCCGGTGTACAGGGCGTGGAAGCGGGTGGTAAAGTTCAGGTTCGCCTGACGCGCAGCCAGGGTGAATTGGACCGTACAATCTTTTGCATCGGGTCGCACGATCTTTTGCTCGACCTAATATCACAGTTTCTTGCAGAATCTGATCGCAGGTTGGTTTCGGCCAATGTAGGTTCTCAGGGCGGGCTTATTTCTTTGAACCGCCATGAATCACACATGGCAGGTTCTCATCTCTTGGATCCCGAAACTGGTGAATACAATATTTCTTATATTCGGCGCTATCTGCCCGGTATCCCGGTCAAATTGGTTACCCTGGTGGGCCGTGAACAGGGGCTTATTGTGCGCAGGGGCAATCCCAAAGGTATAAAAGCCCTGGGTGATCTTACTCGTACGGATGTTAAATTTGTTAATCGTCAGCGCGGATCCGGGACGCGTGTTCTCCTGGATTATTATCTGGGAAAATTGGAGTTATCAAGTGAGATAATTCATGGCTACAGCCAGGAAGAGTATACCCATCTTGGGGTGGCAGCTGCAGTAGCTTCCGGGCGTGTTAATTGTGGTCTGGCTGTTGCTGCAGCAGCTCAGGCCCTGGATCTGGATTTTGTTCCCCTTTTCCAGGAACGTTATGACCTGGTCATTCCGCAGATTTACGCGAATTCCCAGTTATTGGCTCCTCTTTTTGATCTTCTCTATGCGTCCAGCTTCCGAAATGCGGTCTCCAAGTTAATTGGTTATGATATATCCAGGATGGGTAGTGTTATTCTGGATGACCAATAAAAGTTCATCCTGATACCTGAACTTTTTGCTTTTTTATCCCTGGACTAATAACAGGCTAAGTTTGGTATTGCGACTTGGAATTTATTAAAACTTGACATGGTTGACAGTGATAAAATTAGTTTACCCGAAAAATCTTGCAACTCGATATTGGTAATGTGAGAGGTGCTGCGTTGGAAGAAATAACCATGAACGTGAATTTTTATGCTACACTACGCCAAATTGTTGGACAAAAGACTGTAAAAATTACTGTAAACCTGGGTACTACGGCCATCCAATTGGTTCGAAAGCTTGTGTCCATCTATCCCCTCATGAGTAATGAACTATTGGATGAGAACGAGAATTTTCTGCCTCACATGAAGTATTTCATTAATGGGCGCCAGTCAGAATATTTACCTGAAAAACTGGATACCGTTATCCAACAGGATGACAAAATTGATATATTCCCGCCCGTGGGTGGTGGGCAGGATCAAGCAGTGTTTTCTTAGCCATGAGGTATTAAATGACATTACCAGAAACGCGTACCATCCTGCACGAAATGCGTGGGATTCCGTATTTTTTATTGAAGGAATACCTGCAGGAAATGGGCGGAATGCTCGTTGATGAAAATAATATTCGCGGGGATGGTTGGATTGTCCATTTGGAAAAAATGGAACCATTCCGATTGGGTTCCCTTTCGGTTGGGCAAACGCGTTTAAAGATGGAGATTAATGAGGCAATTGCCGATGATTTTATTCTCCGCTTTCAAAAAAAGACCCTGCGCGCTGGTGGCTAACTAAGGTTTATCACGATAAGTAAAATCCAAAGTCAATAATAAAAACCGACACGCTCATTCGAGCGTGTCGGTTTTTATTATTATTTAAACGATTGGAACTAAGCGATCTCAAGTTCCTTTAACTTGGCTTCAGGAACGACGCCCTTAACCCAGCCGCGCAGATTGTAATATTCTTCCAACATCAAATCCAACTCGCAAACATGTCCGAGTGAGCCGGGCATGGTGGAGGGTTCATCAGTAAAGCGCTTGGGAAGGACATCGCTGCCTTCGCCGAAGCCGGCCAGGTTGTTGTAATGGCGTTCCAGATTGTAAATACGCTCGCCAGTTTTCAGCACGTCATCAGTGGTGAACGGTACACCCACCATGGCAGAATACTGCATGGCATATTCTTCGGCGCCCATTGCAAAAGCACTGAATTTACAAATATCCATACTGTCTGAAAATGCATGGACTTCCTGGAAGATCTTGACCAAACCGCCTTTGCCTTTCCACTCAAGTGGGTCAACTTTAAGTGAACCAAAGGGCATAACGCCCAGTTCGGCAGCGGGAGTATAGGCGCGCAGGTGGCAGGCACCACGATTGGATGTTGCATAACCGAGTCCTTCGCCTTTGAGACCACGAGGATCGTAAGCGGGAATACCCTGGCCCTTACAGGTCATCGCAAGTTCAGGATGTCCAAAGTATGCAGCAGTCGCATTTGCACCTTCTGCCATTACATTACCAAAGCCCTTGCGGAAGGCAACCATTTCAGCTGCATTTGTCATTCCATCCGCGTCAGCCCATTCAAGTTTACCTTCTTCTTTGGTGTAGCCTTTTTCACTGGCTTCCATCCAAACCGAAAGTGGGTGACCGATTTCAATGGCATCAAAACCGAAGTCATTAGAAAGGTCAATCATTTTGGCTACCAGGCGGGCATCATTATTGCCGCAGTTAGCACCCACAGACCAGGCTGGTTCATACTCAACGGATTCCATGCGGAGTCCCTTGTATGGGCCGTCTTTAACTTCCACTTCTTTTTTGCATGCAACAGGGCAGGCATGGCAGGTGGGGTTGTCTACGAGCAGGTTTGCATTGAAATATTCTCCGCTAATCTTTTCAGCATCTTCTCCGAAGGAGGTAAACTGGCTGTTTTTAGTGGGTAAAGCACCAATGCTGTTGGCAATGTTCATCAAAACGTTGGTGCCATAAACGGAAAGACCACCTTTGCGTGGGCTGGTGATGTTTTCTGGAGCCATGATGTTTTTCAGAGCGCGATCATGTGCGGGCTTCCATTCTTCGCGATTTTGAGCTTTGGTAATATTTCTCTCGGCTTTAATGACAATCGCCTTGAGTAATTTGCTGCCACCGACACATCCGGTTCCGCCACGCCCAGAGGCGCGATCATTTTCGTTCATCCAGCAGGCATATTTAACCAGATTCTCTCCGGCTTGTCCGATTGTGATGACCGATAAATCTTTTTCACCATATTTTTCATTGAAGAATTTGACAGTATCGTGAACGCCTTTTCCCCAAACTTCGGCTGCATCCAACAATTCCAACTTTCCGTCATGGATGTAAACATAGGTTGGCTTGGCAGCTTTTCCTTGGAAAATCAAACCATCAAAACCAGCCCAGCGTAAACGTGCTGCAGACCAGCCACCGTGATGGCTGTCGGTTACGGTGCCAGTCAGGGGGGATTTTGTGACAACTGCCATACGACCGCTCATATTGGCTTCTGAGCCGGTCATTGGTCCATTCATGAAGCAAAGAATATTTTCAGGAGAAAGTGGTTCAACCTGGGTGCCATTGTCATAGACAAATTTTACGCCAAGTCCGCGCCCGCCAATGTACTTGCGGGCATCATCTTCAGGAATAGGTTTAAATTCAACCTGACCTTTTGTTAAATCGATCCAAGCGAGATTGTTTGCATAACCACCGAGTGTCATATTGATCTCCTTACAGAATGAAAATACACCAATGTTTTGAGGCGTTGACTATGTATAAGTATAGCATTCTGAAATAATGGAGTCAACATGATTAAAGGCATGACTATTCATTTTATGAGTACTTAGTGTTTGATCTACGGCTTGCAGGTGTGTTATCGTGTCCTTTATTTTTGAATAAATCCAGATTGCCAGATTCACTCTGTTTTGCGAGGTAGATGGTGGGTATTTTCATTAGGGATTATATTTTTTACTATGGTAGATGTAGGTTAAGAAATTCTCTGATAATCATTCGTTTGATAGGGCCCCCATTCTTTGTCTGAAAATTTTATTTTCTGGCGACAACCCCAATCCATTCACTGGCGGGCTCAAGTAAACTACCCTGCAGGTCACCCCAAAGACTTTCCACCAGAAAGCCGTTGTCCTCCAGTTCCGCTCGGATGGTCGCCGGAGTGAAATCCTGGAACCAGTTGCGGAAAACACTTATTTTGCCATCGGACTCGATAACGGTATATTGGTCGAGGTAGATATCTTGTTCAGAATAGGCAAAACCTTGTTCAAGGACGAGATGTGGACCCGGTTTCCAGAAGCCGTTTTCGGCAGCATACCAGCTGTTTTTCAGTCCAACTCTACGGCGTAAGTGTGGAGTTGATACATCCAGTACAAAATGAGCGCCTGGTTTTAAGGCTTGTCTCACATTGGCAAGCAATTTGGAACGATTATCTGGCGATAAGGGACAATAATCACCGAAGATCAGCAGTACGGTGTCATAGAGTTCTTGATCTGTAAGCTCTAAATAATTTTGACAGCGATAGGTGATTTTAAGCTCGTTTTCGTGGGCGAATTTTTGGGCATAGTTAAGGGAATTTTGTGAAAAGTCCAGGCCGGTAACTCGCAGTCCATGCCGGGCTAGCTGGCTGGCATACAACCCTGGCCCGCAGCCCAGGTCCAGTACTTGATCGCCCGCTTGAAGATCCAGATGTTGCATGATCCAATCGGTTGATTTTTGAATGATTTCAGGGCGCCGGCTGGCAGCGTCCAGGTTCGGGTTCAAGTGGGCAGCCAGCATTTGGCTCGCAATGTGTGGATCAGTCCAGAAATGTTCCTCTCCCGGTGCAAACAAGGCTGGCTTTTCCTGCAGCTGCAGCAGTTGATTGATGATCATCGCTTGGTTTATTTTTGAGTCAACTGTCATCTCATATTAACCTGGAAATTGAAACAATTTTGCTGTTATAAAATGTTATTTTACGGACATTGGATGACACCCTGCGCCCACAAGCATACACCACAGACTGGTGCCGGGTTGCTAAAGCAATCTTCTACATTTTCCTTTGACATATCACAGCCACCGCAGAAAGTGCAGGGAGCAAAAGCGAAATTGTGCAGCCGCTCACGATAGGCAACGTATTCTTCATCCAGCCATAAGTCTTCCAGTGAACGTTCGCGTACATTGCCGATGATATGTTTAAGGTTGCGGTGGGGTATGGCATGCAAGAATGTATCGTGTGTATGCATCAATGGCCAGCAAGGTGCTGTATCTCCTTGCCAGTTGATGGACATTGTGCCGCTTTCCACGAAGTTACATACATCACTGGCTCCGCCCCAGTTGTTCCCAGCAAAATTTACATTACAACCGCTGGTGAAGGCATCGAACAACGCCTCGCGGGTTTCATCCGTAAAATCTATTTTAGGTAAACTTAATGTAGGGGTACTGGCAGAGTTCATATAGGCAATACCGCGCAAAGATTGATTGTACAATCGTATCTTTTCAAAAATTCATGGATTCCCAAATAAGGGAAAGTTGGGTAAAC
>CAYWXS010000171.1:0-10662 GCA_964462245.1 uncultured Anaerolinea sp.
TCCACACTGCTATTTATGGCCATGAACCCGCAAGAGTCTGGGCTTCTCAACGCCAATAATCAGGTCGGTCTCGGAGCAGGCTTTGCGATCGAGGCTATTGGCTCGCTGCTTGGCGGAAATATCACTGGCCAGGAGTTGATCAGCAATATTGTCCAACAAATTGGCGGCGCTGCCACGAGTTACGTTGACTCCAATTTGTTTGCGGATGCCATCATAAACGGACAAGGTAGTGCCTGGTCATTCCTGGGTGGTTTGGAATCGGACACAATGAATATCTTCGCGCAACTCATGCGCTCATCCGCTCAGCAAGGCAACTTGTACCTCGTCGCTCTAATGTACGACTCCTGCTCGAATGCGCCTGGGGGCTGTCCTCCCGATCTCTGCCAGGGCAACCCGGTCGCCTGCGGCCTGCCGCCGCTGCCTACCGAGCCTCCACCCGGAGCAGAACCGACGCCTACCCCTCCGCCTACCTGCCCTGGCCCTTCGATTTCGCAGGCGTCACCCAGTTCGTCGATTGTGCCGGTGGCTCCGAATTTCCCACTGGTGGTCGGACAAGATCCAGACAAACGCGGAGCGGATATCCAGGCGACTGTAAACATTCCGAACGTGATCTACACCTGGCATGAACCAATTTACGAGAATGAGCTTTCCTGTCGCAAGAACCCCAAAGGTGGTGCCGACATCTGCAAAAACGTCAAAGTCTTCAAGGGCTGCCGCGCTCACCGCGAATCCCTGCCCGAACAGATCACAAACGCGCGTGTAAATGCCAGCCTGACCGACTCCAGCCGCGATTGGATCATCAAAGACTTAGGCGCGACCTGGTACGGCGCGTATATTCACCAGGGATCCTTCGACCTGAAAGGCTATGGCAGCCCGGCGATCGGCTGTGGTGGCAGTTCGTGTTCTCTCAATCTGCTGGCTTCCAAAGTCCCGTTCGCTGATCCAGGTTACTTTGACCTGAAAGTTCAGGTCAATACAGCGGGCACGTTCTTCGGCGGCAGGATGATCACCAAACCACGTGTCTTGGGCGGCAGCGGCAAGATCCGCACCTGGGTCGTGCTGCCTACTTTGATCGACGCATCTACGAGCGGCATGCCGCTGCCTTAGCCAATGACCTTCGACCAGATTAACCTGTTCCTGCTGGATATCCCGGTCTACGCTGCCAACGGCCTGCTCTGGCTGCTGTACACCCTGACGGGCTCGCTGGCTGCGCTGGTAGCTGTTGGCTCGGCCACGGTTCTTGCCATGGTGGTGGACAGTGCGGTGCAGAATCTGGCTGGCTCGCGTCCAAGGCGTCAGGGACGCGGAGACAGCTTCCCGGTTGCCTATACTGCCCAAATTATCACTGGCATTGTCATTTCGCTGTGGTTAGGTGCACAGTGGGGCATGGGCGCGCCGGTGCCCTGGATTGGGGCGGCCATGTGGCTGACCGGTCTGCTGGCGGTGCTGGTCTCCCCGGCGCAGCGATTCAACCTGCTGCACTTCGTCAAATCCGGGATCGCGGTTTACGCGCTGGCCGTGATTGGCAGCCGGGTCTACCTGAACATGGCCAGCCAGGTCTCGCCCGATCAATGGGTGGCCCTGGTGGGCACGGCCCAAAGCGCAGCCAGCGTGGTAGCCAGCACGCGCGGCAACGTGACCACGATCATCACCTGGGGGCTGTGGCTGGTTATTCCCCTGGGCTATTTCTCGATGCTGGTGCAGAAGCTGTTTCTGAACCCGGTATCGCTCATCAACCCACTCTCATCTTACGAAGATATGCTGATCCTGCTCCGCGACCGGGGTGGGAGGTAGTAGTCTCATTCAATCAAAAAGAGGACAAAGAATATGACCCAAACTTCCGTTTCATCTGATCAAGCAGCCCCCGAACCTGATGTGCCAGAATACACCCGGCCCTTTCGCTGTGGATCATTAGTCGCCGATGCGATTGACGAGTACATCGAAAAAACCGAAGAAATCCAGGCAGAACGTGAGCAGCGCGCCTTCGATCTGTTGTTCAAGGTCACAGAGGCGGCTGACTGCGTTGATGAGGCGCTGATCTACAGCCAGAACGAGCGCATCTTCTGCGAACTGGACGATGACGACCTCGAATTGGAGGTCTTTATTGGAGCCACCCCGGATGAAGATTTCTTAACGATACAGGATTACTTGGGCTTGCCCAATCCACGCATCATCCGCAACCTGGCCGATCTGGGCAGGGCGCTGAAAGAAAACAAGAATTTGGCACATGAAGTTATCCAGGTCTTCCGCAATGCCATGTTCGACAAACCTGGGCAGCCAGGTTTCAAGCATCTCAAGCCCTCGCAAGGCGGATAATAGCCAGGCCGGTAAATCCGTCCCGTTCATTTTTAGATGGACGGGATCAATTTACCTACCTGCTCCGAATCTCTCTGAGCCGGTTCGTACTGCATCTCAACACGTTGGCTTGTTCTTCCCCCGCGTTGGCTGTCCCACCCTACGTTAGATAATCACTTTCCACGATTGTTTTTTCTATTCCTCACGTCAGCCCAGAACCTTACATTCCCCAATAGCACCACCCACAAGGAGACACACATGGCAATATCACAACTCCTTTTTGCCCATCTGGCGCCAGATGGGTGCTTGATAGCACCAGAAGAAGACACTTTCGTTCTCGGAGCGCACTGCTCCAATTGCGCCAGGCTGGGAGACTGACATGGACCTCTTTCAGGTCATCTTTCGCAGCACCATCCAATCCATCGTGATTGGGGTCTGGAGCCTGATTCTCCTGGCACTGCTGGTTGGCAGTATTACCAGGACAATCGGTTTTGCCTGGCGCTTGTCTCAGCAGGTCATGATGATCGCTCCTGCCAGACGACTTCTTCACCCGGTCAGGACGATTGCCCCGTTCCGAAGTGATGACGAAGTTGTCGACGCAGAATGGGTGCGCGAGATCTGATCCGCGAATCCAACACACACGCAATTAACAGGGCGAGATGCAAGTCTCTCCCTGTTTTCATTTCTATTCCACTTGGAGAACACTATGAGCAAGAAACTGCACATCGTCCGTATCACCCGCCTTGTCATGGCGGCAACTGAGCAAGAAGCCCAACAGCTCGCCTGCAGCGCTGCCAACCATGGTGACGTGGATTGCGTCCGGGTTATCGAAGACCTGTACGACCTTCCGGTTGGCTGGGAGGATGCCGTTCCTTATGGCTCGGAGCAGCTCTCGGCAATCAAAATCCTGCTCGCTCAAATCGCCGCGAACCCACGCTTCAAAGGTTTCGAAGTGCATGGCTGTCGGGTAACAGATGAAGACGAACGCGGCGAGCTTCTGGATGAGTGCGAGGACAGCGACGCTTCGCTCTGGTCTGTCTATGGCCAACTGGTGACCGGCGGTCTGGAGTGCCTGGCAGACTTCAACAGCCGCGCGAAAGCCGAGAGCTTGCGCGATCAGATCCAGGAAATCCAGGGCTTATGGGCTCAGGCAGATGAATACTATTCTGCATCTGGTACACGTCCAAACTCTGGAGAAGACGAATTTCTGGAAAGCCTGTACGAAGATCGTGTCTCGTGCGGCAACTACGAGGACTTTTGAGCCATGCGCTGCGCCACCCCGCTCAGACCGTGCTACTCGTCCGAACACAGGCGACTGAAACCGGTCATGGAAGCTGCACGCAGGCTGGATATCGGCACCAACCCGGCATCGGATGCGATCTTTGAAGTTGGTTCCGCCGGTTTCCAAATCTGGTGCACGCCCACTGAACACCCCGAAGGTTGGGATGCCGTTGCAGCCACGATGTTTCCAGGCGCATTTTCCAAAGCCTGCGAATATGTCGCTTCGGTAAACTGGCACTGGGATGATGAGACCATCGTCGGTCTGAACCTGTCGACCGCAGCCTACGCGCTGGCGGATCGACTGCCTGACCAGTACACCAATTCCGAGACCCGTAAGGCAGTCCACGCGAAACAGAGCATCTTCAACCGTCCTGAAGACATCGCCTGGGCAATGAAGCACATCCATCGGTTGTTCAAGCTGGCCAATGTGCCGACACCGCCGATTTTCACTAACCAGGAGTAAATCCAGAAGTATTTATCAGACCCGCATTGCCTGCCCACAAGTTTCCAATTTGTGAGCAGGTCAGGCTGATCCTGATCCATTACAGGAGCGTGATTATGAAACAAAAGAATGCCATCAAGCTCGCCGTCGAATGCCTGAGAAAAGAATACCAATCGCTGGCAGTCCATGCCAACCTTTGCACGATGTATGGTGCGGATTATCCTGCCGCACTCTCCGCTGTTGAGCGGCGCAAAGCTCTTCTGCAAGCTATCGAAATTCTAAAAGAAGGTTTTCAGCCTTCTTTATTCAAGTGATCTATATTTCAAAGGAGTTCCCCTTGACCAAGCAAGTATGTCCCACAGCCACCTGTGTTACCCATGTCCGTCCGGCCACGCCTGCCGAGCGCTCCTTTCGTGTGTACATGCTGGATCAGTACTCGGCAAAGCATTTCGCCCTTTTTCTGATCAATCAGGAAGTTACCTTCAGCACGTTGAAATTCGGCTGCGAGTGGGTTTTCTCATTCGATGTCCCGGAAGATAGCACGCCTGTTGTAGAACACTTCCTGGCAAACACCCCTTGCTCGCGTCCGTCTTCGGAAGAATTCCTGCGCCCGTATCTCTACCATGATGCGGACGCAGGCCGTCTGGACCTGGCGCAATCCCAGTATGCTGTAGCCCAGGTTACAGGACACGGGGATACCCAGTACCTGGCTGATCTGTGGAATGCTTTCGCGCCAGTCGGCAAGGTGGATGTTGGCGTCATCCCTCCTGCCCCCATTCCTGTTTTACCGGAATCTACATCCTTGGACGAATTAAAGCTCCCTGTTATCGATGCAGCATGATCAAGACCGTTCAGGAACTTATCCCGAAATGGCTGCATCCTGCGAATAATGCAGTGCTCGCGCCGGACGATCTCAGCGTGCATGCCAGCAACGTGGTCTTCGATGGCGACCGGCTGGATTATCTCTGGTACCACGTCACCGAACGCGAAGCCGGAAAAGAATGGATCGGCTACCGGGTAGTGCGCCTGATGCACGTCAAGTTTATCCCGGTCGAAGCGCGCTCGGATGCCGGACTGCTGCAGAAGATGCGTTCAGTGCTGCGTGGGGTGAACGGCGCGAATGTCAACCTGGTGTATGTAGCTGCCGGGATCTTCGACGAGCCTGCGGTCGGTATCGTGCAATGTTACGGCGTGGCGGCCTTTTCAGAAGACAAAGAAACGGCTATCCGGCAGTCTGCCCGCGACCTGGCCGTTCTGGAAGCCGGGCTGAAAGGCGCCTTCCGTCAACTACGGCTGGAACCGCTCAGCTCGCGCATCGCACAGTGGTTGTATGGCGCACTGGAACAGTTCCCGCATGCCATCGTGACTGTTGGTCACCCCGATCCACGCGAGAACGTGCGCGAGGGCAACAATAGCAACCGCAACCCACTGATCGACGCTGATACCGCAGCCCAGAATATGTCATTGCAGCAGAATGAAATCCTATATCGGGGCATGTCCAGCCTGAGCGAAGAGTTCCTGCTGATGGCGCTGGCCTACTGCATCCCGGTCAGGGCGATTGCCTCGATGCTGGCCGGACTGGCCGAAGAGTCCTCCATCTGGGCCAGCCAGCAATCCGGGGTGCGCTCTGCTTCGTTTGGTGTCAGCCTGCCCGCCATGCTCTCAGGGGCGCTGGCGGAATCTGCTTCCAGGAATTACGGGCAGAACACCGGCACGGCTGAGTCGACCGGGCAGGCGCACACCGCTGGTCAGGCTGAGTCGCAGGGCCAGGCTCACACGGTCGGGCAAGCCACCTCCCAGGGTTGGTCACATTCCACTTCCACAGGTAGCGCGACCTCGACCGGTTCGGCTGTCTCGAACGGCACTGGCACATCGGATGGCACCTCGCACTCGGACAGCGTCAGTCACACGGACGGCAGTTCGAGCAGCAAGAGCCATGGCACCTCGGTTGGTGGCGGTGGGTCATCCTCGACTTCCGAAGGCTGGAGCGCCGGAGCCAGCGCCGGTGGCAAGGATATCCCACTGATCGGCGGGATCGTTAATGCCCTGGGGTTTGGCGGTGTCAAGGTCAACGCCGGGTATAACCAGGGTACATCCCAGACCGGCATGAGCAGCTGGGGCGAGTCCTGGGGCAGCACTTCCGGTTCAATGAGTTCCGATTCGACTGGAACCACGGATGGGGTCAGCCATGGCACATCCACCAGTCACGGTGTGACCAACAGCACGGGAGCCTCGCAGTCTCAATCTGAATCCTGGGGTGAATCCGGTTCCGTCACCCACTCTACCGCGGACACCACCAGTTCCAGCTCGACCCAGTCCACCGCCGATACCGCCAGCCAGTCCAGCACCAAATCTGCGGGCGAGTCAACCGGTTTAGGTATTGGGCGCTCGGCCAGCTCGGGGCTGATGGTGGGGATTGCTCCCAGCTTTTCGATCGGGGAATCGTCCCAGTGGCAGAATGACCCGGCCATGCTGATCACGCAGATCATGCGCACCCATCAGAAGATCCTGAACATCGCCAGCATCGAAGGCGCGTTCTACACGGACGTCTACGCCCTTGCGCGCAGTGAACGCGGCGCCCAGGCGCTGATGGGACTGATCCCGGAGGCATTCCAGGGCACTGAAGATGTCGTCGCCGGAGTGCAGTGCCGCGCCCTGGTGGAAGAAGAGCAGGCCTACATCCGCAAACACGCTGCGGTCTTCACGCCATCCACGCGCGCCGAACGCATCCCGGGTGTGATGGCCGGTTACCTGGATTCCACCCTGCTGACCATGCTCCAGACCGCGGCCTATGTAGCGCCGGGTGTCTTTGAGCAGGGTGCGGCTCTGACCACCCAGGAAGAAACGCCTGCCTTTGCCTTTTATCCCGACATGCCCGGCGATTTGCTGCTGGGCAGGCAGTTCTCGGTGGAGACCGGGCAGCTGACCAATGCCGCCTTGAAGTTGGACGCAGATCGCCACTTCCATTCTGCTTTCGTGGGGGATACTGGTTTCGGAAAATCTGTGGCTGCCGAACGCCTGGCGTTTGAGTTGCTCACCAAGCTGCACCACCGCATTGTCATTCTGGACTTCGGCCAGGGTTGGCGCCGGGCGCTGAACTGGCCGGGTGCGCAGGGTCGCGTGGATGTGCGTCAACTGTTCCCCGGCGCGAAACGTCCGCTGCGCTGGAACTTCCTGCAAATCCCCAAACGCGTGGATGCCTCGCGCTACCGCACAATGATCTGTGAATTGTTTGCCAACGCCGGGCGGATGGGCCCGCGCCAGTTGGGCTTTATGCGCCGCGCGCTGACCGAGGTTTATACCAACGCGGGTGTCCTGTTCCACGGCGTTGAGAGTTTCCTGACCCAGGATGAAGCTGACACGCTAGGGTCGCAAGCAGGGCTGAGCGTCCATGATCTGCCCCCAGATCAGCAGCAGGCCCTGGCTGTGTTGCGCAGCAAGAGAGTCAGCATCGTAGACTGGATGAAGATGCTGCGGCTGTACTTCGCCGGGCTCGGGAAGGGGGATCAGGCTAGCCGCACATCTCTGGAAGGGGTGCTGCTTCGCCTGGAACAGTTCGAAGAAGGACAGATGCTGCAGCAATACGGCCCGGGCGCGGACATCCTGGCCATCGAAGACCTGGGGCTTTTGGGCTCCCCGGATGATGCCTGGGGTGTTGCTGTGATCGAGGGTGGCGCGGAGATGGATGAGTTCGTGAAAGCGGCGTTGTTCAGCCTGCTGGCTACGGTGCTGTATTACGATGCCGTAGTTCGTCGCCGGGAGAGCCTGAACGGCAGGAAGTTCCCGGTGATGGATATTTTCTTTGAAGAAGCCAACAAGGTCTTATCCGGCGTTTCGAGTGGCGCAGCATCCGACAGCGAGAGTACCAGCGGAGGCGGCTCGGTGGCGGCGATCTGGGAAAGCATGTGGCGCGATGGGCGCAAGTATGGGGTCTTTCTGCATCTGCTCGCGCAAACCGTTTCCAAAATCCCCCAGGGTATCTTTTCATCCTGCGCAAATCTGTTTGCCTTCCAGACCAAAGACGCCAAAGACCGCGATATGATCCTGCCGCACCTGGGCAAGTCCGAGAAGGGCATGGTGAACACGGAATACAAGCGCTACCTGGCACGCATCCCAAAGACCTATGCCATCGTGAAGCTGGGCTATAGCGCAGATGTGTATGACATCGAACCGGTGCTGATCCAGCCTACGTTCATCCAGTGTGTGGAGCCGTCGGATGAAGATATTGTGAGGGTGTTGCGGGCGGGGGATGTGGGGTAGTTTTAATGGCTGTAAGCCCAAACGGGAGAGATGGTCTCAAACTTTGCGGAGCCTGTCGAAGGGTTTCATGTTCGGTAGTATCCGCAAAGTTGGATGGGCAACTTTTCCACACCAACAATCGGAGTTGGGTGGCATAGTTTCATAACTTATTTCGGGCTGGTTGAAAGCGAGAGATGAAGGGTAAGAGATCACTGGCAGCCACCACACAGCAGGCCACTGTCAGCCACACATCAATAGGAGGTTCCATCACCAGTAATGGGTCAAGACTGATCTCGCCAAGGTCATCGTGAAGAAAATGCCTCCGCCCGCAGTGACGAGCATCGCACGAAGCGCGAATTCCTTGACCACACTCGCGCCAATGACAGATACGACCGATATACCGCCCCGATGGATTTACGAGAAAAACATCAGCGCCCTTGTTTCTGGTCTGTGCAACCTCTTTCAGCTTTCGCGTAACGATTGCAAGTGCGACGAAGTCTGCTTCATAGTTTACGGTGATAAAATGTTGGCATCTTTCGGGTCAGCCTTGGTGCTGGCGAGCGGTCAATAATTGCAACGCGCCTTATGCCGGGCAGAGCTACAACCTGATCAATAAACCGAAAAACTTCGGCAATGAGAAACGTTCAATTGTCTGAGTCACTCTGTTGTATCATCATAGCTCCAAGTGCGCAGTAGCATAAGTTATTTTATTGGGAATAGATCGTCCAACTGTTAGGTTTATTGTTTTCGTTGGCTATTCCCTTTGGATTTGGATGGGTCTAGGAATTTCAACACCATGAATAAAAATTTCCTTTTGCGAGGGGCAGCAAACCAATGGCAGGCGTTAACCGCGTGTGGGCGGGCTGGGATCTGCTTCGGGAGGCGAAAAAACTCGAAGCCAGAAAAATGCTCGAAAACCGTATAGAACCCACATGTCTGCTGCACGCTTTGTCGGCTTTCGTTATCAGCGAGCAAAAAACTTCTTTAAATCGAACTTTGTTTTCGTTTTGAATCCGAAATTGACTGTTAATTCAACTAAATTTGACAAAGAAAATTTTTCACCAGCACTGTCAATTTTATAATCTATATACCAAGAGGATGCTTTGATAATTTCATCTCCAGATTCTAAATAACCAGACAATTTTGTGTAGATTCTTGTTTTTGGATACAAAAGGATTTGTTTATTGTAAATGTCTGCAAAATAAGCACATCCAAGAACTTTATCAAAAAGCCCAATTGCTACCCCAACACTTTCACCTTTCGGAACTACTATTGTTCCCTCTATATTGATTTTACTTCTAAAAATTCCCATAGACAAAGGAGTCACCAATTTATCATCGTTGATTTGTAAAACTTTAAGTTCCCCAGTAAATTGTTCATTCTCATTATTCGTAATCTTTATTTCAACAAAATCATTATTGTTATATCTCTCCAAAACAATTTTTTCGGGAGTACCCAGTTTTGCTATTATCCACCCAATAACCCAAACAATAATTTTACAAATAACAGCGAAAACTAAAACAGCAATTGCCACTCCCATCGAATACAGTATGAGATTGCCAATAAAGATGAAAGGCGAAAAGTCAGTATAATTCCATGCCTGAGCGAATATAACAATTAGACCCACAGAAATTCCCATACAACTTAAACTAAAAGGGATATAGGAAGGAAAGGGAATCAACATCATTTTCTTTCCTTCCTTATAAGATTTTCGTCTGAGTGAACTGAGTAATTTGTGCATGGAAAAATTATATCTGAGATTGACTATTTTTTTACAAAAATAATTCTTTTCTCTCTAATGCATTGCTTAAGGATTACTGCAAAACCGATGACCTAAGCAATAAAGCAATAATGAAAGACAGAAAACCAACCGTTGCGGCGCGCGATGTTGGAACCTGTTAGTTTAAAAGACTCAATTTCTGGCCCGTGATAATGTTTTTGGTGAAATTCTTAAATCTTTATATGGAATTATGGTTTCAGGAAAAATTTGACCGAAACTTTTCGGTGTGCCCCAAAAAAATACATTAAAGAGAATTTTTAGGAACCGTCACCTTTATTGTACATTGGAAAATCAGTTTTGCGCGCGAAAAACCGTGGGGATCAATGTTTAATCATGGTATTTTCATTTCGAGGGTGGCAGATTATTCTCAGTTCAACAATAAAACAAAGCAACCGGTAAATTTCTGGGATATGGTTCGTTTCCCGTGTAAACATGAGACTGCCTTAAAACTATAATCCAAAACTCGTTCTTCCCCTCATCTAAAACTGTGATAAACTCGCCGCTCACAACTGAATAACGTTGGCCGAACGGTCGCCACCCCTTCCCTATTATTCTAGAAGCGACCACCTACCGCAGTGTCTTTGGGTTTCAAAGACCTCCTGCGCAGGTGGTCGCTTTTTGCGTT
>CAYWXS010000172.1:0-6678 GCA_964462245.1 uncultured Anaerolinea sp.
TGGTAGGCGAATCCGGAAAATTAGCCAAAATCTGAATTTAGATGCGATTGCCCTGATATGATCAGCATTTATCAAGCGTTCTGAGGGGCTGGTATATTATAATAATGCTCATAAAAGTTACCTATTTTTTCCGCAAGGGGTTTTCTGGTTAACCACAGTATTCCCAAAAATAATTCCCTTAATAATATTAGCCCCCTGAAATTCAGGAAAAACCGTATGCAGAATTTCTTGAAATATTGGACCACTCCGCCGGTTTTTGTCGGGGATGCAGAAAAAACCCGCAAGGCCGGCCTGCTGATCTGGCTCACCTTGTCGATCACAATCTTTATCCCTGTTGCTTTTATTGCAACCTTTTTCCAACCAATTTCTGTGTTTCGAATAAGTCTGGGGTTGTTCCTGCTGGGCATCTTCCAGGTTTTACACTTCCAGATATTAAGGGGCAAAATCCGTTACACCGGTCTCATGATTATCGCCTTAGTCCACATCTCCACTACTTTGCTGGTTGCCAGCCAGGGAACTATTCGTTCGCCATATGTTTCGGCTTATATTTACGTGATCGTCATTGCTGGAGCCTTGTATGCAAGTCGCGGCATCCAGCGCACGATGGTATTGTCCGTGCTGACCCTGGCCGGCTTGCTGCTGGCAGAAAACCTTAAACTGCTGCCCTTGCCCAACTTTAGCGTCACCCTGGCGCAGTGGGTTTCCTACACTGCCGTGTTTGGCATGGTCGGCACCCTCTCCATCTACACCAGTCAGGTCACGCGGGAAGCCCTACAGCGCAGTCTTGCGGAGAATGCAGAACGCAGACAGACAGAGGAGGTTTTACGTCGCAGCGAAGCCCTCTTCCGCGCAGTGGTCGATAAAAGCAGTGACGGCGTCATCATGTTGGATCGGGATAGACAGATCAAATACGTTAGTCCTTCGTACGAACGCGTCAGCGGATACCTGTCTGAAGACCTGCTCGGCACACCGGCGGGTGGCTATGTCCACCCGGAGGACCAACCCTATGCTGCTGAGATTTTCAATCAGATAATCATAAACCCCTCGGGAATTATTACGGCCGAATATCGTATCCGTCACAAACAGGGTCACTGGATCTGGACTGAATCGACCTTTACTAATTTTTTGGATGATCCACAGGTCCAGGCCATTGTGTTAAACCGCCGCAACATAACCGAACGCAAAATGGCCCAGGATGCTCTGCGTGAAAGTGAAGAAAAATTCGCTAAAGTATTTCAAAATGCCCCTGTCTTGATCAGTATTTTGGACATTGTCAATGAAACTTACATAGATATCAATGATGAGGGACTTAGGATCTCGGGCTATAACCGTGACGAAATGCTTGGGCGCACCCCGCTTGAAGTTGGCTGGCTCACCCTTGAAACCCGTGACCGCTTGCCGCATGAACTCAATACGCAAAATTTATTAAATGGGCTCGAATTGAGTTATCGTAAAAAGGATGGCAGCGAAATGATCGGGTTGGTCCAGGGAGAAATTATCTCCCTGGCCGGGCGAGACTGCCTGCTAACCGTCACCAGCGATATTACCCGTCAAAAGCAAGCCCAGAATGCATTAAAAGAAAGCCAGGAGCAACTGCAGGCGGTTGTGCAAACCGCCCAGGAAGCGATTGTCACCATGAACTCGAAACAGGAGATCGCATTTTGGAACACAGCCGCCGAAGATATGTTTGGTTATACGGCTAGCGAAATGCATGGCCAGTCAATCCAAACTGTCATTCCGCAAAAGCTTCATCCTGCCAGCGAAGAGGCTTCCATGGGCGAGGCTGACAGTCTACGATCCAAAGGCACAACAATGGAAAGCCAGGGCTTAAACAAAGCCGGTCAGGAATTTCCGGTCGAAATCTCTTATTCCGATTGGGAGACCAGCGCTGGCCGGTTTGTTACTGTTATCATGCGTAATATTTCCGAGCGCAAACAAAACGAAAGCCAATTACGCGCCATCGCCTCACTTAGCGTGGCACTGCGCAGCGAGCCAACCACTGCCCGCATTCTGCCTGTCATCATCGATCAGATTGTCAGCCTGCTCAAGGTCGATGTTGTCTCAATCGAATTGATTGAACCGGAAACTGGCGATTCTGTCATTCAAGCCTCTTACGGTCTTGTGGATTCCATGCTTGACACCCGCCAGCCAAAAGACACTGGCCTCAACGCCATTATCAGCCAAACGCTCAAACCTTACTTTTCATCCGACCTGGCGCACGATTCTAACGTGTATTTTCCTGAGCGTGTTGGCCTAAATTTTCATAGTGCGGTGGGTATGCCCTTGATGGCTGAAGATATCTTGATTGGCTATTTGTGGATTGGGCAGAAAAATGATCTTACGACTACCGATATTCAAGTATTTAACGTTATCAGCGATATCGCCGCAACTGCCATTCACCGCTCCACTCTGCACGAGCAAGCGCTCAAATTGGCCGATGATCTGATTCGGGCCTACGACAGCACCCTCATGGGTTGGGCGGGCGCATTGGAACTGCGTGACCAGGAAACCGAAGGTCATTCGCGCCGCGTGGTGAAAATGACAGTCCGGTTGGCGCAAAGCTTGGGTATGGGTCCAGTTGATTTGGTGCATGTCCGTCAAGGAGCCATCCTGCATGATATTGGTAAGATGGGCATACCAGATGCCATCCTGCATAAACCCGGCCCGCTCACCGAAGATGAATGGCAAATTATGCGCAAACACCCGCTCTTTGCCTTCCAACTGCTTTCGCCCATCGAGCATCTGCGCCAGGCTTTGGAAATTCCCTACTGTCACCACGAAAAATGGGACGGTAGCGGCTACCCGCGCGGCCTGGTTGCTCAGGAAATCCCGCTTTCGGCGCGTGTCTTCGCCGCGATCGATATCTGGGACGCTCTCCGCTTTGATCGTCCCTACCGCAAAGCCTGGCCCGAGCTCAAAGTTCAGGATTATCTGCGCAGCCTGGCGGGCACACACCTGGATCCTAAAGTTGTGGAAGCCTTTTTGTCACTGCTCAACCCCAACCAGCCGGACGCTATCTTGCCGCCTGAATAATCGTTTCACCCATCCGTTGATTCGTACATTCCACCGGCAGCGGTACTAGATCAGTAGATGACATTCCCGTTGTCAATCCCGAAAAGCATCAGGACAATGTGCGCCTGCAGTGCTCTCCCGCAATGAAGCAACCTTCCCACATGTGCGCACTGCCAATTACGTTATCCGTATTAGTAGCAGCCGGCTTCAGCCGCTTTCCTTTGTCTCCCAGGCATATTTTCTTCCCAATTGAAACAAAAAACCTGTTTGGGGTTGTTTTGCTCCCCCTTCCCGTTTTTCGGGATGGTCCCGATCACTGCACGGGATAGGGGGCCGGGGGGATAGGTTTAAATGCCAATAGCAAGTTATGCTCCATTGCCCAAAAATATGATCAGTAGCAACAAGCTCCCCAGGCCATTCCAATCAATGCTTTTCCCTGCCCCGGTCAGAAACCAGGGCTACCAAGCAAGTGGATTTTCAGAGTGGAAATCACACTCTGAAAATCCACAAAAAGAATCTTCTATCTCTTCCGAGTGCCAACTCCATCAGCGCAGCTCTCTCCGAGAGTAAATAACTCCACAGCCTACACAGTCGCCCACTTGTACAAGTGGGCGACTGTGTAAATAATTACTCTGACAATTAAACTCCTGACTTTTCAGTCACCATTTTATAGCGTATAGTCAATTCGGGTTGGCGTGCGTTCATCAGCCCATTACCATAATTAGCTGGGTTGGCACTCGAAAAATGGAGGAAACATGCTGCCTGATGAAGAGCTATTGGTTTGCGAACAAATCTCGTTTGTCCCGCTCAAGCCTCACCTGCTGAACCGCATGCATGCGCTTTCCAGCTTGTCGAAAGCTTTTTCTGCTCCCATCCGCTCACAGGCCACGCCTCAACTCCGCATGCACGTCCAACCCAGGTTGAAATAGATGGTTCGCAGCCAAACCCAGCTCGAAGCGCAGCCGGAAAAACAGCGCGAAAACCGGCGTTCCAAAATTGCCCTCAGAGATTATCTGGAGCTGGGTCCCGACCGCACGCTGGCTAAGTTACATTCTACCTATATCAGAGCTCCCAAACCACCCACCCGCCACCTCTCAACTTTGCACGAATGGTTTGCCCAGTATGACTGGCAAATACAGGCCGAATATTTTGATCAGTTGCAGCAGTACCGCAGCCAACAGGCTGAGAACGAGATATTGCTGAGCGGGCTTGCCCTCACCAGTCAACGCGTTGGCGCGCTCAAACAGCTGTACTCCGATTTACAGGACTTGCAGACCCTGATCTGGCCCATCTGGAAGTCCGAGTTGCAGAGCAGCAAACCGGCTGGCGAGCAGCGCAGCCCGGCACAACGTTTTAATCTGACAATCATCACCTATATGCGCGGCGTGCTGGATGACCTGGCGCGTGAAACCGGTGGTCGCCTCGGTCGGGTTCAGCCTGCCTCTGGTGCCAACCCACAGGCCGAGGCTTCCATCCGCCCGGATTTGAGCCTTTTAACCGATGAGGAATTCGCCCTGCTAAATGATCTGATGCAAAAAGCCACTCCCGCTCAAATTACCGCTGGCAGCTGGCCTCCAGGACCAGCGGACCTACCAAAATGAGCCCTGTCTCCCACCGGGGTTTGCCCGCTCGGGCACCTGTCCGCCTTGTTTCATTCGCAGAATTTGAGACGGAAGAAATAGCCCGCAGCTTGTTTGCCTATGTTCGCGCCGCCTGGCACCTGGTGGAACCCCAAACTCCATTTATGGATAACTGGCATATAGGGCTGATCTGCGAATACCTGCAGGCGGTCTCCAATTTGGAGATTAACAACCTGATCATTAACGTACCGCCCCGCCACATGAAAAGCCTCCTGGTCTCCGTCTTTTGGCCCACCTGGAGTTGGATCCGTGCCCCACACTTACGCTGGCTGACTGGTTCATATGCCACACCCCTGGCTGTGCGCGATGCTCTCAAAAGCCGCCGTATCCTGCAAAGTTCCTGGTATCGTCAGCGCTTTGGAAAAGCCTTCCGCTTGAGTGGTGATCAAAATCTGAAAGGTCGCTACGAAAATGACCACACCGGTTCGCGTCTGGCCTTTAGTTTTAACAGTGCCGTCACCGGTGAGGGTGCGGATGTGCTGGTGGTGGATGACCCGCTTAAAGCCCAGGACGCGGATAGCACCCAGCAGCGTGCGCGCGTGAATGAGATTTACGATAACGCCCTCAGTACCCGCGCCAATGACCCGCGCGCTGTCCGGCGTGTCATCATTATGCAGCGCTTGCACGAGGATGACCTGACTGGTTATTTGTTATCAAAAACACACACGGATGGGGCCGAACCTTACGTACATCTGTGTTTGCCGACCGAGCACACACCGCGCCTGTTTATCCCATTTCACGGTTTGTCGGACCCACGCACTGCAGCAGGTGAATTGTTATGGCCTGCTCGTTTTGGCGCAAAAGAAAACGCTGCCGCAAAAGTCAACCTGGGGCTGCGTGGCTACGCCGGGCAGCATGCTCAGCGCCCTGCACCTGCCGGTGGGAATATTTACCAGTCCAGCTGGTGGCAAGGCCGAAATCGCTACCGCCTGGGCCAGGCTGAGGACGAAGTCGTCGGACGCTGGTTATCCTGGGATACCGCCTTCAAGGATCGTGAGCAAAATGACAGCAGCGCCCTCACAGTTTGGGAGCTGACGCCGGACTATCATCTGCGATTGCGCTTTGCAAGTTGGCAAAAACTTCAATTTCCACAACTCGCCAGCGCCATTGAAGCCGAAGCACTGCGCTGGATGCAAGACGGCTGGCTGCGCGGTATTCTGATCGAGGATAAAGCCAGTGGCATCAGCGCCCTGCAAACCCTGGAGCAAAGTGCCAACCCTAAAATTGCGCGCCTGCTGCTGCCTTTTCAGCCAGGGCAGCTCAGTAAAATGGCACGATCTCGCCAGGCCAGCCTGTGGTGCGAGCGCGGTTGCGTCTTGCTGCCCGAGCCATCCCATGAAGTTCCCTGGCTCCTGGATTTTGAAGATATGCTTTATAAATTCCCCGCCGCACACCTGAATGACGCAGTCGATAGCATGGCCCAGGCCATCCTCTTCCTCGAGAATTTATTGGCCGAAGGTTGGCGCGTTCGTCCAGCTTGATGTGACAGGTTTGTGAGGGTGAGGGGAATTAAAACCAAAACCGCCTCAAGATCGGCCCCGATCTTTTTGGCGGTTTTCATTGGGAGAATGTAATCACTATGATAACCCTGCCGGGTAAGCGCAAGCTGAGTGAAAGATAAATATTGGATTAGAGAAAATAACACCACCATCTTCCCCACACACCTGGCTCCGCGAGTAGGGAACCCTCCCGCAGGGCAATCGTATCTAATCCACCCCGTGCCGAGATCGGGACCACCCCGTGCCGAGATCGGGGTCGCTGCGCGTGAAAACCTGGATTCCTTCACAAATTGAAAGCACACTAACCTGCGCAGCTGGTTGCCGTGACAAATCAACAAAATTTCCGTTTCTTTGCATTGACCGCACGCTAAAAAATCATTCCGCAAAAAGTTGCCGCCCAATAAATCGGGTAAAAGCGGATTCATCCGCTGTAACTTTAGCGTCCAGATTTATCTGGATGCGACCATCTGACGCCCCGAACCATCTGACGCCCCGAACCATCTGACGCCCCGAACCATCTGACGCCC
>CAYWXS010000172.1:6778-10102 GCA_964462245.1 uncultured Anaerolinea sp.
GGAATTAAAACCAAAACCGCCTCAAGATCGGCCCCGATCTTTTTGGCGGTTTTCATTGGGAGAATGTAATTACTATGATAACCCTGCCTGGTGAGCGCAAGCTGAGTGAAAGATAAATATTGGATTAGAGAAAAACCATCCGATTTGTTTTCGCTTTGCGCAAACCTGCAGAGGCCGCTGTGATAAAATTATCACACTAGAAACTATGATAGATTACGCATCCAAAGCCTCAATTGGACTTCTGAAAAAAATCCCGGCCGGGACTTTTCGTATGGGCAGCCGCTTCCACCCCAGGGAACTGCCCATGCGTGACGTCTTTTTGCCTGAGTTTCAGATTACGCATGTTCCGGTAACCGTCAGCCAGTACGCCGTATTCATAGAAAGTGGCGCGGTTTCTGATCAGCGCTGGTGGAGCCCGGAAGGTTGGGCCTGGCTGAACGCTGAAATTGATGGTTGGGGCCGCGCCGACCGCAGCATACCTGATGCCTGGGATACCCAAAAATCGCACGCCTTTTATCCGGTCGTGGGCATTTGCGCTTATGAGGCAGATGCTTATTGCAATTGGCTGTCGGCTCAAAAGAGTAAAAGCCTGCGCCTGCCGACTGAGGCCGAGTGGGAATATGCCGCGCGGGGTGTGGACTGGCGTCCCTTCCCCTGGGGTGATGAATTTGACCCGCTGGCAGCGAATACTGCCGAAAAAGAAACCTATGGTGTCATGGACGCGGGCAGCCTGCCCGGCAACAGCAGCCCATTCGGCGTGCTGGATATGTGCGGGAATGTTCAACAATGGACATCCAGTCCATACATCCCCTTGCCAGGTGAAAAATTCCCCGCCGCAACCTTGCTGGTTGCACGCGGCGGCTCGTTTAATGATACAGTCTTTGGCTCACGAACTTCCTACCGTCATGCTTACCCAGCCGGATATTTCTTCCCGTTTTTAGGTTTTCGCATGGTGGTCGGGTCCTGATATTCTTAATCATATTTTGCGGGAGGTTTGAATGACATACTCCGAGAAACCCAAGATCGCGTGGGGTGCCGTAGTGGTGGTGATCGCTGTGCTTTTATTCGGGTGCATCATTGCGGGTGCATTTGCACTTCCGCGCCTGCTGCAGAGCACTACCGCTGCCAGTCCCACTGCCAGGCCGGGTGAAACCGCCAGCATCCCCCAGGTTGCGGCACCTACCCCGGCCGTTTCATCTGATCAGGCAAGCATCAACCTTCTAATTTCATCCGCCAATACCAAGGAAGATTGGATGAATGCCCTGGTGGCACAATTCAACCAGGAACAGCATAAGCTGTCCAGCGGCGAGTTGATCAACGTTACGGTCAAGCATGTCACCTCGGGTGGTTCACAGAAAGACATCCTGGATGGCAAGAGCCAACCGGTTGTGTGGAGTCCCGGCGATCAGTCCTGGGTGGACGGCGCCAATCAGGTCTGGCGTGACCGCACCGGCAAGGTTCTGGTCAGTGAAACTTGTCCGCCAACCATCCTCGCGCCGATTGGGTTTGCCATGTGGCGCCCCATGGCCGAAGCGCTGGGTTGGCCGGATAAACCCATCAGTTGGGATGATATCGTCAAGTTATCCGCTGATCCTGCCGGCTGGAAGAGCTTGGGACATCCTGAATGGGGACAGTTCAAGTTTGGGCATACCCACCCGGATTATTCAAATGCCGGCTTGCTCTCTCTGGCAGCGCTGGCGTATTCAACCATCGGGCAAACCAGTGGCATTACCCCAGATCAGATTTATTCCGATCCAGTCGTGAAAGCCTTCGGCGGTGTCGAGAACAACACCTATCATTATGGTATTCAAAGCCGTCCGTTAATGCAGCTTCTGGCTCAGCGTGGACCAGATTATCTGCATGCAGTCACCACCAGTGAGGCCGAAACCCTCAAAACCAACCAGGATTTCGGCGCCAGCATGCGTTACCAACTTGTCTTCATTTTCCCTGCGCGCGGCACCTTTTGGACAGAACAGCCTTACTGCATCCTGGATGGGGATTGGGTCAGCCCGCAGCAAAAAGCTGCCGCCAGCTTGTTCCGCGATTATATGCTCGCTCGCCCACAGCAGGAATTGGCCATTAAATACTATCTGCGCCCGGTCGATGAGAGTATCAGCTTGCATTCACCTCTCTCCTTGGTCGATGGAACCGATCCGCGTATTAACCGCAGTATTGTCCCCGCACTCCAAAGCCCTTCGGCCGATGTGGCTTCGGCTGTCAAAGATGTTTTTCATCAAATGAAGAAGAAAGCATCCATCGTTTTACTGCTGGATACATCCGGCAGTATGGAAGGCGATAAAATTCGAAACGCAGTCGCCAGCTCGGTCAATTTTGTAAAACGCCTGGATCCGAAGGATGAAATATTTGTGCTTGGTTTTGGCGGGACCGCTGGCGTGGTGGATCTGGGCGGCGGTCTGGCCGGAGAAGTATCTGAAAATCTAGCGAAAAGCCTGAACGGGCTCTTTGCCAGCGGTAAAACCCCGTTATACGACTCTGTCTGTGCAGCGCTGCAGAAGATCGACAGTATTCAGAAGGATCATCAGGCCAAAAAAGAAAATCGCCTGTACGGGATCGTGCTGCTTTCGGATGGCATGGATACCGCCAGTCAGAATACCCAGAATCAGATGTTTGCCTGCCTGCCTACCGGTGAAAGCGCGGATGGCACAAAAGTCTTCACGATTGCCTATGGTGATGATGCCGAAAAAGACCTCATGCTGCGCATTGCAAATCGAACCAATGGCAAGACTTTTACCGGTGACCCGGAGAGCATTGAATCTATTTATAACTCCATTTCGGCCGAGCAATAAAGATGCAGCAGCCGCGTCCGTTCTGGTTTTTGCTGGATGTCTATGGTTGGGTTGTGCTGGTCATGAGTATCATTACAGCAGTTGTAATTGACGCCTGGTGGATCGTGCTGCTGGGTTTGATCGGCTACCTTTTGGCGCTGCTGCTCGACCTGGTAGGCGGGCGCTCACTTGGGCGTACCGGTGCCATGCGTCTGGCACAGGTCGAACAGGAGAATCGCGAACTGAAAGCCGAGCAAGCCCGTTTGTTGGGTGGCATCCGCGAGCGCGATGAACGTCTGGCCCGCCTGCCAATAGAACCCGCGCTGATCGAGCCCGCTCCAGAAAATCCCGGAACAGCCCCGGCCAACCAATCTGAAAAATAACCCGTTACCCTCTCAACGCCATGACACGCTTGCCAGTCAAACACCCTTAGCCTCAAACGCATCCCAAGGAGGCGAAGCGTGCCTGTATGGAATCTTCCCGGCTTTTTCGCGAAGTGGATGGAAGTAAAAACCAATAATTTATAACTGATTTGCTC
>CAYWXS010000173.1:0-10092 GCA_964462245.1 uncultured Anaerolinea sp.
GCGGGCATGATATACCCAAGTGCGGGCATGATATACCCAAATGCGGGCATGATATACCCAAGTGCGGGCATGATATCGCGGAGTGGTGTCATTGCGAGCCCGGCGTTCTTTGCCGGGCGTGGCAATCTTCCCGCCCATAGAGCAGATTGCCACGTCGCGGAGAGCACGCTCCTCGCAATGACACTACGCACGGGATATGTTCTTTCACATTGAACAGCAGTGTTTCTTTGTTGTGGGATCACTTGCAATGACAGGGATTGAGTTGCTTTGTCCAACGGTTACCTGACCAATACAGTAATAGTTTTGCTTGTATCGATTTTGGACTTTGCGCTCATGCCTGTACATCCTCAGGGGAAGGGAAGAGCTGCTGCATCAGTCCTTTTTTATGAACTTTGAGCGCGGCGAGCTTTTGGCTTTGGGCGGCGATCAGGTCGTCGAGGGAAGAAAGGCAGTCGGCGATTTTTTGTTGTTCTTTGAGGGAAGGGACTGGCAACAACAATTCTGAAAACTGCTTGTAGCTGACCATCTTTCCATCGCGCAACCCCTCGATATTCTTATTTAAATCTTGTATGAACCTTTCGGTTTTGAAAAACTGCTTGAAATAAATTTCAGATATAGCGGCTTTTTTTCTAAGAATAATATATGCTGGACTGCATATTCCTTTATAACTTGAATACTCTATGCCTCCTTGAAACGATCTGAGGCTGATGATGAAATCACTTACTTCGACAACCTTGTAACCTTCGATGCTTTTTTTAGTTACAGATACCTGATAGTCAATCAAGTCTCGTGGAATTGCTCCATACTCTTGAGTAATAGCAAGAATAGGGAGGCTGGAATCATGTTGTTTGTTGGTAATCTGCTCAAACACTTTATCACCAAATTTCTGCGACCATTCGCCTCTTCCCTGAAATTCAGGGAAGCGCAGGTTGGGGAGGGTTTGGCCTTCGGCGGGGAAAAGCTGCTGCATGAGTCCTTTTTTGTGGGTTTTGAGCGCGGCGAGCTTTTGGCTTTGGGCGGCGATCAGGTCGTCGAGGGAGGAGAGGCAGGCGGCGATTTTTTGTTGTTCGCTCAACCCCGGTGTGGCAACTGATTGGTTCTTTAATTCATCAATCCCTATTCTCTTTCGAGTTGACCCTGTTGCTGCCTTGTCTGCAAGCCTGCGGAATTGGGATGAGTTTATAAACGAATAAATGAAAAACTTATTGAATTTCTTTTCATCCACAACCAAGCGTATTCCATCAGAGCACATAACGTATCGTTTATGATTAATTGGAATTAAGCAAGCACGTGCTACAGGATCTCCCATCTTAGATAAGATAATATCACCTGGATAAATATTGCACCCTAATAATTCATCAGCTTTTTGTTCAGATGTGAAAATCCTGTAATTATCAATAAATTCGCCATCGCCAATGTTTTGTAGTTGAATAATTCTGATACCATTTTCAGTGTAATCAGATGCTTTAAGATTTGAGCCAAACGGGCCGCCAATAAAACTCCACTTTACTTTTTTGCTGGCAATCTCAATCAGTTTTTTATCTTCCCACTCCGGCGCATCCTGAAACTCAGGGAAGCGCAGTTTGGGCAGCAATCCGGCGGTGGTTTCTTGCTCCAATTCGGTTGTGTCCATTTTATTGCTCATAGGCTTTCAGCCCGGAGATTTCCCGGCCCTGGGCGAGTTTGTGCAGGTGTGGGATCAGGTCGGTCATCAATTCCTGTTGTTTTTGGGTGCGGGCTTTCCAGCCCAATTCCAGGGGGGCGAGCAGGTCGCTCAACTGTTCGCCGTCGAAGATCATGCGCTGCAGGATGCCGTCGATAAAGGTTTGCAGAGCGGTGCCAGGCAGGCCGTGTTTGGCGGCAATCTCCGACAGCTGCTGGGCGTTCTTTGCGGTTTTGAAGACCTGGTAGCCGGCGCCGATGGCCTGTTCGCTGAGCGCCCGACCGACTGGCAGGGCGGTGATATAAGCGGTAATGTCCTCATGCTCGTCCATTAGTTTGGCATCCGACTGGATCAGACCGATCAACTGTTCGCGGCTCATGGTTTGCATGCCGGGCTTGCCCTGGGTGTAGCGGGCGATGAGCGCCATGATGTAGTCATAGTCAATGATGGCAGAGGCAAAGAGCACGAATTCAAAATCGAGCTGCTGCACTTCCGGATCGACCGGGTCTTTGCCATTGCCCTGTGTGTCCTTCAGGCCCAGGGCAAGCTCCAGATACATGCCACGGAAGGCCTGCAACTGATCTTCGGGCAGAAGCTGATTAATGGCGGCGGTGTTTTCAACGGTCAAATCGGTGTACTGGTCAAGCTGGGTTTTGAAGCGCTGGACTTCCTTGAAGAGGTTGATGAAAACAGCCCGGGCAGCGTCGCCCTTGAGATTGGGCACTTCGGCGGGGGTGTAAGCCAGCCCCTGGGACTGCATGAACTGTTCGAGCTTTACGATCCCGGCTTGCAGTTTGGTAATCACGACCGGAGCCGGATCGACCAGCCAGATATTGCGGGCGCGTTCGGATTGCTCACCGGCAAAGAGGGTGATGGCTTCGTTGACGGCGCTCTCCTGCTGCAGGAAGTCGAGGATGTTGCCATACGGCTTGGTATCGTTCAGGACGCGGTTGGTGCGCGAGAAGGCCTGGATCAGACCGTGATATTTGAGATTTTTATCGACATAGAGCGTGTTCAGGTATTTGGAATCGAAGCCGGTCAGGAGCATGTCGACCACGATGGTCAGGTCGATCTTGTGCGCGTGGGGCAAATCCTGATTGGGGTATTGCTGGTCCTTGATGCGCTTTTGCAGATCCTGGTAGTAGAGATCAAACTCAGTCAGGCTGTGATTGGTGCCGTACTGGGTGTTGTAATCGGCAATGATGGCTTTGAGCGCGGCCTTTTTTTTGTCCGGCTCGACCTGGTTATCTGCTTTTTCGGTGAGCAGGTCTTCCTGTAACTGCTGCACATCCTTGTTGCCTTCGGCGGGGGGCGAAAAGACGCAGGCGATATTGAGGGGCTGGTAATTGGCGTCTTCGGCCTGTTTTTTGGCCTGGACCTGCTTAAAAAGGCTGTGGTATTCAATGGCGTCATTGATGGAGGCGCTTGCCAGGATGGCGTTGAACTTGCGGCTGGCGCTGGCGGCAGGATGTTTTTCCAGAATGGCTTCGATGATGGCGGACTTGGTCAGGGCGCCAGGCGCTTGAGGCTGGTTTTCGCCGCCGGGTTTGTAATAATCGATGTGAAAGCGCAGGACGTTGTTATCGTCGATGGCGTGCGTTATGGTATAGGCGTGCAGCTGCTTCTGGAAGAGGTCCTGCGTGGTTTTGTAGGAGGCTTGCTGACCTTCGATCTTTTGATAGGTTGCGTTTTGCTCAAAGATGGGCGTGCCGGTGAAGCCGAATAACTGGGAGTTGGGGAAAAATTCCTTGATTAAATGGTGATTGTCGCCGAATTGCGAGCGGTGACATTCGTCAAAAATGAAGACCATGCGTTTTTGAGCGAGGGGTTTGAGCAGTTCCTTGTAATTGCGCTTGCTGCCGTCGTCCAGGGCCAGGCCAAGTTTCTGGATGGTGGTGACGATGACCTTGTCGGCGTAGTCGTTGGAGAGCAGGCGCTGGACCAGGGCGGCGGTATTGGTGTTTTCTTCGACGCAACCTTCCTGAAAGCGGTTGAACTCTTCGCGTGTCTGGCGGTCGAGGTCTTTGCGATCGACCACAAAAACGCATTTTTCGATATCGGGGTTGTCTTTGAGCAGGGTGGAGGCTTTGAAAGAGGTGAGCGTTTTGCCGCTGCCGGTGGTGTGCCAGATATAGCCGTTGCCCAAATTTTGGTGAATACACGCGACGATGGCTTTGACGGCGTAGATTTGGTAGGGGCGCATCATCATCAGCTTTTGCTCGCTGGCGACCAGTACCATGTAGCGGCTGATCATTTCGCCGAGGGTACATTTGGCGAGGAAGATTTCGGCAAAGTTTTCCAACTGCGTGATTTTCTTGTTACTTTCGTCCGCAAAGCGGTAGACCGGCAAGAAGCGTTCGTCGGCGTTAAAGCTGAAGTGGCGGCTGTTGTTGTTGACAAAATAGAAAGTATCCGTCCGGTTGCTGACGATGAAGAGCTGCACAAAGCTGAGCAGGGTTTTGGTGTAGCCGTTGCCGGGGTCGACTTTGTAGTCGACGATTTGCTGCATGGCGCGGCGCGGGCTGAGGGTGAGGGTTTTTAATTCGATCTGGACGACGGGCACGCCATTGATGAGCAGCATGACATCATAGCGGTGGTGGCTGTTATCGGTGTTGATGCGCAGCTGGTTGACGACTTCGAAGGTGTTCTTGCACCAGTCTTTGAGGTTGACGAGGGTATAGAAGAGCTGGGTTCCGTCTTCGCGTTCGAAATTATTGCGTTCGCGCAGGGTGCGGGCGGCAGTGAAGACGTCTGGGGTGATGATTTGTTCCAGCAGGCGCGGGAATTCGGTCTCTGTCAGGTGAACGTGGTTGAGTGTCTCGAAATGTTGGCGGAAGTTACCATTGAGCGAGGCACGATCGCGGATGTCCGGGCGATAGGTGTATTTGAGGTCTTTTAGTTTTGCGATCAGGTCGTTTTCGATTTGTTGTTCATTCATTGGGTGTTCCCCGGGGGTGCAGCGGTTGTTTTTTTATTCTAACACATTCCTTTGATGGGGTTTGGGGAATTTCTGGTTGTATTTTGAAATCTTGGGGGCGGTCCCGCTGCGCGTAAATCTGGACGCTAGGAGACTGGATGGTCGCATCCCGCTGCGTGTAAATCTGGACGCTAGGAGACTGGATGGTCGCATCCCGCTGCGCGTAAATCTGGACGCTAGTGAGACGTCCGCTGCGCGTGAATCCGCTTTGTCTGATATATTGGGGCGTCGTTCGTTGGTGGGGTGGATTATGTTGGGGGGGTAATACCCTGATCCTATCGGCAGAGCCAGTGCGACCCCCTCCCGAGACCTCTTCGCCAAGAACATGCGAAGCGAGAGCGGCTCCAAAAATCCAAAGGGCGGATTTTTAGGGGAGGAAATTCAGTAGTCACCTTCGTATATTTGCACTTTGATAAAATGACAAAAAGGCAGCCCATATGAAAATAGATAGCCCAATAGATCAAGCGCCCATCCCTCCCCTATTTTCGTACTTTGAAAATGGGGGAGGCTAGGAGGGGGTCCAGATGCACAAACGGACCACGCCTCTCATCTTTAGCCGTGCCAAATTGACCAACTTTGCGAGCTGGCAGGGCTGTGCTCAGCGCAGCAGGCTGCTGGCCAGGGTCTGGATGCGTTTGGTGAGGGGGTGTTCGGGGTAGGCCAGTACGAAGGGGCGGCGGCTGGCCAGGGCCAACAGCTCTTCGGAGTGGCTAAGCGTGAAGCCGCCAGTGCAGTTGTAGGTCTGGTCCAACTGCCGGCTGACTTCCGCGGCATCCAGGCTTTCCGAGCTGTCGTTTAATACGAGCTGGATGCTTGGCACCAGCAGTTTGCGGGCAATTTCGACGGTTACGGCTGTGCCCTGAAAGTCCTGCTGGTCGGGGTGCAGGACCAGGACCAGGATGCTCGAGACGGCGATGGCGGTCAGGGTGTTTTCATCCAGCCCGGCGCGAGTATCCACCAGCAGGATATCCAGTCCCATTTCTTTTTCGAATCTATTCAGGCCCTCGGTGTAGCGCTCGATGTTCAGGCGGGTGCGCAGCATGTGCATGATGTCCGAAACCTGGGTGCTGGCCGGGACCAGGTATAGTCTGCCGCTGTTGGCGGGCTGGCCGAGCTGGGGGCTGACGTCATGCACGGCTTGCAGAATGTCACATTTTCCGAGGATGTAATCATTAAAGGTGGCCTGGATCTGGTTGTCTTTCAGGCCGTAGAACAGGTGGGCGCTGGCTCCCTGAAAGTCGGTATCGACCAGCCCGACACGCAGTTCCTGCAGCGCCAGGCTGGCTGCCAGGTTGGCGATCAGGGTGGATTTCCCGACGCTTTGCCGGAAGGAATGGATGGTGACATTTTTGTGCATTCGGGGGTACCTTTTATTTAAGATTAAGTTAAGTTGTCATTAGAGTGATTCCACAACAGAAAATCACTGCTGTTCATTGTGAAAGAACACCCCGCGAAATTGTCATTGCGAGGAGCGTGCTCTCCGCGACGTGGCAATCTTCCCTCATGTCAGCCCTCCAATTATGTCATTAGGAGGAGCGTGCTCTCCGCGAGTGTGGCAATCTGCTCCATAGGCAGCAGATTGCCACACTCGCACAGAACGCTCGTTCGCAATGACACTTTGGGCGCTCTATTTTGCGTCTGTGTCTTCCAGTTTGTCGTAGAGGCTCTGGAGCTGGCGTGGGGTGGAGCGCGTCAGGTGGGCGATCTGGTCATTGGCTTCGCGCAGGCGCAGGTTGAGGACTTTGATCAATTCAATTGACATGTCGGGGTGCTGGCGGATGAGTGCCAGAAAAGGCTCGGCCCGCAGTTTTAATAATAATGAGTCTTCGACGGCGAGTGCGGTGGCACTGCGCGGGCTGTTTTCGAAGAGGTTCATTTCGCCAAACGAGGCGCGCGCTTCGAGGGTTGAGAGGCGCACAACCGAGTCTTTGCGGTCGCCGCTGCGTTCTATCCCAACCCGGCCGTGCACCACCACGTAAACCACGCCGCCGGGGTCACCTTCTTTGAATATCTGCGTGCCCTGATTGACCGATTCATCTTCGCAGATGCTGGCCAGGACTTTCAACTGGTCAATGGTCATGCTCTGAAAGAGGGTGACCTGTTTAAGAAAGATTATGCGTTCAATTACTGTCAAGCTGGCTGTCATAAGCTCACCTTCGGGGGGTGTGTCGATTTGGATGTGGGCCAGGCGGGCTGCGGCCCGGGCTGCGCTGCGGACTGCCTGGGCAGGATCGGTTTGTGCGGCGGTGATCAGGGCCTGGGCTTGTGCCAGGCTGATGGCTTGCGTGCTGGCAGGGGTGGGTTCGGGGGTCGTGCTGCGCGGTTTGGGGGTGTCGTCCAGTAATATGTCCAGCAAGTTAATCCGGCGCGCACGCGCACTGCGCGAGGTCTCGGCTGGGGCGGGCTCTTCGGCTGGCTGGCTGAGGCTGGAGGCGATTTCGCCCAGCGTGAAAACGGCAAAGGCTCGCAGCAATTCAGATTGCGGATCGCTTGCCAGTTGGCGCAAGGTCTCGGCTGGGCCAACCGCACGGGTGGCGCTCCAGGCATTCGCGCCGATGCGGGCCAGGTCGCGCAGCGGCAGGCTGCTGTCAAAAAGCGGCATGATCAGCTTGACCAGCGCTGGGCTGATGAGCGCTTCCAGGGCTTCACTGGCGTTGGCGCGCGTGTGGCTGGATTCGGCGGCCAGGGATTGGGTGATGCGCATCACCGGTTTGGCTCCATAGCGCGCGGAGAGCAGGTCGAAGATGGCATCCAGGGAGGTATGGTTCAGCTCACTTAGCAGCGTGCGCAGCGCTTCCAGCCCAGGGGTGCTGGGGAAACTCTCCAGCCCAAAGAGTTGGGCGATGCGGGTGTAGATGGTCTTGAGCTCATTCATGATCTGCCCATCGGCCAGATCACCATAGCTGCGCTGATCAATCCGGCATAGGACTGTTTTTAAGATAGTTTGCTGCGTGGAGACGATACCCGTGCTATTGAGCAGGGTCAACAGGCCTGGCACGCAGGCTTGCCCGGCTCGGACCAGAATTTCTTCGGCGTTTTTGCGGACCTGTGGGCTGGCGTCGGCCAGGCTGCTGGCGATCAGGGCGTAGGCGCGCTGGGGGGTGGGCGCAGTGATGATGGTTGAGTTTTGTGGAAGGATCGGCGTGATGCTGAGCCGTTCGAGCGTGTTGAGCATCAACATGCGGGCTTTTTCGAGCGGATCGTTCAGAATCAGTCTGGCAAGCGATAGCGTGGCCTGGACAGTCAGAGCGGGCAGCGGGTGGGCTGAGCGGGTTTCCAGCGCGGCAATCGCTCGCAGCCGTACTTCGTCAGCGCTGTCCTGCAGGTGGCCCAGGATCGGATCGAGTAAGGCGGGTTCGCTGCCTGTCTGGGTTGCGAGTGCACCCATGGCGCAGCTGCGCGCGCCGGGGTCCGGGTCCTGGAGTAGTTGTTTCAGGGCGGTTTTGGCGCGTTCGTGGTAGGTTGGGTTATTGGAACTGAGCAGGGCTGCCAGGGCCTGGCTGCGGATTTCGTAATTGACGCTTTGATCCGGCTGGCTGGTGTGGGGTTCCTGCAGCAGCCGGCTGGCCTGATCCAGAAAGGTCGGGTTGGCGGGATCCGCGGCTAGTTTGAGCCCGCCGAAAGCTGCCAGGCGCACATTTTCATCCGGGTCGTGTAAGAAAGAGGTGTAAAAGCGCACGAGCGAAGTGCGTGAGATGGATTGGATTTCGGCGCTGGCCAGGACATCGATGATCCCAGCCCGCAGCGGGGCGGCGCTTTCTTTGGCTTTCATTTCCAGGATGGGCAGCACGGAGGTGCCGGCGGTTTCGGTCATGATGCGTGCGATCAGGAGGATGACGGCATCGTCTGTGCTTTCGACTAACTTTTTGAGCAGGATGTTTTTGGCCGCCGGGTTGGTTGAGAGGGTGATATCGCCATCGGCTGGCAGGAGGGCCGCAATGTCTTCCTGTTCGAGCAGGGTGATCATGGCGCGTGAGTATAATCTGCGCAGGAGCAGGCTGATCAGCAGGAAAGCCAGGGCCGGTAAGCCCAGCAGTACGGGTAAGAATAAATTGGACGGCAGCAGCTTGCCGAATTCGAGCCAGACGCTGCTAGCCAGCAGGCCAACAGGCAAGACCAGTCCGTCGATGAAGGAACGTGAACGGCCCTTGACTCGCGCGGGCACAGCATTATAGAGCAGGTTGTTGCTTGATTCCTGGGTGGAGTAGCGGAAGGTGTTGCGATCGAAATGCGCCAGGGCGCCGCTGGCGAGTGAGAGCGGCGAGAGCAGAACTGCGCCGGAGATCAGAAAGGTGCCGGCGGGGAAGATGATATTGGCGTTGCCGACCCCGATTTTGGTTACGACCCGGCTGAAGAGGAATAACTGCACCGGCAGCATGATCAGGTTGGTGATGCCATTCAGATACCCGATGAAGTTGGTCATATCGGCACGCGTGGTAAATTGTTGGGCGAAAATCTTCCCGCCTTCGTAGTTCAGCAGGGCAAAAATAATCACCATCAAAAAAGTGGAAAGCGCCAGCCAGCGTAAATAATTTGACGACGAGACGTATTGGAAGCCTTCGCGAATATTCTGGCGGTAGGATATGTGTTGCTTGTGGGGCTGGGTGCGGATGGGGCTGGCGCCGGTTGCGAGGGCTTCGCGCGCGATGTGCTTGTTCATGACGAGCGAGAGCAAGGCGATGATCACCAGGGTCAGGACCCAGAGCAGGATAATGGCTGACGGTGCCAGGAGGCGGTTGAGGAGCGGGATGGTCAGCCCGGCGACGATGATGGCGAAGCGTGAGGCGGCGTTGATGACCGGCACGATGCGTTTGGAGGCGCGTGCATCGTAGAAATCACTGGCGTAGTTCCACCAATGCAGAATGAAGGAAGTGCGCACTGCCCGCACCAGCACATACAGGATGGTATAGGCCAGGATCTGGTTGACTTGCAGCAGCAGCATTCCCAGGCCAATGGCCAGCGCTGCCACTGCGCAGACTGCCACGAGCAGTTTTTGGTTGGAGGTCTGGTCGACGAATGCGGAGTATACGGCGGTGGCGATGAGGGAGACGAGGGCGTGCAGGATGAAGACTTGCGAGAGGCGGCTGACGCCTGCCAGGAAGTAAAAGGATGATTCGATGATGGTTTCAGCCCAAGCTGTGCCGGTGATGAAGAGAAAAAATATCAAGACCAGCATGAAGACTTTTGCGCCTTCACCCGAACGAAGATTGAACAACCGGCTGAAAAATCGATTCATGCTACTGCTTACCCTATCAGGTTGGCTCGGCAGGTGGAAAGCTGCACGGGGAATGTGGCTGTTGATTACGTAGTGGTGTCATTCCCGCAGAACATCGGGACACTGTGCGAGCCCGGCGCTCTTTGCCGGGCGTGGCAATCTTCGCGCCTATAGAACACGCTGCGCGTGCCACGTACCCAGGAGCGGGCATGATATACCCAAGTGCGGGCATGATAT
>CAYWXS010000174.1:0-9983 GCA_964462245.1 uncultured Anaerolinea sp.
TAGGATAGTTACCGAAATGTCCATCCAGTGCCACATATCTCAAAGTGATGAAGACGCCGAGCGTGACGATAAAACTTCTCAGTGCGGTTTGGATGCGCGATAATTCAGCATTGAGTACGACGGCTTGCTTATCTTTGTTTTTGCTGCCTTTGGGACGGCCCGGTTTCTTCTTTTCACCGGTCGGCTTGACCTTTCTGGCTTCCGCTTTGGCCTTGCTAGCTGCCTTTTCTTCGGCACTTTTGATGATTTGGGTCGCCTGTAACGGATAAGAATGCTCTTCGTTGACATTTATCAAGGAAAAGGCAAAAAACGAGATGCCTGGAATGACCTTTTGTTGCAAGCCCGCAAAGAAACGGTCCAGCCCGTACGTTTTCTTACCGGCTTTGCTAATAACCGTTTCATCACCGGCTCCAATATATTCGTCGGCAGGCTTTAAAAACCGTACTCGAAACAAGACCCATTGGATGGCACTCCACATCAGCGTGCTTTGGAAGAAGCGCTGGATGGTTCGATAACTGCCACCTTTCTCAGTCCAGCGCGAGAGACCCAACATGGTAATCCGTCCATTGGCTGTCAGCATGCCAAAAATAACGTGGCTCATCTGGCGCAAAGTCGTTTTCTCTAAAAGAGGTGCAATGCTCTGTAAAAGTGCTAAAATCTCTGGCATGGGCTTCTCGGGTAAGTTGGGTTGTGGAAGACTTCAACTTTACTCGAAAAGCCCTATTTCTTTCAACTAATTTTGGCGAAGGTATTGCTATATAGCGACTATATTTTGATATTGCAACATAAAGTGGTTCATCGTTTTCCATTATGGTACTCTTTCTGTTTGTCATTTTTTTTGAATAGTTGGTTCGCAATCTTGGTGTTAACAGATCAAGCTAGTTCTATAAGTTATTGCTTGACCAAATTAATATTAATTATTGCGAGATTATTACGAGCTGAAAGCCCATCAAATCTGAACCTCAACGCACCCTAAATCATTGTCATCATCTTCATCATTATCCATATCAGACTCCGGTTCATCGCGACCAAATACGCAGCAACATTCGTTGTGAAAATTAATATTTTCTTCAACAATTATGCTGTCCAGCCATTCGGGAATTTCCGCATGGGAAAAATTAATCGAGTCGATCATCGTAATCAGGTGCTGGCTGGAAAATGGGCAGATTTTACAAGAAAGAATCCCATGCTTGAGAAGGTTATGAAATATTCGACGATAAAGTTTTTTTAAATCAACTTGCGATAATCCATTAATCGGCTCTTCAATAATATTCGGATTGGCAAACCTGCCAAACAATGAATGTGAAAAAATGTTATAAACAGTTGCTGCGATATGTGGGTCAGAATAATTTCCGAGATTGAGCAATAACCCATCCAGACGAATGTAGGCGTACCATGTTTCCATTTGAGAATTCCAGGAAACACCCTTGTATTCACTTGTGGTTGGTTTATCGTTATATTGCATCGGTTTTCTTTTTTTTTGGAGATTATTTCTTTGAAGAACGGCTTGAATATTGTCTCGACGGAAATCAAGAATATTTCCATTGACGTGGTCTCCGACCAAACCCACTGGAACCTTACCAATAAGTCTTTGAAGATAAATAAGAGGAGCGTGTTTATCAATTTTCGATCGGCACAAAATATAACCAGTGACTTCATTGTAATAAAAAGAATAATCAGTCACAAAGTGAGCGTCTTCATTATCAAAGAGCAGATAGATAATCTTGTTGTGTGTTTTTAGCCCGTAAATGAACATTTGCAAATCTCCTAAAAGAATTTTTATGGTTTCATTCTTTTAGACGATTATCCAGATGAAAGATGGATGTTGTTCAATTTGGTATTTTTTTTGATTTAACCACCGAAAAAAGGACATTGTCAACAAGAAATTAAATCTTGTTGACAATGTCCTTTGCGATTTCATTATTCAATTAGTTTTTTTATACTTTTCGACGATAAATACCAAACAGGTTCTCAATCCTCGTACCACGATTTATTATTTGACCCCTTTTCTTGAGAAATAATCGGATCAGTTTTAACTTTGTGTTCCTGGCGTAACCCGGATTTTTTCCTGGAAGCTGTGTTAACTAGATCGTCCAAATATTTGGCTTGTTTTAGCCCAAGGTTCATAAAAATATATTTTTGAAAATTTTGTAAAAGGGAAAATTTTTCAGTAAAGCCACGCAAATCATCGACAAGATTTTCGAGAGTTCCTTTTTTGTGTGAGATGACTGACTGGAGAGCACTCAAACCTTTCCTGGTATCCAGCAGATCAATCTCTTTCAGGAAGCGCGATGGTCCGCTGCGTTCTCCTTCCGGGATGGATGCACCAATAAAAACAGCTTTTGTAGCTCTTGTCAGTGCAACGTAGAAAAGACGGCGTTCATTTTCGATACCTGGTGAGAGTTCAGCCTCCTGAACCCGACCAGATGTATCGAAAATGCTGTTCTTTAATTCATATCGCGAGGGCATGTAACCTTCATTGCAGTTCGGAATGAAGACATAAGGATACTGCTTGCCCTTTACCTGGTAGACAGTGGTCATTACGATCTGTTCATCCCTTGTTTCGCCCAGGGTAGTATCCAGTGTCTTTATATGTTCCAGGAAGCGACTGGTCGACATACCAGTTTCTTCCGCATACTGAATAAAGTTATCCAGTGCTTCAATACGCTCAAAAGATGGATCACCCTTACCGTAATAGTTCTTTAAATAACCCGCATAATTAACCTGGTCCTTGATCCATTCAATAATTTGCCCGGCTTTTTGGGCTTTCTCACCCTGTGTGCGCTTATATGCAGATTCCAGGCAGTAGACCAGATTTGAAAAATTCTCCTGGGCGGATCCTCTCAGTCCGGAATAAGGATCGTTGCTAATTTTTTGCAGGGTATCTGCCAGGCTGGCATTATTTTCGATAGCCTTATCCACCGTCTTGAGCAAGTCTCTGGGGATTTTGCGGTTGGGATTATTAATCACCCTTGCAAAAGACTTGCTGATTTCGTCTGTCAGAGGGCTGTAATATCCCAGTGCAACCCTTAAATAATCGAGAAATACAGCTGCCTCGTGGCGATTAAAAAAGGCCGCCTGCCCTTCCACCCGATACGGAACGTTTCCAATAAACTCAGCCTCGAGCATGCTCAACTGGGCATACATACGACATAATATAATTATTTCATTCGGCCGGGCTTTTTTCGTACTGAGCAAATTTAAAATTTGTTCTTTTAACCAACGATTGGAGTTTTTATGTTCTGTCTCGCCCTGGTACATGACATAAATTTCAGCCGGCAGTTCAAAATTATTAGCTACAACAGATTTTTCTTCCCGGATCGTATTCAGCCGGACTGAGTTTTCAGCACACTGGGCAATAAGTGGGCCAAACCGAAATGAGTTTGTCAGGTGGTAAGTCTTCACTGGCTTGTTCGCAAATTGGAGCTGGTATTTTTTCAAAATATAATCCGGGCGTGCACCGCGCCATTCATATAGAGTTTGATCATCGTCTCCAATAACCATTACATCTGCGTGTTCACCAGCCAGCAGTTCAATCAGGCGTTGTTGGGCGTAATTGACATCCTGGTATTCATCTACAAATACATAACGCAGTCCGCTGCTGAATTTATCGCGTAGGGATTGGTGCTTTTTGAGTAGCTCGACAGCCATGGGGACAAAATCATCGAAGGTGATCCCGTTTCCCTCCAGGCGCAGTTCTTCATAAGCAGCATATACCTTCACAAGATTGGGGTTTTCCTTGTGGCCTGCATCAGCCGGAGCAATCAACGCGTTTTTCCAGGCGCCGATGGCTTCTGCAGCTTCTTTCTGCCCGACTGATCCGATGGCGATTTTTTTCTCTCGCTCAAGCAGATTGATTGCACCACGCAGAGTGCGTGAAAATTTTTCCCGATTCGAAGTTTCTCCAGGTTCTTCATCCGATTCCCAAATATCCCAGGCTGTTCCAGTCAGACCAGCTTTGGCAGCCTCATTACGAATGATACTTGCGATGGAATGAAAATTATTGACCCGGTTGGCGAGACCAATTGCTCCGTCATTTGGACGATTCAACCTCTCCTGAAATTCCTGACGAATGCTGGTATTAAACATCAACACCTGGATAGACTCGGGATTAAAATGCTTGTATTCCACCAGATACTTAATGCGCATGACCATTGTTTCAGTTTTCCCTGAGCCTGCCACTGCCAGCACGCGGGCATGTTCTCCTGTTGGATGAAGGATGATGTCCTTTTGTTCAGGAGTGATTGATTTTGTTGATAACCAAGAAATGTCGATTTCGGAATTATTATTGATCATGTTTTTTATTGGGCACCTGGTGTTTGAAAACGAAAAAAACGTATCGAGAAATTCCAAATCTTTCAACTATGCGCACAAAGCTGATCAAACGGGTACGTATTTACCAGTCACTTTATCCTTCGGGCCATAAAATGGCAAATTCTTCCACCTCAGGAACTTTGAAAGGTAAATTGAGTTGATGCAGTTGTGTGATCATTTCAGCCTGAGCCTGATTTAATTTTTTCTCAACCTCGTCCGTATTTTCAGGACGGAAACTAACTTCCGAACGTTTTATTTTCTTGCTATCAATTAAATCATTTAATAAAAGTAATAATTTCCAATCACTCAAAAGTTGGAAACTTTTTCCTTCAGCATATTCCACCTCCAAAGCGGCGATAACAGATCGTACGATCCCACCAGAACCTGTCACCCGGTCATAAATACGAAAAACAAAAACTGGCGTTGGTAGAATTTGGGAGGGCAGCATTACCAAAGATGCCTCTGACTGTTTGGCCTGATCCAATGCTTTTTGAAAAACCTTTTGCCCAACGCCAAGAATTCTTTGAGCCGCGTTTTTTCCTCTTATCTCGCGAGTAAACACCATATTCTCATAGTTTTGCCGAATAGCTGGACCATCCAGCCAATTTTCCGGGGTTTTAAAGGAGAACTCACCACTTTCCTCTCTGTATCTTCTGCCATTCAACTGCAGCATTGTCGTAAAAAATGAAACCAGGTTTGGCAGATCAACATGCGGAAGCTGATCAGATATTTCCTGAAAGTCAAATCGCGATGTGCTTCCCACCAAATCGCGAACTGTATCAATCGCATCCCGGCCGCCAAAATGAGCAGTTTTTTGATTAAACCAGTTTGATAATTTATCCTGTTCAACGGATGCAGCTTCAGAATAGATTTCATTGAAGAGATGGGATGATGTCATACCGAGTACCAATTGAAGTAAATCTTCGGGTTCATCCATTACATGGTTGAGGGCTAATTTGATTTCTCCAAGCTTTGAATTCAACTTATCCCAAATTGCCGCTTCAACTGTCTCGAGATTTCGGATTGTCAAAACCTCAACCTGCTCTTTTTGCCCATAGCGATTTAAGCGGCCGACCCGCTGGTGTAATCGCATCGGATTCCATGGCAAGTCAACATGGATCAGGGTATGACAGTTTTCTTGAAGATCAATACCTTCACCACCTGCTTCAGTTGAAACCAAAAATCTCACTTTACCGCTTTGAAACTTTTCTGCAGCCGTCTCACGGATTTCGTTGAGAACGACTTTTTGTTTTTTCGAATTTATGACATCTTCAGCGCGATCTTCGCCATTGATAAAGGTGACACAGTTCTCACCAAACTGCTCTATCAGATAGGACATAAGCCTGGACTGCGTGGCTTTATATTCTGTAAAAAATAATATTGCCCGATCGGGATAACGATTTTTTACCAGATAAATAATTTGCTTCAACTTTGTTTCGTCTTCAACCGCTTCAGCCGCCGAGATCAACTCTCTCAAACGTGGTGATTCATCTTCCATTAATTGAATTTGTGCCGACAGGGTTGCGAGTTCTTCTTCGAGCCGGTTAGCTTCGTCTAAATCACCACCCTCCTGATATTTCTGATACTCTGCCAGTTGTTTACTTAATATTTGATGTCTACCCTTGTTATCATTAATCCGGCCAAGGCGACCTTTCAGCGCTCTCAATATGGCCGCCAACGAACTGGATGCCAATTTCTGCATGGTTATTAAAACAAGAATTACTACCTGCGATTCTGACGGATTGAGAGATGACGCGTACGCTTTGCCGGTCACAATGAATTCTGTCAATTTTTGGTAAAAGTTTTTCTCTGATTCCGAATAGGTATACGTATCAGATATAACAAGCGGCGGTTTAAAGAGTAAGTTTCCCTTAAGATCAGTAACATTCTGTTTATTATTCCTGATCATTACCGAGGGCAAGTACTTTAATTGTTGCCGAAAACTGATTTGAGGATCAAACCGGTCGTCAAGCAGACGCATTAAGGATAAGAAATTGAAATTCTTTCCTCGATGAGGTGTACCTGTAAAAAACACCATGGACGTGACACGTTTGTTTTCCACCATCTGTTGGATCAATTCATAACCCAGGGTAGGACCATTACGTTCATCCGCCCCAATATGGTGAGCCTCGTCCAGAATGATTAAATCCCAGGGATCACTCTCCAGCAATCTATTCCAGCGATCCTTGTTGTTTAACCGCAAAGTTTCCAGAGATCCCACAACAAAGTTATGGGTATCCCAAAATTCCTTTTCTGGTACATCACTGGCTGAAATATAATCAGCAAAACGCAGATCAAACATGGTGCGCAAACGGATCTGCCATTGGGTTACAAGCGAAGCCGGGGCAATAATCAGTGCTCTCTTGACGATGTTGCGTGCTATCAGAGAAGAAAGTATTAAACCGCCTTCAATTGTCTTTCCGAGACCGACATCATCAGCCACCATCCAGCGCGTTGGCCAGGTTTCCACAACCCTGCGGCAAACCCATAGTTGATGTGGTAACAAAGCAACCCTGGAGAGCGAAAATACTCCCCAGGAATCGTTGATCGACTGGATCGCATTGGCCTGGATTCTGGTAATTACATCGAAAGGTGCATGCCATTGTGAATGAGAAAGAGCCTGACGCGGCGTGTGAATTAACTGTAAATCGTCTTTTACGCATTCCTCAATCCCATGCTGAAAACGAATAATGACTGTCGTTCCTTCATCTGTCCGTACCTGCCCGACCCCAAAAACAGGATGTTGAACCTGGTCTCCACGATTAAATTGCGCCATGTACATGCTCCTATCTATCTAAAAACCGCTCTTATCGGTTATCGTCCAAAAAAGCCTGCAAATTCTCATACTTTTCTGCGAGTACCAGGAAGGGAATATCGAATGACTTTTTGAAGGTCGCTTTTTCTGCGCCAAGATTTTTAACCAAAAACTGATAAATTTGCGGAGAGTCTGATAATCTTTCGCCTTCACCCAGGTTGAAATTCATTTCTGCAAACAACCTTCTCAAACGACTCACTGGGGAATAACAATGTTCATATGCGTATTGGGAAGTGATCACTTCTTTCCGAACCAGTTCACGTATGACCAATCCGATACCGATCCCAAGTGTGTTGGATAATTTTGGGATCGATGGGAAATCAGATCCACTGAGCAGCTCACTTTTATTTGGATTGGCGAGATGCTCGAGGTTAAACCGCTTATCGATCCGATCGATGCCAAGAAATAATTCAACGTAGTTTTGCAGATTGCTGGACAACTTATATATATTTACGAATTGGCGGGTAAATAAATACTGGTATTTCACATCGTCGTTTTCAGTAATAACTCCCAGATATGATTCAAGCACACCAATCCATTCACTATCATCAGCATCCGATCGGGCAAATGTATTAAGCCAGCCTTTTTCATGACAATCTTCAATGAAATTACGATATGCCTTTTTATGAACCCGGCCAATAGTGTGATAACTTCCCAGTAAAAAGAGGATCATCCACTCCCGCCTGCCAGCGAGTTCTTCTACATAATCCATATCTTTCGACAAGGAAACCGGTATTCCGAATGGATAAATACTTTGTTCATAATCCACAATTAACGCAGCCTGATTTCGATCCCACCAGGAGTAAATTTTCTCCAAAATAACTTCGGCAGAAGGCAGAGGTTTGGGTGGAAGCGTTTCGGCAATAGCACCTATACGCAATCGGCCAAGAATTATACTTCTGTCATATGGGCTGAAATACTGAAGCAGTTCATGATCATCTGAAATTAGAGCAAACCATGAATTTTTATAGTCTGTTTGCCTGTTGGGATTGAGTAAAGCCTGCGTCAGGGCATCGGCCAATTCGCCGCGAAGTAAATAATTGAGGACTGCAAGTTTTCTTACATCCTCTTTGATCTCTAAAGCCCAGCCAAGCATTTTTTCGACAGTTGCCGAATGTTTGTCACGGCTGGCACGGAAAAATTGAGCGCCTGCCTTTGTGTAATCGCTGGATAAAACCAGACCGTGCGGCGCAAATTCAGACCGTAAGTATTCATCGTGAAAATCTTGAATATCTTCGATATTTGTTGCCAGCATATCGGTTACAGTAAAAAATCTGCCGGCCCTGGTTTTAAATTTTAACTTTTTCAAATATTGACGTAGTTCTTCTTCTTCATTCCGAGCTAACTCTTTAAAGAAAGATGGCGAAATGACTTTCCCCAACAAATCAGCCTGCTCAGGAGTAACTTGTTCAGATGGACCGACAACCCAACTTACAATTTTCCAAAGGGTAATATCTACCAAATCCGGCTTTTCTGACAACCACCGAACCAACGTGGTTCTCACAGAGCTTATTATTGCCGAACCTGGTGCCACTTTTGTCTGGAAAGCAGGCCAGGACGCGACCTGGTTGAATATTTCGCTATTCTCGAGAATACCTGAAATATAAAATCGCAAATCATGAATATTAGTGAGAATCTTATGTTCACCGGGTAAACCTGTCGGGAGTGCAGAATCGTTTCTGTACAGACGGCCAAAACCCAGATCCAAAAATATCCGCAGTAGTTCGTAACCTTCTCGAGATTCCACCTGCCGCATTGGTTCACATGCTGTTTTCCAAACCGACTCCCAAAAATCATATTCCGACAGGCTTTTAGATAAGCCGGTTTTCTGGCAAAAGTCAAGCCAATTCTTCCTGGTGTAACAAAACAAATCCAAGAGTGACTCGCCAAATTTTTTACCCAGATCTTTGGCAAGCAGGCGATTATCTTCTGATTCGCGAGCTAACTGAGCCCGCCCGACATCAAGCGCAAAATTTGTATTTAATGCAAAACCAACTGGATAAATTTCCTCGGTAGGAGCAGTAACCCAAATTCTGGGTACATTTGGATCCAAGGGTATGCAACCCTCCGCAGATAGGATGAACAACAATGACCCTTGAAAATCCTTTCTTGCCTTGCCATTCAGCTCATCTTCAGAAAGTTGGCTTTTGGATGTTTTCCACACCAGTGCGTTAGCTGGCGTCGATCTCCCACCAGCACTAATATTTTGAAGCTTCCCAACAAGCCAATTGGAACAACCATCTATCAACTTCTCAGGTTTCCACTCTATCGTCCGACGAATTTTTCCATCCTGCCGCAATTCGATGCGGTTGACTTCATGAGAAAAAACAACCATCAGGTCTGCCCACTGGTAAAAATCATTGACCACATCTTTGGTTGTAAGGTTAGGGATTTCCACTAAATCCACAGGTAAATCAATAAGTGTTCCTTCCCCGGTTGTTCCGTTACCCCAACTTTCGAGAATTTTGGAAATATGATCCAGATCCTCTTTGTTCATTCGCAGCGGATACAATCCAGCCACGATGTTAAACTTGATACGTCCACTGAGAATGGAAGGCTTGCTGCTGACGAGAAAAACACTCTTAAAGCCAAGCCCGAATTTCCCGGTTAATGGCTTTATACCTAATTGTGCGGCGATCAATTTATCTGAACGCTGCATCATTAACATTTTTACGAGGTCTTTGCCATAACCATATCTTTCTCCGCTACCCGGATGGATTTGATTGATAGCGCGCCCCCAATGCGCCAGACGCAAATATTCATGTCCCCAATCAACCACAACTCTCCGGTGATAATCGTCTAGTACACTTCGGCGTAAATGATAATGAAGATAGGAAAAAAAGGTTGACCAGTG
>CAYWXS010000175.1:0-9857 GCA_964462245.1 uncultured Anaerolinea sp.
CCGCAAACTGGCCGAAGAATCCGGCGTGGATTTCGAATATACCAAGCACGCCTACCCTCACTTCTACTATATTGACGATAAATCCACCACTGGCGTCTTCGATCTCTCCGGCCCACGCGTTCGCCAATTCCTGGATTACACCGTCAGTGCCGATCTGAGCGCCCTCAAACCTGGCAGCTCCATTTCCACTACGCTTGCCACCCCCAAATCTGTCGTCACTGGTAAACTGACCAACGTCGACGGCGTTTCCTACCAACTCGCCATCCCTGTTGCCGATGCCGCCACCGTTTCAACCTGGCTGCGTGATCTGTCCGATGGGTACACATCCTTCAACCTGGACGGCGCCAAAGACTTTGACCCAAGCCGCCTGCCCGGCCCAATCCTCGTCAGCGACGCCCACAAAGACGCCCCTGCCGACAAGCGCATCACCGAAAAAGGCCTCGAAAAACCCTGGTACATCGGCATCTCCGCCCCTACAAAAACCGAAACCCTGCCCACCTTCCAGTGGGACGAATTCGAAGGCTCCCTCAAGCGCACCCGCCTCTTTGAGGCTCACAAGGCCCTTGGTGGTCGTCTGGTACCTTTTGCCGGCTGGGAAATGCCCGTTCAATACACTGGCGTAAAAGAAGAACACCTTGCCACCCGTCAGGCAGCCGGCTTGTTTGATGTCAGTCACATGGGCGTCTATGAAGTCCTCGGCCCGGATGCAGCCTCCTTCCTCGATACCGTCTGCGGTAACGATGTCGGTGGTCTGACGCCTGGTGAAAGCCTCTACTCCCACTTCCTGACCCCCGATGCAGATGTCATCGACGACACACTCATCTATCGTCGCGGCGCCGAAAAATTCCTGGTCGTCGTCAACGCCTCCAATGATGACAAGGACCGCACCTGGCTCGAAAACATCCGCGACGGCGCCATTAAAATCGACAACGCCCGTCCTGCTACCCGCACCTACGGTTACGAAGCCATCATCCGCAACCTGCGTGATCCGCAAGCCGGAAATGATATGCGCGTCGATATCGCCCTGCAGGGTCCCAAGAGCCGCGATATTCTGCTTGCCATGGGTGTCGACTCTGCCACCAAAGCTCGCATCCTCAAACTAAAACGCACCGAACTATGCGACGCAGTGGTCGGTGGCTTCGATCTGATCGTCTCCCGCACCGGTTATACCGGCGAAAAGATGGCCTTCGAACTATTCGTCCACCCCGACCACGCCGTCGACTTCTGGAATGCCGTCCTCAAAACAGGCGAACCCTTTGGCGTCAAACCCATCGGTCTGGGCGCGCGTGACTCACTGCGTACCGAAGCCGGTCTGCCGCTCTATGGGCACGAAATGGGCCTCGGCTCTGGCAAGGGTGAACGCGACCTCGGCGTAGCCGAAGGTGGCTTTGGTTCCTATGTCAAGCCTTACAAACCCTGGTTCATCGGCCGCGAAGCCTTCATGGCCCGCGAAAAAGCCCGCAAGGGTGTCGTTGTCCGCTTTAGCTTCACCGAACAAGGCCAACGCATGGCCCACAACGGTGACCCTGTCCTCGACAAACGTGGCAAGGACATCGGCTGGGTCACCTCCTGCTCGCTCGATAGCGCCGGCTTCCTGACCGGTCAGGCCTACCTGGCCCTCAGCGCCACCGCAGAAGGCAGCCCCATCTTCGTCTACCAGGGCGCTCCCAAAGAAGCAGGCAAGGCTCCCGCTGATATGAAACCCGGTGACAAGGCCACCCTGCCCGCCGCTGCTGTCATCGTCAGCCGCTTCGCCAAGCTCTAGTTAATAACCAAACAATACCAGGAGACCTGCTCTATTCGGCAGGTCTCCTGCTTTTTAAGCAGCAACGATCCATTTCCTCACTCACCACTTCGCATAACCCCCGTATCTGCCCGGCATATGGTCTTTTTGCGGAAAATCTTCCACAAATGTAATCAGCCAATAAAATGGTAAACAATTCCTTTGTCATTTGCAAGGTTTCCCTTCAACGGTTTCGAACTATGAAATATCATCTTTCTACTCGTTATTTGTGCATTGCTTTCGGCTCCTTCCCCCATTTTCGCTCCCATGTTCTCCGGGGGAAGGCTAGGAAGGGAGTCGCTTTCGGCTCCTTCCCCCATTTTCGGTTTTTGAAAATGGGGGAAGGTTGGGAAGGGGGTCGCCTTTGGCAATTATTGCTTCAGAAACCACTCCACAACACGAGCAACATTGTTCGCGCTATACCTGATGAATACAAAAAACGACCACAAAAAGAAATATTCCCTTCTCACAATGGGAGGCACTCATACCCATAAAAAAAGGGCCCTGCAAATTGCAGAGCCCTTCATCAACAACTTAGGAAGCCGGGGGGATCGGCCCATCAAACCCCTGCGCTGCAGGCGTAACCGCCGCAGGCTTGCTGCTTCGGAAAGAGAAAAAGCCAACAGTCACCGGGATGGCGATCAGAATGACCGACAGACAGATCAACCCAATACCCAGAGCGGGTGGCATATCAGTTGGCACGCCATTCAGATCAACAGAGCCCTTTATCAAGCCAATGCTGCTGAACATACAAAGGAAAATGGCCAAAAAACCACAACAACAACTTGTGATAACCGTCAAAATAATCGCAACAGTTCGACTCATAAAAAACCTCCAGCAAGATATACGATAAGATGGATAAAGAACGTATATTTAGTATACAACAAAAAGCCCCGCGAAGGAAAACCACTTCGCAGGGCCTGAAAAACCTTCCTAACTTCTCAGCTTCGCACCCAGCTCACGATCCAGCCGCTGAATGATACGCGAACGGATCTGACCCGATTCCTTCTCAGTCAGCGTCCCCTCTGCAGACTGATAAGCCAGCGCATACGCCAACGACTTCTTCCCCGCTCCCACCTGCTCGGAACGGAAAACATCAAACAAGCGCACCGAAGCCAACAGCTTGCCGCCCGTCTGCCGGATCAAAGCCTCCACCCGGTCAGCAGGCAGCCCCTCATCCACGATCACGGCAATATCCTCCAACACAGGCGGGAAGTCGCTGACCGGTTTCAGGTCAAAAGCCGTCTTCATCAGCGCCAGCATCGTCTCCAGATCAAAATCAGCCGCCACAACCGGCGCATTGAAATCATAATTTTCCTGAACCAACGGATGCAGTTCACCAAACACACCCAATGCCGTCTTACCCAACAGCACCGAGGCACACTTACCAGGGTGGAATGACGGATGCTCAGCCGCAGCATAACTCACTTCCAAATGCAAAGCCGCCATCAGCGCTTCAACCACGCCCTTGATATCATAGAAATCCAGCTTTACACCCAGCTTCGTATCCCAGGCCTGCGCATAACGCCGCCCGCACATCGCAAACGACAGGCGTCGCGGTTCAAGCGGCAAATCCGTCCCCTGCGGGATAAAGACCGGCCCAATCTCAAACATCGCCAAAGTATCTGCCTGGCGCACATTCCGCTCAACCACATTCAAAACACTCGCCAGCACACTCCGGCGCATAACCCGCTTCTCGGGTGCAATCGGATTGGCCAACCGCACATACTCAATCTGCGCCGCAACCTCACCAGTCGCCTTCGGCAGCAGACGATTCTCCAGATCAGGCGAACTCATACGGTGTGTGATCACCTCCTGTAAACCCAGACCCGCCAGCACATCCCGTACCCGGTCCTCACGTTCCAAAGACTGGTTCCCGCGCTGTGGCGGCAAAGGATCAGCCATGCGCGTCTCAGGGATGCGATCGATCCCATACAGGCGCGCCACCTCTTCCATCACATCCGCCACACCCACCACACCCTCACCGATATCCGTTCGGAAAGGCGGCGTCTGGACTCGAATCACATCCCCTTCAATGCTGCACACAAACTCCAGGCGCGTCAGCATTTCGGCAATTTCAACTGCCGGAATACTAATACCCAACGCCCGGCGCACATCCTTCTCGGTGATCTCAATCAGCGGGTCGACAGGCGGCAGCGGATACACATCCACCACACCCGGTGCCACCACACCACCACTCCAGGCCGCCATCCAATACAGACAGCGCTTCAGACCTTCCATCGCTACAGCCGGATGCACCCCGCGTGAAAAACGATACGCCGCCTCCGAATGCAAATTATGCGCATTCGCAGTCTTGCGGATATTGATAAAATTCCAGGCCGCCGCCTCCAGCAGGATATTGGTAGTGCTTACCTGCCGTGCACTGCCTTCCGGAGCTTTCGAAGCGTCATGGATCTCACTTTCCAAACCACCCATCACACCCGCCATCGAAAGCGCGCCCTTCTCATCACACACCAGCACGTTGGCCGGAGTCAAATTACGAACCGCGTTATCCAGTGTCGTCAGCTTCTCGCCCTGCGCCGCTGCCCGCGTAATAAACTTGATAGGCTTGTCACCCGCCCGCGCCTGCAACACATCATAATCAAAAGCATGCAGCGGCTGACCAATCTCCAGCATGGTGTAATTGGTCGCATCCACAATGTTACTGATCGGACGCATGCCTGCCAGCCGTAACCGCAGCTGCACCCAATACGGGCTGTCCTTGATCTCAACCTGGCGGATCAGCCCGACCGTAAAGCGTGGGTTCAATTCCGGCTCACGGATCTCAACCCCCACCTTACCTTCCAGCGACTCACCAGCCGGTACCAATTCATAGGCCTGTTTCTTCAAAGGCTTCCCAATCAGCGCCGCCACTTCACGCGCAATGCCCTGAATATTGGCATTGCGAGCATTGTTCGGTAGGATGCTCACATCCAGCACCGCATCCCCCATGTAATCCGCCAGCGGCATGCCTGCCGGCGCATCCGCATCCAGGAAGATCACACCCTCGTGCTCCAACGAAATACCCAACTCCTTCTCGGAGCAAACCATCGAATACGAATCAATCCCACGGATCTTGGCACGTTTCAAAGTCGTCAGCGCCAACCCTTCGGCGTGACCATCGTAAATCGTCGCGCCTTCCTTGGCATACGCCACCTTGATCGGCTTCTCCAGCTTGCCCAAGCCCTTGAACGGGAACAGGTTCGGCGCACCGGTCAACACAATATGTTCCTGCTGCCCGTCAAACAGGCTGCAGAGTGTCAAACGGTCGGCATTCGGATGCTGGTTGACCTCATGGATCTCGGCCACCACAATCTTATCCTTGTCCCAAGACATCCCGTTAATCTTGAACCCATGCTTATTCTCTTTGGGCATTTCCAGCCCGACGTAATGGATCTCATCCACCTCCAAACCGGAAACGGTCAAAAGGCGCGCGAGTTCTTCAATCGGGATTTCAATCTCAACATAATCCTGCAGCCAGGAAACTGGTACCTTCATGCTGGCCTCCTAAAACTGGTCGAGGAAACGCACATCGTTTCCCCAGAAATAGCGAATATCCGTCATGCGGTGCTGCAGCATCGTCTGACGTTGTGGCCCCATCCCGAAGGCAAAGCCCGTATACCGGCGCGGATCATAGCCGCCGTTTTGCAAAACCGTAGGATGCACCATGCCGCAGCCCAGGATTTCCAGCCAACCCGAGTTCTTGCAGACCGCACAACCCTTACCGCCGCACACAAAACATTCCACATCCACCTCAGCCGAAGGTTCGGTAAAAGGGAAGTAGGAAGCCCTGAAGCGCACCTTGGCCTGTGGTCCAAACATGCGCCGTGCAAAATCTGCCAGCGTACCCTTCAGGTCGCCATAGGTAATATTCTCACCCACCGCCAGACCTTCCACCTGATAAAACTGCACCTCAGAACGGGCTGTAATCTGCTCAAAGCGATAACACATACCTGGCAGGGCAATTCGAATCGAAGGCGGGTTTTCCGGGTTGGCAGCCGAATACTCACGCATAGCCCGGATTTGCCCGGGAGAGGTATGCGTTCGCAGCAGCATCGGGTTATCGCCGCGCTCACCGGCGTCAATATAAATGGAATCCTGCATCTCACGCGCCGGGTGATGCGGCGGGAAATTCAGAGCCTGAAAGTTCATCTCATCTGTTTCAATATCCCGCGATGTGTACACCTGGAAACCCATCTCTGCCAGGATACCCAAAATCCGCCGGACAGTCATCGTCGCCGGGTGCAAACCACCCTGCTGAACCGGGCGTCCGGGCAGGGTCACATCCAAATGATCCTGCTCCAAAGACTTCGCCAATGCAGCCGACTTGACCAGCTCGGCCCGTTCTGCGAATGCCAGCTCCAATGCCAGCTTGACCTGATTGGCGCGCTGACCCACCAGTGGGCGCTCTTCCTTCGAAAGCCCGCCCATCTGACTGAAAACACCCATGACCCCCGAGCTGCGCCCGATATTGGCCACACGCCAGGCTTCCAAGGCCGCCTCGCTGCTGATTTCCGCCAGCGAACTCAGCGCCGCCTTCTCGATCTCATTCAACTTATCCAACATACTGACCTCCAAAGTATCCGATGTCATCACACAGGCTGAGTTCTCCAACCCATGGCGATCTACACTATAGCCTGATCACGTCTTTCACCACCAAAAAACAAAAAACTCCCGTCCACACTGGGACGGGAGAAAATCCCGCGGTACCACCCACATTGACCAAAATACTGGCCCACTCACAGCCGTCAGACAACGGCATCCCTGGTAACGCCGGGAGGGCGGCTTGAACTACCAACAAAAAACATCTTCACTCAAGCAGCTCGAGAGGGAACTTCAACCGGTTTCAATTGAGCGCAAGTCACAGCAAATCCCGCGCTTCTCTGGCAATCACCACCAGCCTACTTTCCTCTGTCATCGCTATTTTATTAAGGCTCGCCTGTTAATTCAATTATCCCCGGAATCGAATGCCTGTCAAGACCCGGTTATTTTATGTTTAGAGGATTGTATTCTGCATTCGCGTATCGGTAATAATCCAAACTGTTATAAGGATCGGGGATGAGAGAGTCCGGTGAAACAAAGTGATTAAGATAGGGTCCGCTTATCTTAACCGCCTCCATTTTTTGGAGGTGGTTATTGTTTTAATCAAATAGTCACCTCTTGAGTATAGAATGAAGGTATTCCAACCATATCTTAAGCAGGACCAGAACCTTAACAATTTAATCACCGTGTCAGGCAGGTGTTATAGAATGAATTTGCTGGCGATAGGGTACGGCTCTGCGGGATAGCATCCCGATGCTCTGCGGGAGTGCGACCAGAGCGATCGCCAGTCCTATGCATGGATCGGAGATTTGCGACATCGTCCCGATGCTTTTTCGGGAGAGCATCTCCGCTCTTTACGTAGTACCCTTTATAGGGTTGCTTCGTTCCAGGCATTTGGCAGAAGGCGATAAACTCGGTTTTTATATTAGGTCAAGCCACACAACTCAGTGAGTTGAAACCCAAATGAGATTGTTACTTATTGTTTTGTTCTAATTCTTCCACGTGCTTTCTTTGCTTCTTTTCGTACCCATGCTACGGGATAGTGTTCATATTCAGAAAGTATTTCGTATGCCTTCTTAGATTTAATTTTTCCTAAAGCGATAATAGCGTGCCCGAAAACAAATTCATCATTGAGTAAGTTAATTAATACATCCTGAACATCGACTTTTCTCATGTTTCCTAGTGCTATTACTAACATTTGTCTTGATTTGCCATAATGCAAATCTTGGACTAATTCTATAATATCCACAGCAACACTGTCATCAGCAACAACTGACAATGCATTACCGATTACCCAAGCGATTCCACTATCAGGCAAATTGCGGAATTTGCGAAACTCTTTAATAAGCGCGGGTGCTGCTATTGGTTTTGTAGAAGGAATCGATAATGTTCTAACTATAGATTCTTTAACATCAAGATTGTCAATTAACGGTAGCCATTTCAGCAATATAGGTATTGCTTTTATATGGTTATTTAAATTTTTATTGAGATCAGATATCCATTCAACGGTGATACCTAATTTTGCTAGGTCTTCAATTACTGGAGCTGAATCCTGTTGATTAATCATAATTTTTAGCGATCGCTGTTTTTCTTTTTCTTCCAATTCCATAACACCTCTTAATCCCATTATTATTTTTGGGTTAGTTTATCTATTATTTCTCAATTATCCGATGTATGATTTCTCCACTTTCAATTAATTTTTGAAGTGGTTTTGATAGAACGGTTGAATCTCGTATCCAAAGATCAAACCTGAATCCTTTTTGTTGAGCGTATATAAGAAAATCATTAATCTGATTTGTGTAAGACAAATTTGCAACATTTTTTTATCTATGAAATTAAATTTTGATCAGGCAGTAACTGATCAGGTATTCGATACTTGGCTGTATTTGTGGTTGGGATGGATCGAACGCCTGGCCGGGGAGGAGCTTTCTCCCGAGGACCGCAAGTTGATCGCCGAGAGCCTGAAGCGGGCGCTGTTCAGGGATTTGCCGGGAGCCGGGTTACCGGCGCGATAGGCCTGGGCTGTGAGTATTTCAAAGTCCCCGGCAGGGGATAGGAAAAAATATATAAATTGATGTAATTTCCGTACCTTAAAAACCGATTATTCGATTTTTGTCCCTGTCGTACAATTAATTTATTCACTGGACACTTCGCGTAGAGCAACGCAGGATAGTATCCCCTGTTTCGCCCCGGTGCTTTTCCGGGGTTGCTCTGCGGGAGTGCGACCAGAGCGCCCCTGGGAACCGTTGTCGGAGCACACCGTCCCGGTGTTCCTCCGGGAGAGGATTATATATCTCTGCTCTTTTTACTCTGCTCCAGTAATGGGCGAAAGCGGTAAACTCGGTTTTCTTTTAATTATTTCAAATACACATCAACATAAGACAACGAATATTGAGAACCTTCATCTGGCAATTGTTTTTGAACTAAAACAAATATACGGACCAAAACCGGGGTGTCAGATTTTAAACTTGGTAAAACAGCAATTACTTTACGATCGCCAGGAAAAACCCCGATGGGTTCTATTACAAAATTAGTGGGACCTATAACATTAGCATCATCCTTTACTTGAGCCCAATTATTATCTATAACACGATAAATAAAAATCCCTTCTTTGATATCGAGATTCCAGGCTGTTTCTGTAAGATTTTCCAAATATATACTAACCAAGTCTCCGTTTTTAAATGTGTTTCCATTTGGAGGTAAACTTATTTTTATGCTTTTATTTACTTTTGATATATCAATTTCCTTCCCAAAATCCGGGAGCTTTTCTGGAAAATTTCGTGCACATGATACGAATACTAATATCATGAATATTGAGTAAGTTAATATTTTCGCTAGTTTATTCATATTTGCCTTATGGATAGGACACAGGTAAAAAGATCGGTGTATAAATAGGGCTAGAAAAAGAAACCGTTAAGGTTGCACTTTCGCCAAAAACACTAATACTTGTTTGTACATTCATTACTTGATCCGGCTTTATCAATATCGATGAATTAGGGTAAATGGGAATTTTGTTATTCAATTTGATCATATCTAATGACAAAACTGAATCCGTGTGATTAGAAATTTGAAGCGACGTGACAACAGTATAAGGTGATGAATTATTTGTTCGTAATTCGTAATTCACATTAGCGTAGACAAAATTCCCCGCTTGTTGTGCTGGCAGTGAAGACTGGTAATGATATATATTGAAAATATCCGTCGCAACCAAAAAGGCATCCAAAGGGGGCCAGCCTGTATTTTCTGCATAAGGCCCATCGTACGTAGAAGGAGTTTGATATACCGGGTATACAATATCCGATTGAGCTGTTCCACTTGACAATAGAGTTTTATCCCTGCAGATTACACTCATATTTCCAGATGTACAGGCTGCATTTCCTGATGATCCATTTGGAGTAGTAGTCTGTCAATGGTAATGGCTTGAATGGGTTGCAGATTTGTCCATCGCCGGGTAAGATAGGCAAAAAAGGACAAATCAAAATGAACAGATACGTAGTCAAGTTAGACAAAGATCAGCGAAAAGAACTTGAGG
>CAYWXS010000176.1:0-9781 GCA_964462245.1 uncultured Anaerolinea sp.
GCAACCTCCATGTCTGGCTGTAAACGATGACCACAAAAAACATTAGAACTAGGAACAAGCAAAGCATCCTGGGCAGCACTCACCTGAATCTCCACATCTGCAGTTGCGCCCAGCAGCACGGCGCTCTCAATCGGATCCAGCTCCACGCGCACCAGATATTTTATCAGCCCGGAGATATTCTGCCCAACCGGATTGATAAAAGCTACTTTTCCCTGCAGCGTAGTACCCGGCATGGCATCCATACTGATCGACACCGGGTTGCCGACTGCCACACCAGCGATATCAGTTTCATCCACCTGGGCTTCGATATGCAACCGGGAACGATCAGCTACGGAAATTGCCAGCAATCCCGCCGACACCACATCACCCGGATTCTGTTCAATCGCCAGCACTTCGCCATCGAATGTTGCACTGATATTGAGTAAATCTACAGTCGCCTGGGCCGCATCCACCCGCGCCTGAGCCGCGGCGATATCCGCCGCGGTCGGGCCATCCTTTAAGCGCTCTATCTCGCGTTCGGCATCCGCTTGCTGTGCCTGCGCCATCGCCAGCGCAGAAAGATATTTCGCCGCATCGATGCTGTCAGGTTGACCAATGTACCAGTTGAGTAATGTAGTTCGGTTGTCACGCCAGGTGCGGGCTTTGATCAGGGTTAACTCGGCCTGGGCACGGATCGAATCACCCTCGGGACGATGTTTTACCAGTTTGAAGGAATCTTCAGCACGCGAGACCGCTTTTTTTGCCAGATCGATCTCATCCTGGGTCTGATTGATCAAATCATCCGAAGCCCGCCGAAAATTCAGCTTATCCACATCCTCCTGGGCATCATCCACCGCCTCCAAAGCAGCGGCTCGCGCCTGCTGGGCTTGCGCCAGGGCCAGTCCGGATTTTTGAGCATTGACCAGCGCTTGCTTGGCACTCACCAGATCGGCCTGGGCGGCAATGATATTGGCCGGGGCGCTGGTTGTTTCGATACTGAGCAAGACATCCCCCGCCCGAACCCTGTCCCCAACCCGGACATGTACGGCTTTCACCGTCCCGCTTGTTTTCCATACCAGGTTAACTGCAGATTGTGCTTCGAGCGGACCGCTAGCCTTAATATTTTCTGCCACTTTGGCGCTGGTGACCATTACAGTGCTTGTGCTGCTGGGCAAGCCAATCGTTTGCAGCCGGGTTTTGACCGTATAAGCAATCACAATCAGCACAATCAGTATGATAATCAGCCAGATTATTTTTTTATTTTTAAACATAATGGATTCTCACTTTTCTAAATCGGGTTAACAATTCACTTTTATGCAGCCTGCGCTTATGCCTTACGGACCGCGGCTGAAAAATGGACACAAAACCAGCCTCAGCACATTGGCCAGCCGGTACTATTCATACGCCAGAACTTCATTGATTGTCAGCCGTGCGGCGCTGCGGGCTGGTATGATGCTGGCAAAAACGGAAAGGATCACAACTACGCCCAGCCAGAGCAATATTCCCAGCGGCGTAAACCTTAAGGCGATGGCGGAGCCGGAGATGGCTTCCCCAATAATGGTTAGCAGCAGCGTACTGATCTGAAAGGACAGCCCAATCGCCAGAACCCAGGTGATCAGCCCAATCACAAGGCCTTCGATGATCACCGATTGCATGATGACCAGGTCCACTGCACCGATGGTGCGCATTACACCAATTTCACGCGTACGCTCCAATACATTAATGCTCATAGTCCCGGTCAGGCCAATACTGCCCACAAATGCGGTTAAGATCGCCATGATCAACAGAAAGATCACCAGGACATTAATCATTTGGGTCGAACTTTCGCGCAAGATATAGCCGGATTTCACATCCTGCACCAGGAAGTTATGATCGCGCAGATAACCATCAATGCGCCGGGTCAGCAGTAGTTGTGAGGCGGAATCATGCGCAGAACTTGTGATGCGGTAGGAAGCCGCCTGATCCGGTAAATGAATCTTGTCCGCGATAAACTGATAATCAGCATAGGCAATCACATCTCCCACCAAATTCACGAAGTGGAATATCCCTACCACCATCCATTTTTCTTCCGCTATGCCCGCCAATTTAATGATCAACTTATCGCCCGGTTTCAGGGACGGGTAATAATCGAAGACCGTATCCGAAATCACCATCGCCTTTGTTTCACCTGGCACAAGCCAACGGCCCGCTACAAATTCCGGGGAAAGTAATTTTGTATCCTGGGGTGGCGCTGCAATCGAGAGATTCTTCACGACCTCATCATTCTCATCCCAAATATCCGCGCTTGTACCACCCCAGGCTTCCACAGCCTGCACACCCGGGATCGATAGAATGTCGCTTTTAATCTTACTGACTTTATACGGTTGGCGAAATGTGACGGTCACATCTCCCATAAAGTGCATCATAATTTGATTCATCAAGCTCGCCATCGAATCGCGCACATTAAAAACCGCGATAAAGACCGCTCCCGCCACTGTCAGAGTAAAAATGGTCAGCAGCAGACGCCCGCGTTTTCGAAACGTATTTCGAAACGAGAGCAGGATCGGGCGGGGAATCCAGGCAAACCAGCGCGGGTTAAGCTTGAAGCTGTTTCGGTTTTCCGGTTGATCGTCCGGACGCGAGTTGCTGATGGCCTGCTGGACATGCGTCCTGACCCCGCTGTTGACCGGAAAAAACCCCGCTCCAAGCGGAATCAAAATGGCGATCAGCACCTGGGCCACGACTGCCAGCGGAATAAACCGGAAGGGGCTCATGACCGCACCCAGCAAGGAGCCCACCAACCAGGCCAGGCCATAACCAGCCAGTGCACCCAGCGGTATCGCCAAAATCAACGCCATCGAACTATACGCCACAATCAGTGTCAGATACATTCCCAAAATCTGGGTGCTGCGCGCCCCAACCAATTTCATAATGCCAATCTGGCGTAGTTGCTGGGTTAATAGGGCATTCAACGTATTGATAATGAGCGAACTGCTCAACAGGGTGATCAAACCACCCAGCACCCCCAAAACTCCTACCACCGCCAATATCATGGCAGTCATGGGATGCTCGTTGGAAAGATTCTTTTCTATCAGGTAAACTGCGCGCTGGCTGTCCTCTAATTTATCCTTGATGCCTTGTGCAACCTGGCCGATGAGGACCCAGTTGCTGCCGTCACCCACAACGGTGGCATACACCTGGTTGAAGTAACCGTCCATGCCAAAAGATCGCAGCGTTTTCATGGTCACAAAGGCATTATTGGCTGAGTTCACATCCGGCTTGGATGCCGTTTGATCGGTAACCAGCCCAACGACAGTCAGGTGCTGCTTCGATCCATCCGGCAGTTCGATTTCAATTCGATCGCCGGAATGATAGCCGGTCAAATGGATCAAATCCTGGCTGACGATCACTTCGCCTGTATCAGGGTAACCCGAACCTTCAAGCGGGGCCAGGTGATTGATGTTGCTTTTAAAATCCGAAATACCAACCAGAGTCAGGCCCTGCCAGTTTTCCACACCTTTTCGAGTACGTATCTCCAGCAATCGCCGACCCTGAACTTCATCCACACCAGGAATTTTCTCCAGTGATTGCACCATGTCCTGACCAAAAGGCGCAGTCCAAATTTCAATATTGGGTGGGTTGACCGCCGTATAACTGGGATTGATATCTGACCCCAAAAACACATAGGCACTGATAATCATCCCAAGCGCAAAAGCGCCGGCAGCGATCGAAGCCACCACCAACCCCGTTCTGGTTTTGTCATCCCACAGATCAGTAAAAACCTTGCGCCAGCGCGGTTTCAAGACATTGGGTTTAATCGCGCTATTCATAGATCACTCGTCCTTCGATTGTTTTCAGCCCGGCGGGTAGTAGCCACCTCGTGCAGGGCTCGCCGAGTTAAAGGCGAATCGCCGATTAGCTCAAAGAAAATGGATTTTGGCAGCAGCGCCAGCTCAGCACCCTCAGCGCCACCGCGCACACTCGCAATCGAATGCCCCCCCAGCGTCAATTCGACTTCACCAAAAAAGTGACCCGGCCCCAGGCTCGCCAACTCTACATCCCGCGATTGATCATTTTTTGCGATAATTTCCACTTCTCCAGCGACAATCATAAATAAATGTTCAACCGCCGTGCCTTGCTGGAAAATAGTTTCGCCCGCCAACACTTTCTGCTTCTGGGCCTGTTTTGTCGCCGCCAGCATCTGTGGGTGCGTCAGGAAAGGCAGCGCTCGTGCAATCGTTTCGTCTATGATCTCTCCATCCGAGAGAATGATGGTTTGATCGGTCCGTTGCGTAATCGATGGATCGTGAGTAACGATCAAAACCGTCTTGCCTCGCTCTGCCAGGGATTCAAACAAAGTCAATACATTATCAGCCGCGCGTGAATCCAGGTTACCGGTAGGTTCGTCCGCCACAATTATGGATGGATCAGTTGCCAGCGCCCGCGCAATCGCCGCGCTTTGCTGCTGCCCGCTCGAGACAGCCGTCGGTAACTTGTGAGCCTGATCCTCCAACCCGACCATTTTTAACAATTCCATGGCTCGTTTTGGACGCTCATAAAAAGGGTACAGATTACAGTAATCCATCGGGAGCATGGTGTTTTCCAACAGCGATAGGGTTGGCAGCAGTTGAAAAAACTGGAAGACCACCCCCAGGTTGCGTCCACGCCACAGCGAGCGCTTGCTTTCGCTCATCTTATAAATATGTTCGTTGCCAATAATTACATCCCCGGCCGTCGGATGGTCAATACCGGTGATCATATTCAGCAGCGTGGATTTGCCACAGCCCGATTTACCCACGATCGAGATAAACTGCCCGTAGTCTAATTGCAGGTTGATGGTTTTCAATGCCACAAACTTGCCGGCTGCATTTTCGTAAACTTTTTCCACATCCCGTAAAACAATGGCGGGTGTATCCCGGTGTTGTACTTTGGACGTTGCCGCCTTGGAAATATGCTGCGTTACCCTGTGCTGCTTGGCGCTTTTGCCCGCTCCATTATCCTCCGGACTGCTGACCACCCCATCCACAATCTGAAAGTGGCGCGAAAAGCGCGGGACAAAACTCTCGTCATGCGTCACCATCACAATCGTCTTTCCCTGCCCAACCAACCTCTCAAAAATTTCCAGAATGGTTTCAGCCGTGACGCTGTCCAGGTTGCCAGTCGGTTCATCCGCCATAATCAGATGCGGATCATTCACCAGCGCGCGCGCAATGGCTACGCGCTGTTTTTGCCCGCCTGAAATATGCGCCGGAATCTTATAGGCATGGTCGGCCAGCTCGACCAGCTCCAGCAGTTCGAGCGCTCTTTTTTTACTGATCAACGGCTGATACGTCCCCAAAAAATCAGGTGGCAGCATTACGTTTTCCACCAGGCTGAGCGTCGGCATCAATTCAAAGGATTGAAAAACAATCCCCAGGTTCTCGCCCCGCCATTGAGCCAACCTGTCTTCATTTAAAGCATGGATCGGAATGGCCGGAACAGGTGTATCGCTCCCTACCCAATGAAAAAAAACATTGCCCGAGGAGATCTGGCTGACACCCGATATCATGTTCAACAGCGTTGTTTTCCCCGCCCCGGATTTGCCCGTGATCCCCAAAAATTCACCCTGGCGAATATCCAGACTGACATGATCGAGCGCCACAAATGGAGGTTCACCTGAATGATATGTTTTAACTACATCCTGCATTTGGATGATGATATTTTGATCTTTACCGGTCATTTATATTTGTACCTATTAATAACCTATAAATAAAAAGGTTCATGGATTGGCTACACTGCTAATCAGGCTGTAAAAAATCCAATCACCTGAACCATTAAACGCAGAAAAGTCTGGCTATCCTCCTCGCCCAAAAGCCGGGCAAGCTCCACCATCTTCTCCTGGGCATCCCGGATCAACACCGCAGACTCGCTCTTCCCTTTTACCGTCAGCCCAATCCGAACAATTCGCCGATCATGCGGGTCAGGCAACCGCTCGATATACCCCACCTTCTCCAGGGGGTTAATCAACTGCGTTACCCCTGCTGGCGTAATTTGTAACAGATTGCTGAGCTCGGTTACAGTCGATTCTTTTTTCGTCTCGTCAAAGTTCATGACCAGCATGATCAACAATTCTTGTTCACTGCGTGTTAATCCATCAATTAACTTTAACTTCAAATCCAGGTGTAAAAAGCGTTTGAGGATCTGAAACAAATCATGCGACAGGTCTGCTGATATCTCTTGTGTCATGCTGCCTCTTCCTCCAATTATCCCTCTTTCCAGCTCCGGGGACATTAATAGTTAAGTTACTAAATACTTAACTTACTTAACTATTTTACAAAATAATCCGGTACCTGTCAATCCTGAGCAATCGATACTTTTGATGTTGATCAATCGCATAACGCAGCGGGGACAAGCGCCACCAATTTCATCACCTGGGTCAATGCAATTGCAAGCAAGCGGTAAGTATTCGGAATCGACCACTCCCCCAGCAAAATAACAACCCGTAATCCATTCCAGATCACAGGCTGGGTGTTTACTTTTTCTTGACCGGTATTTTCTTTGTTTCAGGCGGCATTTTGATCTCATTGCCCTCTTTATCCAGGACATACGAACCACCTGGTGGAATGACCACTGGTTTGAGACGTATGCCTTTCTTGTCCTTGTCAGGTTTGGTCATATTGGAAATCCTCCTTTCTGCTAATTATAATTACCGATAGTATAAACCCAGCCCGAACCAAAGTGTTACCCTATACAAAGTAATCCACAATCGACCTCGATGCTTATCTGAGGGCGATTATCAATGGCATCTACTTATTTTTGATAAGTCACTTCAGCTTAAAATAAGCAAACAATACAGAACCATCAACAGTCTTCATGACTACGCGATAGCAATTACTAGCCGACCTGGGCGTTTTCCAGTTATAAACAAATTGTCCGGCCGAAGCATCGTATCGCAAGCTGGTACCACCAGTGGCCGTCGTCTCGATTTCATCGACAGCAGCATTCGTATCACAGATTATTTGAGAATACGTAAACCCTTTGATATACGCTATGTCAGTTAATTCAGGTGCCCCTGCAAAAACTTCAAATTTAAATGGCACCGTGCTGCCATTTTTGACAATATTAACAATCCCGTTCATATCCACGGGCTGGTAAAAACCATTCAGCCTCCAAGCCAAAACAGTCACGACAAGCGTATCTGTATCGCTTAATCCTCCAGCGTTAGCCACCCGCAAACCGATGACATACGTTCCAGGTTGGTTGATTGAGGTTGTAATCGCCACTCCGCTCGCATCCACGTACTGACCATCCTGATTAATATCCCACGCGTAGGTCAGTGCGCTCCCACCCGGATCAAAAGATGCGGATGCGCTCAAGCTGATTGTCTGCCCGGCAAACACAGTCTGATCCATCCCGGCTTCTACTACTGGCTTTTGTTCTAAAATGATCCTGGCAATTTTTTGACTCCCCGAAAATGAGATCCAGATACTTCCATCCGGGCTGGCAGCCACCTGGTTTGGAGCACTTCCAGCTGGCATGGCATATTCAGTCATTATTCCAGAGGTTGTAATATTGCCTATTTTGTCATTAAATGGTTCTGCGAACCAGATATTTCCATCCGGTCCCACAGTAACCGCGGTTGTTCCATAACCGGACGAGAGCGGATATTCAGTAATTTCGCCTTCTGGTGTGATTCGACCCACGTTTGGTCCCCAATACTCAACAAACCACATATTCCCATCTGGCCCGGTAACAATATCAGTTGGGTTGGTCGCCCCGGTCGGAGTTGGCCCACTCGGAGTTGGGACCGAATACAAGCTGACCTCCCCATCCAATGTTATCCTTCCAATCTTGCTGCTTCCATAGGCTGCAAACCAAAGATTCCCATCCAGACCAAGTGTAATTCCGCTTGGGGTATCTACATAAGCCGGAAATTCCGTGAAAGTTCCGTCCAAACTAAATTTACCAATCTGCCCATTGCCTTTGGTAAACCAGATATTCCCATCCGGACCGACGGTCAGATGACTGGGAGCAAATTGGTACTGGGTCGGAATTTGGTACTTTGTAATTGAACCATCAGACATAACCTGACCCAGGTATCCGCCTGGCGGGTAGCCGTACAGCATACCCGTGAACCAAATCCTGCCATCCGGGCCCAGAATAGTATCAACGCTGTTGCATCCATTATAATATTCAGTAACCATCCCATCCGTGGTAATCCGCCCGATCATTGGGCTGCCCCACTCAGCAAACCAGACGCTGCCATCTGGCCCAATCGTCATACCACCAGCCGGCCCGCTCAAAATAGTTGGGTATTCAATCAAGTTCAGGCTGGGGTTGGGTAGCGTTTCCTCTGCCAATACGGGAGCTGGCATCCAAAAAAAAGAAAAAACAAATACAATTATCAGCATCAAATTAAATAATTTACGAGCATTCATGAGTTTTCTCCCAAAGCTTAAAATAAATAACCGGCCAGAAAGGCCGGTTTCGCAATTGGCTCCTTGATAACTGGTAAGCGCCCAGGTTAAGTTATCAAATCATCGCCGCCTGATTTCCTTGATTTTGATGAAAAATCTCATCCTGATTTTTGTTAACATTATCGAATCAACATTGTTGCTTATACAAGCATCATAGCACGGGGAAAAACCAAATCCAATCACCAATGAAACCCTGGTCTTATTTTTCGGAATGAATGGGACAGTATTTTTGCTCATTCGGTAAAAAGTAAGGGTAATTATTTTTCTTTGAATGAAATACCGTGTTCATTTATGATTCTGAGTTAAAATGATTTAATCTTAATTCATTACTACCTGCCGCACCTGCAGCTAAACCACTGCGACCGGCTGAAAACAAATCTTCTACCAACAGAACCTAACCCATTTAACCAGCGCAGGTGAGCCCATTGAACCAGCTTCAAATCTCGGAAGCCGCAATCGAAAACATCCAGCCCCTTTCCGCCCGGATCGATGCCCTCAACGATCTGGCCTGGCGCTTGCGTTACCGCGAAAAAGAACACGCCCTGCAGATTTGTCTGCGCACCCGCCAGCTTTCTCAAACCGCCGAATTTGAAACCCAGCCCTATCAAATTGGGCTCGCAACCAGCCTGGCAACCTCCAGCTTCATTCACCAGATCCGCTACGACCTTGACGAATCCATGAACGAAGCCATTCAGGCCCTGACGATCCTGCAAGGCTTTTCTCTCCTGCCCGCTGCCAGCGACGCCCGCATCTCCATCGGCTGGATTAACCTGATCACCGGTGATTTCTCTACCGCCCTGGAATACGCCCTGCCCGCCTTGCACATCGCCCGGGAACTTCACGACCTGGAACGCCAAGCCTATACCCTGGATGCGCTTGGCAATATTTATTGCAAATCAAGCGATTACGACCACGCCATCGAAAACCACCACGAAGCCCTGCAAATTGCAGAAAAAATCGCCATTCCAGAAATCAGCATGGTCATCTATAACAACCTGGCTAACACACTCTTTGAAATGAAACGCTTCAACGAGGCACTGCCATACAGTCTGAAGTCCATCGAACTGGCGCGCAGTCTGGGCTTGTTATCCGAAGAATTAATTGTAATCTCAACCGTTGCAGATATCCTGGTCGGAATGAAATCCTTCGAAGAAGCCGAGACGTACCTGCATGACGCCCTCACGAAATATCAAAAAAGTCATCTGGCACACCCTTATGTTTTCATGCTAATCATGTTCGGCCTGGCGGGCATCAACCTCGAACAAAATAAATATAATATCGCCGAACCTTACCTGTTCCAGGCGCTTGAGACCGCCCGCCAACACGATTTCAAAACCACCCAGATGTTATGCCACCAGCAGTTATGT
>CAYWXS010000177.1:0-164 GCA_964462245.1 uncultured Anaerolinea sp.
TGTATTGCACCCCCTTCCCGTTTTTCGGGATGGTCCCGATCACTGCACGGGACAGGGGGCCGGGGGGATAGGTCCGCCCGAGCGAATAGGTCCGCCCTGCACTTGGGTCTGTATTGCACCCCCTTCCCGTTTTTCGGGATGGTCCCGATCACTGCACGGGACAG
>CAYWXS010000177.1:264-9567 GCA_964462245.1 uncultured Anaerolinea sp.
GGGGCCGGGGGGATAGGTCCGCCCTGGCGCACAGCTCTAATCACCAAAAGCAAGTTACGCTCCACTGCGATTTTTTGTTTGTTTTCTATCAGAAAGAGATTGATCGAGGGTACCTATGCAAGCTTATATGAGTATTATCACCCTGGGCGTGTCGGACCTGGAACGCTCGATTCGGTTTTACCGCGACGGGCTGGGCCTGCCGACCACTTATAAGGACGGCGAAGGCATTGCATTTTTTCAGCTCAACAGCACCTGGCTGGCCCTATTCCCGATGGCCGCCCTGGCCGAAGACGCCTGTCTGCCAGACGAGCGGGCGCGCTTTGACGGTGTCACCCTGGCGCACAACGTACCAGACAAGGCCGAAGCGGATGCCGTCATCGCCCAGGCCCTGGCAGCCGGCGCCAGCCTGCTCAAACCTGCGGCGAACACATCCTGGGGCGGATATTCGGGTTATTTTGCCGACCCGGATGGACACGCCTGGGAAATAGCCTGGAACCCATTCTTCCCGCTGCCATAATCATTCAAGCCTCATCCAAAGGGTCCTGCATGCGAAAAATCTCCATTCTCCTGATCGTCTTCGTGATCGCCTTCAGCCTGGTCAGCCCGGTCTTTGCCACAGATGGACTGCGCATTTTTTACGCTGGTGAAGATGGCGCGGTCAAAACCGCCCTAAATCTGGCACCCGCCGGAACCTTTACACTGGTCAGCGACCCGGCCCAGGCGGATGTATTCGTCTTGAATGGAGCCGCTCCACAGCTTGCAGTCATCGCCGCGCGCGTTAAAGCGGGCGCCGGATTGGTCCTCATCCCTGGCCCGCAGATGGATGCAGCCAGCCTCTCCAGCCTGCTGGATATCCCACTTACGCTGACCCGCAAGGACGAGCCCATCTCGCTCACCGAAGTAAAAATCCCCGACCCGCTAGTGACCGAGATCATCTGGAATGGCGCACCGCAGGTACGCGAACGCTACGAGGTCACGACCACACTTTCATCGGTCCAACCCCTGGTTGGCTCCTATGAAAACGGCGAATGGGTCCTGTGGCAGGTTCGCCCGAATATATTTGTTTTTAATGCCTTCCTCGGAAAAGATACCAACCCGCAAATCCAGGAATGGGGTTACTTTAATTACCTGATCTATCACCTGAGCCTGCGCGCCGCTGGCAAAACCGCCCTGAGCTTCGCAGATTACCCGGCCAGCCCGGTACCACACGCCACAGAACAGGGTCTCTTGCTGGGGCTGATGGGTCTGATGCTGGTGACGACATTTACCATTTTCTTCTTCGTTCGACGTTACAGCCTGGCACACCCCGAAGCCCTCGATCAAATTGTCCGCGCTGGACCCCAAAAGCAGACGGAGGCTGGTGAAACCAACCCGGCCTGGGAAAATATCGGTTTCCATCGCCCCCTGGGCGGCTTCCTGGTGGCGCTCTCGATCGGACTGCTGCTCTTCATCCCGCTCATCATCTACCAGAACCTGATCCTGCCGGTCTTCATCCTACCCTCAGCCCAGGCCCTGGGCATCTGGGGCCGGGTCACCCAATTCTTCAACCTGGCCTGGACCTTCTTCGACATGGGTACCAGCATCGCCTTTATCAAATACCTGTCCGAGTACCGTGTGCATGACCCCAAGAAAGGCATCCAGTACGGGCAGGTCTTTGTCTGGTGGCAGCTGCTCTCCGGGTCGATCCAGGTCGCGCTGGTGATTGGGCTGGCCAGCACCATGGCACCCCGCTCGGCTTACGCGCTCTACGCCTGGAGCGTGATCATCCACGCCCTGATCCAGATCCCGGGTTGCTACCAGGTCATGCGGCACGCTCTGACGGGTTTTCAACGCCTGGACTATTCGCGCCTGCTGGATATCGGTCTGAATGTGATCCTGCCCATGACCGTCCAGCCCATCTTTGTCAGCCTGATGTTCGTCTGGGGCAAAAGCCACCCCGTCTACGGCGGCGCCATGGGCGGGCTGCTGGGCCTGGGCATGGCCGCCTATGCGGCCGAACTGATAACCTTCTTGTGGGGTATGTGGCTCTATCGCCGCGCGGGTTATAACGGGCGCATCCTGTTCCTGGCCCACTTTGACTGGGCAATATTAAAGACCAGCTTTAAGTTTGGTGTATTCGAAATGCTGGGCTCGGCTGCCTGGTCCTTTGGGCAGGCTGCCGAAATTGCCATCACCCAGACGCGCCTGATCAATTACTCCGAAATCTGGGGCAACTGGGTCATGGCCCAGAACTTCATCTTTGCCTTCAATGTCACCCAAACCCTGAATGACGGCGTCATGCCGGCCATCTCCGAATCGATCTCGAGCGGTAAGAAAATATTAAGCCAGTATTACACGGTCATGGCTTACAAATATAACGGCCTGGGCAGCGCTTTCCTGGCAGCCGTTTTGCTGGCAGTCGCACCCAAGTTCATCATCGGCGCCTCGGGCATAGAATTTCAACGCGCGGCCGTCTATGTCATCCCGCTCATCATCTGGGGTGCCTTCCAGTACCCTTCCTGGGTGGGAGATAACGTGCAGTTGGGCGCCAATAAGCCCTATCTAAAATCGATCCTGGTCTTCTCGGAACAAATCGTGCGCGTGACCCTGGCCTGGATTCTGCTGGAGCGCTTCCAGGTGACGGCCCTGATCATTGCTTATTTTGTCGGTTTGTTCTTCAAGGGCATCAGCGCCTACATTATTAACCACAAGGTCGTCTTTCCGCAGCGCTTCTATATCTGGCAATCGCTGGTCGTACCGCTGCTGGCAGGCAGCACGCATTATGGCGTGATGTGGGTCATGACCGCTCTGATCTGGAAGGGTGATCAGATCACTAGCGTGTTGATCTTCCTGATTGGCATCCTGCCCAGTTTCCCGCTCTACATGTTCTTTTACGGGTTATTCGGCGGCTGGGATGCGGATACGCTGGCCGAGTTGAAGCTGGCGGTTGATCTGACCGGCCCGGTACGCTGGCTGACCTACTGGGGCATTTATGCGCCGACCGCCCAGGGTGCCAGAATCAGCCCGCTGAACGATCGCTTCCCAATCACCATCCGCCCGGCAGCCATGCTCGAAGCCGCAGAACTAACTCAGGAGAAAGTCAAGTTATAGGTACTTGCGCAACAGCGCATCAGCTGCTATTCACCCCTGTCTCGGATGAACCATAAGGTTGCGCGAAATTTTTCACCACAAAGGGCACTAAGAAACACAAAGTTTTTAAAGCCTTTCTTTGTGCACCTTTGTGTTCTTCGTGGTTCAAGGTTTTTTTACCACGTTAAAAAGAACAGCGGGGTCATGCTGACCACGCTGTTTTTGTTCAACCCTACTTACCCATTCACATAACCCAGCGGGTTTTCAACGACACTGGCGAAATTGGGCCAGCTTGCTGCAGCTGTGCCAACTTCTTTTAGCCCCGTAAAGCGGATCACATAGCGGTCGGGGATGTTGGATGAGCGGATGCCGGCATAATTTCCCAGAAAGATCCTGTTCACATTTTCATAATCCCGGCGCAAATAGATGATGACTTTATCGATACCTTTGATGGCTTCCGGGTCTAACACCCATTTGCCGATCGAGCCTTTGCCGCTCACATCAAAGCTGAAATGTTCGCCGTGCGAAAAGACAACAACGGCGGTTTGATTGGGTTGAAGGACTTCACTAGCTTGTTTGAATTTTGCCATAGTTTTCCCTATCGTATCTTCTTCCACTCCACCGGCTGACCGGCGTGGACTTGCTTGATATGCGTGCCCTGGTCAAAGCCCATCAACCTCTTGCCGCAGGAAAGACACTCATATAGACCAAAATCCGAAAATGAGGACTGGGAGGCAGAGCCGGGAGTAGGCATTAGCGAATTGTAAGAGCTGGCAGTAGGCAGTAGGGAATTGGCAGTAGTCTCCACTCCCCACTCACTATTCCCTACTCCCTGCCCTTCTACTCCCCACTCCCCATTCCCTACTCCCTGTTCTTCTACTCCCTGCCCTTCTACTCCCTGCCCTTCTACTCCCTGTTCTTCTGCAAAGCCCTTATCAATCCGTGCAGAATTTTGCCGGTCGTTTCGGATTGACTCAGCAAGGGTTCTATGGCTGCTTGAGACGTCAGCCCTACCCGTGCCGATAGGATCAGATGCGTCTCCACTTCCTTGAGCGAACCCTGGGCGATTTGAAGGAAATGAATGTATTCCAGCCGATGCTCCCTGCCGTAACCCTCCGCGATGTTGGCCGGCACCGAGGCCGCTGCCCGTCGGATCTGGCTGGTCATACCGTAGGCTTCTTCCCGTGGAAATGTCTGTGTAAGGCGGTAACTCATTTCCGCCAGGCTCATGGCTTGCTGCCATGCTTTCAGATCCTGGTACGATTGAATGGACTGATTTTCCATGACTATTCTCCGAGTTTTTAATATAAAATTCTTCACCATTCCCTTCCACTCCCCACTCCCCACTCCCTACTCCCTGCCCTTCCACTCCCTGTTCTTCCAGCCGATCCCAGGCTTGCAACACCAGGCGGCGCGTGCGGTACTCGCCATACAGACGGATTTCTTTATCCTTCAACACGCGGAAAGTCTCACCCGGGAAATCCTCACCGTAGACTTCCTTCGGGTCCAGGATATAACGCAGTTCATCGCGCGTCAGACCGTAGAGTTTTGCATAATACGCATCCAGCTCGGCACGCAGCAGAGCACGACGCTCTTCATCCCACTTGAAAGGAGGGAGGAAGAAAGCTGAATCGACATCCATTCCCGCCAGGTCAAGCTTTTGACCGTGGTTATCTTCCCATTGCCGCAAGATCAGCAGCTGCATTGGGGATAGATTTGGGTACGAAGGGACTGCGCCGGTCTCTTCTGCTTTTGTCAGTATCTCCTGAGCCACTCCTTCCAGATTATTGAGCACATCCTTATTCCAGAAGCGCAGTACTCTTATCCCTTGTTCATTCAGAATTCGGGTGCGTTTTTGATCATATTCCGCCTGATCCGGCTCAGCATGACCGCCTCCATCCAACTCAATTGCCAGTTGTTTCTCATGGCAGTAAAAATCAAGGATATATCCCTGGCAGGGGTGCTGGCGGCGAAACTTCAGATCGCCCAACTGCCGGTCGCGCAAAACTGCCCACAGCACAATCTCGGCCTTCGTGGCATTTTTTCGTAAGTCGCGGCAGCGTTGAAGGAATTCAGGTGAAATGCGATTGTACGTTGTAAGCGTCGGCGTTTCATCGGCATTCCGCAGTGCGCCCTCATCCCCAGCCCTTCCCCCCGCAGGGGAAGGGAGTTGTTTAAACCCTCTCCCCTCGGGAGAGGGCAGGGTGAGGGCGCCTTTCCACATATCTTCAGCAAAAGGCTTCAGATCGTAGGCAGTATAGACCAGTTCAAGCACGCGTGGGGCAATGAAATTAACACCAAATTGAGAAAAGAAAGAGGGGGGCAATACAGGAAATTGTTTTGCAATAAAAATATTTATATGAGTACCACCAACTTTATGCCGAACTGCGTAATCAAAGACAAAACAACTTAAATTTCCTAGTAAACATGATGTGATTTTTGCATCATGTTTTACAATAAGCATATTTCCAATACCAACTCTTGGTACTAAACAAAATATTGCGGTCCTTTCATCCGTTGCTCTTGCAATATCTCTAAATCCTATCATCCATTTATTCTTCCAATTTCCAAGGCGATAGTTAATTTCTAATTCAGATACCCAATATCTCGGGAGAATTGAAAAATGTGGATTAGTTTTGTCTTCGTAAAAAACTCCTTTAATATCTAACCCATTATAAGTTGCCCACCGATGGTCAAATTGATGTATCAATTTAGCTTCATAAAACCGCAAATATCCTTCGCGGGGAGAAAATTCAAATAATCCACTGTCATTGGACATGTGAAACATTGTCGAAAAACGTATCCCCCAAGGATTTTGTCCGGTTCGCTCATTTTCCAAAACCGGTACTCGGCTATAAATTTTACGGGTTAGTTCCGCGTCTATCCGCGTACGGAATACTGGCATAGTGTGCGTGTTTGGGTTGAAGAGCGCAATCTCATAAGGCGCTAACGAGAAACGCCGCAATGGATCACGCAGATGTTCCGTGCGTGTGGCAAAAAAGGAAAACTCACTTTGTGATACTGGCGAACCGCTCAGTGTCAGCAGGCAGAATTTATAGCTGCGATGCACACCAGGAAAAATAGCTTCCCGGTTTTCAAAATCAAATAGGCTGACAATCGATCGCTTCTCCACCAGGTCTCCAAAGAAATCCTTGGTCGTATCATCGGTGGCGATGCCGGTCGGCAGAATGATACCCATTCGCCCCTTGGCGCTCATCAGATCTCGACCATGCCCGGCAAACAGGGCATAGGTGTTCACATCGCCTACAGCAGTTAATTGGTAACGATCCGATGCACGCATGAATTTACTGGAACATTCTGCAGCATGTTTGGCATTTTCAAATTCCTGAGCGAGCGCTGGGTTTGATTTTGTCAACAAATCGATCAACTTCTGTCGCGCAGCTTTATTAGCTGCGGTGGCAATCTCCGGATCGCGCTGCGCAAAGAATTCTTCTTCCTGAAGCTTAATTCGTTCCCAGGGCGGATTGCCCAACACGCAATCAAAACCAAAAGGACGGAGATCAGGGAGTAGGGAGTGGGGATTAGAAAGTGGGGAATGGGCAGCCGCTTCACCTTCCGACTGCCGACTGCCCGCTCCCGACTGCCGATTGCCATCTCCCATGAAAACATCCGGAAAAGCCAGCGGCCAGTGGAAGAAATTGTTGTCCAGGCTGAGCTGTGTCACGCGCTCCAGCAAGCCGGTCTGGGTCTGGTTGCCAGCACGCAGGCGGCGCAATTGGCCCTGCGTGGGTGCAACAATTTCGAGCGCAGCGCCTTTGGATTCCTTGATCTGCCAGAAGAAGGCTGCCGTCCACAGATCGGCGACTTGCTTCTGCTTCTGATACTGGTTCGATGTATTCACCTGCTTATAGGCTTCGGCCTTGGCCTGCACCTGCGCGGCATCATCTTCGGGCATCCCTTCCAACTCGCGGGTGCGCTCAGCCAGCCAGGCATCCAGGTCTTCCTGGGATTTCAGAACTGTGATGAACAGACTTTCCTGTCCGGCGCGCTCCTGCTTGTTACGCTTTTTGAGCAGCGCCGCCGTGGGTTTGTGATCGCCAGTGACCGCATTGAAAGCTTCATCAGGAATTTCCAGGGCAGTAGTGAATTGGGAGTTGGGAGTAGTGAGTAGGGAGTTATGCGTGGTTTCATTCCCGATTGCCAACTCCCTATTCCCGCCCATCGGCCCCACTCCTACCAGACTGTTACCGCACTGAATGTGCGCATCCAGGAAGGAGAGTGGTTTGCCCGGTTCCATCGACTCCATCCACAGGCTAACCTTGCATAACTCCACCGACATGGGGTTGATGTCCACACCATAGATACAGTGACTGATCACCTCGCGCAGCGCCGCCCTCATCGCATCGGGTGTCGGTTCAACCTCGCCCGTGCGCACCTGTGCCAGCCGGCGCGCCAAACGGTGCGCGGCGGCCACCAGAAAGTGCCCGCTGCCGCAAGCCGGATCGATCAGTTTTAAGGCCAGCAGGGCCGCGATCTGTTTTTGAACCAAGGACCACGAAGAAGAACTTTGGGGTTCTTGATTACCCTTTGTGTCCTTTGTGGTTAATGATTTTGCCCCTTCCAAAGCCTGCGCAATCACCGGGTCCAACGCTGAATTTAACAGTTCGTTGATCAGGTCTTCATGTGTGAAGAAGCTGCCCGTGGTCTTGCGTTCGTTGCCCGCCACCGAAAGCAGCTCAAACTGGGCCGAGTCGGTGTTGACCGTGGCATGCAGTTCCAGCAGGGATTCATATACGCTGCCCAACTCGCGCGCGCCCATGTTTTTATAATCCACCGCGCGCCGGGTCTGCCCCTCTTCCATTGTGGTCAGACAGCGGATGGCAGTCAGCAGGCTTTCGTTGGTCAATTCGGCGGGTTCCAGATCGGGCAAAGCCTGTTCTGAAAACAGGAACCCACCCAGGATGGGCAGAGCTAGGGAGTAGGGAGTAGGAGGTTGGGAGTTGAGGATGGGAAGGCTTACACCGGCCAACAGGCGCATTACGACCTTGAGCGCTTCATATAAATCGGGGTGACGGCTGCCGCGTGTTAGTGAGGCCAGGCGGCGCAGGCGTTGGAGGGAATAATATTTTAGATAGCGTTCGCGGGCTTTGGGTGTGGAAGCCGGTTCAAACAACAGGTCACGGTCCTCCGCCACGAACAGGAAGATCAGCCGGTAGACCAGCCGCAGCAGTTGACGGTAGTAATCGTGTGTGCTGAGCGCGCCGGAGCGTAAATCTGCACGCAGTTTCTGGTTGGCTGGGGCACGTAAAAATCCGCTGCCCAGTGCCGCGATGGCCTGTTCGACGCCCTTGCGCAAATATTCCAACGCGCGGGTGCCCTGCTCCTGGGATAACTTTGACCACTGCTCCAGGAAGCACGTCTCGCGCAAAGCCGCCAAGAGCGCCAAGTTTTTTTGTTTTTCTTCCTTCCCCAATGCTTCCTTTGCGTTCTTTGCGTCTTCGCGGTTCGCTTCGAGGTTTTCAAAGCGCGATTGGTGACAGATCAGCCACAACAGCGCAAAATCGGCATAGACTTCGCCCTCGAACATGGCTTCCAGATCAAATTCGAGAAAAGCCTGACGGGTGAGTGTGGCGTTATCCCGCAGCACGCGCAAGCGCAAACCGTTTGAGACCAGTCCCCACTGCGCCTCGGGTGAACGGTTGAGATATTCCTGCAGCAGGCTGTGCGGGCTGGCTTTGGATGCCCCCACCACACCTGCCGAGCGTTTCTCCAGGTCCACGCCGCAGCCTACCAGGTGAATCGGTACATTCGCCCACATATGCGAGATGGCATATGGTTTGCCGTCAATTTCCAGGCCTTTGGCGATTTGCAAACGCCCGTAATCCAGTTCATCGAAGAGTGGCAGCAGCCAGCGTTCACGCGTCAGACCGGTCCCAGCATCACCCAGGCCCAGACGTCCGCGCGAAGTTTTGAAGGCGGCCCAGGCACCCTGCAGTCGGTTCCACGAACGGTTGATCGCCTCGTTCAGCTTCTCACCCGAAAGGTGATAGCCTTCCGGTGTCAGGCCTGGAATATCTTTGTTGTAAGCCAGGACGCGCTGCAACAAGTCGGAAGGCAGCAGTGCGCCTTCGGTGTGGATAGTGGTGAAGGGGTTACGGGTTCTAGTTTGCATATCAGTCTCTTTTTTTTACCACGAAGGGCACGAAGAAACACAAAGTTTTTAAAGCCTTTCTTTGTGTACCTTTGTGTTCTTTGTGGTTCAAGGTTCTTTTA
>CAYWXS010000178.1:0-430 GCA_964462245.1 uncultured Anaerolinea sp.
ATGCCGACTGAGACCCTGACTGCGCTGCCGACTGAAACCGCTTCACCAGAACCGACTGAAACCCAAACCCTGGTGCCCTCGGAAACTGCGTCACCCATGCCGACCGAGACCCTGACGCCCATGCCCACTGAAACTTGGACACCAGAACCGACTGAAACCTCTACCCTGGTGCCTTCGGAAACTGCCTCACCCATGCCGACTGAGACTCTAACGCCCATGCCCACCGAGACTGCGACATTCGTCCCGACTGAAACCTCAACCCTGGTGCCTTCGGAAACTGCGTCACCCATGCCGACTGAGACCCTGACAGCGCTGCCCACCGAGACTGCGACATTCGTCCCGACCGAAACCCCAACCCTGGTGCCTTCGGAAACCGCATCACCCATGCCGACCGAAACCCTGCCGCCCATGCCCACTGAGACTTGGACAC
>CAYWXS010000178.1:530-9280 GCA_964462245.1 uncultured Anaerolinea sp.
CAGAACCGACTGAAACCTCAACCCTGGTGCCTTCGGAAACTGCATCACCCATGCCAACCGAGACTCTGACACCTATGCCCACCGAGACCGCGACACCAGAACCGACTGAGACCTCAACCCTGGTGCCTTCGGAAACTGCGTCACCCATGCCGACCGAGACACTGACAGCGCTGCCGACTGAAACCGCTTCACCAGAACCGACTGAAACCTCAACCCTGGTGCCTTCGGAAACTGCATCACCCATGCCGACCGAGACTCTGACGCCTACAGCAACCAGGACTGCTTTACCCACATTTACCATGACCGCTTCACCCACATTTACCATGACCGCTTCACCCACACTTACCAAGACCGCTTCACCCACACTTACCAAGACCGCTACACCCACGCCAACCCGGACCGCTTCACCTACCCCGACAAAAACCCAGGCGCCCATCCTCAAGACTTTGATTTTTTCGTCGGTAGCCGCTGAAGATGGACTCCTGCTGGAATCATCAGAAACCAGCACAATAGGTGGCACACTGGATGCAGTCTCAACCCTCCTAACTGTGGGAGATAATGCCCAAAAGAAACAATATCGTTCAGTCCTTTCTTTCCTAACCGCCAGCTTACCCGATAATGCAGTCATCGTTTCTGCAACATTAAAACTGAAGAAGAGCACTGCCAGCGCAAAGGACCCCTTCCTGACACACGGCCCCTTACTCGTGGACATCAAAACTTTGAAGTTTGGGCTTTCGCCCCTGCTGCAGGTGGATGATTTTGCAGCCCTGGCAGGCCTAAGCAAGGCCGGCACCATCGCATCTGTGCCCGTAGCCGGATTGTATGTCTCGAAGCTGATCAGCACATCCTTTGCGCAAATCAACAAAACTGGAACCACACAAATGCGCATGGCGTTCACCCTGGATGATGATAACGACCTGGTTACAGACTTTGTGTCCTTCTTTAGCGGGAATAATACAGTAGTTGCCAACAAACCAATATTGGAAATCGTTTACTACGTACCATAGAAGCCAGCGCTAAGAAATAAAGGACAATAATCACTAACCAGCTGCCAACACCCCTGACATAATCAGGACAACAAATAAAAATAGACCTTCCGATTGGTTTACGGGAGGTCTATTCTTATTAAGCAAAACCCAGTGAGCTCGAAATAATGGTTTTTTTGTGGTGTTTTGCGGATGATATCATCCGCAAAACACCACTTGCAGGGTTAAGTCACACACCCCGCATATCCCTTGACGGATATTCTTCGCGAATTCCACCCGGCGATAAATCACCCAGCAAAGCAAAGACACCCAACAAATCAGGCAAAGCGGATTCATCCGCTGTCTCCTTAGCGTCCAGATTTATCTGGATGCGCGCATCAGACGCGCCGGACGCCATATACTGGCCATCGGACGCTATATACTGACCATCCGACGCCGCATGCGTGCCATACGCATGCACGCCATCCGAATTCCGCCGGCGATAAATTCACCAGTCTACGCAAAGACACCCAACAAATCAGGCAAAGCGGATTCATCCGCTGTCTCCTTAGCGTCCAGATTTATCTGGATGCGGCCATCCGACACGCCGTACGCCGCATACTAACCATCCGACGCCACATACTACCCATCCGACGCCGCATACTACCCATCGGACCCCGCATACTGACCATCGGACGCTGCATGCGCTCCATACGGATGCATGCCAAACGAATTCCGCCCGGCGATAAATTCACCAGTCTACGCAAAGACACCCAACAAATCGAACAAAGCGGATTCATCCGCTGTCTCCTTAGCGTCCAGATTTATCTGGATGCGGTCATCAGACTCTGGAATACCCTATCTCCGGCAGCAATACATCAAACCTGCTGCCCCGGTCCAGTTCGCTGGATACCTGCACGTTGCCACCATGCTTATCCAGAATGGAGCGCACAATAAACAAACCAATACCTGTCCCCTGAACTTCCTGGTCAATCGCATTTGAACCACGGAAAAAACGGGTGAATAACATGGGAATATCCTGACTGGGGATGCCCATGCCTGTGTCGCTGACTATGACTTCAATACAACCACGCGAGCATTGCACTTTGATTTTTACAAAACCGTCGTAAGGCGTATATTTAATCGCATTGCCTACCAGGTTGTTAAAAACCTGCATGAGCGCACTTTCATCGGCCCTAACAAGGTGCGGCCCCTGGCCATCCTCAAGCATGCTTTCATATGAAAGCGTAATATTTTTTTCCTCAGCCAGATATCTATGCTGCTTGACAACGTTTTCGATCAAATATTCGACCTGCATTGAACGAAATTTGAAATTATAGTGATCACTTTCCAATTGACCAGCACTCAATAGGTGATCGACCAGAGTACGCTCACGGGCTATTTCACTCTTTATCACACTCCAATACTCTTCAAATTCAACCGGGTCCGGATGACCATCGATCAAATTAGCCATCAGCATCATGGTGGCAATCGGTGTCCTCAATTCGTGGGTGGCGCGATTGATAAAATCAGATTTCATCTGCTCCAAGCGGTTACGCTCACTGACATCTCGCAGAATAACCACGATCTCACCCTGTCTGATAGCCCGGAAGCGGGCTTCAAAACAGTGAATAACATCTCCCTGTTTTAGTTCCAACTCCAACGACTGCATCACCAGGGTTTGAACGGCCTGTGAAATACACACTTGAACCTTATCGTATGAAGATTCTGCCAGGATAGCATAGAACGAACCCCCGACAACCGGAGCGACTTGAAGATGGACCCGCTCGTCCGAACTTAATTGAAAATCCAGGATGGTGCCATCTTTCAGAATATGCAAAATCAGGTCGGGAACAGCCTCCAACAAAGCCCGGTGTCGCACAGTTTTCGAATCCAGCTCCAATTCAGCAATCTTGCGTTTAGAGATATCCACAAAAGTCGCAGCAAACATTAATGGCATACCATTTTCCGACCATGAGGCTGTCTTCCCTTTAACACTAACCCAAACCAGGCTCCCGTCTTTGTGTTTCAGCCGGCATTCAACCTCAAAATAGCTGAGTTCACCCGAAAAATACATCTGCAGCAATATGATAAATGTTTGGTAATCAGTTGCAAACATGAATTTCTGGATAGTCTCCCTCGAAACTGGCCCAATATCAGACAACCTGAAACCGAGGATGTTCACCCAACGTTCATTAATAAAAGTTTCACCGGTCTGAACATTCCACTCCCAGGTCCCCGTCCCGCTGGATTCCAGAATATCAACATATCTCTGTTTTTCTGCGCCGACTAAATGAAGTGCGTTATTTCGTACCACTTCTATTTCTTTCAAGGCCGTGATATTTTCTTTAACAGCCAGGAAATGACTGATTTTTCCCTTTGGATCCAGGACAGGTCGTATATTGGCCCGTTCCCAGTAATATTCCCCATTCTTTTTGCGATTGCGAAATTCTCCCTCCCAGGTTTCACCCGCGAGAATAGTTGCCCACAATCTTTTATATACCTGCTCCTGGTCAAGCAAGCCGCTCTTCAAAAAGCGCGGGTTTTTCCCAAGTACTTCGGCCAGGCTGTAACCAGTCAGCATACTGAACTGTGGGTTAACATATTCGATATTCCCGGCCAAATCTGTAATGATGATCGATAAAGGACTTTGCTCTGCTGACTGGCTAAGGGTTCGGACCAGATCATCGTTTTTATAGGCTCCAAACCTGATTCCGAGCAGATTAGCGATGGATTCCAATAAAACCTGGTCTCCGGGCAGCTGAAAGTGATTTTCCAAAGGATAATATACACAGATTTGCCCACAATTCCGGCCATTAACCAGGATATCTGCCATAAGCTTATTGGGCAGCTCACCCATGAAATCAGCCGTCTGGTATTGCCTTCCACCCAATTCAACCTGCGCCACGCCAGCCAGTGGAAATTCCAGCGCATCCAACACCAGTCCCAACACCTGCTGATAAAAATCATCCGTATTGATAATCAGGTTGGTGGAAAGTCGGCTCACCCGTTTGATGCAATTTAAATCACTTATGCGGCGATCCAGGTTGGCTTGATCCTGCTTGCGTTCGGTTACATCCCAACTGATACCGTTCATGCAGACTGTCCTGCCGCTGCTGTCTTTTTCCAGCATGGCCATTTCAGCAATATGGCGGGTTTCACCAGATTTTGAGAGGACCCTATATTCAGTATTAAAGACGGACCTGCCAGCATTGACGTAATCCTCAAACAGAGCGATAGCAACCCCGCGATCGGCAGGATGAACAACACTGCTCCAGGTATCATTGGTCAAGGCAAAATCGGGGGAAACATCGAAGAGGGCATAGACCCGGTCACTCCAGGTAGTTGTGTTGGTGAGCATATCCCAGCGCCAGGTACCAATTCCATCGACCATGGCGGCCAGTTCAAAGCTTAACTGGGCCTGCTTGAGTTCCGCTTCGACCCTCTTCTGCTTTTGTCCCTCGAGCTCCACTCTCAGCCGGTACTGTCGCGAGCCCCAAATTCCCGCCAGGGCAACCAACACAGATATAAAAAGACCATGCAGCAGAATCAATCCAGGCAAAAAACTGTTGGCACGTTCGGTAGCTATCCTATCAACCTGGGATTGGATCGCAAAGTGCTGATCCAGAAAATCCAGCACGCGGCTGGCCCCAAACATGCCCATCTGGTCTACATTGTCACCCAGACCCACCTGCTGAACCACCGTACCCACGTTCGGGTGGACCGTGCCCGCTTTTGGGTACATCGTGCCCGCTTTTGGGTACATCGTGCCCGCACTTGGGTACATCGTGCCCGCACTTGGGTACACCTGGACACCATTGACAGCAATGGAAGAGAACACACTACTCAACGTTTCTTCGGGCTGTCGCGCCTTCAGAATATACCTGGCCCAAACATCATATTGAACAACCGCCAATAAATAGCCGATCGGCCGAGCCTGAACAAACATTGGACGGACCAAAAGCAGGCCATCGCCTGCCACGGCAGAAATATTGAGAGCCCGCACACTTTGGTTCTGCCTGGCGCTGCTCAACCCGAGCGCTATCTCCAGTTGAATTTTATTATCAAGCGATAGATACTGATTTTTATGTTCCTGACTGGTACTTAAAGGAAAGACCCAATGCAACTGCTGGTTGCCATCCAACCACCCGAAGGCTCCGAAACCAGGCAGGAGACCGAATTGATCCTGACTCTCTTCCGTGAATTCTGTCGGGTTGAAACCGCCGTAAATATCCCAATCATGCGTAAGACTTTGCAACATCGAACCGCGCAGCAACAGATCCTGCTCGATACGTGCTGCCAACCAGGCATTTGCATCTGAAACTGCAAGTAAGGTGGCACGGTCATTCTGCTGTTTTAGCTGATACGCAAAAAGACATGCGATTGAAAATATGAACACAGTCAAAAGAATCGGGCCCCAGAATCCAATTTTTTTTGAGGAAGCAATTTTTGGAAGGTTTATAATTCGGTGCATTTCTGCCTGCCTTTCAGGGCTCGATTAAATGAACCCACGCTAGAAAACAAGGTACTTGTCATCTCACATCCGATGCGCCACATTTCCCAGGTAATCATTCACCAGCTTTTGGATAGGAATACTCTCGTCAATTCGATAACCTTCCAACCAGCTTGGATCGATTTTTTCAACATCCACCTTTAATACTGCATCCACAGCCCGGTAGCGCACCCGGGCGTCCAGATCAAAACAGGCGTGGCGCATCAGATTAAATGCCCAGACCGATCTGGAATGAGCCAGGAGGTTGACGATATTGGAACGAATCATCCAATCTTCGTCGCCCAGGCTGGCAGTCAAGAGCATCTGTCCATAAACTGAGCTGCCAAAAAATGTGCGGTTTTCTTCCAATTGAAATAGCTCCAACAAGGACAGCCGCAGCTGCCGGTCTTCATACCCATCGATCATAAGCAAGGTCAACTCATTCGGCCGGCATGCGGATAAGGCTTGCATGAGGTTTTCCTTCTGTGCATTTGTCGCATTCTTATAAAATGAGACGATCAACGGGATACCCTTAGAAGGCGAAACGCACAGCAAGGCACACATGGTCGTGATGAAAATTAATTCATGCCCACTATCTTTGATGATCTGCTCCAGATCCTGCTCAATCCCGACTGGCAAAGGTGTGGACGGATCAAAGTTTTTAACCAATGTTTGAAGCGCCAACAGCCGCACAGCATCTGAAACCAGTTGACCTTTTGCAAGACGTACCAGACTAACCGGGTTGCAAAGACCGCTCTTCAGCAAATCCAATAAGACCGCATCTCTGGCTTCACGATCCAAAGTATTTGCCAAAAACAAACACAGCCTCTGAACTACTTTCGGATCACTGGAGGCTGTTAAACCCTGCACGACCAGCCGAATATCCGGATTACGATCCTGGATTCTGCTCTCCAGCATTTTAGAAAAGGCCTGCCGGTAACTTTCCGGGAACTTGAGTTCAGCGGTAAGTAAATTACTGGTGGCAGCAAATATAGTGTTTTGAACAAATATATTTGGTGACCCACAGCAGTCCGCCAGGAAACTCCAGGCCAAAGTTGGGTCACTTGCACCAATGAAACCCACTGCCTGGACAGCGATGCACAATTCAGAATCATTCATCTTGTACGAATTTTGAGTGATGACAGCCAGGGCAGCGCTGCCCCCCATGGTTTCCAGGGCTGTCAAAATGGCCGGTCCAATCCTGCCAGATGCTTCCTGAACGGCTTGAAATAATGGTTCAGCCGTCTGCTGCTGGGCCAGCCTCCCAAGCGCTGCAGCTGCAGCGACGGACACAGTTTGCGCCTCAGCCTGCAAAGCTGAAAACAAAAGATCGGCAGATTTTTTTTTGGGGAGACTGAGCAGTGTGACCATTGCAAATTCACGAATTTCCGGATCAACATCCTGAAGCAAGCTGGTCAGTTCCATCAGAGCATGCTCACCCAGGCTGGAAAGTACTTTCATGGCATAACCACGCTCAGATTGCAGCTTGGAATGGATATGCACAGCCGCCGCCTGAGCCGCCACCAAATTTCCACAGCGGACGAGGGCATCCACTGCCGATTCGCAAACCGCCGGGGCAGAATTGCCCAGGAAATTAGCTACACTGGTCAAAGCACTAATATCATCGCAAAAATCAAATCGGGAGAGGGTGGCACAACGATTTCTCTCTCTTATCTGCGTATCACGGGTGTCAAAATCCAGCGCGTTATCCATTATTAATCAACCTGCCAACTTCGATTTGCATCTGTTCAGCGATTTTTTGAGAGGGCAGAACCATCGAAGCGCCACCGCGTTCAATGGCCAGACCAGGCAGCCCAAAAACAATCGCTGTTTCCTCAGATTCAGCAATCGTAGACCCGCCTGCATTATGAATAGCCAGCATGCCATCCACGCCATCTTCGCCACTACCCGATAATAAGACCCCGACAGCGTGCAGCCCATAAATTTGGGCTACTGATTGGAACAGCCCATTCACTGAAGAAGGTCTGGCCAGTGTGTTATTTTTCTCACTCAGGTGAACTTTGATACCCTTGCCCGTTGTACGCCGATTCAGGCGTAATTGAAACCCACCGGGTGCAATGTAGGCACAGCCCGGGGCCAATGTCTCACCCTGTGCGGCTTCTTTGACTCGAATCTGGCTCTCAACGTCCAACCGGTTGGCAAAGGATGATGTGAAATTAGCAGACATATCCTGCATAATCACAATCGGGGCGGGAAAATCAAAAGGAATTTGAGGTATGATTTCCAAAAGGGTGCGCGGCCCACCCGCAGAAGCACCCATTACCACCACCGGAATGTCACTTCCACCCCAGGGGAAACCTGGAATCTGCTGGCTGCGTATGACCGGGTAAGTCTGCAGCCCACAGTTTAATCTGGCTAACCGGCTAAGACGCACGCCTGAACTTGTGCGAATTTTTGAGATGAGTTCCGCACCATATTCAACCAGGTCGCTATCCACCGTACCATCTGGTTTGAAAAAATAATCAACTGCGCCAAGCTCGAGAGCCTCAAATGTAGTCAGCGCACCTTCCGCAGTATTGGAACTGAACATGACCGTCGCCGTCGGACACTCGGACATGATCTGTGCCAGGGTGGTCAGCCCCTGCATGACAGGAATTTTCGTAGACAACATAAGCACATCTGGACGGAGGGCTTTTACCCTGGCAAGCACATCGTTGCTGCTGTAAGTGGCCTCGATCACGGTGATGCCTGCGTCATGTTCCAATAACTTTTTCAGGAGCTGGCGCATAAAAACGGAATCATCAACGATCATGACTCGAATTGGCGGCATTGAAATCACAGTAGCAACCGATGAGAGGGGACTGGGGGTGCTTTTAACTTGTTTTTCATTCATTTCCATCGTCATCATTATGATCTCCTCGGAATATAGCTTGCTTATAGTATTCCATACCCTGTCTAACATGGTTACCGTATTTGTACGGTAATTAATTGCCTGAAAGTTCCTATATTCCTCTGATTAAGGTATTTACTCACCGGATTTTCACTTCGAGACCAAACCATCTTGATTTTTCCGTGTAGGCGAACATGAATCGATGGTTTGCTCCGCAGGTGGTGTTTTGGGGAGAACTCCGCGTGAGTAAATACTGATTACGTAAAATACGGGCTGCAAAGCGTGGTGTCCACCCCGACTTGCTGATCGGATTCTCTTATCTTATTATATGAAGGGCGCGTGGCACGCGCCCCTTGTATCGATGGATGGATGTAGCTCCGGATATGTTGTTAAACGAAAACGAGCGAGGTATCCCAAAATTATAGTTTGGGATACCTCGCTC
>CAYWXS010000179.1:0-9096 GCA_964462245.1 uncultured Anaerolinea sp.
ACATGAAGGAAGATTGCCACGTCGCGGAGAGCACGCTCCTCGCAATGACACCTACACGCAAGCTGCGGATTGGAATACTCCCAGGGTGGAGTTTTCCAATCCGGGGACGAGCGTGAACGGTTGCCAAGTTCCGTTTAAATGCGTGAGCCCTTATGTTATCGCAATTTCTACTATTTTTAGGAGCAGTTTTCGATTCCAACTTCCCCATCAAAAGATAAGTTCGCGCAGAGGCGCAAAGGCGCGAAGAAGATATTATTTTAGTGGAAACCCTTCTTTGAACCCATGGAGAAAGGTCCAGAATATTTACAAATTTCATCCACATTGTGATGTACAATAACATAATGGAACCCGGAACGATCGAAATAGTACGCAAATCCAGCCTGTTTCAAGATATCAGGGCGGACCAACTGGCAACTGTGATTGCCAGCGGTGTGCGAAGATCGATTGAAGAGGATGGTTACTTCTTTATGCAGGGCGACGCAGCCACGCATGCTTATGTTCTGGTGCAGGGCAGGGTCAAAATGCTGCAAGTGACACCCAACGGACAGCAAATTACACTGCGCATGATTACGCCCGGGCAAACATATGGAGCGGTAGCTTTACTTGGCCCGGATGACGGATATCCAGCCAGTGCCCAGGCGGACGAAAACAGTATTGCCCTGGCCTGGGACACCAAATCTTTGCGAGGAATCGTTTCGAAGGATCCAACCGTTTCGCTGAATGTGATGAAGTTGATGCACGGCTATATCACTGAACTTCAGGATCGCGAAAGCGCTTTGACCAGTGAAAAAGCTGAACAACGTATTGCACGGACGCTGCTCAAACTGGCGGCACAAACCGGCAAAAAAGTGGAAGGTGGGATTCTGATTGATATGCCGCTCAGCCGCCAGGATGTGGCAGAAATGACAGGCACAACCCTCTTTACCGTCAGCCGTACTCTAAAAATTTGGGAACGCCAGGGTTTCTTAAGCGCCGGACGCGAGCGGGTACTCCTGCATGATCCCCACAGTCTTGTTCGCATCGCTGATGACCTGGTGAAATAGGGTAAAAGCGTTCAACAATTTGTAATTTCTACTTAATTGAGGGGAATACTCCAACTCTTTGCGCCAGCGCAAAGACAGACCCGGGTGGTAGTCGTACCATTGCTCCATGGCATCATCAAGGATGATTCTCAAGGAGCATTATATGAAAAAGGTTTACGCACTTCTGATTATTTTATTGGTCAGCAACCTGTTATTTGCGTGCGCCCCACAGACCGCGCCAGTGGTGGATACTGAATATATACTGACCACCAGCTTGAAGGATGGGAATTTTGTTTTCCTGGGTGTGAATAACAGTATTGCCGGACTGAGCAACCCGGTTCTGCATGCCAAACCCGGCGAAATGATTTCGATCACCCTGATCAACGGGGGCGAAGGGGAGCATAATATTGTGCTGCCGGAATTGAATATTACTTCCACCAGCATTCACAAAAAAGGTGAAATCACAACCATCACTTTTATAGCGCCAGTAAATACCAGCCTGGTTAAATATATTGATAGCTCGCATGAAAAACTGGGGATGCGCGGAGAATTAATATTTGGCGCAGGTGATCCCTCGATTACGCAGAATACGCTGCCGACCCAGGCCATACCAGAACAGGTCAGCGCAATCAAAGCCAGCGGCGTGACACTGGAATACAATCTGGAAACCGGTTTGATGGATGGCAAGATGGTTTTCATTGGCAAAGGCGGCGAGATTGAAGGCAAAATGAACCCGGATCTGAAGGCTAACCCGGGCGACCAGGTGAAAATTACGCTTGTGAGTGGAGATGGTTCAGAACATGATATTTTATTCGAAAGCGCAAACTCCAAATCTGAGCGCGTTTCGAGTACAAATAACACCGTCGTGCTTGAATTCACAGCAGCCCAGGAAGGCACCAGCGTTTATTACTGTACCTTACCCGGTCACCGTCAGGCTGGGATGGAAGGCAAGCTGATCGTTGGATCTGGAGCCAACAGCGCGAGTGCCAGCAGCGGCGGTAAAGTGGCCGACGCCCCAATGAGCGCAATGAGCATGCCCGGCGCGGCAGACGCAAATGCCGTGGATATTACTCGCGACCCAACCGACCTGCCGGCTGATATTGGCAACAGGACTGCCGAAAAGGTGCGGGTTGACCTGGAAACGATCGAAGTTTCAGGAAAATTGGCCGATGGCACAACTTTTAGCTACTGGACATTTAATGGCAAGATCCCCGGACCTTTTGTACGGGTGCGCGTGGGCGATACGGTTGAGGTTCACCTGAAAAATAATCTCAGCAGCAGTATGATGCATTCAGTAGATTTCCATGCCGTAACTGGTCCGGGTGGCGGCGCAGTTGCCACACAGACCAAAGCCGGGACGGAAACGATGTTCACCTTCAAGGCACTCAACCCGGGCCTATTTGTGTATCATTGCGCCACGCCTATGGTAGCCCTGCACATTTCAAACGGCATGTACGGAATGATTTTGGTGGAACCAGCCGGTGGACTGTCCCATGTTGATCATGAGTTTTACATTATGCAGGGTGAACTTTATACTGCTCAACCTTTTGGGACAGCTGGCGCTCTGAGTGTGGACACACAGAAACTGATGGACGAAAAACCTGAATATTTCGTCTTCAACGGTGCGGCGATGGCTTTGGCAAGTGACCTGCATGCCCTGCGTGCCAAAACAGGCGAAACCATTCGCGTTTTCTTTGGCGTGGGTGGGCCCAACTTTATTTCTTCCTTCCATATCATCGGCGAAATTTTTGACCGGGTCTATGATCAGGCTTCGCTGACATCCAAGCCACTCACTGATGTACAAACCACGCTGGTCCCACCCGGCGGAGCAACGATGGTGGAATTGAAACTGGAAGTCCCTGGGCGCTATGTGCTGGTGGACCACGCTCTTTCCCGCTTGCAGCGCGGTCTGGCTGGATACCTGTATGTTGAGGGGCTGCCCAACCCGGATGTATTCGATGGCGTGGTAACTGCCGGCAGCGGGCACTGAGTAAAATCTTAGAGAGGCTGCCTTTTTGAGGCAGCCTCTCTTGCAACCGTGCCATGAAAAACCCTTCTCTTTCATCCCAATCCGTTATTGCCGAAATCTTGCACGACTCGCCGAGCACAATCCATTTGTTTCTTGAAAAGAATATGAATTGTGTTGGGTGTATTATGGCATCTTTTTGTAATCTGGAAAGTGCCTGTAAGGCTTATAATCTTTCGCTGCCCGCGTTTATTGAGGAACTTCAATTTGCCAAGTAAGGGGGGGTATGGTTATTTTCGGGAAGATCACCCGAAAATAACCATGTGCGGGGCAAACCATTGAGTTGCGTAGCCTGAAAAAGCCCAGGGTGCTGGGTAAATCAGCGAGTTGGGGTAGTCGGAACAGGTCAACGTGCGGGGCAAACCCATTGAGTTGCGTAGCCTGAAAAACCCAGGGTGCAGGGTAAATCAGCGAGTTGCGGTGTTTGAAACAGGTCCAGGGTGCGGGGTAAATCCGCAATTTTTTAATATGCGAAATTGCGACTCTGGTGAATAGTCACAATTCAAAGGTAAGGGGGTGAAATCCTTTAGTTATTTTTTTGGCGATTTTTAGCTTATTTTTACAGGTCAGGGGACCGATAAGGTTTAATATTGTATTACTACAATTAATTTGCTTTGGATGTCTTTTGTACTACGAATGACCGTTTTTTTTGAAAAGTTATAATCTTTACCCTGGCAAATTGCGCAATTATTGCTCATTTGCTTTTTTGGCATAACCAGCAAATTTTCGCTTTGAAATTGTTCGAGTAACTATCTTTACGGCCCAGGGAGCTATTTTAAATGAAACACTCGCTTACTCAAAAAATGATTGTTCAGATTATCCCCGTTGTTCTCATAATTTTTTCTGCGTTTACCATTACTTCCATCATCATGGCTGGGACTACTGAACAAAAAATGTCAAATGAAACTGCTGGGCAAATGGCTGCAAATTACGCCAACCAGTTTGATATAAAGATCAGTTCGGACCAGGAAATTGGCCAAACCATGAGCAATATTCTGGCTGGTTACAAGGGTGCCAATCGAGATGAAATTCTGGGTGTATTGAAGAGTCTGGTGGAAAAAAATCCAGGGATACTGGGGACGTATGTTGGGTATGAACCGAATGCCTTTGATGGCAAGGATGCTAAATACGTAAACACAAGCGGCTCGGATGGCACTGGACGCTTTATTCCTTACTGGAATCGACTGACAGGGAAGATCACGCTGGATCCGCTGCTGGACTATGAAACCTCCGATTATTACCTGGTCCCCAAAAAGACTCTGGCGAATAGTGTGATTGAGCCGTATTTATATGAAGGGGTCCTGATGACCAGCTATATCTCGCCCATCACAGACCCTGCGGGAAAATTCCTGGGGATCACGGGTGTGGATGTTTCGCTGAATAACCTGGACGCAGAAGTTAGCAAAATCAAAATATTTAAAACGGGCTACGCATTTCTAATCAGCAATTCGGGCATTTTTGTTTCTGCCCCAGATAAGGCACTGATTGGCGCAAAAACATTGGCAGAGCTTGGCAAAGAAAAATCAGATAATCAACTGGGAATAGTCGTAAAAGATATCCAGGCTGGGAAAAGTGGTTTTATTAAAACTAATGATCCTTTTGGCAACGCGCCTGTCACCATGTTTTACGAACCGGTAAAAACCGGAAATTGGGGATTGGTGATTGTGGCCCCAGATTCAGAAATGCTGGCAGGCATGCTGAGCTTGCGCCTGACACTGATTCTTTTAGGCGTATTGGGCGTTCTGCTGTTGACCGCACTGGTCTGGTTTGTTACCAACCGGCTAACCCGCCCTATTTTGAGTATCAGCAAAGCAGCCGATCAAATAGCAACGGGAGACCTGTCGATTACCCTGCAGGCGCAAGACCAGGATGAAATTGGACAAACTATTACATCCTTTAACCACATGGTAGTTTACTTAAATAACATGGCGGTCGTTGCCCAACATGTGGCAAGCGGTGATTTATCCAAGAACGTTCAGCCCCAATCCGATAAGGATGTATTAGGGAATGCCTTTGCTCACATGGTGGAAAACCTACAAAACAACATAGGCATGGTAGACGCGACCGCGCAGACCATACTGAGTGCGGTCGGACAAATGGAAACATCGTCAGCGCAATCTGAAACCACCACCAAACAGATCGCAATTACCATTCGTCAAATGTCTCAAGGGATTAACCAACAGACAGACTCGATCACACAGACGACTGGCTCGGTGGAGCAAATGAGCCGGGCAATCAATGGGGTGGCCCGTGGAGCCCAGGAACAATCCTCGGCCATTAGCCGGGTATCCCAGGTGGTAATGCGGATCAACCAGGATATTCAGCAGGTAAGCAATAATGCCAGTTCTGTGACCCAGGATTCAATTGAAGCTACGCGGTATTCACGGGATGGCGCTAAAACGGTACGCGAAACTATTGCAGGTATGGAAACCATCCGGACCAAGGTGGGTTTTTCGGCCGCAAAAGTTGAACAGATGGGCGCGCGTTCGGAAGAAATTGGAGCGATCGTCGAGACGATCGAAGATATCGCCAGTCAAACCAACCTGCTGGCGCTAAACGCCGCGATCGAAGCTGCACGGGCAGGCGAACAAGGCAAGGGCTTTGCAGTTGTGGCAGATGAAGTCCGCAAACTGGCCGAACGTTCCAGCCTGGCGACCAAAGAAATTGCGGGTTTAATTAAAGGTATACAAAAAACTGTCACCGAAGCTGTGGCGGCTATGAAAGAATCGGCTGGAGAAGTGGAAGCGGGTGTGCAGCGTGCCAACTCATCGGGCGATGTACTCACGAATATCTTGAACGCATCAGAATCGGTTCATAAGCAAGCGGAAGAAGCAGGTGCGGCAGCCGCAAAAGTAAGTGCAGCCGCGACCGAACTGGTAAGTTCGGTTGACTCGGTTTCAGCAGTAATTGAACAAAATACAGCCGCCACAGAAGAGATGGCAGCCAACTCAAATGAATTGACGCATGCGATTGAAAACATTTCAAGTGTCAGTGAAGAAAACAGTGCAGCCTCGGAAGAAGTCTATGCTGCGATTGAGGAAGTCTCTGCCAAAGTTCACAATGTATCCATATCGGCCACGGAATTGAGTAAAATGGCGCAGAACCTGAAACAGGTTGTAGCAAGGTTTAAACTTAAATAAACACTGCCTATTCACACAGCATAAGGTAGCCATATATGAATCGTTTTATAAGTAGATTACCCATCGGCATAAAATTGGGCGGGAGTTTTATCATTATCGTTATGATATTAGCCGCTTCAATCATGATCAGCTTTTCAGGGCTGGGGCTTATCAATGGTGAAGTAGATAGCCTGTATTTTGATCACACTGTCCCAATCCAGGACCTGGGAGAGGCCAGGGCACTGGTTGGCCTGATAAAGAGTAATTTACAACTCTATATTCAAATTCCTCAGCCCAAAATAGAGACGGTTGACAGCGCGGGCGCTCCTAAATGTAATACGTGCCATTCTGATAAGGTAGCCGCCAGTAGCACGCACTATGTTCAAACTGGTCAATCAGCGAGTGATGCCAAACGGTGCCTGGCGTGTCATGCCAAACAAGCCGCAGATACACAACACGGACGCTCCACCTCCAACATGGCAGCTGGACAAGACTGCTCAAGCTGCCACCCAGCAGATGTGATCATGACTCAACATACTCAGGTTGAGCAATCGATCTCACAGGAAGTAATTCGCGTCAATCAAATCATGGCTTCGTATCGCAACAGTCCCAACCTGTCGAGTGAAGAATTGACTGCACTGAATACATTCGATACAGCCTGGAAAAAATATCAAGGAATTGTTTCGGATCTTTTAACAAAGGCCAAGAATAACCAAGCCAAGGATGCCTTGCACCGGATAGTGGGTGGAGATGCACTTGCGAGCCAGCAAGAATTGGAAGCATCGATTAATCAGTTGGTGGCCACCCTGCAAAGCTTAGCGCACCAGGCACAGGAAAAAAGTACCACCACCTACACGAATTCTACAATTCGTTTGTTTGCAGCAGGTTTTTTGGGGATAATCCTGGCAGCCGCATTGGGTTTTCTGATTACTAATAACATTCGGACACCAGTAATCGCGATAGCCTCCGGGCTGGACAATCTGCGTCAGGGTAATTTGAAATGGGATATCAGCGACCAGATTCGAACTGATATGCTGCAGCGAACGGATGAACTGGGCGTTGCGGGCAAAGGTTTTGATAGTACAGTAGTTTATCTGCAGGAAATGGCGAGTGTCGCCGATAAAATTGCATCTGGTGATCTGACGGTTGAGGTCGCAACTCGTGGAGACAAGGACGAGCTGGGAATTTCCTTCTCGAAGATGTTAGCGAGCCTGCAGTTATTGATCAGCATGGTGAATGAAAGTGCGGCTAACTTGACGAAAGCCTCGGAAAAATTGGCCGAATCATCCAGCCAAAGCGGGGAAGCCAGTCACCAGATTGCAGTCACAATTCAACAGGTATCGCAGGGCATCACCCAACAAACTGAAGCGGTGACAAAAACTGCCACTTCAGTCGAACAACTGAGCCGTGCGATTGATGGTGTGGCCCGGGGAGCGCAGGAACAGTCGGGTGCCGTCAACAAAGCTGCATCTGTGACTACGCGCATCAGCCAGGCGATCCAACAAGTCTCCAACAACGTTCAGACAGTGACCCAGGATTCGGCGGATGCTGCAAACTTCTCACGTAATGGAACCAAAACGGTGCAAGAAACCATCGCCGGTATGGAAACTATCCGCAAGAAGGTCGGGTTCTCAGCTGAAAAAGTACAGGAGATGGGGACGCGCTCAGAAGAGATCGGCGCGATTGTGGAGACGATCGAAGATATCGCCAGCCAAACCAACCTGCTGGCATTAAACGCAGCGATTGAAGCAGCTCGCGCTGGTGCAGAGGGCAAGGGCTTTGCAGTCGTTGCCGATGAAGTTCGCAAGCTGGCGGAACGCTCCAGCCTGGCGACCAAGCAAATTGCCGGACTGATCAAGGGCATTCAAAAAACTGTGGATGAGGCAGTGCGTGCCATGCAGGAATCGGCGGGCGAGGTGGAATCGGGTGTATTGCGCGCCAATTTATCCGGGGAAGTACTCAAGAACATTCTGGATGCAGTAGAATCGGTTTACAAACAAGCTGAAGAGGCTGGAAATGCCGCGGCGATTATGAGTAAAGCGGCTGGGGAGTTGGTAGGTGCTGTGGATGCAGTTTCGGCTGTGATTGAAGAAAATACCGCGGCGACCGAACAAATGGCCGCCAGCTCCAATCAGCTTTCGCATTCGATTGAGAACATTGCCAGTGTCAGCGAAGAGAATAATGCAGCCATCGAAATCGTGGCGGCCTCGACTGAAGAGGTCTCCAGTCAGGTAATTGATGTCTCCAATTCAGCCAATGCTCTGAAGAAGTTGGCATATAATTTGCAACAGGTAGTTTCACAGTTCAAACTTAAGTAATCCGGCTGTGGGAAACCGCAGACCACCAAAATGGAGAAATATTCATGGAACAACAACTGGTAGTTTTTGATGTGGCGGGCGAATCATACGGGATTAATATTGCGGCGGTGGAAAGCATCATCAAGATGCAGAACATCACCAAACTTCCGCATGCCAAGGAATTTATCAAAGGGGTCACAAACCTGCGCGGATCAGTACTGCCAGTTATAGACTTACGGACCCGCTTCGGGCTGGAGCCTCAGCAAGAAACAAAGCAGACCCGCATCATCATCGTGACCATGAATAAACTCAAGGTGGGGGCTGTGGTGGATGGGGTTTCGGAGGTCTTGAGCGTTCCGGATGATGCGATTGAGGCCATTCCGGTTACGGTCAGTTCGGTAAATTCGGCTTTTCTTAAAGGGATTGTGCGGATTGAGAACCGGCTGATCATTCTGCTGGATTTGGGTAAAGTTTTGGATTTTGAGGAACAACAAGCGCTTGCTACGATACAAAACAGGTAAGGTGAGTGCATTGCGAAATGTTTTCACCATGGAAGGCACGGAGAAAACCATTAAGGAAACAACGCAATGGAGCATAACCTGCTATTGGCATTTAGACCTATCCCCCCGGCC
>CAYWXS010000180.1:0-9079 GCA_964462245.1 uncultured Anaerolinea sp.
CGCAGACCTTATCCTACCGGGGTTCCATTTATTTGACAACATTTGCGTGCACACATTGCGCCATTACACCGTCGAAGTTTCACCACTGTATGATACGCGCCTGGCTCCCAGCGGGCAGGTTGTTATTTTGCACGACATCACCCTCTTAAAGCAGGCTCAGGATGTCTTTCAGCGTGCGGCGATCGCGGGAGAACGCGAGCGCATGGCGCAGGAATTGCACGAAAATCTTGGTCAGGTGCTGAGCTATTTCCTGCTCAATACCCAGTCCGTCCGCGATCAGATTGAGCAGGGCAGTTACACCGCTGCTCTGGGTCAACTCCAATCGCTCAGCCTGATCGCCCAAAGTGCCAGCCAGGATGTGCGCCAATTTATTCTGGATACGCATATTCAGGCGGCGGATGTGCGCAGCTTTAGCACTGTGCTGAAGTACTACCTGGAGAATTTTGAAACCATTACGGGGCTGCGGGTGCGGTTGAGCCTGCCGGATGAATCGATTGATGCATTATTGTCTCAGGAAAATTATTATGGTTTGTTGCGCATCATCCAGGAAGTTTTGGCAAATGCCCGCAAATATGCTCAGGCTAACCTGGTTCAGATCATTTTTTCGGTTGAGGAGCATAGCCTGGGGGTGGTTGTCTCGGATGATGGGGCTGGTTTCGAAGAACAGTCAGAGCGGGGCGGTAACGGCCAGGAAATGATTCGCAAACTGGCACAGCAGGTTGGCGCCGTGGTGGTCATCCGCTCGGCTTTGCAGCAGGGCACACAGGTTTTGTTGAAAATTCCGCGCCTGCAACAAATAAGGCCAAATCACAACTTGTTGGGGCTGAGAGTGCTGGTGGTGGATGATCTCCCATTATTTTCAGAGGGGCTTGCGAATTTTCTGACCAGTCGCGGTTTGGATGTTGTTGGAATAACCTGCGATGCTGACGAAGCACTTAGCCTGGCAACTGACTTAAATCCTGACCTTGTGCTGTTGGATGCGAATTTGCCGCACCCGAGCGGGCCGCAGATCATCCAATCGATCAAAGAAAACTCCCCGGCTTCACAAGTGGTCATGTTAAGTATGCAGGCAGATGATGAGGCGCTGGTTGAATCCCTGCGCTTTGGTGCTACGGGATTCCTGCTCAAGAATCAATTATCTGAAGAGATTTTTCAAGCCTTGCTGTCCATTCGCCGGGGTGAGACTTATTTTGCGCCCGGTCTGGCTAATCAATTGGCCCGGCGCTTAAGCTCAAACGAATTGGGGCAAGCCCAGCGGGAGCAGGCTGTCCAGTCGCTTCAGGCGGCAGGCTTATCTCCACAGCAGATAGAAATCCTGGTATTACTCGCCCAGGGTAAGATCTACAAAGAAATTGGGGCTGAGCTGAGCCTGAGCGAGTCATCCATTAAGTACCATAGCGACCGCATTCAGACCATGTTAAAGATGCCCAATCGGTCTGAACTGATTGCGTATGCGATCAAAATTGGGTTAGCGCCCAACCGTAGATCCAGCCCCGTTAAATCCGAATAATCCACCCTAAACCAGCCAGATTGCCTTCCATGTGCAGCACAAATAAAGTCAGGATGCCCTGACTTTATTTGTGCTTTTTATTTGACCAAAGTCCAAAGACAAACAGCCGTGATTGTGTAATACTTCAAAATGACCGAAGCATGCAGTGCTGGTTCGTCGATCCAGGATCGGTAATGGTTGAAAAAGACCAGGGCACAGTGAATAAATATTGTGCCCGGCAGCCTTGACGAAGCCCGGCTGGATACCCGCGATAATGACACTTCTGCTTCTGCCTGCGTATCGGGCAAAGAGTAAATCAAACAAAAGTAATAAAAAAGGAGAATCATCATGTTGTACAACAAAAACGTCCGCATCTTTGTCAGTGCTTTATTCATTTTAGGGCTGGCGCTCTCAATGCTGCCTGTCCAAACTGCCCGGGCCGCCAGCATTACCTATTATGTTGCTGCCAGCGTCATTGGTGCCAATGATACAACCTGCGATGGCAGATCTGCAACAGCTGTTTCAGCCGAAGTGTGTCCTTTCGCCACCATCCAAAAAGCGATTACCACTGCTGTCGATGGCGACATTATCCGGGTCTACGAGTACACTGGAAGTGCTTATGCTAACACGTTGAACGCACCCTGGACCTGGACCGGGAAAAGCTTATCTTTCTACTTCGAGGATGGGGTTCTGCTTAATAATTTCGGCGAGGGTTGTTTTCTCATTACAACGAACTTCAACCGGCTGACCTCGGTCAACCCAGGCATGGCTAAATGCCAGATGCTTGAAACAGCTGGAGATGTGATTGGATTGGAAGTCGCCAGCGGTGTGCATGATATCGTGGTGGACGGGTTGATATTTCAGGGACCAGGTGTCATTATTGGGAGTACCTCGGACGGTATCCGCTTCGATGGCAGCAATTACAATATCCAGGTGGTGAATTCCTGGTTTACAACTTATGTAAATGGCATCAACTTTATGGATAGCCCCACCGGTGTGATCGATATCCAGGGCAATAATTTTACACACAATACCGGTTTTGGTATCCTGGCACCCAGCGGCAGTACTTTCAGTATTAAGTACAACTCCTGGAATTCCAAGGCAGGGCCTGGGGCACTCAATGCAGACGCTGTCTCCGGGTTTGACGTCGCTTATTACACCCCCTGGACTTATGCCGGTATGGCTTTTTCGGAACCACTCGGTCTGGATAAAGTGGCCAAAGATGGTCAGATTACCTATACATTTATAACCACTGTACGTCAGGTTCTCGGTCTAGACTTAACCATCACATTTAACAAGACTGCCCTGGAATATGTCAGCAGCAATGTCGACTCTTCAAAGTTCCCCGTCGAACAAAGCGTGGATGCCAGCGCAGCCAATACAAGTGGCATCATCAAGTTTCATGGTGTAGGGGCAGGTCATCTACCCGTCAGTGGTGATGATCAGGAAATTATTCAAGTTACATTTAAGGGCAAGACGGTGGGTGCCTATGATATTAGAACTTCCATCCAAAACGCCATGAGTCAAGCTAACGGCCCATCCAACTGGGTTTATGAATATTCTTTCCCCAACTCACAGTATATAGACACCGGAGAAGTAATCCAGAATTATAAGGTTGTGACCGGCACCATCTCGATGCAGGGTCGGGTCGCTCGTGATGGGGCTGTGGTTAAGCTGTGGCAGACTGATGTGGAAAAATTTACGGGTACTTCGAGTAATCAGATTACCAACAACGTTTCACTGACAGATGTCGTCTTTGGTAGTTATGTGGTATCCGTTGTCAAGGATGGCTATCTGGATATCAACTCGAGCATGGCAAGAAGCGCGACCTTTTCAAGCACAGCTTTCACCATTAAATCACTGGAACTAAAAGGTGGGGATGCCAACGATGATGACGTCATTAACGTCTCTGATGCAACCCTGATCGGTGCTGATTACGGTAAAACAAGCGAATTTACCGATTTCACCGATATCAACTCGTCTGGCAAGGTTGATATCTATGATCTGGCCTTGATGGGTGGCAATTACGATGCAACATCTTCCGATACTGTTGTCGTCGATAACGTGCCTGCCTACCTGGCCTGGACAGCACAGTAGGAGTCTATCTGTGCTAAAACAATGGCGCCCGCCCAAAAGAAGCGGGCGCTATTGTCCTATCAAATCCTTAAAAAAATAAAATCCAAAATGATCTTGCTGCTGAATGCACATAAGAAAAAACGTATTTACTCATGGGGAGTTCTCCCCAAAAGCCAAAAAGATTTTTTGTGGTGTTATGGAGCACGTTCCGCGCTCCATAACACCACCTGCGGCGCAAACCATCGATTCATGTTCGCCTACGCGGCAAAATCAAGCTAGTTTGGTCTCGAAGTGAAGATACGGTGAGTAAATACAGAAAACATATGTCTACAAACTTCAACGAGCAAAATACTCAGGAATTTCTGTGGAAAAAAAGTTAATCGCCTGGGTTTGTATTTGCCTGATGAGCATCCTCTATTTGCCGTCACAATCTGTGTTTGCGCAGACTGAAGCCACCCTTACCCTGAATCCGACCCATAGTCTGCTTTACCCTGGCTGTAAAGGTATTTACAAGATCATGATTAATAATATTACGGACCTGTACGGGTTCGATTTAAGAATAAACTTTGATCCGGCTGTATTACAAGTTCTGGATATGGATGCAGCCCAGGCGGGCATTCAAATCCAAAACGGCTCATTTTTGGAAAAAGGGTTCACCATCCTGAACAGTGTGGACAACGCAACCGGAAAAATCCGGTATGCCAGCACCCAGGTACGCCCGCAAGCACCCAAAAACGGGTCTGGTGTTTTGCTCGAAATTCTTTTTACCCCGCTAGCGACAGGCGTCTCTGACATCAATTTCACCTCTCCCCAACTTTCCACAAATCAGGGCATATTATTACCCGTTCAGGTTGAGAATGGAACGATCCAGGTGGCCCAGCCGGGGCCGGGAACAACCTGCCCAACCACCCCAACCCCCACCGTGCCAACTCCCACTATAACCCCCACCGTGCCAACTTCCACCATAACTCCGACGGTGTCTACTCCGACCCCAACCGCCACGGAGCCTACGTCCACCCCAACCGCCACCGTTTCGGAAACATCTACACGTTTTCCCACCGGTACTTCGTCGCCCACGCTAACCAGGATATACCTGACTTCCACCCTAACCCGAACCCTGCAGCCAACCAATACCCTCAATCCTTTTCAGATCACCCAGACCCGTGTCGTTGGCTTGACGTTACGTGCGGGAGAATTGACTCTCCAATATCCCACCCGGGTTGCTATAAAAAAAACCCAAACCAGTATTGCCCTCACCGCTGAGATACGCGCGACCACACTTGCCGCTCTTTCGACTGTAACGCCGACCCAGGGTTCAGGGTCATTCGAACCCCCCAGCCCCACTTCTGCCCAAAAATGTGATTGTGCAGCCAACGAGACCCTTTCGCCGGAAGTTATAAATATTGCGAAGATAATCGTTGCTGTTTATGATACCCAGCCAAAATTTCAAGGTTGGCTGTATGTTTGCCCGGCAGGCTTGCTGCTGTTGATCATTATTCTTTTGGTGTTTATCTTCAGCCGCCAACGGGTGGATGAAGATGCTGATGATTCTGAAATCGATTATCAAATATAGGAACCTGTTTATGAAAATAAAATCTTTTTTGCCGATGATTTTCCTGATCCTGACCTTACTTTTCCCTTATTCTAGTGTAGCAGCCCAGGCCAGCCAGGCCAGCATTGGTTTTGAACCCAGGCAAGTGCATGTGTCTCTGGATGCAATCAGTGAGGTGGCAGTCAACATTCAGGACGTGAATGGTCTTTATGCGTATGATATTTTGATTAACTATGACCCGGGTTATCTTGAAGTTATGGATGCCGACACCCAAAGCGCAGATATCCAGATCAGCCAGGGTTCTTTCCTGGAAAGTGGTTTGGTGGTCATAAATTCTGTCGATACGCAGGCTGGAACGATCAAATTGGTTACCACCCAACTCAGCCCGAGCGAGGCAAAAAGCGGCAGCGGTAATCTGCTCATCCTGCGCCTGAAAGGGAAAAAAGAAGGTTCAACACAGATAAAAGTAACCGCTGCGCAGCTTTCCAGCCGCGATGGCGAACCGATCCCGGCCACGCTTTCCACTTCAGAGGTCACCATTTCTGCTACGGCAGCGGATGCGGTCGTACCCACGCCCTTTGATGTGGTGCAACCAACTGTCAGTGTAGGGACTGAGGTGGAACAACCTGCTGCTGACTCCACGTTATCACCAACTGCCGAAGGACCTGCTTCGACATCAGAGACACCCCAACCCCAGGCCTTCGATTTGCAGCAGCTGTTTGGTTCTGGTAATTTGCTATGTTTTGGTTCCACGATTATCGAATTGGGTATAGTGATTTTTCTGGTGATATTCCTTCGAAATAAAATGAAACAAAAGGGAAAGAAAAAGAATGGCTAGCTGCCGTACAGTTTCAAAAACAGGTGCATAGCAAGGCGCAAGCTGAGGCTGCCGGGAAGTTGTCTTTATCTAGAGTAAAAACCGTTCGGGATCATACTCAATCCACGTCGGGTGTTTCGAAAATTGGAGAAATAGCACATGAGTAATACCTTGCCTCCATTTTTAATGATTAACACTTTTGGCATTCTGGCTGCCATTTCAGCCATTCTGGCTCTGGCAGTCGCACTTTTCGCTTCGATCCTTGCCAAAACGTCGGGAGGCAGGTTGCTTGCGCTGATCAATTATTCGTTGGCAACCTGGTCATTCTTTTCAGCATTAAACTATCTTTCCGTGGATCTCGCGGCTAAAACATTGTGGCTTAAATTGGCATACCCGGGGGCTCTCAGCCTGCCGGTGTTCCTGCTGCTGTTTGCGCTGGACTATTACGGCTCAGTTGGATGGTTCCACTGGAAAAGAATCAGCCTGCTTTTCATCATCCCGCTGATTTCATGGCTGTTAATTTTGACCAATGAATGGCATCACCTGGTGTATGCGCAGATAGCCACTTCGCCCACCTCCCCATTTTTGCAGGTCAGCCCGGTCTGGTATTTTTGGGTGGGTGTGGCTGGTTATTCCTATCTGTTGATTTTTTTCTGCGTGGCAATCCTGGTTCAGGTAGTCTGGCAGAGCACCGGTCTTTATCGCCCCCAGATCATCCTATTGATTTTCTCTATTTTAATTCCTGTGGCTGGGAATGTGTTCTTCCTGCTCAAACTTCTGCCGACCTGGCTTGACCCGACTTTCATTTTGTTAAGCACCTGTGTGCTCTTTGCCCTGGGAATTTTCCGTTTTCAACTCCTGGATCTGGTGCCGTTTGCTTTGCGCCAGGTGGTGGAAAGGTTAGACGAGGTCGTCCTGGTGCTGGATCAAAAGGATCGACTGGTGTATATGAATCTGGCGGCGGAGCGACTCCTGGGCCAGGAGCCGAAAAAGCTGATTGGGCAGCCTGCCATCCAGGCTTTACCAGCTCTGGCTGCCATTGTAGAACGCGACGCCAGTTCCAGCGTGGGCATCAGCCTGGTCAGTTCAGGTTCAGTGCGCCATTGCACCGTAGAAATTTCGACCCTGTATGATACGCACCAGGTTCCCAGCGGACAAGTTATTATATTAAATGACATCACAATCTTAAAACAGGCTCAAGATGCCTTTCAGCGTGCCGCTATCACTGAAGAACGCGAGCGCATGGCGCAGGAAGTGCTCGGTAATCTTGGAGAGGTACTGAGCGATCTCTTTCTCTCTACTCAATCAATCCGAGATCAGATCGAGCAGGGCAGTTATAACGCTGCCTTTGGGCACCTCGAATCGCTTAGCCTGATCGCCCAAAGCGCCAGCCAGGATGTGCGCCAATTTATTTTGGACACCCAACCTCAGGTTGCGGATGGGCGCAGTTTTAGTGTGGTGCTGAAAGAGTACCTGAAGTATTTTGAAACCAGCACTGGTTTGCGGGTGCAGTTGAGCCTGCCGCATGAATCGTTTGATTCGTTATTGTCTCAGGAAAATTTTTCTGGTTTGCTGCGTATCATCCAGGAAGTTTTGGCAAATGTCCGCAAGCATGCCCGGGCCAGCCTGGTTCAGATCATTTTTTCGTTTGATGAATACGCGCTGGCGGTGGTGATTTTTGATGATGGGGTTGGGTTTGATAAACGGTCAGAACAAGGCGGCTTTGGCCTGGAAATGATTGACAAACTGGTTCAGCAGGTTGGTGCAACGGTGGTTATTCGTTCTGCTGTGCAGCAGGGCACACAGGTTTTGTTGAAATTTCCACGCCTGCAACAAAAAGGTACATATCACGACCAGTTGGGGTCAAAAGTGCCGGGGCTGGATGACCATCCATTATTTGCAGAGGGGATTGTGAATTTTCTGGCCAGTCGCGGGCTGGATGTCATTGGAATAACTCGGGATGGTCATTAATCGGTAACCCTGCCTTCCCAATAAAAACCAGAGCTGGTGCTGTTGGAGATTGATTCGCCTGCTCAAGAATTTCTCAACCGACAAAACTTTCCTGGAATTGATGGTCATTTTGCCGGGCTGAGACACATTTTGGCTAATCAACTCGCCCAGTGCTTAAGCTCAAAGGCATTAGCACCAGCCCAGCGAGAGCCGCCTGCCCAGTCGCATCGAGCGGACGGTCTGCCTCAACAGTAGATTGAAATCCTTGAATTTATCGCCCGTGGCAAGAGCTATTTTTTAATTGCGGTTGGGCTGAATCTGAGCGAGTCAGCGATTAAGGTTCAGCGTGACCAGCCCCCAGGGCCTGTAAAAGTTTTCCAATTTCAGATCTAGCCCCGCTAAACCCGAATAATCCACCCTAAACCAGTCAGATTGCCTTCCAAGTGAAGCACAAATAAAGTCAGGATGCCCTGACTTTATTTGTGCTTTTTATTTGATAAAAGTCCAAAGACAGATCAAGCGTTTTATGACATACTCTGGCCTGCGCTAAGCGCCATTCATTTTTTATGAACACTGTTTGCTTTTTTGTCTCGAGAAGGAGAACCCATGCAGTTAAAGAATTTATCAAGGATCGCCAATTTGAGCTTGAGGTGGGTTTTCAACGCCTTGATCATCCTGCTGGTGGTAGCGATCACAGCACAGGTTGTGAAGGCGGCCAGCGCATTTGAGCAAGTGGCGGATATCGTCCCAGGGTTGAATGGTTCAAGTCCTGGGCATCTGGCGGTTTACAACGGCGTGCTCTATTTTTCAGCTGATGACGGAATTACCGGGGCAGAATTATGGCGGTACGATGGCACCAGCGTTTCGCTGGTGGAGAATATTAATACGGTTGGGACTAACGGCTCAAACCCTTCTTACCTGACGGTCTACGACGGCAAACTCTTTTTCAAAGCCGATGACGGAATAAGCGGGGTGGAGTTGTGGGAGTACGATGGCACGGATGCTTCGCTGGCGGTGGATATAAACAGCGGGTCAAATGATTCAAGCCCTTCCTACCTGACTGTTTACGACGGTTTGCTCTATTTCTCAGCGAATGATGGAACCAGCGGGTCGGAGCTGTGGAAGTACGATGGCACCAATGCTTCGCTGGCGATAGATATCGTCAGTGGGCCAACTGGATCTTGGCCTGAGTACC
>CAYWXS010000181.1:0-4515 GCA_964462245.1 uncultured Anaerolinea sp.
CCAACATCCGCGGCAAAGAATATTACAACTGAGGAGAAATGAATTATGTTGTTACAACCCTTGATGGACAAATTGACCCTGCTGCATCTGCCCGCTTTTCGCCGTGGGATAGAAGAACAACTCAACAATTCCAAATATGCAGAATTATCTTTTGAAGAACGACTGTCTTTTCTGGTGGATCTCGAAGTCCTCCAGCGAGACAACGGTCGGTTACGGCGGCGTCTGAAGAAAGCCCATTTTCATCTGGATGCGACTCTGGAAGATTTTGACTTCGCCCTGACACGGGGCATTGACCGCCATCTCGTGCTGGAATTGGCTCACGGTGCCTGGATTGACAATCATCTCAATACAATCGTCTCCGGTCCCACCGGTGCCGGGAAAACGTTTCTCGGATGCGCGCTGGGCCATTCCGCCTGCAGGGCAGACTATACCGTTCGTTATTTCAGAGCGCCACGATTTCTACAAGATTTGAAGCTGGCCCATGCTGATGGGTCATATCCCAAGCTGCTGGCCGCCCTGGCCCATTTTGACCTTATCATTCTGGATGATTGGATGAGGGATGCTTTATCCCTTGTTCAGTCCCAGGATTTGCTCGATATCCTGGATGATCGTTATGGCCGCGCATCCACAATCGTGGTAACCCAGGTTCCCGTTGAAGCCTGGCACGAGCGCATCCCGGATCCAACTTTGGGAGATGCCATTTTGGACAGGCTGGTGAATAACGCCTATCGGCTCCAATTGACCGGCGAATCCCAGCGCAGGTTGCGTTCTTCGGCGCTCATTTCGGCCACTTGATTTATAATCTTTTTACCAGCCCTGCTTCACCCCTTGCTGGCCGCAATCAATCGGAATCGGTGGACGATTTCAACGGAATACGCAGGAACAGGGTCAGATGTGCTCAGGGCACAGCCTGCCGGGCTGTGCTGGTAGAGAACCCGCCGCTTTCAAAAACCAACCGGATCTGCGGCAATCACATCCTGAAATAATCCCTGCTGGTAAGCTGATACCCGAGCAGCCTGCCGGACCCGGGCATCGTTTTAGGGGATTTTTAAAACGGTAATTCTTTACCGGGCAGGCTTTTCCGGATTTACGGCAATGTGTACTCCACGATCAGCACCGGCCGGTTGGCGGCGGTGACATAATCGCCGGAGAAGAAAGAGACGTAGTCGGCTTTCTTGTTATTGTTATCATCCAGCTTGAATGCCAGGCGCAGCTGCGTTGGTCCGCTCCGGTTGATGTTGGTGAAATCAACTGCTTTGAAGACCAGCTGATACCATCCCGAAGCTGCGGCAGTCACTGGCCCAAGCCCAACCTTCGTGGATGCTGCATTGAAATCGCCGATTTCTAGAGCCGTCGTCTTGCCAAACCCGCCCTTACGGAGATCCACCAGCAAGCTGTTGCCAGCCCAGCTAAATGGATCGAGCCCGGCAGAACTGGCCTTCTTGAGCTTGAGCGTCACCCTGACGATGACTGCACCGGCGGGTAATTTGGAGGTATCAAACGACAACAACGAGCGGTACTGCTTGTTCAGAGCGTCATCACCCAGCTGCAGATTGCCGGCGGCTTTGATAGTACCGCCCTGCCCGCTGGTTTCTGAGCTTTCCAGCAGCCAGCCATCCAAAGTTCCGGTTGATACAAACTTATTGTTACGATCCAGTGTGTACTTTTGACCGGCTGTGTAATTACCGTTATTGATGCCTGTTCCGCCCAGGGCGTTGCCGGCCAGATCCTTGATACTGTCATTATCCTTAAGGTCCAGCCGCAGGGTGCCGGTACCGGTCCCCGTGCTGACCGTTACCGTACGTGATGCACCGGTTCCAGAAACACCGGTTATTTTTGCCCCGCTCACACCGCTGGCGGTCATGAGGAAATCGGCCGCATCCACACCAGTGACCGCTTCTGAGAAGGTGACGGTGTAACGCAGAGAGGCTGCCGTGCTGGGGTTGGGGTCCAGGCGGGTGATGGAGGTGACGGTGGGGGTAGTATCAATATATTTAAAAGACCAGTAAGAAGAATTATTACCATTAGCATACACAATACCCCCGGGATTTCGAGAGCGAACCTGCCAATAATATGTAACGCCAGGTTTTAAATCTTTTAAAGTCTTGCTTCTTGTTAGTCCAGTGGCAACCCAATTTGTACAGCTATTGTCATTACTACTGTCATAACAGACATCATAACTTGTTGCACCATTACTTAGTCCCCAACTTAATGTTACGTTCTTGGATAAATTCAAACCACTACTGGGAGTGATTTTATTAAAATTACCGGGTTTTAAACAAGCAAAAGCAATGGCTGATTCATTCCCGGCAATATCCTTAAATTTAGCGTAAAGATATTTGTTCTCACCGGCTTGAAACAATTTTGACGAATTAAATGGCTCCCATTGAAATTTTATTGGAAATGCGGGCTCATCACTTATGATCATTTGATCAGGTGATGTTGCAGACAAAACAAGGTCAATACTGGAACTGCTTGTTTGAATAACCCCTTTTGCTGCAATTAAAGCTGGTTGATTGATAATAATAATGGAAGGATCTTTTGGGCCAATTATTGGATTATCAGCAGTGGTAAATAAAATCGGTGAATACACTACTTTTCCAAAATTAATATCATCATAATAATCAGTTATTGTATTTGCGATTACTGGTGCGTCTATTATGCCCCAATAATTATTCGCAGCAAGGATATCCTGCGTCGTTTTGTTCTCTATGTTCAGACTCGTATTTCCTTCTAAATTGCTGTTCTCTATACTTACCTGATTCGCACCGCTAATTTTTATCCCTATCTCATTATTCTGGATCGTTGTTTTCGTGATTACAACACTTCCTCCTATGTTGTATCCTGACATACCTGTGATTTCAACCCCAACTCCGGTTCCTTGCCCTGTCACGCTTGACGTTGTTATCGTTCCGTTCCCAAAACGCATACCTATCGTTCCGTTGTAATTTATTTCACTGTTTTTTATCGACACTGATGCGCTTGGTAAATTAATCGGTGAATTGACCAGTTCACTTCCTTCTATTTCTAGTGGACCTGTTACTGGTGATCCCCCTCCTTCCTGAATTCCAGATTCACTTATTGACGAATCTACAATTTTTATTCTTCCTCCACAACACCCTATCCGCATTGGACTATTTGTTACTGTCGAATTCTGTATCGTGATCCCAAGTGCATAACTATCAGCTGTTATTTGTGAATTCGATATTGTTGAATACTGGATCAAGATTGGCCCGCTCCAGGGGTAATCCCCCTGGACGACTGCTCCCTGTATATCTGCTTGCAGCAGTTTCAGGTTGTTCCCGCTGCTTCCACCCAGGGTATGAACACTCGTATTTTTGATCAATATCGAAGTTACCGTCAGGTCGCCTGTATTGCCTGTTCCTACTATTAGCCCTTGACCAGCCTCTGTTATCTCGATATGACTCAATTGCGTATCACCCAGTGCTGCATTTATAAACCGCAGCACGGTTATTCCTGTCGGACTGCCCTGCGATGTTAATATGATTGGCGCTTCTGCCGTTCCATTCGCTATTACGGCTCCTTTTACCAGCATTTCATACGCGCCCAGGTACTTTACAACTACACCAGCTTCTATCGTCAGTGTAACCCCACTCGGTATTTGGATGTTCCCCACCACATAGTATGGACTTCCTTCTGCTTTCCAGGTCGTGTCCGATGTGATGATGCCTTTTTTCCCGGTTCCATTTGCCAATACGCCAACACCCGTAACACTTATTTGCTTTGCGCTTATAGATACGTTGTGAACAATTTTCAGGTTGCTATTCACCATTACATTTGTGATTGGTGTAAATGTCACCGTGACTGTTTGGAAATTTCCGGGTTCAACTGTAAACGCTGTTGGTTCAACTACATATTGCACATTTCCACTGCTTATACTTGTGATTATTAAATTAGCCGAACCTGTATTTTTCACCGCGATCGTCCGTTGACTGCTTTGCCCGACTACTACTACATCAAAGTCAAGTGCGGCTGCTGTTATCTCAATTTTTGGCTTCGGCGTTTCGGCTATTGAATACCAGCTCTCGTGACCTTCTTTCTGGTCTCCGCTGCCATCTGCCAGATCATCATAAGCCGTAATTCCTATGACATCATCTATCGACACACCGGTTAGTTTATAACTAGTGACATTTCCAACATCTATTACATTTGCAAACGAATAACCTGTTGGGGTTCCGTAATATATTTTGTATCCTGCTGTATCTGTTTCTGGGTTTGCATCCCAGTTCAGTTGTACATCATTTCCTGTTTTTATTTTTACAAAATTATTTGGTAATGATATAGGAGCATCCAGATTCGGACTCGTTAAGAATGGATCAAATCCTACTTTTCCAAAATTAATATCATCAAAATAATCATTGATCGTATTTGTTATTCCAGAAGCATCTATCGTACCCCAATAATTGTTCGCAGCTGTTACGTCCGGCGCCGCTGTGTTTTCTATGTTCAGACTCGTATTTCCTTCTAAATTGCTGTTCTCTATACTTACCTGAT
>CAYWXS010000181.1:4615-8985 GCA_964462245.1 uncultured Anaerolinea sp.
CATACGCGCCCAGGTACTTTACAACTACACCAGCTTCTATCGTCAGTGTAACCCCGCTCGGTATTTGGATGTTCCCCACCACATAGTATGGACTTCCTTCTATTTTCCAGGTCGTGTCCGATGTGATGATGCCTGTTACTGAACTGGACGAACCGTTGACAACATTTGCAGTTTGTACCTGTGTGTTTGATGCAGTTATTGTGGGAGAAAAGTGCGTGACTGTTTCTGTCGATAAAGGTAACGAAGTAATGGCTGCTGTATTTGATGGTTGTAAAGTGTTTGTTTTTACTGGTACAGAAGTTAATGTTTCGACAGGTGTATAAGTGAATTGATTTTCTGGAGTGTATGTTTCTGTTGGTGTGGATTGAAGGGGATTCGCTGGGGTAAAAGTCACTGCAGCAGTATCGGTGGCAACAACAGTGGGGGTATCAAGGTTATTCGGAAAATCTGTACTAGTGGTTGTTGGTGTAATATCTGCCGATAATCTAAAAAATTCGCTCCAACCTGGAAAATTAAACCCAATACTGCCCTGAGCTTTCTGGATCCCGGCGGCATTAGCGATTACAGGAGTACTTATTTGATTAATTAATATTATAGTCAACAATCCGAAATTGGCGATTTTCTTTAGACCTACAATCATCTTGTTCATTTTGTCTTCCCATTGAATCGAACTGGACTATATTATTAAGTAACCTGTTTTTTTGAACCAGATTATAGAATTTTTACCTCTTCATTATATTTCGTTTAGGTCTATATAGTATGTTACGTAATAACAGTGAGTAAACCTTTCAAAATTGAAAGGTTTACTCACTGTTATTTTATTCTTCCCTGATTATCTGGTATCTTCTTACGGCAATGTGTACTCCACGATCAGCACCGGCCGGTTGGCGGCGGTGACATAGTCGCCGGAGAAGAAAGAGACGTAGTCGGCTTTCTTGTTATTATTATCATCCGGCTTGAAGGCCTGGCGCAGCTGCGTTGGTCCGCTCCGGTTGATGTTGGTGAAATCTACCGCTTTGAAGACCAGCTGATATCAGCCCGAAGCTGCGGCAGTCACTGGCCCAAGCCCAACCTTCGTGGATGCTGCATTGAAATCGCCGATTTCTAGAGCCGTCGTCTTGCCAAACCCGCCCTTACGGAGATCCACCAGCAAGCTGTTGCCAGCCCAGCTAAATGGATCGAGCCCGGCAGAACTGGCCTTCTTGAGCTTGAGCGTCACCCTGACGATGACTGCACGGCGGGTAATTTGGAGGTATCAAACGATAACAGCGAGAGGTACTGCAATTAGCCGATATATATGTTTTAGCCATACCTTTCCTGCGTAACCACATTCACTTTCCAACTTATCACGCAGTTCAGGCTGTTGTTAGTAAAGACCTGTGATTCTCAAATATTTGAAACTATTTATTTATTAGTTATTCACTTGTTTGCTTAATTCAATAAAACTCACCTTTTTTTCTTTCTTGCTGTGAAAACTCCCAGATATCATCTAATAAATCAATAACCTGTTGCTTTTCCCACCTATAACCTCGTTGGTATGAAGGGATAAGAAACTTTTCCCCTATAATTTCATTAATTGCGAGTAACTTAATGTCATTCTCCATCTTCAATTCACTCCTTCAACTTGATATGACTACCATGCTGAGCTTCAAACAATCCAATAACTGTCATCGACAACGCGTGGAAACAGGATAATAAATCGGGATGTGAAGCATTAAATAGGTGTTAAAGAAAATAATTATTGTAGAACCCACTTCCAATAGATGGTTGCCTTCCATCATTACAAATCATATTGGAACAACAAAATTATAGTGCAGAATTTTGAGTGATGGAATTCATCTTTGATAAATTGTCTTCATGGCGTGATGGCACACCATTCCCTTGAGTTAATCGTTATTGGGAAGATAAAACACTATTTTTTATGAGCTGTTCTGCTGGCAAGCGAATTGTTCAAGCGAAACACATCGAACACCTTACCTTTAATGGAAATGGCTGTCTGCAAGAATCCAAAAAACGTCTAGGCAGGCATTTTTCATTTGCGCCCCAGCTATTATCATCCGTCACCAGCAAATAAATATCAACCATCGCACAAAAAGACACAGCGTCACATCATTGAATGCGACGCTGTTTTTCGTTTTGATTGATAATAGTGCCTACAGGTCGAAATGTTGGCTCAACAAGAGCTTAATCGCATCGGCCACCTGGCGACGCAGCCCGGCATTGGCGATTTTCGCAATATCCAGGGCCACTTCCACGGCTTCGGGCGGCAGCCCATCTGCACTGACAGTTTTGACCTTGAAGACATCGATTTCCGGCCAACCAGCCAGGGTGATAAATTCGTTTGGATCGATCCCAAAGTGGTTGGCCATCAAAACACAGGAGGTGATGTTGGGTCTTTGCCCGGTTAAAATGCGCCGCACTGCTTGCTCATCCAACCCGGAGCGCAAAGAACTTTCCCGATAGCTTTCGTTAAAACTTTTCATCAATTCGCGCAACCTTGCCACCAAGGGCTCGGGATCAAAAGGTTTCTCGCGGGCCTTTCTTTTTACCTTGGCAATTTCACTGGCTGGCATATTGAACCTCGGAACAAACGGATTTTGATGCTTGCCTCACATTATACCCATGAAAGGACATTCAAACTATGAACCAAAATATTCCAGATGCTACATCCCGCATGCGAGCAGTCGGTTATCGGCGCGTCTCCATGAAAGACCAGGTGGATGGGCACAGTCTCGATGCGCAGGAAAACAATATTCAACGCTACGCAGCAGATCATGGCTGGCAGTTGGTCAATATTTATATTGATGCTGGCATTTCTGCAAAAAAAGGCAGCCATCGCCCCGCTTTTGAACAATTGATGCAAGATGCGCAAGATAAAAAATTTGAGGTGGTGGTTGTCGATAAAATCGACCGCTTCTACCGTCACTTAAATGGCTTACTCACCAGCCTCGACCAACTCAACAGCTATGGAGTTTCATTCGCATCCGTTCAAGAACACCTCGACTTTACATCCCCCTGGGGCAAGCTCATGCTGACTGTGCTGGGCATGCTCGCAGAAATTTACCTGGATAATTTACGCCAGGAAACCCGCAAAGGGAAGGTGGAACGAGCACACAAAGGCTTATGGATGGGGAGTATCCCGTATGGGTATTGTAAAGGTCTCTGTTCAAAATGTATCGACCCAAATGGCAAGGATTATTGTCCAGATTATGGACAACCCGATAAAGTCGATGGCAAGGTCATAATTCCTCACCCCATCGAAAGCCAGATCGTCCAGCAGGTTTTCGCCTGGTATATGACCGGAGAATGGACCCATCGTTCCATCGCCATGCAATTGAACCAGATGACTGTTCCGCTGGCCGATGGCACCCAGCTTCCTGTGCGCCAAAAAGGACTGGTAGGCAAATCCGAACCAGGACCATTTACACGCGATGTGATCCGCGACATGCTCAATCGTCTTGCCTATACCGGAAAAGTTCCTTACTACGGCACCACCGAAAATGGAAGCTATCGGCACCGAAAGCAACCCCTGGAAATTTACGAAGGACTGCATCAGCCGATCATCTCGCCGGAAACTTTTTATCGCGTGCGCGAAATCTGCCTATTGAAAACGAATATTCCCTATGACAGCCAAAACCCTATTCAGATCTTTCCACTTACTGGCATTTTATACTGCGCTCAGTGTGGCGGTCACATGCGTGGGGCTTCCAAAGAACATGGAAAAATGCGTTACTATCTGGATGCCAACCAGGTAGACTGCATCTGCGAATGTCCACAAAAACTAGTTCGCGCTGATCTTATTGAAGAACAGATCCTGACGTGGATCAAACAGGTTTTGGCGGCTGCGGAAAATTCTGAATTGTCCAAAATCCACGCCAATCAGGCAATCTACGAAAATCGCTTTAAACGCGCCCGGGAACTTTATTTGGCAGGTGAAATCTCCCGAGAGATTTATGATCAAGAAAAACGGCGCTGGGCAGATATTTCTGAACTCTTGCAGAATCAGAATATTGATACTAAAATAGAATTCGTAAATAAGGTTGCCCCACTTTTCGCTATGTGGGATAATCTATCACAACTTAAACGGAAAGAGCTGCTTCGACTCGTGATCGAAACAGCTCTCATCCACGGAAACGCATTCGTTATAGCACAACCGACTAGCGCGTTTTTGCCAATGATAAACACTTGGCCGTGTCACTGCGGGGAGGGCGGGATTTGAACCCGCGGTCGAGGGTTTAGCCCCGACACTCACTTAGCAGGCGAGCCCGATCAGCCACTCTGGCACCTCCCCATATTCATCTGTAGGACAACCACAGCGGAGGGAGTGGGATTCGAACCCACGGTGGCTTTCACCACGACGGTTTTCAAGA
>CAYWXS010000182.1:0-8923 GCA_964462245.1 uncultured Anaerolinea sp.
CACAACCAGCACGGCATCCTGCATTTCCTGGATGAGCTGTTCCCGCGGAATACCGACAGCATCCAACAAACGGTAACGCCACACGCCCCAGGTGACCAGCAAACTTGGAAATAAAAAGATAATCTGAAAATACGGGTAGCGCCTCAAGCCCGCGATATACAAAAATATCACTAATAACGCCGAGGTGACACTAACAAACAATATCAGTGTTTGTTTGCGCTGCAATTCGGTTGAATTGGAGTAAACCCGAATAAATACAAACATGCTGCTCAGGATTAAAGTGACATTATAATAACTGGCGATATAAAAGCCGGGTTGATAATTAACTTCGAATAAGGTTAACCCTGAGGCATTATATTGTTGAACATCCGTCCACATCAGATGATGGGCTGAATTGGTAAAAAACAATAACACACCAAGCATTGGAACCAGTGAAACCAACAGCAAGTTTCTTCTGCCCAACCAGTAATCAAAACCCGCAAACGAAATTGTATAGCGAAATATGCCAAGTGACATCATGCATAACGCTAGCATGATCAGCCTGGTTAGGTCCAGATAAAAATCTGTATTTTGGGTGCCAAGCCGGAAACCGAGCGCAAATAACCACAGAGCATTGCCTGCCAGGACCAAGACATGATCAAACCCCGTGCTGTGACGGTTCGCCCAGGCATACAGACTATTGGATGTGATTAATAAGCTGCTAAAAATCAAAACAAGACTGGGCAGGTTTGGCGTATAAAAATTCAAGGTCGTCTCCAGGAGCAATGGCTACAAATGTAGATTTTCATTCTGTACGGTAAAGCCCTGTAGCATGGCAGGCCAACTTATATAGGTAACGTCATACTTTTCCATTTGTCGAAAAACTGCAAAAGGATAAATTTCTGGTAAACTTGGGTGATAAGCACTAATCTTACCTTAATTACTGACAAAAAAAATAACAATATGGTTTCATCAGCCAAAGGTTGAACAGAATCACCGTCAGATTAAGCACATTGTGGGCCGGCTTCCGGCAGGCTGACCAAAAGGCGCAAAGGCCATGACCCGCCTCAGGTTAGCCCCGCGACGTCCACCGGTAACGATCCGACTCAGCCAACAGCCCAGAGGGCTTACATGTCATAAGCAGGCGGCTCGCGATGTTTGCGCCCTATGGGTCAGCCCCGGCACCCTACGGCTTCGCCCCGCGACCCTCTGATATTCCATCTGGTTATAAGCAATGAAATTTCCCAAACTTTTTGAGACTAATAAAAAAAAATAATATTATGCCCCAAAACTGTGACTAATTGTGAATAAGTGTAATAGTCAAGAAAAGGATGAACAGTTCCATATTCCACATTGGCAGGTATCGCTTAATAATTCGCGGGGCTGACCCATAGGGCGCAAACATCGCGAGCCACCTGCTTATAACATGAAAGCCCTGACGGGCTGGTAGCTGAGTCGGCTTCAGCCGACTTCCATGACATGAGGCAGGGCTTCAGCCCGCCGGAATCAGGTCAGCAAGCTAACCAAAAATAACGGAGATTCTGTTCAGGCTTTTTATGACCAATACACTAAGTGTGACTAATTGTGACTTTGGCCCCTCACCAGCAACCAACATGCCGGGCAAAACCCACTTGCCCGGCCAGCGAACCCTGCCCCATCAAGCGTCCCACCCGGTCTCAGGCCGATTTGATAGCGTTCAACTCGGCCTCGGCATCCATCAGGTTGTCGCTCGCTTCGGATAAACCAGGCTCCAACTGCAAGGCGGTCTTATACTCCTGCACAGCCAGACCCGTCTTGCCCAGCGCATCCAGGATCAGACCGCGCAGATTGTGAAGGCGGGCGGCATCCGGTGTATATTCCAGTGCCAGATCGCAGTCGGCCAATGCAGCTTTGAAATCCCGGCCCAGGTCATAGTGTTGTTGGGCTTTGATTGCATAGTCTGCTGCCAGCGATTGCAGTTCGCTCACACTCAGCGGCGCTTCCAGATCTACCCCGCAGTGCGGGCAGATCAGATCCCGCTCGCTGATCGCTTTTCCGCAATCGGGGCAGTGCATTGTAATTAAATTAAAAGAACTCTCATTCAGCTGCTGGCCATCTTCGTCTGGCTGCGCAGCCTGCAAAACTGCTGGCGCAGGCTCGTCTTCAGCCTGTTGCAGCGGCTGCTGTCCGGGCTCCGGGTTGGGGACAGATCCGGTTCTTTCCCACAAGATTTGGCGGACTACATCAAAAGCCAGATCAGTCCATTCTACGCGGTCGGCCGCCTGCCAGATTTCGAGCAGCGTCCCGGTCTCCATCTCATCCATGGCATCGTAAGTTTGCTTCCGTAGGAATTTTCGGATATCTTCGGCAGAGGCGGCCGGTACCTGCGCGGTTGGTTGCGGGCTGGTTTCAGACGTGCCTGGTTCCGGCCCTTCTGCTTGAGGCGCGGGGATTTGGCCGAGTCTTTCCAATAAAATTTCCTGCACAACTTCGAAAGCCAGGTCCGTCCAGGCCTCGTGGTCAGCTTGCTGCCAGATTTCAAGCAATTCATCTGTTTCCTTAAGTCGCAGGCTGTTTTCAATTTGCGTTTTCATATAAGCATGTTCTGTACTCATCATAATTGTTTCTCCCTTTGTCCAACACAATCCAACAACTTCGCGGGCAGTGATCCAAACTGAACGACAGTCTGCCTGAAATCATTGTAACAAAAAAACCAGTTCGATAAAATAACCAAACTGTCGGTTGTTTCTAATCATTATTAATTTACAAATTGGATTGTTTTATGTCATAATAATAGGAAGGTAGGAAACGATTTTGCCTGTTAATCGACTCGTTTCCGGGTGGTTGAGTAGATCGCCACGTTCTCAAGTGTGGGTATGATATCGGGGAGAGCACACTCCGCGATGACAGAGATGACGGCTGGGTTTACTGGTTTGTGCCCTTGGGTGATTTTCAGGAAAGGGTCGAAAGGGAACCGATCATGAGAGAAAAATTGGTGGGGCAAATTGTCCATTCACAGCCCGCTCATACGCTTCGTGAAAAAAGCCTTTGCCCAATCGTCGGCATTGGCGCTTCCGCCGGGGGCTTGGAAGCGCTGGAATTATTCTTTGGCAATCTACCGCCCAATTCTGGGCTGGCTTTTGTAGTCGTCCAACACATGGATCCAACTCATAAAGCGCTGCTGGTTGAACTGCTGCAGCGCTGCACCAGTCTGCCTGTAGTACAGGTCAGCGATCGCATGCAGGTTGAAGCCGATCATATCTATGTCATCCCCCCCAACCAGGATCTATCCATTCTGCATGGCGTGCTGCATCTGCTTGAACCGGCTGCAATCCGCGGCCTGCGCCTGCCAATCAACTCCTTTTTTCGCTCGCTGGCCGATGATCAGCAAGAGCATGCCATCGGTGTGATCCTTTCGGGCATGGGAACGGATGGCACGCTGGGACTGCGCGCTATTAAGGAAAAATCCGGCGCTGTCTTTGTCCAGGACCCACAGACAGCCAGGTTTGATAGCATGCCGCGCAGTGCGGTTGTGGCAGGGCTGGCCGATGTGGTCGCGCCGGTCGAAGAACTGGCGGGGAAGATCATAGATTATCTGCAGATCACACCACGCCCCGATAAGCGCTCAGAGCTGGATCGGACCGATACGGATCAGAGTGGTTTGCAAAAGGTGATCCTGATCCTGCGCTCTAGAACCGGGCAAGATTTTACACATTATAAAAAAAATACCCTCTACCGCCGGATTGAACGGCGCATGGGTTTGCACCAACTGCCCAGGCTAGCGGATTACGTGCGCTATTTGCGCGAGAATGCCCAGGAAGCCGAGCTGCTTTTCAAGGAGCTGCTGATTGGCGTAACCAGCTTTTTCCGTGACCCGGACGTCTGGGAACAACTGAAAAATGAGGCCATCCCAGGTTTGTTGGCTACCCATCCGGAGGGCGCGGTATTTAGGGCCTGGACGACAGGCTGCGCGACGGGTGAAGAAGCCTATTCGCTGGCGATGGTCTTTCAGGAAGTGTTGGAGGAGCAGAAACCAGCTGCGCATTTCTCGCTGCAAATCTTTGCCACTGATCTGGATAAACAGGCGGTTGATGTGGCGCGCCTGGGCTGTTACCCGGCTAAAATTGTGGCGGACGTGGGTGAAACGCGCCTGCGGCATTTCTTTACCAAGGATGAACGTGGTTACTGGGTAAACAAGGAAATCCGCGAGATGATCACTTTTGCCCCACAAAACCTGGTGATGGACCCACCTTTCACCCGCCTGGATTTGCTCACTTGCCGGAACCTGCTGATCTATCTCGAATCGGACATGCAAAAGAAGCTCCTGCCGCTTTTTAACTACTGTCTTAACCCAGGGGGCATTCTGGTATTGGGAAATTCGGAAACTGCTGGACAAAACAGCGATTACTTTGCACCGTTACCTGGCCGGTCTCGAATTTACCGGCAGCTGAATACGGGGCAGCGACCTGAGCTTGCCGATTTCCCGACTATATTTACCCAACCCAAGCTTAAAACAATCCCATTTATAACGACAGCATCCGGAATCAAAATGCCTGCAAATAATCTGAAAACGTTAATCGAATCCATTCTGCTGCAGGTTTATTCTCCGGCAGCCGTGCTGATCAATAATGAAGGCGATATCCTTTACATCAGTGGGAAAACCGGCAAATACCTGGAACCCGCCATTGGAAAAGCCAACTTGAACATCTTTGCCATGGCCCGTGAGGGCCTGGGCAATCTGTTAATGGGTGCCATTGCCAGGGCAGCCCGCGATCAGGTCACGGTCCGGATGCCGGGTGTGAGAATAGGTTCCAACGATGGGTTGCAAATTGTGGATCTGACTGTGCAGCCCCTGGCGGATTCCTCCACATCGAACGGAGCCCTGCTGATTGTCTTTTCGGATGTCTCCACCCAGCCGGAAGCGAAAGAGCCAGCCAAAGCCAGGCGCGGCCGCCTGCCAAAGGCGCAGCTGGCTGAAGAAGTACTGGAACTCCAGCGCACCCGCGAAGATATGCAATCCATACACGAGGAGATGCAGACTTCGCAGGAGGAATTAAGATCTCTGAATGAAGAAATGCAGTCTGCTAATGAGGAGCTGCAGAGCAGCAACGAGGAACTGACTACTTCAAAGGAAGAAATGCAGTCCATGAATGAGGAACTGCAAACTGTTAACCGTGAACTGCAGTCCAAGGTGGACGAATTGGCGCTGATCAGCGACGATATGAATAACCTGCTCGAGCGGACCGATATCGCCACCCTCTTCCTGGACGCAAATCTCAGGGTGCGGCGTTTCACCAGCCAGACTGCCAGGATCATGAAGTTAATCCCGAGCGATGTAGGCCGACCGTTCACCGACCTGGTCAGTGACCTGGACTATCCCAATCTGGCCCAGGATGCGCGTGAAGTTCTGAAAACGCTGGTTTTCAGCGAACGTCAGATTCCAGCCAGCCGCGAGCGCTGGTTCAGGGTGCGCATCATGCCCTATCGCACGCAGTACAACAAAATTGATGGAGTGTTGATCACCTTTGTGGATATCAGCGAGGCAAAAGCCCTGGAGGCGACGCTGCGTGAAGCCCTGGCGTTATTGCAAGTGCGCCTGATTGATCAAAATGGAGAAATGGATGCGGTCAGAAACCTGGACAGCATCCTGGTGAAAGCCCAGGCTGTTTTGGAAAAAAGTCTGGAAACGCGGACGGATGAGCTGCGCCAGCTAAAAAACGATTTGCAGGCTGAGAAGGGGAGAAAGAAATGAAATCTGTCCGGAAGGAAATGGTTTCAGAACTGCGCCGCCGCGCCGAAGAAGTATTGCAGGGGCAGCTGACCAATCCAGAGGTACCTGTTTCGGAATTGGACGCAGTCCGCATGGTTCATGAACTGCAGGTGCATCAGACTGAATTGGAAATGCAAAATGAGGAATTAATCAGCTCGCGCACAGCCTTGGAAGCGGCGCTCGGGCGCTTTACCGACTTTTACGAATTTTCGCCCGTCGGAAATTTCAGCATCGATCGTGACGGGGTCCTGCTTCGGACGAACATGGCTGGTGCGCGCATCCTGGGCGTGGACCGTATCCATTTACCGGGCCGGTACCTGGATGATTTTCTGGAACGGACCAGCCAGGCTGTTTTCGACACCTTCCTGCACAGGGTCTTTGCAGGAGAAATTCAAACCTGCGAAATTCGGGTGGTCAGAAAAAACCTGCCGCTGTTGGACCTGCATATCAGCGGCATCTTGTCTGAGGATATGAGCGAATGCCGCGTTGTTGCGATCGATATTAGCACTCGCAAGCAGGCCGAAGCAGAACGTGAACAGTTTTATAAATTTTTCCAGTATTCCTCAGATTTCATGGCAATTACCAATGCAGCTGGCGAGTTCATAAAAGTAAACCCGGCCTGTCAGGATCTTCTTGGATATTCAGAAGCAGAATTGATTTCAAAGCCATTTATCAGTTTTGTTCACCCGGATGATAAGCAAATAACCGTGGCTGGAATACTGAAACAGGCCGAGGCGGATTCTTCCTCTTCATTTAACAATCGTTTTTTCCGTAAAGATGGCACAATCTGCTGGCTGGAATGGCGCGGCAGATATGATAAAGGCGAAGGCATCGCCTATGTCACTGCGCGCGATATCACCAGCAGTAAGTTGGCCGAAAGGGCTTTGAGTAATGCATCTGAATACAACCGCAGCCTGATTGAAGCCAGCCTCGATCCGCTCATGACCATCAGCCCAAACGGCATCCTCACCGATGTCAATATCGCCACGGAAATTGTCACAGGTTATCCACGCGCCGAGCTGATCGGTACAAATTTTCTGGACTATTTTACACAACCCGAACAGGCACGCGTCGGTTACGAGCAGGTTTTGCGCGAAGGCAGTGTGGTCGATTATCCCCTGGAAATTCAACATCGGGGGGGGCGGAAAATTTTCGTCCTGTATAACGCGGCCATTTATCGGGACACGGACGGTAATGCGGTCGGCATTTTTGCTGCGGCGCGCGACATAACCGAACGCAAACAATTTGAACAGATCATCCAGATCCGCGCCAGGCTTTTGGAGTTTTCGCTGGACCACAACGTGAATGAACTGTTGACTGCCACACTGGATGAAGTGGAAGCATTGACAGGCAGCCAGGTAGGTTTTTACCATTTTTTGGAGGAGGACCAGGTTACTTTATCCTTGCAAAACTGGTCAACCCGCACCCTGGCTGAGTTTTGCAGCGCGGCAGGTAAAAACAGCCACTATCCGATTGATTCGGCCGGGGTCTGGGCGGACTGCGTGCGCCAACGTAAGCCGGTCATCCATAATGATTACGCCGCGCTGCCCGCATCTGAGCGTAAGGGGCTGCCTGCAGGGCATGCCCAGCTGCAGCGTGAACTGGTTGTGCCGGTTTTCCGGGGTAAGAATATCGTTTGTATTTTTGGCGTGGGTAACAAGGCCAGTGATTACACCCAGGCTGAAGTGGAGATTGTGACCCAAATAGCAGACCTGGTCTGGGATATTGCCGAGCGCAAAAAATCGGAACAAGCCCTGCAGGATAGTCAGAAATTGCTGGCCCAGACCGAGATTATTGGAAATGTGGGCGGCTGGGAACTTAATATAGATACAGGTGAACAGACCTGGACAGATGAGATTTATCGTATTCACGAATTGGATAAATCTCATCACCCAACCCTGGAACACGGATTAAACTTCTATACACCTGAATCCAGACTGGTGATTGAACAGGCGGTTGAGCGTGCCAGCCGGGATGGCGAATCATTTGATCTGGATTTGGAGATCGTCACTGCCCGGGGTAACCGGCGTTGGGTGCAGGCAATTGGGGTAGCAGACCTGAAACAGCGTAGGATCAGCGGCTTTTTCCAGGATATCTCGGACCGCAAACTGGTCGAGTTGAAGTTGGCAACAGCGCGTGCCCGGCTGGAACAGCGCGTGGTGGAACGTACAGCCGAACTGCAGACCGCAAATATTGCACTGGAAAAAGCCCTGCGTTCCAGGAATGAATTCTTGACCGCCATGAGCCACGAACTGCGCACCCCGCTAACGGGTGTGTTAGGGTTATCGCAGGTGCTGCAGGTGCAGAGCCTGGGAACACTGAATGCCAAACAGATGGATGCCATCCAGGCCATCGAACAGTGTGGCAAACGTTTGCTGGACTTGATCAACGATATCCTGGATTATTCTGTCATTCAGAGCGGCAGCCTTGTGTTGGAGCTTGGTCTTTGTTCGCTGGATGAGATCTGCCAATCCGCTTTGCATGCGGTGCAGGGCGCTGCCGCCAAAAAATACCAGCACAGCAGCTTTACTATCAAACCAGAAGCGATCCTGCTCTACGCTAATTCAAAGCGCTTGATGCAGATCCTGGCGCATTTGTTGAGCAACGCCAGTAAGTTTACGCCGGAAGGTGCTAGTTTTGGGATTGAGGTGAGCGGAAACCAGCAGGAAAAATGGGTTGAGATCGTAGTCTGGGATAACGGGATTGGCATTAAGCCTGAGGATTTTCAGTACCTGTTCAAGCCGTTCGTACAATTGAATGGCAGTCTGGCTCGTATGTATGCTGGTACCGGTTTGGGACTAATGTTGGCAAAATCCCTGGTGGAATTGCATGGCGGCAGTCTGGATGTGAAGAGTGTTTTTGGCCAGGGCAGCCGTTTTACCATCCATCTGCCCTGGCAAACAGAGCCTGGGCAGACTGCCTTACCAAAATAAAAGCATTGTGCTGGACAGATTTTAAATTAACATCAAAAGTTATGAACCTGATATACCTGAAACAGTAGAATGGTTTTTAATGGTGTTTTGCGGATGAGCTCATTCGTAAAACACCATTTTCCAATACGGGTCAGTGTGGCGGCAGCAATCAACCTGAGGTCAGGGCAATCGCATCTAAATTCAGATTTTGGCTAATTTTCCGGATTCGCCTACGAGCTAAAGTCCCGGCTTAGTACTTGAAAGCCTGTTATTAGTTTAATCC
>CAYWXS010000183.1:0-8884 GCA_964462245.1 uncultured Anaerolinea sp.
GCGACCACGGCGGCGACACCGATGACGATGCCCAGGATGGTCAGGGCGGCACGTAGTTTATTGGCAATTAATCCGCGCAGGGCAGTGAGAAAATTTTGTGTAATTAACATGATGACCTCTCAGGCCTCAGCGTCCGGGCGGGGCGTCCCTGCGTTAAGGGGAGTCGGGTTGATGGCGTCTGAGGTAATGCGTCCGTCGGCCAGTCGAATGATCCGACCGGTGTGGCGGGCAATGAATGCGTCGTGGGTGACCATGATGATGGTCTGGCCAAAGTCCTGGTGCAGGCTCTGGAATAATTCCATGATCTCTGCGCCGGTTTTGCTATCCAGAGCGCCTGTGGGTTCATCGGCAATCAGGATGACCGGGTCATTGACCAGGGCTCGGGCGATGGCGACACGCTGCTGCTGTCCGCCGGAGAGTTCGTTTGGATGATGCTGCTCACGCTGTTTCAGTCCCACCAGTTCCAGGGCGCGATGGGCTTTCTCGCTGCATTCCTTGTGGCTGAGGGTGGTATAGCTGAGGGGCAGAAGTACGTTTTCGTATGCGCTGGTGCGTGAGAGCAGGTTGAACTGTTGAAAAACGAAACCAATCTTATAATTGCGGATTTCTGCGAGTTGGTTATCATTCATTTTTTCGACCGGGCTTTCATCCAAGAGGTAGGAACCAGAGGAAGGTACGTCCAGGCAGCCGACGATGGACATCAATGTACTTTTGCCCGAGCCGGAAGGGCCCATGATGGAGACCATCTCGCCCTTATTGATAGTAAGGGATACGCCGTCCAGGGCATGGACTTCGTTTTCGCCCATTTTGAATACTTTGTTGAGGTTGTCTATGTTTATCATTCAAGTTCTCCTTAGCTGCCTTTTGACTGGTGTAAAAGGCGACAGTCTGTGGGGGTGCTGGTGTACAATTGCGATTGTTGCAGTGAAGCGCCTGAAATTTGAATATTGTGATGAATTTCACTTACACCCCTATCTTACGAAAACTTGCTGTGAAGAGGGTATGAGTAAGCTGTGAGCAGGCTGTGAAGATCTGGTGGAATTTTGGTTTCACAGCGGTTTCACAGCAAACCCATTTATAGTAGGGATAAGTGAAATAACTAAAAGCGAGATGCCATGCATACAATACTTGTAGTAGATGACGATCAAAAATTACTAAAAATGCTCCAGCGGACCCTGGTCTATGAAAATTTAAACGTGCTGACAGCGGGCAACGGCGAGGAAGCACTGCCGATTGTGGATCAGCACAAACCGGATCTGATCATTGTGGATTGGATGATGCCCAAAATGGATGGGGTCACCTTTATCCGGCATTTGCGGGCAGATTCAAACAAGACGATGGTCTTGATGTTGACGGCGCGGGATGCAATTGAAAACCGGGTGGATGGCTTGGAGAGTGGCGCGGATGATTACCTGGTGAAGCCATTTGCACCGGCGGAGCTGGTGGCACGCGTGCACGCACTCTTGCGCCGGATTGAACCCAAACTAGAAAGCCAGGCAGTCAGTTATTTGGACGTGAGCCTGGACCCGGTCACACGTGAGGCGCGCAGGGGTGACACCAACCTGTCCCTGACTCTGACTGAATTCAACCTGCTGCATTTGCTGCTGCGCCATCCACGCCAGGTGCTGGAGCGGGCACAGATTCTAAGCGAGGTCTGGGGTTATGATTTCGGGGGGGATGATAATGTTTTGGAGATTTACGTGGGTTATTTGCGGAAAAAGCTGGAACAAGGCGAGGCGTCACGCTTGATCCAAACTGTGCGTGGCGTGGGCTACGTCTTGCGTGAGGAGTGAGGATGTCTATCCGATTACGTTTTACGCTACTTTACAATGCGATCCTGGCGCTGACCCTGGCTCTTTTTGGGATTGCGTTGTATTCGATCCAATCGCACGCCACGTATGATGCCTTGAAGAATGACCTGGTCCGCAGCAGTTCGACCCTGGGGGCTTCGGTTTTGCAGTCCATCACCAATCCGGGCAGCGTAGTCATCCCACCAGATCAGATAATCATCCCGCAAACGGAAGATCCGCAAAGCCCCAAGCCGTTTGAAAATTTTTCGAATGATAAAGCCTTTAAGAAATTACCCGAACGCGAGATTGTGCGGATTCTGAACCCGGCCGGGAAGCTGGTTGCCAGTCCTTTTGGGCGCAGTGAGGATGTTTTACCACTCAGTGCGGATGGCTTGAGTGCAGTGCAAACCAAACGGGATTGGTGGCAGGAAGGTACTTTCCTCGAGCAGCGTATGTTGATCTACAACCATCCGATTGTTTCGGCGAATCAGCTAACGTATATTATTCAGGTGGCACGTCCGTTAACTGAACGTGACCGGACGTTGAAATCCCTGGGGATGGCTTTGCTGGTTGGCAGCCTTTTGACGATAGTGGTTGCTTTTGGGATTGGCTGGGTGTTATCGGGGGTGATCCTTGCGCCGATTCAGCGTATGACTCATACGGCGCGCGCCATTGGTAATGAGCGCGATTTTACGCGGCGCGTGGCTTACAATGGGCCGCAGGACGAGGTTGGCGAGCTGGCTTCTACATTTAATATCATGCTGGCACGGCTGCAGGATGGTTACCAACAGGTGGCGCATTCATTGGAGATGCAGCGGGATTTTGTGGCGGATGTATCGCATGAGCTGCGGACTCCATTGACTACTCTGCGGGGTAACCTTGGTTTGCTGCGGCGCTCTCCAGCCATTCCACAGGATGAGCAGAGTGACATTCTGTCGGATATGACCGAGGAGAGTGATCGGATGATCCGGCTGGTGAATGATTTGCTGGTTTTGGCGCGTGCGGATGCGGGTCGCAGCCTGGCGAAAGAATCATTTGCTGTGCTGCCGGTATTGGAAGAAACCTGCCGGCAGGCGCGGCAGTTGGACCCACAGCGCGAGATCACATTGAAGGAAGCGCTGTCTGATTTCGATTTGGATGTGTCCATTTTGGGTGACCGGGATGCTTTCAGGCAGGTGCTGCTGGTTGCGTTGGATAATGCGCTGAAGCATACGCAGGGGAAGGTGTGTGTGGGTGTTGCCCGGTTGGCGGGACAGGTGGAGATTCGGGTGCAGGATGAGAGTGAGGGGATGAGTGTTGAGAAACTGGAGCATTTATTTGATCGTTTTTATCGTGGGGAGGATTCGGTCACTATTCCTGGTTTCGGTCTGGGTCTGCCGATTGCGAGGTCTTTGGTGAATGCCATGGGGGGTGAGATTCGGATGGAGAGTGAGCCGGGTTCGGGCAGCACGCTGGTGATGACGTTTGGGGCTAAGGTTTGAAGTAAAAAGCTTTACACGGAGATCGCGGGCGGAGAAGTCCCGCAGTGCATCGGGATTCTATCCCGCAGAGCATCGGGAGGCTATCATGGAGATGCGCTGAGGAAGAACTTATTTGTTAATAATTGTAATAGTCAGGTAAAGGTTGAACAATTACATCTTCTACCCTGGCAGACTTCGTTGAATGATTCGCGGGGCTGAAGCCCCTGCTGATGACATGTAAGCCCTGCGGGCTGATGGCTGAGTAGGCTCGCGAATTGTGCGCCTTATGGGTCACCTGCCGAAACCCTGCTACCAAAATGATAAACCTGGCGGCGATTCTGAACAACCTTTTGCTGAATAATATATTTTTTGTAAATAACACTGATTTTGTGAGTTTTCTGGTGAGGAGGTGAGGTGTTTTAATGGCATACTGAGATCAGAGTGAAAAGTATTGATAAATATTCTATGCGTGTAGCGTTGTGCGAGTTGGGGGTTATTCTTGTTTTGGGATGCAGTGCGGGCATTTAATTTCAGGGTTCTAAAAACTTTTGGGTTTTATCTGGGTTGTGTCTGTTCCGGGCTGCAAGATGATTTATACTTGGATTATTAATGTTGCCAGTGTTTGCTGGGTTGTCATCCCTGGGTATTTATGCCAGACCTTTCCCGAGGAGTGTGTTTATGCTCAAAATGGTGATCGAGGAAAAATGAATAATTTTAGTTCTGGTGATGTTGTGGCGCAGGTAGTTAAACTTCATTATTATCGCAGCGGCGGTGCGTTGATGCCCCTGGTGCTGGTGCATGGCATTACCGATGATGGTCTGTGCTGGACTCCGGTTGCTGAGGTCCTTTCTAAAAACTTCGATGTGATCATGGTGGATATGCGCGGACATGGTAAATCGGAAGCGCCTGAAGCCGGGTATACCCTGGGTAACCTTGCCGGCGAACTGGCTGATCTGATTCGGGTGTTGGGATTGGAGAAACCAATTCTGCTTGGGCATTCGATGGGTGCGATTGCTTCTATGCTGCTGGCAGGTTTGTTTCCGGATGTGCCGCGTGCTATTTTACTGGAAGATCCGCCTCCATTTTGGTGTCCTGTGCCCCAGGTTGTTCAAGATAATGACATTCGGAACGGTTTGGAAGGCTGGATAGATGGGAATAAGCGTAAAACAAGCACTGATTTATATGCTGAGGGACGCACGAATGCAGCCTGGTCAGAAGCAGAGTTGGAACCCTGGGTAAACTCAAAACACCGCTACAGCCCAAAAATTGTTGAGCTGGTGCATCCCAAAGATATGACCTCGATAGATTTCCCGAACTGTATGCAGCATATCACCAGTCCGGTCTTGCTGCTCAGTTCTGACAAGCAGATGGGTGCAGCCTCCAGCCCGGAAGAGATCGAAAAATTAAAACCATGGATTCCGCAGCTTCAATTAGCGCACGTCACAGGTGCCGGGCACAATATTCGGCGCGATCAATTTGAACGTTATATGCAGATTGTGAATCGGTTTCTGGCAGAATTTCAAGCGTAATGAACTATTAGAGGAAAATGTTTGATAAATTTAGCAACAGCCAATCTACGGTCAAAAGCAGCAGGTAGGCTTTTTATTAATTCCATCAGTAGTTAAGGAGTTTTCTCTTGAGCGATCAAAATATCCCTGCCGAATATTAAGCAAGTATAAAACGCAAAGAGTTGGATCTGCCATACGCCAGCCTTTCTGTGGCACAACAGTTGGATGTTTATTTGCCAGATGAAGGACAGGGTCCATTTCCTGTGATCATTTCGATTCATGGTGGGGCCTTCATGATTGGCTACAAGCGTGATACGCAAGCCCTGCCCATGCTGGAAGGGCTAAAGCGGGGATATGCAGTGGTATCGATTAATTATCGCATGAGCAGAGAAGCAAAATTCCCGGCATTGGTACAGGATGTGAAGGCGGCTATTCGCTGGGTGAGGACTGAATCCGAAAAATGGGGCTTTTATCCGCAAAAGATTGCTGTTTGGGGTGGTTCTGCAGGTGGTTATCAGGCTGCCATGGCGGGTGTTACGTCCGGGGTTCCTGAACTGGACGACCTGAGCCTGGGAAACGCTCAGGAAAGCAGCGAGGTACAAGCTGTGGTTGATTGGTTTGGACCGACTGATTTTTTGAAAATGGATGAGCAAATTGCGGCGGCCGGGTTTATTCAAGGCCCGGAAGAGGAGCACAGTGGAGAACAATCGCCAGAGTCGCTCATTTTGGGCGCTCAGATCACTTTGATTCCGGACCAGGTCAGGGCAGCGAACCCGGAAACGTACATCAAAGCGAACCTGCCGCCTTTTTTGATCCAGCATGGCACGAGTGACGATATAGTGCCGTGTTTGCAGTCGGTTTATTTTGTTGAAAAACTGACCGCGCAGCTCGGTACAGAGTGGGTGACCCTCGAATTATTGGAAGGGGCGCGGCATGCCGATCCACGCTTTGGAACCCCTGAGAATGTCGAGCGTGTATTTGCATTCCTGGATAAATATTTAAAATAATTGGAATAGCTAATGCACTCTTTCCGGCGGATTGAGCTTTGAAAACGAAAAAATATCAGGCTGCTCTTTTCGATCTGGATGGTGTGCTGGTTGATACTACCCGTTATCATTACACTGCCTTGAAAAACCTGGCTGACCAATACGGGTTTGATTTTTCGGAAAAGGACAACGAACGCTTTAAAGGTATCAGCCAGGCCCGTGCGTTGGATAATTTGTTTGAATTTGGTGGAATCAAGGTGGATGATTTCACGAAGGCGCGTTTGTTAGCGCAAAAGCAGGTGGAATATATTAGCTTTATCGAGAAACTGGATGGAACAGACCTATTCCCGGGTGCGAAGGAATGCCTGCAAAGTTTACGGGCCAGGGGTGTTAAAATTGCGTTGGGTTCGTCTGGCAAACATGCGCGCATGATTTTGGAGAAACTTGAAATTTTGGCGCTGTTCGATGCGCTGATCGATGGAAATAAGGTAACGAAAACCAAACCCGATCCCCAGGTTTTTTTGCTCGGGGCAGAGGCGTTGGGTGTTTCTGCGGTTGAGTGTGTGGTTTTTGAGGATGCAGTGGCAGGGGTTCAAGCTGCCAAGGCGGTAGGGATGTTTGCGGTGGGAATAGGCCAGCCAGAAATATTATCTCTGGCTGATATTGTTGTAGCTGGTCTGTACGAGTTTGATGTTGACACATTTTTCCTAGGCTCACAATAACTTTTTAGAGGATGAAAAGTTATGATCAATCTTATGGAAAACCATTTAATCTGTCCGATGCTGATATAGCGTGGGTCCAAAAGACCCTGGCTGAAATGGATTTGGAGACCAAGGTGGGGCAGCTCTTTTTCCCAGTAGTTGTTAACCCGGACCCTAACTTTACATTGGGGCAGATGCGCGAAGCCGGTGTCAAACCCGGTTGGTATATGTCGCGGCCTTTTGCCGGTGCGGAGGTGCAGACCTTTACCGTGCGTTACAGGAACAGTCTGTCATTCCGCTTTTGCTGGCTGCCAATCTCGAAAGTGGAGGTTGGCGGGCATTGCGATGGACGGGACGGCTTATGCAAGCCAAATGGAGGTTGCGGCGACTGACGATGAGTCGATGGCTTACCGACTAGGCCTGGTTGCGGGTGTTGAAGGTCGGGCGGTGGGCTGTAACTGGACCTTTGCGCCAGTGATCGACCTCGATTACAACCATCTTAACCCGATCACGAATACCTGCACGTATGGCTCGGATCCGGAGCGTGTCTTGCGCATGGTGCGGGCTTATATGCGCGGTATTCAGGAATGTGGTCTGGCTGTTTCGATCAAGCATTGGCCAGGGGACGGCGTGGATGGGCGTGATCAGCACCTGGTGACGAGTGTCAATACCTTTTCGGTGGAGCAGTGGGATGCCACTTATGGCAAAATCTACCAGGGTATGATTGATGCAGGGGCCGAGACGGTCATGGCGGCGTATATTATGCAGCCGGCGTATACCCGCAAATTTAACCCGGGTATCAAAGATACGGATATCATGCCGGCCTCACTCTCGCCTGAACTCAACCTTCAACTTTTACGAGAGCAAATGGGTTTCAATGGGCTGGTTGTGACGGATGCGACCGGTATGGCGGGTATGACTGCCGCGATGCCGCGTGAGAAGGCTGTTCCGGCTGCGATCATGGCGGGCTCGGATATTTTTCTGTTTAATGTCAATATTCGACAGGATTTTGAGTATATGCTCAAAGGTCTGCAAACCGGTGCATTGACCATGGAACGCCTGGATGAAGCTGTGACCATTATTCTGGCTTTTAAAGCTGCGCTGAAGCTGCACGAGCAGAAAGCCGCCGGAACGCTGGTACCGGATGAGTCGGCGCTGTCAATTTTGAACTGTGCTGAACACCGTGGTTGGGCCAGGGAATGTGCGGACAAGGCAGTGACCCTGGTGAATGATACCCAGGCTCTGCTCCCGCTGACTGTTGAAAAGCATAAACGCATTCTACTGTATGTGCTGGGTGATTCGGGCGGTTACATGGACGAAGGCGGTGGGATCAATGCGAAATTTATAGGACTTACGCAAGAAGCATTTTTACATCAGGCAACTTGAGCTGTTGGCGCAGATATTCATCCAAAAGATCATGTTTGACGCGATAAATAGTTCGGTGCGTTTCAATTGCCACCTGTTTAAGACGGACCCAAACCAGGATGGCACAACCAATATGATTTCTGACGATCCTTGCTTTGCGACACTGATTTCCTTCAATACCGGTCAACTGCTTGGTTTCTCGGTGAAATTGCTCGACCTTCCAGCGAAAGCCGCACAAATCATGTACGACCTCCACGTTGTCTTGCGCCATCTCGTTTGTAACGACATAGTCCGTGCGCTGGGTAGACAGCACTACTCGGAAAAGTTTCACCTTATGTTCTGCAGGAAAGCCTTTGATTTTGACAATCTTGCCTTGCTCTTGTTCTTCTTTTGTCCATTCCAAACTGTCAACCCGGTGGTATGGTTTTGAACCGCCAGAATCGTCAATCTGACGGTTGTCTTTAAGCGGACAGTAGTAGATTTTGTGAATTTTCTCGATCTGGAGCATCATTTCTTTGGTCGCATACCAGGTATCCATCAAAACAGCCCAAAAATCCAGGTTTTTTTGATAGACGCAGTTCAAAAGCATATCTCGCATGTGGTCTAATTTCGTTTTATTGTCACCAACCGGGTCATAAATACGGTAGTCGATAATCCAGAATTGATCTATTTCTGGATTGACATACACACAAGTCACAACACCGATACCTTTGATGATGCCATGCGCATTACCGCTATACTGCCTTCTCACTAATTCTATGGAGTGTGAAAAATCCTTGTCAATTACCGTGTCGTCAAAAACCACAAATCCATACGTTGATAGGATTACTTTGTCTTTTATATTCTCCCAAATCAGTCGCGGTCGGACTTCGTCACTGGCCAAGTATCTGTTCGCCATGTCATGGCTGAAGTTCTCGGTGTGGTTGGCATAATTCGTTAGCGTGTAATTAATTTGGCTCACGAGCAAGTATTGGCAATAATCTAAACGGGTTACGCGTACTTTTTTTGGTATCATTCTGTAACAGTAACCGTTTTTTGCTCAATCGTCAAATTTCCTGTCTTGCGTAAGTCCTA
>CAYWXS010000184.1:0-8567 GCA_964462245.1 uncultured Anaerolinea sp.
CCGCAGTGTCTTTGGGTTTCAAAGACCTCCTGCGCAGGTGGTCGCTTTTTGCGTTAAGCCCCCAAAGGAGAATCACGAACATGGAAAACAAGAAGAAACGCTCACCCATCATGGTTATCGGCTTTGCCGTCCTTATCGGTTTCCTGGTCATCGCCCTGCTGAACGGCACAATCCGCCCATCCAGCGTTGTGGCTGCCAAAGTCGGGCTCGCCCCTGGCACTCTGCTGACCGCTGACCTGATGGAAGTGCGCTCTGTCCCCGCTGGCGGCGTGCCTTCGGATGCCTTCAAGGTTATGGCTGATGTCGAAGGTCAGATGCTCACGGTTGGTCGTGCGCCTGGCGACTTTATCACCAAATCCGTGGTGGGTGAATCGGCTGCTTCAGGGATCCCTTCCCAGCTCCAGCCCGGCCATGTCGCCTTGGCCGTGCGCGTCAACGCTGCATCCGGCGTGGCAGGCTTGATCCGCGAAGGACAGACCATCACCATCATCGGCATGCTAGCCCCGGATGTGATCCAGAACGCCGGGCTGAACTCGGCTCTCTCCCTGATGCCGGATGCCGGTCAGCAGGTTGTGGATCCCAATGCGCCGGTTGCAACCGCAACGCCTGTTGTTACCCCTACTCCTGCTCCGCTCCAATCCCCGCTCGTGCGTATTGCCATCACTGGTGTAAAAGTTCTGCTCGTCCCGCAATCCTTCCGCTACCAGGAACTGCCACCCGGCAGCGGCAACGACCAGATGTTCGCCTCCGCTACCACCTCGCAATCCGCCCAGTCTGGCAGCGTGATCGTCCTGGATGTCCCGCTGCAGCCGGTCGAGATCAAGCCTGGCCTGATGGTCAACCCGGCCACACTTCTAGCCGCGCTGGACCAGTACGGCAAACTATTCCTGGCCATTGAACCGGCTGGCGGCTTGCAAGCAGGTGAGATCCTGACGCTTAACCTGGGCGAGATGTACCAGGCGCTGAATGCTGATACCCAGGTGATCCTGCCTACCCCCACCGCGACCCAGATCAAGTAGGAAGTGATGAGCGAACAACAACTCACCGTCATGCTGGCGGGTCCCGGCCACGAAGTGGTTATCTACCAGATGCAGCCCGCCTTCCTGCACGACGCGCGCTTCAACATTGTCGGGACTGCCCAAAACTGGGAGAACCTGCAGGACAATCTACCCAAGCTCAAGCCGGATGTGCTCATTATCCAGGCCGATATCACCCCCGGCCCGGATGCATTGCAAACACTGCTGCGCGGCCTGATGGCCTGGAGCGGGATGGCGATGGTGGTGTTGCCCGCCTCCCTGGCCGGTTTCAAAGGCGCGATCCAGTCGATGGAAGCGGTGGTGGGCGGGGTCTACCTGGCCCCGATATCCTGGACGGATATTGCCGGGTTGGCCTACAGCGCCGGGATCACGGCCCAGGCCAACCTGCGCAAAGTTACCCCGGCTTCCAGCTACGGCCCAGCCAGCGACTTTGGCGCAAGTTCGCAGCAGACCGTCTCGCCGCTGGTGACCGGCACCAAGCGCATCGCCGTGCTCTCGCAGGCCGGTGGCGCGGGCGCGTCCACTATCGCCGAGAACCTGGGCTACGAGCTGGCTGCCCGGCTTTCGGTCAAGGCACTGCTCTTCTCGCTGGGCATGCCGCCTGCCGCTTCGGCGCACTTCAAGCTGCGCTATGTCCCGAACCTGACCGAATTCTTTGAACGCCCTGGCAAGCCTGCCCTGCAGGCCGCCATCCAGCGCATCGAAGGGCTGGATATCCTGCTCGCTCCGGAAGACAGCATCGAGTACGCCACTGCCGTCAAGAACTCAGCGGATGTGCGAGCCCTGAACAGCATCTATTCCAGCTTGCTGGCTGCCGAAGACGGCTCCTACGGCGCCCTGATCATGGACCTGCCTTCGGACGAATCCGAGTGGATGATCCACTCGCTGCTGTTTGCCAATGTGGCCCTATTGGTCTACCGCCCGATCATGGCTGACCTGTTCGCCGCCAGGCACACGCTCAACATGCTGAACCGCCTGGGAAAACTTCCGCGCGAAGCCACCTACCTGGTGCTGAACCAGGCATCCGAAAGCAGCAGCCTGACCCCGCGCGCTTTCCAACAGGAGCTCTCGCAGGCCCTGGGCTGGGCGCCTCCGATCATCGCGGTCATCGACGCCGACCCGAACGTGCTGGCTGCCCAGGAGCAGCGTATCCCGGCCGTCCTGCGCTCCGAGAAATTGTCCAAAGGCCTGCGCCAGATCATCGGCGCTCTTTTCCCTGGCATGGAACGCGCAGCCAGCGCGCCGCAAGACAGCGGCCGCTCGGTCTTCAAGCTGCCAAGATTACGGTTTGGGTAAGCGATCATGGTCTTGAGCATGTTGAACACCCAATCCGCGGATGCGGCCCTCGATGGAAGCGGGCGTGACAAGCTGGTCAATGAAGTTATCGACCAGATCAACGCCGAGTTTCCGCCCGCCGTGCTGACCCGCCCGACACCCGTTGAACGCGCCAAGGTTATGGAGCATGTCATCACCCTGGTCGGCATGGCCTACCGCCGCAGAAGCCTGCGACCTGGCCAGGCGGTTGAGCAGGAATTGTCCGCTGAAATCTCACGTAGGCTGTTGGGTTTGGGTTTCCTGGATCTTCTGCTGCCACCCGCGCGCACGGACATCTCCGAGATCACGCTCTACTCGCATGGTCTGCTTCAGATCATGCGCAAGGGCGAAGTGCGCTTTGAGACAGTCACAATGCGCCCGGAACCAGGTGAAGTCTGGCGGGTCTTGGACCGGCTGCTCGGTCCGCAGAACAAACGCCTGGACGAGTCCAACCCATCCGTGAACGCCAAGCTGCCATCCACTGAGCACAACCCGGGCGGCGGGCGCATCAAAGCCCTGCACCCGGCCATCGCGCCGCCAGGAAGGATGCCATCCATCAATATCCGGCTGTACGAACAGAAACCGGTGCTGCCGGAGTGGCTGATCGAACGCCAGGCGTTGAATGCCGAAATGATGGAAGTGCTGCGCGAAGCGATGCAGTCCGGCAAACGCACGTTAATTTGCGGCGGAACGCGCACCGGCAAAACGACCATGCTCTCAGCCCTGTGCAACTTCCTGCCTGAAGGCTGGCGCATCGTCAAGATCGAAGACCCGGAAGAAGTCTGGATCGATCGTGAGACCGTGCAAACCATCGAAGCCCGCCCCCAGGCCAAAGGCACCGAAGTCACACCCTACAACCTCTCGGATGGGGTGGATGATGCCATGCGCATGTCGCCAGACTACCTGGTGATCGGCGAAGTGCGTGATGGACGGGCAGCCATGTCGCTCTTCCGCGCGCTGATGACCGGTCACTCCGGCTGCTGCACCCTGCATGCCGAAAGTCCGCGCGAAACCGCAGACCGACTGGCCGGGTTGATGGGAACCGACATGGGTGTCAATCGCGCGGATGCGCTCAGAACTGTGGCCAGCGCGATCGATGTGCAGGTGCAGATCGGCATTCGCAACGACAAACGGCGCGTGATCTCGATCTCGCAGGTCGAGAAGGAACTCAAAAATGGCGCGGTCTGGTTCAACGCGCTCTGGCGCTATGACGAGACATCTTCCGCTGCGAACCCACGCTGGAACAAGACCGGGGACTGGAAACAGGCCGGTCTGGATGAGCAGTAATGGGATCGGTAAATAAACCCCTCCCGGATTTCTGCCGTGATGAAACCGCTGCAATCGAGCATCCACGTGAGCCTTTGCTTACCAGTAACTCCGTCCTGCTGCTTATTTATGGTCTCACGATGGGTCTGGTAATCGGCTTCTCGCTTGGCGCTTCCGCCCATACCGTGCTTGTTTCAGGAATGTAGAGGTTTTTTATGTCTGGATTGATTTTCCTTATCGCGGTTCTTTCTGCACTTTTAGTTCTTTGGCTGGCATTTCCACGCCGGGTCAAGGCAGGAGTGCTGAACGATATGTACACGCTCGAAAGTGCCAAAAGCATGCAGGGGCTCGACCCGGCTTCGTTGGAGTACCAACTCTTGGCTGCCGGACTGACCATGAAACCCGTCACCTTTCAGGTCATGACCTACGGCGCCGCCCTGGCCGCATTCGCACTTGGCGCAGCCTTGCTGGGATGGTTGGTGGGTGTGGTGCTGGCCGGGATCGCCTGGTACGCGCCGCAGGCCTGGCTCAAGGACAAAGTCCAGGGACGCGGCAAGGCAATTGACAAAATCCTGCCGATTGCCATTGGGCGTATTGCCGCCGGACTATTGGCCGGTGGCTCACCTTCCGAAGTTTTGCAGGAGACGGCCGACAGCCTTGATATCGAAGGCAAGAACCCCTTGGCGCCTGAACTGTCCCTGACCGCGGTTGAAATGCGTGTCAAGGACCGCCAGGAAGCGCTGCGCTCCCTGGCCGAACGCTCCCCATCCACATCTTTGGCCAACCTGGCCATGCTGCTGGATGGTTACATGGAAGCGGGCGGCGGTAAGTATGCCGATACCCTGCTCTCGATCTCATCGCGTGTCCAGCAGATCCTGATGGCGCGCAACCGCGCTTCGGCCAAAGCGGGTGACGTGATGGTCTCGGTCATGACCCTGCCAGGAGTATTGATCCTGGTGCTGGGTTACCTGTCGATGGATCCGCTGATCGCGAAGTCATTACATTCCATCGTGGTGCAGCTCGTGCTGGGCGGGGTGGTGCTGACGATGGTGACCGGGTATTTCATCATGCGTTCGATGATCCAGGAGGCTGTATGACCGGTTTCATTTACCTTATCGGCATTGCCATCACGCTTTTCATTGTGTACACGATGGTCGAGTTTGTCTGGCAGCGCGCGCCGCAGGGCCACCTGGCGGATGCTTTCGCCCCGGCTGACTCTGCCCAAAAGCTCTCGGGGCTGCGCGGTGCGTTATCTCCCCTGGATAAGCCGGTGGCGAAGTTCGCCTCGCCCGGTATGCTGCGCAAGATCTCCGCCAATTTGTACTGGGCACAGATGGGCGGAAAGTGGATCGGCTGGAACGCAGTCCAGTACATTGGTTTGCAGATCGCTGCCGTGACTGCTGCGATTGTGAGCGGCTCGATCCTGACCCGCGGCGATGTGGTCTTCACCGGCATTGCGGCTTTGCTGGCCTTCAACTTCCCGGGCATCTCACTTAACGGCGCGGCCAGGCGAACACGGCGCAATCTGCTCTCGCAGTTACCCGAGTTCATTCAACTGGTCTCGGCCCAGATGGCGGCCAACGTCAGCATGGACCAGGCCATCCGGCGCGTGAGCAAAGCGCCCAGTTTGGTTGGCCAATGGATGCGCAACGTTATCCAACAATCCCAAGGGCGTGACTTGATCGAGCAGATCCAGCGCGAGGCGCAGGAATCGTTAATGCCTGAACTGATTGGCATGGGTGTGCAGTTGTCCTTCATCAAACGTGGCACGGCCCAGCAGGAGTTGATGGGGCAGTTGGCCATCAGCATCGCATCCGAGTATATCGGGCAGGCTGAACAGCGCGCGGAGAAACTGGGCTCCGAACTGGTGGTACCGATGGTTGTTTTCTACTTCATCCCTTTCCTGGCCACGATCATGGTGGTTATTGGCTACCCGGTGGTGGTTGGTCTGTTCGGAGGGCTTGGGTAATGCGTGACCGGCTGGGCTTCGCCTTCTTTGCCTTTGCTGCCTTGCTGGCGGGCATCGTGAGCTGGGAACACCCATCCATTCTGGGCTGGCTCAACACCGCTCACAATGTTTTGGTCGCAGTCCTGTACGCGGTGCGCCTGCCTGCCCAGAAATCGGATCGGGTCGGATTGGTTCTCGGGCTGCTGGCCTCCCTTCTGCCAATGCTGGGCATGAAGTTCCCATCACTGGCTGGCACCCGCCCAGAAGCGGTCTCTGTTGCCTGGACTCTGGTGGGCGGAGTTGGCTACCTGCTGATCCTGTGGTCGCTGGCCCGCCTGGGGCGGCGTTTCGGGATCGCGCCTGCCGATCGTGGGCTGGTGGTTTCGGGTCCGTACCGCCTTGTGCGCCACCCGATGTACACCGGTGAGTTGCTTCTGCGCCTGGCATTGTGCGCGGGCACATCCGGCGCGCCACTGGTTTTCTCGGTGCTGCTCTACATTCAGGTGTTGCGTGCCCTGCGCGAAGAACGGGTCATCGCCGGATATGCAGGATATGCCAACCAGGTGCGCTGGCGGCTGATCCCATTTGTTTTTTAATACCAGGACTTTTTGTCCTGTCCATTTCTCTGGGATTTGCAGCATTCAGCTGCAACCCACCATTCAAATCAAAGGAGTTTCACCATGAAGTTCGGTAAGAAGTTTTTCCTGGTTCTGGGGCTGGTCGCCCTGCTGACCGCGGCCTTTGCCAGCACCGCGTTTGCCGCCGACACACGTGTTGTGCGCTATGCCAGCGTGGTCAAGGTCAAGGTACTGGATGACCAACCCGCCACATTCCGCCTGCTCGGCAATTACACCTGCGACAGGGTGCAGATCAATTCGTCTGTAAGCGGCAAGGTCATCACGATTAACGCTTTCGACGCCAAGATCAAGTACACCGGCAAGGGTTGCGGCACCATTAAAAGTTTCCGCAAGGATATCAGCGTGGGTACGCTCGTGCCGGGTATCTATACCATCGTGATCAATCCCGATCAGAATGGCAAAGGCGCCAAAGTCATCAAGCGCTTTATCGCGCCGATGATCCCCACGCCTCAGCCCACTGCTGCCCCGGCTAAATAGCCCATCCCGGCTTCCTACCAGTTCCGTACCGGCAGGAAGCCGAGGCTAAATCCAAATTTCATTTTCAAGGAGCTTTACCTATGTTCAAAAAGTTAATCCTGGGCGGGCTGCCCCTGCTGCTCATCCTGAGTATAGCCTTCAGTGTCACACCTGCTTTTGCCGGATCCAGCGCCCCTGGCGCAACACCTGTACCGTTGAAGTTAGCGACCATCACGAGCCTGGTTACCAAACTGACCTACCCACCCCAGCTGATGATCAATGGCACGCTGCCTTCTGCCTGTTATCTGCCCGTCTTATCTGTGCAGGTCAGTCCGGTGAGTTCAAATGTTTCCCTGAAAACCATTTCGATTTTCGTGAAGGCGCAATCAATTCCTGGGGTTTTCTGCACCCAGGCGCTCAAATCCTTCGCTTCATCTATTACCCTGGATGCGCGCACCCTGAAAGTCACCCCAGGCAAATACCTGGTGCTGGTCAATCCGGTCAACGGCGTTAGCCGTTTCCAAACCACCGTGACCCTGCGCTAATCTCCGATTTTCTGTCCCTGGCAAGGTTATTCCTTCGCCAGGGACAACTCGAGGGCTTTAATGATTCGCTGGCATACCTTTACTGCGCTGATGATCACCATTCTGTCCTTTTCTCTTTTTCAACCCGTCCAGGCCCTGGGTCCCACCAGGGAAGACCCATGTTGCGAGATCGATCCCCAACCAGGGCATCCTTTGCAATACGAGCCGGTCCTGAATAAATGGTGGTTCAGGGGCACCGTGATTGAAATTCGCCACATCCACGCAATTGGAATGCCTGCCCAGGTAGCCCACATTCAGTCAGCTGGTTTCCAGGCCTGGGTCTTTCTAAGTTTCGAAACCGGCATTCCACACCAACCTCAGCTCACGCTGGGTAGGGCAAAACTGGGAGATTTTGTAGAAGTAAGCATATCCGGCTCCCATGTTTTGCCCAATCAGATCAATTGGGACCTGTGCGAACCCAGATATTCATTGTATTGCAGCTACGGCTGGTTGTACGACGCCGGACCTTTCTCGCCCAACTGGCAGGTGATGCTCTCACCCAGTAATGAGTTCATCCATTATGGAGATCCCAATATTTCCTGGGAGCAGGGACTGTACTGGAATACGGAGAAGATCAACGATGCCAACCATAACCACAAACCTGGAACACCTCGATTTACAGGAAGCAAACCGGCGCGCGCAGGAGGTCATGTTCCTGCTGAAGAAGCTCCCAGCGCGAATGCAACCGGTCTTCACCGCCTGGTTGCAAGCGATAACTCAGGGCGGCATCCGGGATTGCAGTCAAACGGGTCTGGCCACCTGGCTGGGCAGTCTCAATCCCGAGCAGGCCGAAGCCCAGCAAAGCCTGATGGTGATGGAGATCGCCTGGCTGGAATACCTATCGCGCGAATTTATGAGCCTGTCTGCTGAGGGAGCCCAATGAAACCATTGCATGTCTTGTTGTTGGTTCTGTACTTTTTTGGTTTTGCCATTCAGCCACCCGCTGCAACTATGGATACCTTCGGCAAAGCACCTGAAATCGATCCAATTGTGGATGCCGGTTTCGGGGTTGCCAGGGTTGGCACCAACGGTTGGTATATATCGGACTGGACAGTCTACGCCGTATCCCCGGTGCTGGCCAATGGCCAGCTGCTGCAGCCTGGTAAGAGCCTGACTGTATCTGATGAGGGCGAGCACATCATCGAATATGCCAGCCCTGACGGGCAAAGCACTGCCGAGCAAATTGTCCGGATTGACAAGACCCCGCCGCAAGTGACATGGACCACACCGCTGAATTTTGAGGTGACCGCGCAGTCTTCCGATCTATCAGCAGACATCTCGGACAGTGGTTCCGGTATCTGCCTGGTTGAACTCTCCTCGGACA
>CAYWXS010000185.1:0-8492 GCA_964462245.1 uncultured Anaerolinea sp.
ACACACGCGAAGAGCCACACCCCCTGCGGCAGCCCTCGTGCGACGGCAGGGTGGGTTTTTAATTTAATATATGAGTTTTATTTTATGTGGATGCCACAGCTCTTTGTAATACGATCTATTGAGATAGAATGATATAGTAATTATTTATTGTTCGGGAGGTATTACCATGAAGCTGGTTAAGGTAATCGAAATGCGGATTATTGAAGAAGAGGCCAATCAATCGGGTCTTTCCTCATCCACAATGATGGAAAATGCTGGGCATGCGCTGGCCTCTGAAATACAATTATTGGCTCATCCGGAAAATGATGATCGTGAAGTTATTGGATTGGTTGGCTCCGGTAATAATGGTGGCGATACTCTCATAGCTTTAGCACATTTAGTTGCAGATGGGTGGCGTGGCCGGGCTTACTTAATAAATAGAGATCCAAATAATGATGAGCTAATTGAGCGATTTAAAAAAGAGGGCGGAGAAATTATTTTGGCTGAAGCTGACCTTCAGTATGATAATCTTTCTGCTTTTATAAGTACTGCAGATGTGGTGGTTGATGGTGTGCTTGGTACTGGACTTAAGTTGCCCCTAAAAGATTCTGTCGCTAAAGTGTTGGAAGCTGTAAATCGGGCAATTGCAGAACTTATTTGGCCTCCATATGTTGTTGCTGTAGATTGTCCATCTGGTATAAATTGCGATACCGGCGAAGCTGCGGATGAAGTTATTCCGGCCAGTCTGACTGTTTGTATGGGTGCAGTCAAAGAAGGTTTATTGAAATTTCCTGCTTTTGATTTGGTTGGCGAACTTAAGGTAGTTTATATTGGTTTTGACGAAAAATTGAGCTCATTCAAATCCGTAAATCACTTTGTTGCAGATTCGGAAATGGTTGAAGATATTCTCCCATTGCGCCAATCTGATTCTCATAAAGGAACATTTGGGACAGCATTAATCGTTGCAGGTTCTATTAATTTCGTGGGTGCCCCTTTATTGGCAGGGAAAGCGGCGTATAGAGTAGGAACCGGACTTGTGCAACTTGCGGTTCCAGGAACAATTCAAGTTGCCATAGCGGGGGCCTTACCCGAGGCAACCTGGATTATTCTTCCGCAGGAAATGGGGGTGATTTCAGAAAGTGGTGCGCAAACTCTCTTGAAAAATTTGGATCGTGCCACTGCTGTCCTTATTGGCCCGGGACTTGGTACGGAAGATACAACGAGACTATTTTTTGAAAGTTTTATAAAAGGGAAATTAAACTCAAAGAAGGTTACAAGTCAGATTGGTTTCGCAAAAAGAGAAGAAGAAACGAGTATTGATCCTTCCCCGCAAATTCCAAGCATGGTGATTGATGCGGATGGATTAAGATTATTGTCACGAGTGGAAAAATGGCATAAATTACTTCCAAAGGATTCGATTCTGACTCCACACCCCGGCGAAATGGCAGTGTTGACTGGTCTTGCTAAAGAAGCAATTCAAGCAGATCGCCTGGGAATTTCGCTCAGGTATTCAGCTGAATGGGGACAGATAGTAGTGCTAAAAGGTGCCATTACAATTATTGCCAGTCCTGATGGGCGTGCCACGCTTATCCCAATTGCTACACCTGCTTTGGCCAAAGCAGGAACCGGAGATGTTTTAGCAGGAATAATCGTTGGATTACTAGCGCAAGGGGTAATTTCATATGATGCTGCGGTTGCGGGTGCGTGGATTCATGCTCAATCTGGTCTTTTTGCTTCTGAAAAAGTTGGATCTGACGCATCTGTTCTGGCTACTGATGTAATAAATGCAATTGCTGATGTTCTAAGTTCTTTTTAAAAAATCACAGTTCAAAGATAAAAAAACCGCTGAAATTTTAGCGGTTTTTTTATCTTTGAACTGTCGAAATTTATTCTATATCAAAAAATTCTTGTTAAGCGTAAAGGCCCCAATCTAAAGCCGATGGGTCTTCCATCATTGAAAAATCCCAGGCATCCATTCCCATTTCGACATTTACAGGCATCTTTAATCCTTCTTGAGCCTTTTGCCTGGTCATATCCACCATTGCAGGACCATATGGACAGAATGGGGTTGTAAGAATCATTTTCACCCTTCCAATATCTCCATCGATTTCAACATTCCGAATCAATCCCAGCTGAATGATGTTCATCCCTATTTCTGGGTCAACAACTTCAGATAGACTCTTTCTAACCCTTTCAACAATATCTGGATGGGTTTCGTGAATACTCCATTTGATTGTATTTAACTCTTCGTCGCTCATGTATCCTCTACTTGAAAAAATTCTTGATTGGTTAAGTAATTCAAATTATGTGTACTTATGTTAGCAATCAATCATTGAAGGTTCTTAACCTCATACGTACAATGATCTGCTCCACTTAAAATGCATTGGATTTTTTTTACAGGAACCCGCAGCATGGTTGAAATAAGTGTCTGGTCGACGTTACAAACTTCCGGGTGATTTTGTCCAACATGTAAATAGGGGCAAGTAACTTCGTGTATCAGGTATTTTGAACCACTTTTTTCCCATTCCACCACAAAACCCTCACTTGCCAGAAGAACTTTCATAGCGTTTAATCTTTCTTCTACAGTAAGCCCAATCATTTTGTCAGAATATTCGTTTGCCATGGAAGTAGCCAACTCTTTAAACAATTCACTTACCATGGGTTGTGAAAATTTATCTTTTATTTGAGACAAGATTCGTGTTGTTAGGCGTAAATAGCGAGTGGGAAATTTTTCCAGTCCGCTTTCTGTTAGAAAGTAAACAAGCCGCGGTCTTCCAACACCGTGTTTTTCTTCTTCAGACTCAACCAATAATTCTTTTTGCAATTTATTGATGTGATGCCTAACAGAAATTGGGTTTATACCAACTGCTTCAGCCAACTCAGAAGTTGAGATTTTTGGTTTATGGAGGAGAGTTTCCAGAATTCTATTTCGTGTGTTAATCATAGTTTTATCGGATGGAGTGTTGAAAGTATAAGATTTTTAGCTATTTGGAGTATATCAGTCTCGTTTTTTTTTGTCAATATACTAGAATAATGTCATAAATATTATTTTCTTACCTTCACGACTTTTGGGACTTGGAAAATTTGACCCTATAGAAAAAATATTCACAATTGGAAATAATTATTTTGATAGTAAACAAAACTGGTCATGAATTTTTATCCATGACCAGTTTGTTTATGCACCACCATCGCCATAAAAGGATGGATCAGATGGAGTTGTACCTGTTGGATCGTGAACATAAACTAAATCGCCAATTTGAGCCCAATCGAATAACCAGTGGGCATCACCGGGATATAAATTTACACAGCCGTGAGATTGTGGATATCCAAGTTTAGCTCGCCAGTAAGCACCATGCAAGGCTCTTGCTTTGTCAAAATACATCGTCCAGGGAACATTTTCCAAATAATAAAAATTTGGGGTATTTCGTTCTCCCTGCATCGTTTCTAGTTCTTTTTTCTTGTAAATAGGAAATAATCCGGGACGGGTAAAAAGGGGTTCGAGGCCGGTGGCAACGATAGTTGCGTAGACCATTTTGTTTTGTTCGTAAACTGCCAGGGTTTGTTCAGACAGGTCAACATCAATCCACCGTCCACTGGTGACACCATCTGGAGGAGTAGCCTTAGGTGTAACAACGCCAACGTCCCTGCCGAGAATCCATTGATCTGGCCCAATTAAATTCCAAATTGTACCTTCTACGTTTTCGGTAGCGAAAATTTGGACAATGGGATAATTTTTTCCATCTGGCCCAATTTGGCGGATTGGGGTATTAAATCCCATTTCATTTGGTTCCTTTCGGACAGAAGTTGAATTAAAAACAAATCCGAAAGCAGTGTTGGGAGTTGAAATAATTTCAACTCCAGGAAATGGAGTTGTGATTGTGCGAATATCTTCGCCATCGCCGGGCATGATTGCCCCTGACGGCAACTGAAAATATGTTCCTTTGGCTGTATCAAGTCTTTGAGAATAAACAACATAAAAAAAGGCCCCAGGTGATATTACCTGGCTTGGACCAGACTTTGCCCTGGCAGCTTCTATCGATGGGTAGAATGCTGTTCCTGTCTTGTTCACTTTATAGTAATGATAAGGTAAATCGTTTAGAGCCAAATCTGGGTGAACTATTTTCAATGGTTGCAAGGGTAGTTCCATACCTAACTGGGCCATTTCTGTGAGGTATTTAGATGGGCCGAGTGGGGTACAGTCTTCCGGTGTATCTAAATATGCAGCTTGCGGGCAGAGTATTCCTCCAGAGTTGTTTTCAGGAAATGAAGAAGAACTAGCGCGAACAGCATTATTTGGAAATATTGAAAATAATATAGTTGCAATTGCAATAACATTCAGAAGCTTTCTCATTCTATTTCATGTACCTTTTTATACTTTTATTGAGTAACCATCACGCGGATGATACTTGTTGTATCGTAGATGACTTGCTGTTTACGCCATCCGTTTTCGAGACTAATTTTTCGAAAATTGTGAAGTTTCCATTTCCGGAAAAATTGTTTTAGAATTATATTTGGATACAATAAGTAATAATTATAGCACCTGTTAATTCTGGAAAACTAAATTTAAGATAAAAATTAATCCAATCCTTAGAAAAAATATTGGATTATTCCTTGCAATAAAGAATATTTGGCTTAGTAAAAAAAATTAAAGCTTTCATGAAAATTATATTCTTGGAGAGTGTTATTGTCTCAATCAGATGAAATGTATCATCTGGTTTTGTCAGACTATCAGTTTGAGCGATGGGTCGGAGTTTGATCTCGGTATCCCAGATAGCAGAGATTGAGTACAAAATTTTCCTGCGGCTGATGAATATTAATTATCTGTCGCAGGAAAAACGTTTTAAAGATTTGAATAATAATTAATTTTCTGAGTGATGATATTTAGACTTTCTGACCAAAACTTTTTTTCGCGAATATCAATGTTAAATTGTTTGGCAAGCTCAGCTGCATTGTACTCTCCGGTGCTCGCGAGTAATTTTGTATAAACTGAAACAAAAGAATGGCCTCTTTCTTTAAAGATGGCATATAGCCCAGTTGCAAAGAGAAGTCCAAAAGCATATGGGAAATTATAGAAGGGGAGGTTGGCATTGTAATAATGTGGTTTCCATGTCCACATATATTTCATCAAATAACGATTGTCTACACCATCGCCATAAGTGGCTTTCTGAGCAGTTTCCATAATATGGTTTAGCTCGTCAGCGCTCATCTCAGATTGCGCACGGCGATCGAGTACTTCTTTTTCGAATAAATACCTTGAATAAATATCGACTATTACTTGTGCGTCACCAATGAGTCTGGTTTCCAATATTGCCAGCTTTTCATCTGGGTCAGAAGTAAGATCGTAGATGGCTTCCATAACAATCGTTTCGCACATAATGGATGCTGTTTCAGCAAGTGTCATGGGCGTATCTTGTTGGATTTCGGTTTTACCAGATTTGTACGCGCACTCATTGTGAAAGGCATGCCCTAATTCATGAGCGACAGTACTGATTTGGTCCAATGTACCATCGAAATTGCACAAGATTCGGCTTTCTTTCGCAGAGGGTAAGCCCATACAAAATGCGCCACCTCGTTTTCCATCTCTTTGCTCAGCGTCAATCCAATTATTCGAAAAAGCACGCCTGGCAAAATCAGAGAGTTCTGGAGAAAATTTTTCAAAATTGGTCAGGATTATTTGCTGAGCTTCGTCCCACGAATATAGACTTTTGGGTTCTCCGATAGGAGCAAAAATATCCCACCAAGCTAGGCTTTTTTTACCCAGTTTTTTTGCTTTAGCGTTGAAATATTGGCGAAAAAGAGGAAATGAGTCTTGCATCGCAGAGAGCATTGCTTCCAGTGTGCTCCTATCAATTCGTGCCATGTCGATTGCTAAGTGTAAATCATCAGAGCGTCCCCGTCTTTTGTTCAGAAGGACTGTTGTACCCTTAATTCCATTCATCGCGGAAGCCAGAGGTTCCTCTATTGACTTCCATGCGGTCATTTCAGCTTCGTAAGCACGTTTCCTGATATTTTCATCTGGATGGGAATGCAGATTGATTAAAGCAGGCATTGGTAATTTTTGGTTCACTCCGTCAATTTCAAAATCCACAGAGAGTTGTGAAGTCAGGGTACCTTGTAATTTGCTCCAGCCGATTACGCCACTTAAACTTAACTCTGCCGCCAGATTTTCCTCTGAATCCGACATCATATATTTTGATTGTTCGGCCATTTCCTTTAGGGCGAAGGTATGAATTTTAGTATATTCATTAAGTTGGATAACTTCGTCCAAAACTGGTGAAATCTGTCCTATCCAAGCCTGAAATTGATTACTTAAATTATACAATCGCAAGCCAGTCTGTTCGAATTCCGAATTTTTTTTCATCGCTACGTTATCGCGAGAATTCGTTGTGATGAACGAGTTGAGGTATGCCCGAATTGTTCCTGATAAAGCGTAGGAATTATTGAATTTGAGAAGAGCAGCGGCGATTATGTTTGATAATTCTAAAATTGGCGTATCTATACTTGAGGATTTTAGCTTTTCAGAAAAGAAAATTTCCAGACTGTTGATTCCGTTCTTAACATCATCAAGGGCTTGCTCGAATTCTTTGGATTCCAAGGATGGAAAAATATTACTGAGGTCCCAGTGAGGTATCGTATTGTCAGACATTAAACTCCTTCTTCTGTTAGTGCAATTTCTTGGAATTTATTTCTTGATGTATCTTTACCTATATGTAAAAAGTTACAATGCCCACGCCAACAACTGGCCAAAAATCGCCACGATTATTCCTAAATGTAAAGCTAAATTTGTTTTGGATATTAAGATATCTGGTAGATATAACACCAATATGAAGTTCAAAATGATAAGACCAATCCCGATAAAAGGTAATAACCCCTTTCGTGAGGCAAGATAGTTTGAGGCTTTATCTAGTGAACGAGACAACCAATCATTCATTCTGCAGGTTCCTCTATATCCTTTGGAGGATGGGTTGCCTGCCATTCATTGAACTGGGCTAATAATCGACCAGGTATTCGACCGTGAATCATTACGCCTCCACGGGTGTGTTCAATGCGTTCGATCTGTCCGGCTTCATGGAATAAGGAAATTAATTGACCTTGCTGATATGGTAAAAAAAGATTTATAGGTGAAAAGGTTTCATACAATTCATTTTTCACCATTTGAATCAAGTCTGGGATCCCGGCTCCTGTGCCCGCCGAAATGGCAACCGATTGCGGGTATTGGGTAATCAAATTTTGAAGGATAACTGGATCTTTTATCTTGTCAATTTTATTTAATGCAGTGATGACTGGAATATGTTCAGCACCAATTTTTTTTAGTGTAGAGAGTACTGATTGGTATTGAGCTTGTGCGTTTTGGTGAGAGACATCCACTACATGTAGAAGCAATTCTGATTCTGCAATTTCTTCCAAGGTCGCATGGAATGCTTCGACTAGTGTAGTGGGAAGTTTTTGAATGAAACCAACTGTGTCAGTAAATAAACCGTTGTAGCCCCCCGGTAATTCAACTTTGCGAGTTGTAGGGTCAAGTGTAGCAAATAATTGATTTGCTACATACACATCAGCATTTGCCAGACGATTGAGAAGAGTTGATTTTCCTGCGTTTGTATATCCAACCAATGCAACAGTAGGGACTTTTGAGCGTTTCCGCTGAGCTCGATAACGCTGGCGATGCTCGGATACCTTTATAAGCTCGCGCTTAAGATGCGCAATTTTTGTTCGAATTTGGCGCCTATCTACTTCTAGCTGAGTTTCACCTGGCCCGCGCAATCCAACGCCTCCAACTCCACCAGAGCGACCGCCGCCGCCGCCGCCCTGCCGTGCTAAATGTGTCCATTGGCGAGTTAATCGGGGTAAATAGTATTGGTATTGGGCTAATTCGACTTGAAGGATTCCTTCGGCTGAATGGGCATGTTGAGCAAAAATATCAAGAATCAGACCAGTCCGGTCCATGACGCGTACATTTGGAGCCAGTAATTCTTCCAGTTCGCGTTGGTGACGTGGATTCAACTCATTGTCAAATACTACAACGGTAGCCAGGGTTTCTTCACAAAGTGTTTTTAATTCCTCTACTTTTCCTGTACCAATGTAAGTTTGAGGATGAGGGTGGACCATTTTTTGGGTTAATTCACCAACTACATCCAATCCGGCGGTATCTGCCAAGAGTGACAATTCAATTAATGAGTCTTCTAACGAAAGTAAAGAATTATCATTATGGAGGTCTGCGCCAACCAGGAATGCTCGTTCACGTGGCAGGGCGGTAGGTGCGGGAGTTTTTTTAGTCATGAGATTTGATGGTTTCCGATACAGATTAATTATGTCTTGGTTAATAACAATAATATTACCGAGATGCAAAAAATAGCAATTGGTAATATAAATTTATGGTTAATTTGGTACTTGCTACCGAATCATGTTGGGCTCCGATTAATTTCAGAACAATATTTATTATCATACCACAGACAATCTGTCAACCCCAAGTAGAAATGTCCCCTTTTCTCCCAAGTAGAGATGTCCCCTTT
>CAYWXS010000186.1:0-8437 GCA_964462245.1 uncultured Anaerolinea sp.
AGACGTGTGCTCTTCCGATCTCCAGCGCAACTTTTGTTGCATCCACAATTTGAGCCGGTTGAGGTGCATTGTTGGTTGCCAAAATCTCCAATGCGATTTTGGTCGCATCAACCACCTCTGCCGGCTTGGGGGCATTTTGAGTTGCAAAAATTTCGAGGGCAACTTTGGTAGCATCGATAGGAGCTAGCGTCGGTTGTATGTCTGCCGAAGGCAGCGTGCAGGCTAAAATAGCCAGAACCAGAGCAATTACGAAGTAATACGGGCGCAAGTTTCGGATAAACATGGCTTTCTCCTTCGTCAAAGATGTAATTTGTTTTCGGACAGATCACCTATTAAAACAATTATAAACCCGGAACAAAATCGGTCCACGTTTCAAAAAAACGTGGACCGATTTTTATTTACAGACTGGAACGGATATGAACAATATCGCCATCTTTGACAATGTATTCCTTGCCTTCCAATCGGAACTTACCCTTTGCTTTGCACTCAGCCATCGTACCCAGAGTCACCAGATCATCGTATGCCACTACCTCAGCCCGGATAAAACCGCGTGCAATATCAGTATGAATTTCCCCAGCAGATTCCCATGCTGTGGCATTGCGCCGGGTTGTCCAGGCTCGCACTTCGTCCTCGCCCACGGTAAAGAAAGACTGCAGATTGAGTAATTCATACGAAAGTCGAATCATACGATTCAGTGCAGGCTCTTCAATTCCGTATTCCGACATAAATAACAGCGCGTCATCCGCGCTCAATTGAGCAATCTCCATTTCCAACTTTCCAGGCAAGGCCACAGACGGGTGATCCAACTCAATCCCCGGAGCTTTTTGACCTTCGCTCAGGTTGAAAACCGTTAATATTTGTTTACGCGTCAGCAGACCAAAACTTGAAAGCTCTTTTTCTTCATCAGCCGAATATTCCAGCTTACGCAGAGGTAGATTATTATTAAGCGCCTCAAGCAAACGAGTAAAAAGAACTGTCTGACGTTCATTGACCGCTTTATCAGTGCCACCCTTTTTTCGCTCATCCATCAGGCGTTCAAGCTTTCGCTCAACCGCAATCTGATCGTTGAGCAGAAGCTCGGTCAACATGGCATCCGCATCCCGGGCAGCATTGATCGAACCGGAAGGGTGGGGTACATTGTCATCATCAAAACAACGCACTACATGGATAAAGCCATCCATTTGCCCAAGTGTATTAAGCAAATTACCAGAAATACCTTTGGAATTGCCATCCAACCCGGCAATATCTGCATAGGTCACTTTTGCAAAAATAGTTTTCTTCGGCTTAAACATACCGCTCAGCCGGTCAATGCGTGGATCAGGAACATCCACCACACCTGTGTGAACTTCAATCCTACCCGCCGAAGCGGTGGTTGGAGTGTTACTACGCGTCAGCGCATTGAATATGGTAGTTTTTCCAGATTGAGGGAGACCTATAATACCTAGTTTCATCTTGACCTTATGCTTGAGAGTGGTATACTTTGCTTTGCAGTAAGCCGGAGTGGCGGAACAGGCAGACGCGCACGACTCAAAATCGTGTTCCGTGAGGAGTGTGGGTTCGATTCCCACCTTCGGCACTTGTGGGGGGTAAATCCCCCACTCCCCCTAAATCTTGGGGCTTTGTTGATCGCCTGGGCAGGGTGAAAATTCCCTGTTTTGGCTAATCGTGTTCCGTGAAATGTTGCATCGTGTCCGGCTGTTTTCATGGTCAGATTGTACTACACGTGTACACACATAACAGGCAGGAAAGGTAATTCACCCTTTACTCAGTACAGGCTTGCCGGGTGATGTATTCTGTGCGCGTCTGCCTGTTTCGCGCTGATGGTCGTTGTAATCAGGCTGAAATCCCCAAAATATCCGGGGTTTTTTGTGTTTACACGGCTTATGTGTCACTTTGTAAGGTGATAATAACCGCGGGCAGTTTTCGCCACTTTTTGGCTATACTGCCCGCGGTTGTTTAATATTCCCGGTTGGTGTCCTTGATCGTCCGGGTAAGATCATCAACCGCTGTTGTCAGATCGTTGTGAATCTGGGCATGGTGAGCACATAGCTCGTGTTCATCACAACAGCAGCCGCTGTGACGGCTGCGCAGATCATCTCGCATGGATCGCAGTTTATCCAGGATGTCGCTTAAGTCTTGGGATAGTTTCAAGTCATAACTTGGGGTGGTTTTCATAGGGTGGTTTCTTCTGATAACAAAGTGCCCGGTCTGGGGAAAGAGTTTCCAGAGTAGTTACTAAATTGACTGCCAACATTAGCCAGGTGATTGATAATCACGGTTACGTCAATTTCAAATGGATTAATGCCTGTTAGCACTTCCTGATTGTGATAGCAGTGCTCTTGGTAATAAGCCAGGTCGTACAGATCTACTGCCAATCCCAATACATCAGCCGGAACATTCAATTTATCCAGGCAGTCACCAAGTACCTTCGCAACTTGTGACAAAAGAATATCTGCAAACTCTGGGGATAATGGCAATGTGGAAAAATCAAACGCTGTGTTAGCGGGTGTTTCAGCCTGGGTGGTGGTGGTTGTAGTTTTCATGTTAGCCGGACTCCGTGAGGGTTAAAACATAATTCCGTTGTTGAATTGCTTGCGAGTCCGGCAAAGAACAGGCAGTATTTTCAACAACGGAAGTATGTTCAAAAGAATATGTTTTCAGCAACGCCCTTTTAAAGCGTTTACTGCCTTACGTGTCTTTGCCGGACAAACACAATTCTATCACAATTGTATACACACGCGCGTAACAAATCCCCTCCCCCACTGATTAGTTTGCCCAATATCCGCCCCCTGTCAATCCATAATATGGATTCCATAATGTGGAAACGGTAGGGGGGTGGTGGTTTAACTGTCCTTTACAGATGAAATTATGCTCATTTTGTGCCCTTCCCTGCAATCCTACGGGCACCGGCAATTATCTTTTCGCCGTGGATTTCTTTCATGCGAGCGAACCACTGTGGCCCGCGCAGGGGGCCGGTTTGGCTGCCTGGTGAACGGTGGCCGTAATACTGTGCTCGGGCATAAGGGGCAATCCATTGAACAGTACCACTGCCAATGTCAGTGCCCAGTGCGCCGGACTTGATCAACATACTGGTAAGAAGTGGCGTAAATGGTTCGGATAGGCGCAGTACTTCGTTGTCTACAAACCATTGAGCATTAGAAAAACGCCCCTGCCAACTATAAGCATCATTGGTTCCTCGCCGACCTCCGCCGCTACCGGACGAAATAAATTTTTTTGTATCCCATTCCAGTCTGACTTCAATTTTTCCACCTGTAGTAGTGATTTTTACGATTTTGCCTTGTGGCGTTTCAATCTTTGGTTCTGTCATTTCGTATTTGTCCTTGTTATAAAAAGCCCGGTCATTTAGGATAATGGCAGTCCTATCATGCCCGGGTTGGATGTGGGTTAAGCGATTATTATTTTTCCGTTTATTCTGCGTAGTGTGCGCCGGATGTGCTTATCTTGGGTGGCGTAGATTGCTACTGCCTGGTAAAGCGTGTTCGCCTGTAATTCTGCTTTCGAGTTCTGGGTGTGAGCTGCAACGGTGCGAGCTGAAATATTTAATTCTAGGGCTATTTGTTTTGTGCTTTTACCCGTTGATAATAAATACATTACTACACGCTCTGCATCCGTTAGCATAAGCTAAGCCACTGGTAAACCGGCTGCGTAACGCATCGAATCTACTGCGCTTTGTTGATCTGGTAGTGCTTCGGTGGTAGTTCCCTCTAATTTGGCAAATTTGGACAATTCAAACGCAAAGGTATTGATACTCCCTTCTTGCATAAAAGCCCGATAAGCAAGGGTTTTTAGATTGTTTATGACATCTTCGGTGTTATAGCGTAGGGCTTGAATGTTCCCGGCGTTTTCTTTGTTCTGCGCTTGATATGCAGCAGCCATGGCGGTCAATGCGCTTTGATCGTGAATAAAATTCGCGTTGATCTTGATTGCCTGGTCGAATGTCATTGCTCCCCCGATTGACTGAATAAGCAGTAATGCAGCGGGCAGGGCGGGGTTATTCAAGTCGAGAACGCTATCACGTTCCTGGAGTAACATTTTTAATTCATCCAACCGCTTGCCCATGTCAACACTGACATTCTGCATCCTGACAGTGATACGGTTTTTCAAGTCCTGAAGCTGGCGTTCTTTGTACTCGGGTGTGTATTCCTTCCCTTCTAAAGTTAGCCGGTTTACTTCTTTGCGGTATTCATCCTTTGCGGTAACGGCGGCCTTGATAGCGGCTGTAATTCCTTCGATGTTCTGAACAATAAACTTTTGGGCGCGTTCCTTCTCTTGTGGGTTCATGGTCTTTTTTTCTCCGTTTGTGTCGCGAATGTCCAGCAATAATATTTTAACACTTATTGATAATGATAATCATTTTCAATTATAAAAGTTCATTATTATTCACAATTCCCCTTCAATCAATCATCTGATTAATACGAGCTTTCGATAACTACAATTATCGAAACCATTATTACCTGTTTTCGAGGCTTTTTACCTGATATTCCCCTGTTTTACAGGTGTAGACAAAACTGTAATTATTTATTGTACGTTTATAGAATATTTTTCAACTCCCCCCAGCTTACTCAGTACAAACGGGGCTTTATACTGCCCGCTTGTCATGTGCTATCAGGTAATCAATTGCCCGTGATAAGCGTTCAATCGTAACCCCCCGGGTTAACATTCTATGATTGCACACAAAGCACAATAGCCCCCTCACGTGTTTTTTTCGGTCACCTGGGAGCATCTTTGACCATCCTTTGACATGCGCATGATCCACATTCAAGCGGCCTGACGTTGGCACGCTGCCACATATCCAACAAGCGCCGCCATGGCTATTTTTCAAGGTCTGGTATTCGGCTGCTGTCAATCCATATTTATCAAGCGTAGTTTGTGAAGGCATGTTCTGATTCTACCTCTTATTGATAATCATTTTCAATAAGGCAGTATGTATACTTTTGTTACCCCATTTGTACTGAGTATGAACGGTTGTAATGTTAACTATTATTCACAATTTGCCAACATTTGTAATATTTTATTGGTTTTATTAGGTTTTCGTTTGTTATCCAGGATAAAAAAACCACCTTCCCGGTGGTCTGGGTTGGTGGTTTGTGTAGGGTTCGTGTATAGTATGTATACTTTTACCTAATTTTTATATATAAATATATTCTCTTAAGGAAAGTTATATATAAGTATACATAACTATGCATATTTGTACAAAAAGTTATGTTTTGTAACTTATTTATTACATTATTATTTTTAGACCTTCATAAATTATTCCCTGCGCTGTTCTGGGTGGTTTGGTTACATTCGGTAACTTTGAAACTCGTTTTCCGAATACAGTTATATTAGTCCAGGATATTCCACTTTTACTACACCATCTTTGATAGTTTTCGTATAAGTTAAATGCTTGCTCAAAATCGGATTTTACCCCGGTAACATCCACGCACTCTATAAAATACTGTCCTATAGTATCTTCCTTTTCTCTGTATTGGTTGGTTTTATCCATTACCTTTTTGGGCGGGTTTAATCCTTCCCTTTGCCAGTCCAAACAGCCACGCACTAACCAGGCAAGAATACCAGGAGCTTCCTGTGTGAGTTCTTCCAGGAGATTTTTATTAGCTATTTTAGTTCCTGTATTTTGCGGGTTAGTTTCAAAGCTGTTTTCAAACTCAATTGCAAGTATTCTATTCCAGGCTGCATTGTCATCAGCGTTCAAATGGGGTAAACGGTTTGTAATCAAGAACGGAACAAAGCAAGGCCTGAAAGAGATCAATTCTCTAGCATACATTCCACGGCCTGTTATGGTGTCCCCGCCTGTCAATTCTTTGATGAGTCCCAAATTGAACCGCTGCCCTTCTTTACTTTCTTTAGCAAAGAATAATCTTTTACCAGGTAGTGAAACTAAAAACGGACTCGGTTTTTCTCCCCCATTGTTAAACTTTACTTCCATCAAAACATCAGCGCTGTTCGTGGAACACACTGAAGCGCCCAATACTTTAGATATTGTTTCTATAAGCGTTGTTTTTCCGTTGTTCCCCCCTTGCCCGTATAGGATAGGCATTATTTTCTCATTAGCCTTACCTGAAATTGCATATCCGAAAAGCCTTTGAATAAACGTTGTCAATTCAGGATCGCCGCTAAAAATATCAAAAATGAATTGTTCCCATTTCGGACAATCAGCGTATAGCCCTTTCCACTGGGCAGGTGAAAAGGATTTTACATAATCGCTTGAATAAATTGTATGCTCGCTGCCATCCCTTAAGTCAACCATGCCATTTACGCAAGGTAGCCACATATTGGAATTATCCCAAGTTCCTACAAGTGGCATGAGTTTCTCTGCCCACTGTATAACATCTTTCACATAATTATTATTTCTTAGCTTTTTAGCACGCTTAAGGTACTTCTCTTCACTAGCTTGATTATTTGCGGCTCTCTGATTAGCTGCTTCTTTCAGGTAAACTCCCGCTATCGTGTCGCTAATCGCTGTCCAGACATAAGTATTATTAATATCCGGCTCCCAATATCCCAAATGTCGATACCAGACCCCCTCAGAGCGGTCATAAACAAAATCTCTAATAAAAAAACGCTTGAATAATTCAGCATCCCCGCGTTGATCCTGCGCTATACATTCATCAAGATTGATGTTTAGATCGAATCCCAATAGATCGGTTACTACCGCTGTTGTCATTATTTTTCCATCCTTGTAGACGTAAAAATTGCGATAAACCATAAAATAGAATCAATGTTATTAAGTGGTTCTATCCGGTCATGATGTGCGTAACAAAGAATTGCATCCTTCAAATGTTTTTGTACTGCGTAAATCCCCAGGTCGGCACATCTCTTCTTAAATTCACGTAGGATGTATTTCAATTCCCCTCTGTGGTTTACATACTCTCTAAAATCAATCCATCCCCAATGAGAGAGTAAAAAACCATATTCGCTAGAATGGGTTAATCTGATAAAATATTTATGTCCAGTTTCATAACGTTCCATATGTCATTTTCTCCAGGTTGCAAAAGTCGGGTAGCCCCTCTAAAAAGCGTGCCCGGCTTTTTGCTTTAAATTAGGCTGCTATCTTGGCAGGTTGTTTATCGGCTTCCCGGTGAATCAACTCCCGGATAATCTCACTGGCTTGCTTGCCGGTTTGAGCGGATAACTGATTCAGTTTTTCTTTATCGTCCGGCGATAATCGGACATGGAAATTGACAACTTTTAGTTTTTCTCGCATAGTATTTTTTCCTTTTCTGGGTTGGCTGATAGGTCAATTATATCATTCTGTGGCCTACATAGAACAAACGTACACGCCACATCTTGGAGTAAATAATATTCCATGGCTGTATATTCCGAAAACGCTTCATACTGAGTACAAAACTACAGCAGGTTATCAACTGGACTCCCTTTAGCGTGTGCCGCCCTCAGGTCATCCGGTAACTGCTTAAGGTATCTTTCCAGGACGGTTAAATCAGCATGACCCATCAGCCGCGCCAGGGTGATTAGGTCAGTGCCCGCCCTCAGCATATTGATAGCAAAGGCACGCCTGAAAGAGTGCAGCGTCTGGGGTGGTATCTTGGCCTGAATAGATCTTCTTTTCAGAATACCGTCAAGACCCCGATAACTTAACCGCTCTTTATCGTCAGATAGCCACAAGGGGGGAATATTATCTTTTCTCAGTTTCAAATAAGCCCTCAAAGCCCTACGCGCCCGCTTCCCAATATAAACGGTTCTTTCCTTGCTTCCCTTCCCGTGGTGGATGATTATTTCACCCGATATATAATTCACGTCTTTTAGATCTATTGAAGTCAATTCACGTGCCCTCGTGCCCGTGTCCAGGAGAAACAAAAAGATAGCCGTGTCCCTGACTGCTAAAATATCATCACCTTTACAGGCTTGCAGCAGGCTTTCAATATCCGCTATCTTGGCCGGTTCAAGAATGACTTTTGGTACTCTGGGAGCTTTTACTTTTCTAATCGGATTTTTCCAGTTATCCGGTTCCGCTTCCAGATCGTACCAGCGGAGGAAGGTCTTTACCGTTCGGTATACAGTCCAGACCCCGCCCGGGTTATGCCCGGCTTCCTCATGCAACAAAAGAAAAGCCCGCAGATCCGCAGCCGTGATACTTTGCATCTTGTCGATTGACTGCCCTTCGCAGAATTTCAGGAAGTGGGCTAGCTGCTGTTGATAGAATCGCAAAGTCCACTTTGACAAACCTTCGGATTTTTTAGCCTGATAGAAGAGATTAGCACATTCTGAAATGTACTCAATTTGCCTAATCGTGTTCACTAATGTGTTTTGGGTGATGTCTGGCATGACTAAAGTACCCCGGACGGGTGACAAAAGTCATGCTTATTCTTGAATTGACCCCCATATATAGCGGTAAAAATACCCTGACTGTCTAAGCAGTATACAATTCGGTAGAGGTAGACAGTCCGACCAGGGT
>CAYWXS010000187.1:0-8281 GCA_964462245.1 uncultured Anaerolinea sp.
TACAATCTTGAACTCAAGATGGTCAACTGATCGACTTTTGCAAGAGGTCTATTCAGTCTTAGTATGCCAGGGTCAGCGGTCTGCCAACCCCAGGTTGGAGCCGAAGGTATATCAGTTGTAGGTCAGGATGGCGAATATATTGTTTGCGTGGATCCGAGTGTTACCCGCGCGGAATTGCAGTTAATCAGATTCCTTGGCGGACAGGTAATCAGTGTACCTTTATTCATCCCTATTCCGCGCCTTGAATGGAGGCTTATTTTAGGAGATGAGCAAGCTGTCGTATGGACAACGCAGCCCATCAAGCGTTCCGTGGATCACTTTTTACAGGTTGCTCAATCCACGCAGGTTAACCTATTAATTCGCTTACACAATATCGAAGAAATTGCCAGTTTACTGGTTGTATACCTGGTGGATTCAAATCATCCAGAGCGCACTTTACAAAATGACTTCAAGTTAGAACGCAGTCTGCTGGGTAATGGGCATGCACGGTTTTCCTTAAATGCTTCCGATACGTTAAAAGGCCATCCAGAAATATCAGTCTTTGAGTTTCAACTCGGAATTCCAGTTACTGCGAATTGGATTGAAAAGCGATTTTCACTACTTACCCTTACGCGTGCTCTTGAGATTTTCGATGTCCACATGGAATCTGCGAATGATTCAAAGACTTTATTATGGGAAGAACCTCGTCTACTTTCAAATCGCCGTTTGTTTATACGTTCAGCCTGGCAACCTTGGGGAAAGGAATGGGATATCAAGATCCCCGATTCTGTCAGAGGTGAATTCGAATTTCTTTCAGCAGGTTTCTCTTTGCCGCCATCGCGTTACGAGATTTATTTTTATGTAGCAGCCGAGTGGGAACCAGATTCGGTCACTCCTCCTCATCAGAAATGCGAAATCATTGACACAGTTGACCCCAAAACTCATCTTGCCTGGTTAGAAGAGCAGATTCTTGTAGATCCCGCACATGTCTTCCGATGGATTTTTGAAAGCGCCTGTGTTTGGGATAGCCTTGGTAACTCTGTTGAGCGGATTACTGCCATTGATCTGTGTTTTGCAAAACTTGATCAAGCAAATCTTACTTACCTACAATCTTTCCATGATTGGGTAGGAAAATACGATCATTCGACACAAAAAGCTGTCCATATGAAGATGTACAGGGTTGATCGCCTTAAGCAGCTTTTTAGCGAAACCAAGTTTGCAGACCCATTTAGACATAGTTATTTGCAAAATATAACATCCCTAAAATCTATCTCTTCTCGAGCCGCATTATTATTGGTACGTAATACGGATGATCCTCTTATTGTCATGCACAGCTTGAGATCTCTGATAAAAGCTCATTCTGTTGAGGGTGTGGATAGTATTGCTGATTTGTTAAATAAGCGGAAACTTACTGATGCTGATGCTGCCGATCTTCTCGCCATCGAAATGGATTTTAGTTTTAATATTTTGGCCGAAAATGATTCTACACCCGAGCATCTACATTTATTCTCTGTCCTTATTAAACAGAATATAGAAAAAATTGGACTAGCACAAAAGCTTTCAAATGATGTATCAAAAACTGTGGCAAGAGAAAATAAAAAAATTGATGGACTGCTGCATGGTAGTTTACCCAATATTGGAATAATTAATGGCAATGATGCCACGCCAAAACTAGCTGTTGATATATCTATGCTTATAGACGATCATGAAAACTTCAATGCTATGATGGCAAGATTATCAAATCAAAGGTTGATAGCGTTGACTGAAGTTGAAGAAAATGTAACTACGAAAAAATCGTATATTGCTCGGTTAATCCAAAATAGCGACCCTCACGGCATTCAAATGGTGATGCATTTGTTTCAGAAAGAACTTCTTCTTGACCACGAAGTATTTGAATTATTGAGCGAGAATCCTAAATTTTCCCATGATTTTCTGAATAATGCCCCCAGAATACAGCCACATCTGGCACAGGTTACCGGTTTGGCAGAAAAATATCCGATTGAAACTGGCCATATTAAGGCTGGGATGTACATTTTGACCCCGGTAGGCTGGGGAAAAATCAAGTCAATAGAAGACATGAATCAAAACAAACTCGTTGTTGCCCATGAAAGTGACCAAGGTATTCACCTAATATTATCGCTAAACCCGGATGAACATCCTGTTCAGGCAAAGCTAAATCTGGGTCAAAAAACGCTTACATTGCTTGGTTCCCAAAGTTTTGTTCAATGCACGAAATGCAATATTGTTTCAATAAACGCGGACTTCATAACAAAAAAGCACAATCGCAAAGCGCATTTTGGTATTGGCGCCTCAATGCGTACCATCGCCCCGCAGATTCCTATGCGAGGGGAACTGAAATTCACTACAAGTCTTGAGAACTGAGAGGCTACCTATGGCAATTCATCCCTTAAATACCACGAATCACATCACTGATACATATTTGCGTTATCTGAAAACCATAAAACCATTTCAGGATGAAGAACTGCGTGAGCAGTTTTCTCGGGCTATTGCAGAAAAAGATATGCTTGTAAAGGGACCGTTGGTTGAAATTGCCTTGCCCTATAAAAAAGGTGCAAGCATCAAAGATCTGGTTGAAGAAGGAGTACTATCGGCTAAGTTTGCAGAGCTCAATTCTCCAGATCTTCCGTATGATCGAAAAATGTATGTACACCAAGTCAACGCCATCCGCAAAGCCGCCGCTGGTCGAAGCCTGGTAGTAGCCACGGGTACAGGTTCTGGCAAGACAGAAACTTTTCTGGTGCCAGTTTTGAACTATCTTTTTCGAGAAGAGGAAAAAGGTACACTTTCTTATCCCGGCGTACGGGCTATGTTGCTCTACCCCATGAATGCTCTGGCGAATGATCAGATGAAACGTTTGCGTAAGTTGCTAAAGAAATATCCAAAAATAAAATTTGGACGATACATCGGTGAAACGGACTGGGCGGAAACGCGAAGTGAAGCGTTTAATAACTATAGAACGTTCTTTGGGGCTGAACCTCTAGACAACGAATTGATCAGCAGACGTGAAATTCAAGAAAATCCGCCCCACATTCTCCTGACAAACTATGCCATGCTGGAATACTTACTTTTACGTCCGGCGGATTCTTCTCTTTTCGATGGAGAAATGGGAAAATATTGGCATTTCATTGTCTTGGATGAGGCCCATGTTTATGATGGAGCTAATGCAACTGAAATGGCAATGCTCTTACGCCGACTTGAAGATCGAATAGTCGGACCTAAACTAGGCAAACTTCAGGCCATCGCGACCAGTGCTACGCTAGGCCGCGGTCGCGCAGATTATCCTGACGTAGCCAAGTTTGCTCGCAATTTATTTAATTTGAATTTCGAATGGGAAGATGATGATCCCCAACGGCAAGATATTATTGAAGCTATGCGAGTGCCCGTGGAAGATCTTGGGATTCCATGGGGAAGAGGTACTGGTGGGCTTTATGCCGAAATAGCAGGATTTATTGATAAAGTCCCTAAAAATAGCAGCGAAGCTCTTAGCTACCTGGATATATTCGATGCGGTGATAAAAAAATATAACGAGAATGCCCCCATAGCGGAAGCTCGCGCTCTTGCCAGGAAAAATCCATCAATTCCCGTTCAAAATTATCTTTATGAAATTCTGAGAGGTGATCAGAATGTTCATGATTTATTGCGAAAATTGAAAGAACAAAATGCCCAACAAATATCCAGTTTGTCAAAAGATGTTTTTGGCGACAACCCACAGTCGCTCGATTCTCTGATCAACCTGGTAGCGCTGGCAGTTTTTGCCCGCGTGGAAACAGATAGCTTACCATTGCTACCAGCTCGCTATCATTTGTTTGCGCGTGCGTTGGAAGGTGCTTTCCTTTGTCTTAACGACGCCGCCCACAAAAATTTACCTGATGACAAAAAACAACGTCTGTTCCTGAAGAGATTTAAATTTTGCCCACACTGCTCAAGCCGAGTTTTTGAACTAGCAACTTGTACTCGATGCGGAACCGCTTACCTTATTGGCGAGGAGAGGAAAGCCGATGAATTGAGAGAAGACCAAAAAGTAATCCAAATTCAATCCGGAAGTCTTTACCTTGATCAAAACAGTGTTATGTATAGCGCCCTGGCAGCAAAACAAACCAATTATTACACCATAACCGATCAGTACTCGGAAGAGAATGAAGACGAAATTATCACTGACCCGGATGCAAGCCCAGAGAATTTGAACGATACACTTGGGATGAATAAATATTTACTTTGTACACACTGTGGGTTGCTTCAATCTCCAGGTCTCCGGCAGTGCAAATGTTCCGAGCCTATGATGGTCATCAATAAAATTGATTTGGGGCGCAAGAAAACTCTACAGCGTTGCGTGAGTTGCGCAACCCGAGCCAGTGGAGGTGTTGTCTACCGTTTTCTGACTGGACAGGATGCGCCTGTCAGCGTATTAGCCGAGTCGTTATATCAACACATTCCAGCATCCAAAGAAGAGAACAGTCTGGATCTACCGGGTCATGGACGCAAAATGCTCAACTTTACGGACAGCAGGCAGAATGCTGCATTCTTTGCCCCATTTCTTGAACGTGCGCATGGGCGTAATTTACGTCGTCGCTTGATCATGATGACCATGCAAAAAGATCCGGATGCAATTCAAGGTAAATTACGTTTAAAAGACTTGATGAGTCGACTAAAATTCCAAGCTAATAAGGCACAGATATTTACAAGCACTGATTCTGAAGATGACAAAGAGAAACTAATGGCAGTCTGGTTGATGCAGGAATTTTCTCCTCTTGACCGGCGTATCAGCCTGGAGGGACTCGGATTGTTGCGTTTTGAGCCAGAAATTCCAGACATTTGGCAAGAGCCAACTTTTATGACCCAGCCCCCATGGAACTTTTCAACGAATGAAGCCAGAAGCCTGATTATTACCCTTCTTAATACATTACGCTACCAAGGTGCGATCACGTATTTACTCGAAGATAGGTTGAATTTATTGCAGGATGAAAAAGGTAGCGCATTTGCACCGCGTCAGAAAGCTTTTTATATTCGGCGCGATCAAAGCAAAATGGGTAAGTTTGGTATCCTGAGTTGGCTACCAACTGCTTATGGAAATGCCCGTTTGGATTACTTAAAGCGCATATTGTTTCGTAAGGACAAGGATTTGCCAGAGCTGCAAGCCAAGGACTTAGGTCGCCAGATGCTTACGAAGCTATGGGACTATTTATGTTCACCTGGTAGCCCTTGGAGTAAATGTTTCAAAGTAGATGACAGCCAGGCAAAAGGAGGTGTTCTATTTCAACTGGATCACAAAGCCTGGCGTGTTATTCCTACTCCGGAAGACTCTTTGGAAGGATGGAATATCTGCGATAAGTGCCAAAATATAACTCCACAAGATGTAAGGGATGTCTGCCCGACTTACGGGTGCCAGGGTAGTTTAGAGCCTCTCTCAAACCGAAAAGAAATGCTAAAAGATAACCTGTATCGTAATAATTACGTTCGGGGTGAACCAATTCTACTCATCGCGGAAGAGCATACTGCCCAGTGGACTTCAAAAGAAGCCGCAAAGGTTCAGAATAAGTTTATCCAGGGTGAGATTAATGTTTTGAGTTGCTCTACCACTTTTGAGTTAGGTGTTGATGTTGGTGACTTGCAGGCTGTTGTCTTACGCAACATGCCCCCTACCACAGCCAATTATATTCAACGCGCGGGGCGTGCCGGTCGTCGTTCTGATTCTGCTGCTTTTGTTCTGACCTTTGCCCAAAGACGGTCTCATGATTTGAATTATTATGCCCAGCCAGAAACAATGGTATCTGGCAAAATAAAACCGCCTATTGCTGTATTAAATAATTCAAAAGTCATTCGGCGGCATTTACATTCTCTTGTTTTTGCTGCCTTTTTCCGTTGGGCTATAGAACCACAGAATGACAGGAAATTTAAGACAATTGGCGAATTTTTGCTCGACACCAACCCGCAAACCGGTTTTGAACTACTTATTCAGTACATTAACTCAAAGCCTCAACCACTCATGGATTCTTTGTTAAGAGTAATGCCTCCAAGCTTACAGGATGAACTCGGAATAAAAGATTGGGGCTGGATTTCCGAATTGTCCAATCCATCAGATCCTAAATCGATGGATTTAGCAGCTGCTGACATTAAACTTGAAATCACAGATTTGGAGCGAATTAGATTGGAAGCTCACAATCTGGACACAAAGAAGGGAGATTTTGAGGCAGGCCGATTACGGGATATCATAAATCAAGTTCAGGGCGATGATCTGCTTGGTTTCCTTGGTTCGCGAAATGTTCTACCCAAGTATGGCTTTCCTACTGATGTAGTTGAACTAAAAACAAACCATTTAACTACAATTGATCAGGCAAAAAAGGTTCAACTACAACGAGATCTGCGCATGGCAATTTCGGAGTTCGCGCCAGGTGGGGAAGTCGTTGCTGCAAAACGTGTATGGCGTAGTCAGGGCTTGCGATTGATGCCAAATAAGAAATGGGAAGAAATATATTATTCGGTATGTAAGGAATGCACCCGTTTTCATTGGCGTTACACTGAACAGGAAATGCCAAAGGTTTGTAGCTGTACTTTGCCAATAGAAAAAATCCATAAATTTATTGTTCCAAAGCAAGGTTTTGTTGCAGCCAATGATGCCAAAATGCCGGGTGAGGAAGCCCCTGAGCGTATTTACGCCAGCCAAACATATTTTACTGAATACTTATCGCCAATAACCAAGCAGAGCGAAATTAATGCCTTGGATATTGATCAAAATATGTCATCGGCTAAACTCCAAGTTTATACACATTATGACCGTCATGGCTGGTTAGCACTAGTGAATGATGGGTATGGTAAAGGTTTTCGCGTTTGCAATAGCTGTGGCTGGGCGGATGTAATTGATTTCAAGCCCGGAATTAAGGGACCTTTAGCTCATGCCAACCCGATTACCGGAAAACCCTGCAGCGGATTCACCGGAACATACCATATTGGACATCGTTTTATGACAGATGTTCTTGAAATCAGTTTCGATGGTAACTTTGGCGGCATGCGAATTAAGCCTGCCATGTTATCGGTAATGTATGCATTATTGGATGGAGCCAGTGACGCACTTGGGATTCGCCGAGATGATGTGAATGGAACCCTGTTTTATCGTGACTATAACAAACCACCGCATATCATTTTGTACGACAATGTTCCAGGCGGCGCAGGACACGTCGAGAGGATACACAAGAAACTTTATGATGTTGCTGCATCCGCGCTTGAAAAAATTTCCCGTTGTGAATGCGGAATCGAGACCAGTTGCTATAATTGTTTACGCAACTACAGCAATCAGTACTATCATGATGATCTACAACGTGGTTTGGCGTTGACAGTTTTGGAGTTGTGCTTGGGAAAGAAGAATGGTTAATACCGAAAAATTTTTGGTTGGTTTTGATCGTTTTATCACCTTGGAATGGGCTGATTTTGCATTGGAATTAACATTGCGAAATGATACTGACCGAAACCAAAAAATTACCGAATTGAAAGAATGGATGTCAGTCCGGGTAAATGGGGATACCGCTGCTCGTAAAACAGTGAATGTTCTTACGCGATTATGGATTGACACAATCCCTGATCTTGCTTTGCTTAAATCTAACGCCAGGTTACTTTACCATGATACCTATAATGACGAAAAGGTAATTTTCCATTGGGGGATGGCGCTAGCTTCTTTTCCTTTATTTAGAGAAACTGTTTTGCAGGCAGGGCGCCTCATTTCTTTGCAAGGTTATTTTAAACGGAGTGAAATTCACCAACGGGTGATGGAACATTACAGCAACCAAAGCACAGTTCTCCGATCAGTCAATCAAATAATTCAGAGTTTGGTTAATTGGCAAGTGTTGAAACTAGTCGACAATTCACTCCGCCCCTCCGAAAAGAAAAGCATTCTAACGGACAAACTACAAATATGGTTATTAGAAGCAATTCTAATGGCAATGCCTGGACATCGAATTTTGTTAAATGATATTTTTAGATCACCAGAATTGTTCCCGTTTGAGTTCCTTGGAAATCATAGGAATTCAATCAACTCTTCAGGATTACTAACTCTTGAACGCGATGGGACAAACCTGGAATACGTTGTTCCTTATATTGATTTTATGAAGCCACAAATAAGCGAAGGAAATTAATATAAGAATTAAAAAATCTTATCCGACTATATTTTTCCACTCTAAAACCCCAAAAATGGGCTTTTATACGCCTATTTCCATCTATTAGCGTCGCACAATGCCTATTATGCGGAGTCTATTCAATGACGATTTCTGAAAGATTCGTAGACTGAAGCACT
>CAYWXS010000188.1:0-8273 GCA_964462245.1 uncultured Anaerolinea sp.
TTTGCCTTTCTTCACCCTTTCCCTTTTCAGGAATTTAATTGTGGGTAATCACCAGGAAATACGGATTGACTTTGGATACCCCCGTGTGTATAATTTAAACACAAAGGGTGCCGCCCGGTACCTTTCGTAACCGGCTTTGAAGAGTTACAGCTCTTCGAAGCTTTTTAATTAACCAACTTCTTGCGCCAGCCGTCCAACCATCTACAAAAGCATTCGCTCTGCAGATGAAAACACCTTGTTTGGTTCTTCCTTAGAGAAACTTATATTCATGAAACTTGATCGCTATGCCGACTTCATCGTTCATTTGATGCTCATTCCTGATCACAATACCAGTTGCCGCCAATTTTGACGTCCCCCACGCCAACGAACCGGTTGGGAGAGCAATCCGAACACTCACTTCTGTACCATTTTGGATGGCGTGCTTGGCCACCAAACTGATCCCGCTTGAGCTTAAATTGTTCACCCTGGCATGCTCACTAAACCTGATCCCCAGAGCATCGCAACCCTTCACTACTGCCGCGTAATCACAATTGATCCGATGCTTAATCCGCCGTTCAGTACTGAGTGTCTTGTTAGCGGTCAGTTCCATAGGAGACCTTTACGTACTAAATTTTATTTCACATACTTCCAAAACAAACTCATGAAATCATTCTAAGAGTAAGAGAAAAGCCCCTGTAGTACATCTTCGATTTAGCTAATCTTCCGCACAACATCCCTCCTATTTTTTTACTGTGACAAATACCACATTCTGACCATCCCCATTGGCACAATTGTGTTACCCGCATGCAGCAAATAAGGCAATCAACCAGAATCATGGACATCGATCAAAGCCTCAGCCTGCTCCCCGCTCATCAAAATTTCCCCCGCGAGTGCCTGCGCAGTAAAAAAAGCTGATCCCGAAGCGTGTCTTTCGGGATCAGCTAAAAATAATTGTCTGTAAATGTTAGGGTTTAACTTCCTGGGTCAGCCTGTGGCTCTGCGCAAATACCAGCAGTTCCAACCTGTCAGATACACCCAGTTTGCCATAGATGGATGTCAGGTGGTGTCGGACAGTGGTCTCGCCGATGCACAGATAATCTGCAATTTGCTTATTCTTCAACCCCCGCCCAATAAACCGAATCACTTCACGCTCGCGCTCGCTCAGTTGTCCAATCGCCTCAGCCTCAGGATTTGCTCCGTTGCCTGTTTGCCCATAAATGGAACCACTCACCAGGCTTGCGATCAAAGAATGCTCAATCCAGACCTCCCCCGCATGCACCTTACGGATTGCTTTTATTAAAACATCCGGCGGTTGGGTTTTTGCTACAATCCCCAGTACACCGTGTTGCAGCGCTTGCAGGTATGTCGGGCGATCGCTGGAACGGGTTACCAGTATCATGCGAGCCTTACCCCAGGCCTTATTGATCTCTGTAAAAACATCAAAATTGAAACCACTGATCGGGTCATATTCCAGCAGAATAATATCTGGTCTGGATTGCTCAATCAGACTCAACCCCTCATTCGGGTTTCCCGCTTGCCCTACCACCTTCAGATCCGACTGGCTGTGGATAATTAACCGCAAACCCGCCCGGACCAGCGTATGATTATCAAGAATAACGATTCGAATCACATCTAAAGTTAGTTTGCTCATCATAATTTTTCGTTACCCATCCGAGTGCATGATGATTATGATTCCAACCATTCCAAACGGCAGTGAATACTGGCCATGCAATATTTACCCGCGCTTCATGGTTTGATGTGTCACACATATTAGTAAACCTTAATTTTCAACCAGATCCCTCCGTCCTTGGATTTTTCCCGTTGAATAATCTTGCTTGAAACCTGTCCAATTCATTCTAAAGCTGGTTTTCAGGAGCAACGACAAAATCGCAAAAGTACCAATAAATAAATATAGTATATTCTTATACTAGAGTCACGTGACATTTGTCATGTTCCGTCAAAAAATAACTATATTGGGCATCTGTTATGAAAATTGGCTATCTAATCTATTTTCATAACAGATGCCCTATTGCGTCCGTCTCACTTACAACGCACAATCTTTTATCGTAGAACAGAAAACAGCTTACTGCTCAAAGTGATACACCACACCTGTCAATTCTTCCGAGACAGTCCAGAGCCGCCTGGCAAGCCCCTCATCATACGATTTACTGTTCGACATTACCTTGCCCGGATAGCCCTTCATCCCCCCACCCGCCGGACCAATATAGTCGCATCCATTAACCTCCACCGCAGTCGCGGCATATAAGGTCGGCAGCGCACCCATATCCTGTCCCTGCGCGAACAGGTTATTTGCCATCTTCATCATCCACCCCTTGAAAGCCGAACCTTCCATTTGCGGACCAGCTGCCTGCAGGTTCGTGGAAGCATATCCCGGATGACAGCCCACGCTCAGCACCTTGCTGCCCGACGCCTCAAGTCTGCGCTGCAGTTCATAAGCAAACAACAGGTTCGCCAGTTTGCTTTGACCATACGCGCCCCAGGCTTGATATTTCTTTTCCCATTGCAAGTCATCAAAGTGAATTTCACCGAACGTGTGTGCCCCGCTGCTAACCGTTACAACCCGAGCGTTGGGAGTCTTTTTCAACACGGAGATGAGCAGCCCGGTCAGCGCAAAATGTCCCAGATGATTCGTCCCGAATTGCATCTCGAACCCGTCCGCCGTTTTACGTTGCGGCAGCGCCATCACGCCCGCATTGTTAATCAACACATCCAGCCGCTCATACAGCTTCAAGAAATTCTGCGCAAAGGCCCGCACACTTTTCAAGTCGGATAGATCCAGCGCCATCACGCTCACCTGCGCCCTCGGATGCTTCTGGCGGATATGCTCTGCGGCTGCTTCGCCTTTCTCCGTACTGCGCACCGCCAGAATCACCTGCGCGTTCTTACCAGCCAACGCCAGCGCCGCTTCATAGCCAATCCCGCTGTTCCCACCCGTAACAACCACCAACCGACCCTGCTGATCGGGTATATCATTTTGTGTCCAGTTTGTCATTTGCTGACTCCTTTAATAAAAATGAGTGTAGTTTATTCCTACCCAGAGTCAACCAGATTTCTACTGCCTATAACACTTTTCTAATCATTCAAACCCTAAAGAAGTCACTCGACCAGGATATATCACCTGCCTACCCGTTATTTGTGCCTGGTACTTATCCCCCTCCCTCCTATTTTCGACAATTCAGGTTGAATTTGCTATAATAAACGGATGAGTCTCCACACCTATCTCCCCCAGGACCGTCTGCGCGCCCTCGCCCTCGGCCAAACGCTGCCAGACCGCACCACCGGCGCAGCCCTCTTTGCCGACATCTCCGGCTTTTCGCTCCTGACCGAAGCCCTGCGCGATTCGCTCGGCCCCCGGCGCGGAGCTGAGGAACTGACCAAACAGCTCGACACGGTCTATACCGCCCTGATCACCGAGATCGAAAGCTACGGCGGCAGCGTGATCGGCTTCGCCGGCGATGCAATCACCTGTTGGTTCGATGGCGCCGCCCCTGCCAGTCAACGTGCAGCCACCTGTGCCTTTGCGTTGCAACGCGTCATGCAAGCCTTTCAGGCAATTAGCTTGCCGAATGGCAGCCTTGCGGCCTTGACCTTGAAAGTAGCAGTCGCCAGCGGCCCTGCCCGCAGGTTCGTGGTGGGTGACCCGTCCATCCATTACCTGGATGTGCTGGCGGGCGCCACCGTAGCGCGGACATCCACTGCTGAGCAGTTGGCGCAGCGCGGAGAGATTTTGTTGGATGAAGCCACCGTTCAGGCCTTCGGGTCATCCCTGATCATAAAAAACTGGTGCACAGATTCAGAGAGTGGTGAACGTTTTGCGGTTGCAGATCGCACCACCGCGCCGGTTCCAGCGCTTGAGCCCGCCCCCATGCCCCAATTAGCGCCTGAAAAATTAAGGGACTGGCTGCACAAGACCCAGGTGGAACGGGAGCAATCCTTCGCAACTGAGTTCCGACCGTGTGCGGCTTTGTTCGTGCGCTTCAGGGGCATTGACTATGATCTGGATTCAGCCGCGGACGAGTTGGATGCCTTCATACGTCAGGTGCAAAGCGTGGCCTCTCGTTACGCTGGCACCTTGATGGACATCACCATCGGCGACAAAGGCAGTTATGTCTATCTCAACTTTGGGGCCTTGAGTGTGCATGAAGACGATGCGCGCAGGGCCGTCAGGGCTGCGATTGAATTAAGAAACAAAACCGGCTTGCAGTTGCAGATGGGCATCACGCAAGGACTGCTGCGCGTCGGCTCGTATGGTGGTCCGACGCGCAAGACCTTCGGCGCCTTGGGCGATGCCGTGAACTTAGCCGCACGCTTGATGACCCTGGCAACCACGGACGAAATCTTACTGAGCAGTCAGGTGCATAAAGCCCTGCGTGATGACTTTGTTTCAGAACCGCGTTCACCGCTGCAGATGAAGGGCAAAGCCGGGTTGCTGCCTGTCTTTGCGATCACTGGCGAAAGAAATCAACGCGCCATCCGTTTGCAGGAGCCAAACTATTCCCTTCCAATGGTGGGCAGGCAAAGCGAGTTGAAACTCATCCACCAGAAGTTGATTTTGGCAGCCGAAGGCAAAAGTCAGATCATCGGCATCCTGGCGGAAGCCGGCTTGGGTAAGTCGCGCCTCGTGGCCGAGGTCATCCACGCTGCACGTAAAAAAGGCTTTGTCGGGTATGGCGGCGCCTGCCAATCCGACGCGCTCAACACACCCTATCAGGTCTGGAAAAGTATCTGGCAGGCCTTTTTTGATGTGGATCTGGCGGAGACAGCCGGCGATCAGTTGAGCTTCCTCCGCATCGAGCTCGCCAACTATGCGCCTTCGCGCCTGGACGCCATACCCTTGCTGAATGTCGTTCTGGATTTGAACATCCCCGAGAATGATTTTACTAAAAATCTCGAACCCAAAATTCGCCAGAGCACCTTGCATGCCCTGCTCGAAGAATGTTTGAAGACGGCAGCGCACGAAGAACCATTGCTCATCGTCATCGAAGATATGCATTGGATGGATGCGCTCTCACAGGCTTTGTTGGAGCAGCTGGCGCAGTCGCTGGCAAATTACCCCGTTGTTTTTCTTATGGCGTATCGCCCGCCGCAGCTGCCCCGCCTCGCCGCCCCGCGTCTGGAAGCCTTGCCGCAGTTCACACGCATCGAACTGCCTGAATTGACACACGCCGAAGCCGGGATCGCCATCCGCGCCAGGCTGGGGCAGTTGTATCCCGCCTGGGGCGGCACGTTACCGGTCGGCTTGGTGGACACCTTAATGGCACGCTCGCAGGGTAATCCGTTCTATCTCGAAGAATTGCTCAACTACGTGCGTGACCGCGGACTCGACCCCGCCGACTTGACCCGCATCGAACTACCCGACAGCCTGCACACCCTCATCCTCAGCCGCATAGACCAGTTGAGTGAGTCCCAGAAGACCACCCTGCGCGTCGCCAGCATCGTTGGGCGGCTGTTCCGTGCCCGCTGGCTGACGGGTTATTACCCCGAACTTGGCGCGTTCTCCACCCTGAAAGCCACACTGGATGCATTGGCAGCCTTGGAGATCACGCCGCTGGATTCCCCCGAGCCCGACCTGGCCTATTTGTTCAAGCACATCGTCACCCATGAAGTCACCTACGAAAGCCTGCCTTTTGCCACGCGCGCCAAACTGCACGAACAGTTGGCAGGTTATTTGGAAAGTCAGGTCGGGGCAGAGCATGCGCCGCCCCTGCTCGAAACGCTGGCCTTCCATTATGGGCGCAGTCACAACACCGCCAAATACATCGAATATCTGCGCAAGGCGGGCGAATCAGCCCAGAAGAATTTCGCTAACGACGCCGCGCTGGAATTTTATGGCACACTTTTGGGTCTTCTCACACAGGGGCAAGTCAACCCGCACGAACATGCGCAAATTTATATGCAGCGCGGACAGGTGCTCGAATTCATGGGCAGGTTCGATGACGCTGAAGCCGACTACCGCGCCGCCTTGCTCCTGGCTGGGTCAGTCCAGGCTGACCAGGGTTTAAAAGCCGGTGTGCAGTTCGCGCTGGGCAAATTGAACCGCCAGCGCGCTGACTACGAACCCGCCCTCGAATGGCTGGCACTCGCCCAGCAAATCCGCGCCGCCTTGCAGGACAGCGCCGGAATGGCGCAGACGCTGATCGAAATGGGTACGGTTTTATATCGCCAGGGCCAGCATGCCCGGGCACGTGAGATTCTGAACGCCGGCTTGGTGCAAGCCCGTAAAGCCGGCGACAGGTTAGGCGCAGCGCTCGCTCTCAATAATCTGGGGGGTGGGGCTTATTCTCAGGGTGACTACGCCGCAGCCCGAGCCTTTTTTGAAGAAAGCCTGAACCTGCGCCGGGAGCTGGGTGATAAGTGGGGCATCGCCGCTTCGCTCAATAATTTAGGAATCCTGGCTGATGGTCAGGGTGATTACCCAGCGGCCCGCGCCCTGTATGAAGAGAGCCTGAGCCTCAAGCGCGAGATGGGCGATCAGCGCGGCATCGCCAGTTCGCTCAATAACCTCGGGGTTGTAGCCCTCTCACAGGCTGATTATCCTGCAGCGCGCGCCTTGTTCGAAGAGGGCCTCCAGCAGCGTGCGCCGGGCGATAAGGATGGCATCGCAGCTTCGTTCGGCAATCTGGGAATTGTGGCCCTGGCCCAGGGCGACCATGCCGCAGCCCGTGCGTTCTATTCAGAGAGTCTGGCGCTCTGCCAGGCGATGGATGAAAAGACACTGATGGCGCATGCCCTGATCGGTTTGGGTTTCGTGGATATGGCTGCTTCGCGCAACACTCCCGAAGCGCGCGAACACATTTTGCACAGCCTGCGCCTGCGTCAGGAAATGGGCGAGCAGTTACAACAAACTTCCAATCTTGTCGGCGTGGCCTGGTTGGCTTTGCAGGCTGGCGACGCCACGCAAGCTGCGCAATGGCTGGGTGCGGTCGATTCCGCGCTCAAGACGCTCGATGTGGCGATGGAACCAGATGTCATGCACTTCCACGCGCAAACACTGGCGGCGGTCAGGTCGCAGTTGGGCCCAGCCGCGTTCCAGTCCGCCTGGCAGGCCGGTCAACGTCTGACGCTCGAAGAAGCAGTCGAGTTGGCCCTCCGCGAGTCTGAAACATAAAACCTCCAGATTATTACACTTTATAATGAAGCTATAGCTTTTCAGATAATGATTTTGAAACGTAGTGGCGGCTTCAGCCGCTTCGCCCCTCCAAACGCTGAAATCCTGGTTGCAAATCCAAAACCTTTTTCTGCATATCTATAGGAGCATGCGACAAATGATGGCGAAGCAAGTATTAATCGATTCTGATCCAGCCACGGGCGAGCGCAACCGGGACGTCGATGATGGGCTCGCTTTTCTCGTCCTGCTGGCCTCACCGCAAATCAAGCTGTGCGGCATCACCATCAACTTCGGGAATGTCGCCGCGGAAATTGGGTTTGGCGTAGCAAAAAACCTGATCGACCTCGTCCATGCTGATGTTCCAGTCTACAAAGGGGCAGAAACAAAAGCGGATTTAGGGCACAGGAACACAGCCGTGGACTACTTGATTGAAACAGTTCATGCCTCTCCCGGAGAGATTTCACTCCTGGCCCTCGGTCCCCTCACCAATGTTGCGACCGCCATGCTGCTGGATCCGAGCTTCGCGCAAAACCTGAAGGAACTTGTTATTATGGGCGGTTCGCTCCACTTCAAGCCATTTTCCTATTTTGGAGAGTTCAATTTTCATCTGGATGGGAAAGCAGCCTCGATCGCCCTCTCCGCGCCCATTCCAAAAACCCTCCTAACCATGGATGTCTGCACACAGGCAGTATTCCGCATGGTAATACCGGTTCCAGCACGGTAAAGAACACCTGCGCATGCTGGAGAGCCACGACAGCTCCGTTTCGCGCTACCTGGTGCAGGCGATCGCTCCCTGGCTCGAATTGAATCGTCGGGTATTTTTCCGCGCACAGGGCTTTTTCCTGGGTAATACCGGTTCCAGCACGGCACTGGGATGTTGTCGCCGCCGCATACCTCATTGATCAGAGACTCTTCGACGAGAATCCATGCTCGTTATCCATTCAGGAAACAGGCTTGCGCTCCGGGCGAATAGAAAACTTCCGGCACAGCGCTTCTCACCAGGCCGGGACCGATGTCATACCAGTAAACGTACCTACAAAACTGCATACGGAACGTTTCATGCAAATGTTCATCGCAGGCTTGCTGAAATTCTGAAAATCCGATCCTCGCATGGTCCCGATTACTGCATGGGATGGTCCCGATTACTGCATGGGATGGTCCCGAT
>CAYWXS010000189.1:0-7929 GCA_964462245.1 uncultured Anaerolinea sp.
AAAAATCTGCGGCGCGTGCCCAAAGTTTTGCGAATAGCACGGTATTGCTCATCGATCAAATCTAGAACGGTGTGAAATAAGAAAGCCAGCAGATTGAGCGAGAGCAATAACGAAGCAAGATACAGGCTTCCATGTCCAAAGTTATGTTCGATATGGTAGCCTTTGGTTTTCAGAACATTGTTGTTCTCGTTTTCGATTTTCCAACGAGCTCGTCCATCGCGCACAATTGCTTCAACGGTGGTGTCTGTGATTTCAAAATCGGTGATGAAGGCATTTTTGTAAAGCTGTTCACCAGTATCTTCTCGTGTCACGGTTACTTCGCACCAACCGACCACGATCGAATCTGGTTCGCTGTTCAAATGAAGTTTGTTGGCATAGCGATAAGTGTAGATCTCGGCATAACGCCCAATCCAACGCCTGACAACCTTCGCACCTAAAACTCCGCTTGCTGCGAGAAAATTCACCGTTTCATACAGAAATGTATGCGAATCGGGCTTACAAACCACGATTAGATGGAGTCCCTTGGTTTTCAGCGCCTGACAAAACGGGTCACGGCTGAACAAATCGTCCCCCAGAATGGTTACTCCTCGTTTGGCATAGAAGTCACCCCACTTTTCAACCCATCGTTTGGCTGCCTGTATCTCGCAATCCTGCTTTTCATGCCCATCTTGGGGAACGATGAACTCTGGCTCCAGTGAAATCACAGTTTCATTCCCTGGCTGGACGACCACAGGGGTCAATGCACTGTGAAAATAGTTCGTTTTGCCGTTGTTCAGTTCACGGTAATTGCAATTTTCGCAGTGAATGGTCTTGGATGAGAAGTATTCCGTCCCGTCAATGGCCACTAACAACTGGTTGGCAAACGAGCGTCGCTGTTCTAATATTTTGGCCTGCTCCAATGCCACGAAAACCTGCCTATAGACTGGTCCTACGTACTTTGGACTGACGGGATCTAATAAATTCCGGATTTGGTTGTCGCTCGGTATCTCGCTCAAATGAAACAGGCTCTCCGCATTGCTGCGCCCTTTGCGCAATTTCATGTCACGCTGATGCGCCAAAAAAGATGGGCTCTGCGTAAAAAACACCGAGAATGCGCTCATTCCTACATCTGGCAAGTCGTAGATACTGTTTTTCCCTGTGCGCACATCTGGAAATTCGCCACAGGCTTGTTCCAACCGCTCAATCATTCGTGAAATTCGTAGATTTTCTAACATAGTGCCTGAAAGATTATCATCATTTTTGCTACAGAGCTAGACCATAATCATCATCCAATTTCATATTGAGAATTGCTGCGTATCGACCAGCAACTTGTGATTTGGGTGGATTCAGTAAAATGCAGTAGATAATGGGATTGTACCAAAAACAGCTTTGCATAACAAACCTGACTTGATATCCCGATCACATCTGCTGTCGAAGGGCTGGAATAATTACAATAATTTTGATAATCGTAAAAAACCAATTTGCTGGGGTGAATCCAGGCAAGCATGGGTGGTGGGATGATGGTAATAAATACTAAATTTATTATCATCATCCCACTTGTGTCGTTTTCCACCCAACCTATTACCAGATGATGCAGGTTCCTGCACATGTCATAAGGCAATCACTAAAATATCGTTACATTCTATCAGTATTGAAATAATGGAATAATTGATATATAATGATTTTATGTCAATAAATTGTAAGGAGTAAACAATGCTTTTATCATACGAACGAAATGCGATTGTTGAATATGGCAGAAAATTGATCACCTCTCAACTGACCACCGGTTCTGGGGGCAATTTGAGCATCTATAATCGAAGTGAGAATCTGGTTGCCATCAAACCAAGTGGTGTGGATTATTTTTTGATGAAACCGGAAGATGTGGTTGTGGTGGATCTGGATGGGCAGGTGGTTGAAGGGGATATGACACCATCGAGTGAACTGCGTTTTCATCTGGCATTATTAAAATCGCGAGCGGATATTAATGCTGTAGTCCATACACACCAGGTCTATGCAACTACCATTGCCTGCATGAACTGGGAATTGCCCGCAGTTCATTACCTGGTCGGTTTTTCCGGGAACAAGGTTCCCTTAGCACAATATGCAACATTTGGATCACAGCAACTTTCGGACAACATTGTGGCCGCCATCGGCAGTTACAACGCTTGCTTGATGGCCAACCACGGGATAGTGACAGTCGGAAGGGATATCGGTTCTGCCTTTGCCACTGCTGACGAATTGGAGCTGGTAGCTCGCCTGTACTACCAGACCAAATGTATTGGCGAGCCGGTGATTCTTTCTGATGATGAAATGAAAATTATCGGAGAAAAATTCAAGACTTACGGACAACGCAATTAATTCATTCGTGTAACACTCTTATGGTTTTTATCCGTTGGCGACAGCGGTATTAAATTCGAAGGTTGGTTGCTCAAAATGCAATTAGCCGAAAAATCAATGCTAAGGAGAGAATAGAATGAAACAAAAGATGTTGTGGATTCGAATTATGTCCTTGCTTGTTGTGATCAGCATGCTGACAGCCTGTGCACCGGCTGCCGCTCCTGAAAAACCGCAAGCCAAACCAGTCGAGATTGCCGTTGTCGTAAAGATTACCGGTATCCCGTGGTTTAATGTTGTTGAAACAGGTGTGAAAAAAGCAGCTACAGAATTGGGTGTCAACGCCTACCAGACTGGACCTGCCCAGGCCGATCCGGCTCAGCAAGTTAAGGTGATTGAAGATCTGGTTGCAAAGGGCGTCAGCGCCATTGCAGTCGTCCCCAATGATGCCAAAGCTTTGGAGCCAGTTTTCAAGAAGGCCAAGGAAAAGGGAATCGTTATTATTACACATGAATCCCCTGATCAGGTTGGAACAGATTTTGACTTTGAACTGATCGACAATGTCAAGTTTGGACAGCATGCCTGGGATCAACTCGTAAAATATATGGGCGATTCCGGCGAATATGCTATTTTTGTGGGTGGTTTGACCGTGCCGCTGCATAACTTTTGGGCAGACACCGGTATCGAATATGCCAAACAAAAATACCCCAATCTTAAGCTGATCACCGAACGCATCCCATGCGGCGAAGACCAGGAATTGGCTCGACAGAAGACACTTGAACTGATCAAAGCTTACCCCAACCTGAAGGGTATCGTCGGCTTCGGCAGTTTGGGCCCGATCGGTGCCGCTCAGGCACTGAAAGAAAAGGGTTTGACCGATAAAATCGCAGTCGTTGGCACAGTCATTCCATCCCAAGCAGCTCCTTATCTCAAAGATGGCTCATTGAAGGAAGGTTTGCTCTGGAACCCGGCTAATGCGGGTTACGGTATGGTCTGGTTGGCCAAGTATATGTTGGAAGGCAATAAAGTTGTTACCGGAACCGAAATCCCAGGTTTGGGCAAGGTTACCGTGGAAGGCACCCTCATCAAGTTGGATGCAATCCTGGATATTACCAAGGAAAATGCAGACTCGCTTGGGTTCTAGTATTAAGTGATGCAAATGGGAGCTTCTTCCGACTATTGGATAGAAGCTCCTATTTTTTTGGAAAAAATCTATAATGTATGCAATAAAAATAGATAAATTAATTAAAAAGAGGTAGGAAAATGGCAGATCCCTTTTTAACCCTGAAACAGGTCAGTAAACATTATGCCGGAGTTACTGCTCTGGATAAAGTGGATTTTGAAATATTTACTGGAGAGATTCACTGCGTTGCAGGGGAAAATGGTTCTGGAAAATCGACAATGATTAAGATCATATCTGGGACCATCGACTCAGACCCAGGATCGATCATCAAGATTGACGGGAAGCAAGTCCACGGCTACTCCGCCATGGATGCGATCAACAAAGGTATTCAGGTTATCTATCAGGACCTATCCCTGTTTCCAAACTTGACCGTGGCAGAAAATATTGCCCTGGGGAAATTCATCGCCAATCATCGCAAGGTTTTTTCCTGGAAAGAACTCCACTCTGTGGCAGAAAAAGCGATGGCAAAGATCGATATACATTTACCAGTCGATACCATCGTTAGTGAAATCTCGATTGCTGATCAACAACTGGTCGCCATATGTCGTGCGCTGACACACGATGTCAAATTGATCATCATGGACGAACCCACCGCTTCGCTTACCAAAAGAGAAGTTGATTCCCTGTTAGCGGTGGTTGAGGATATGAAAGCCAAGGGAATATCCACCATCTTTGTCAGTCATAAGCTGAATGAAGTTTTGGAGATTGCAGACCGGGTCAGTGTCATCCGGGATGGACGGATGGTGGGTGTCTATCCCTGTTCTGAATTGAATGATGAAACGCTGACAGTATTGATGACCGGGAAAAAGGTTGAATATCAACGCTTTAACAGCGAAATGGAACAAAAAAACCCGGTGCTGGAATGTCAGCATCTGATTCGCAGGGGAGAATACCAGGATATAAGTTTTAAGTTACATCCTGGCGAAATATTAGGGATCACCGGTCTGTTAGGTTCAGGCAGAACCGAACTGGCGCTCTCTTTGTTTGGCATACACCAACCGGATAGCGGTGTGATTAAGTTTGAAGGTAAGGAAGAGAAAATCGAGTCGATCCAAAAGGCGATGCAGCTTGGTATTGCCTATGTGCCGGAAGATCGTCTGACTCAGGGCCTGATTAATAACCAATCGGTTGGCGACAATATCATCATTACAACCATCGGTTCGCTGATCAATCAATATGGACTATTGGATAAGAAAAAAGTTTTTGAAAACATCGCCAAATGGGTAAAAGACCTTTCCATAAAAATACCCGCTACCGAATCACCCGTGCAGACACTCTCTGGGGGTAACCAACAGCGCGTGGTTTTAGCCAAATGGATCGCAACTCACCCAAAAGTGTTGATATTGGATGGGCCAACGATCGGAATAGATGTCGCAGCGAAATTCGCAATTCATGAAATTATCCGGGAATTGGCACATAAAGGGATCGCAATTATCCTTATTACCGAAGAGATCCCGGAGGCATATAACAACTGTAATCGAGTGTTGGTGATGAGAAAAGGCTCGATTGTGCAGGAGTTTGAAACCTGCCAGACAACACAGGAAGAAATCCAAAACTATGTCAATGGCACATATTAAGGAATAGCAGAATGAAGAATCTTTTCGCCCGGCATGAAACCTATGTATTAATCGCAATCGTGATTTTTTCAATTTTCATCACGCTCATAAACCCCAGCTTTTTTACATTTGAAAATTTTTTTGACCTGCTAAAAAGCTACTCATTGATGGGAACCTTTGCCATCGGAATGTTGTTCGTGCTTATTTCAGGCGGAATAGATATATCCTTCACGGCAACAGCCACGGTATCCGGCTATGTTGTGGCCCTCTTATTGTTAAGTATGGGTGAAAAATTAAATATAGTCTGGATCTTTTTGATCGCGGGGACTATCGGAATAATTTTGGGTTTGATCAATGCCGCAATTATTTATTTTTTCAAAATTCCAAGCATTATTACCACCATCGCCACCTTGAATATCTATTATGGCATCCTGACGGTCACATCCAGCGGAAAATGGCTGTATGGGTTTCCCACCTGGTTCGGTGACTTTGCAACCCAGAGAGTGTTTACCTTTACTTCACCGGAAGGCACGCCTTATGGTTTGTCCGTCATTACCGCCATATGGTTGGGAATCATGCTGATCAGTTGGTGGATACTGCGTTACACCATTCTTGGAAGAAGCATCTATGCCATGGGTGGCAATGCCATTTCAGCCCAGCGGGCTGGATTGAATATATTTGGTCTGACTGCCTTTGTGTATGGTTTTATGGGCCTGATGGCTGGTATAGGAAGCGTATTCCAAGCTTTACTCGTCCAGACGGTCGCACCTAACTCTTTGGTGGGGAAAGAAATGGATGTAATCGCCGCTGTGGTCCTGGGTGGAGCAAGCCTGACAGGCGGAACCGGCAGCATGGTGGGTACCATTCTGGGTGTAACGCTGATTGCCATCATGGGCAACGGACTGACTCTGATGCACGTTCCGGCGGTCTGGTACAAGGTGGTCATCGGATTGGTCATCCTGGTCAGTGTTGGCGTGAGCGCCTACCGCCGAAAAATAACCACCCGCAATCGGGTGATCGTTGAAACGAAATAAGACCGGAGGATACAACGTGTTTCGAAAAATCTCCCACTTTACCGTACTCATAGTCGTTATGTTCCTGGTCATACTCCTGATGTGGATGTTAACGGGCAATGATTTTATGAACCCCGGGAATTTTCAATCGATGGCGTACCAAATGCCTGAGCTGGGTATTCTGACGCTGGCTATGATGATCGCCATGCTCACTTCGGGTATTAATCTTTCAATTATTGCCACCGCAAATCTGTCGGGGATTGTCATGGCGGTGATCTTGACCAATACGTTTGCCGCTGAGAATCCTATGATAAACAGCCCCTGGCTGGTGCTCCTGGCTATCCTGGCGGGACTGGCAGTCTCAGCCCTGATTGGCGCGCTGAACGGTTTCTTGATTGCCGAACTGGAGATTTCACCCATCCTTGCCACGCTGGGGACCATGATCATGGTCAGTGGAATTTCAATCGTGCTGACTCAGGGTTATGTCATCTCCGGCTTTTCGCCTGCGTTATTGGCCATAGGAAACGAAGACGTGTTCGGGATACCGATTCCGATCATCGTATTTTTGGCTTGTGCCGGGATCATGTCTGTTATCCTGAACAATACCCCGCTTGGGACGCGCATTTATCTGTTGGGCTCGAATCCGGTCGCCTGTTTTTATTCTGGTGTAAATAACAAGGCCGTGCTATTCAGAACTTATATCATCTCTGGTATCTATTCCGGGGTTGCAGCGGTGATTATGATTTCGCGTTTCAATTCTGCCAAGGCAGATTATGGTGAATCATATTTATTATTAACCGTGCTGGCGGCAGTTCTGGGTGGTGTCAGTGCAGCTGGCGGATTTGGGAAAGTATCTGGATTGGTCATATCGCTGGTCATATTGCAAATGATATCCAGCGGATTAAATTTACTGGGTATTAGCAATTTCTTTACCCTGGCTCTGTGGGGAATTGTCCTGATCGTTGTGATGGTCATAAAATACGTGATAGAAAACCTGGCACAGCAAAGGCGGACAGTATGAATTATTTACTAGGAATAGACCTCGGAACTACCAGTCTGAAAGTGAGCATTTTTTCGGAAGCGGGTGAACTGGTCGCGACACAATCCCGGGAGTATTTGATCAGCATACCTCAACCCGGGTATGCCGAACAAGATCCCGAAGCCTGGTGGGCAGGCTTTCTAAGTGCCTGCCGCGCATTGCAATCATTGAATCCTGACGTATTTGCCGGGGTTGTCGGGATAGGTATTTGTGGGCAAATGCATACCCAGGTCTATTTGGATCAAGAGAATAATATTATCCGGCCCGCCATCACCTGGATGGATCAACGTTCGGCAGAGATCGTTGAACGCATAAAAAGTGATGCGGAAAGTCGTAATTTGATCTTTACAGAGACCGCCAACGATGTTTCCACCACCTATACCGCGCTGCATATCAAGTGGGTTCAGGAAAATCAGCCGGAAATTTGGGCGAAAGTGCGGCACGTGCTGGTGGCGAAAGATTACCTCAAATTCAAACTGACCGGGCAAATGGTAACGGATTATGCTGAAGCCAGTGGCACGCTTGTATTTGATGTCCAGAAAGAAATTTGGTCACAGGCTGCCTTCGATTTCTTTGGGATTCCGCGTAATTATTTCCCGGAAGTTGGGCCATCGGATGAATTGATTGGAACGATTAGCCGGGAGGCGGCTATATTAACGGAGTTGCGGCAAGGCATACCCGTGGTGAATGGCAGCTCGGATAATTCGGCTTCGGCGCTCGGTTCGGGAATGGTTTCGCCGGGACAGGTGACTTTGATTATCGGTACCGCCGGAGTGATTACTGTTTGTTCCGATCGGCCTTTGGTGGATAAGTTGAACCGGACTC
>CAYWXS010000190.1:0-7651 GCA_964462245.1 uncultured Anaerolinea sp.
TGTGACAACCTTCATAACTCAGCGCCGTGATTTCGCCAAACAAAAACTTCCAAGCTGCGCCCCCAAAACAGCAAATCCTCAAGGATGCTACAAATGAAGTTGGCTGGCGATACTGGCTTGAACTTGGGAATGCTAGGATTGCAGAACTTTATATTTTACAAGCCGTTCTGGAACCACCATCTCCCACGTGAACACATCTGAAGTCTGTCAAAAAAAACTGGAGCCGATGGTCGGGATTGAACCGACGACCTACGGTTTACGAACCACTAAATTCATCAGCGTGTTGAAGATATGGTGGAGTTGTGAAAGTTTCAATAGCAATTCGCAACTTGATAATTTTCCGGCATCGCGGTCTACAGGAATACTTTACCCGGTGAGTAAAATTCGTGTCTAGATAATCAATGCTTCCATTCAAAACCGGCCGTGAGCAGTTTTTGTCAGAAATTGTCGGAGTATTTTAGGACCGGCTTCACCAACAAAGCTAGTGCCGTTTGGCTGGCTGGTGGTGGGGTGGCGGCAACGGTTTTCGCTGGACTTTGATGACAGGAATTTTCGGCGAAAACAATTCGTGGATTTTCAAACCATACGCACTGGCGATTTTCTCGATGAAGATCAGGGACACATTCGGACGGCGGCCTGATTCAATGCTCTGATAATAGATCGGTGAGATGCCAGCCAGCTCGGCAACTCCCTCTTGCGTAAATCCGCACAACTTCCGGAGGGCACGGAGTCTGACCCGTAAAAAACTGGATGCCTGCGGTTGAATTGGCATCCGCTCAGAATCGAATAGTTCTATTGCTCTTTACACTTACTACAGTATGTGCCTAGATGCTCATCAACAACAGGAGAAGCAAAATGAAAACTCGTTGGCTATTGGCTGTGGTGTCGTTTGCAATCTGCATCGTCGGTTCGATCTCCCAAACTCATGCTGACATTACCACCGGTCTGGTGGCGTATTATCCATTCGAGGGGAATGCGAATGATGCGAGCGGAAACGGGAATAATGGGACGACCTATTCAACTATTTTGACAAACAACCAATTGGGGCAACCAAACAGTGCCTATTACTTCAACGGAACAAGCAGCAGAATTTTTATTGCTGACTCGACAATTTTTCAGATTGTAAGCAACCTGACACTCGAAGCATTCATTTTTGCTGAATCTCCACTCGATACCTACTACCAAAATCAGATTGTTTTTCGTGGGGATGACCGAGGTGGATTTGACCCATATGTTTTACAATTAGATGGTGGTACAAATTTAGGTTTCTGGATCACGGGCCAAGGAAACAATGTAGCGGCGGTCCAAAAACCAATAAGTCTTGGTTCTTGGCATCAGGTAGCAGGAACGTTTGATGCCGCTTTGGGGATTATGAACCTGTACGTCGACGGTGTATTGGTTGCTTCTAATGCCACATCAATAATTCCGGTGGCACTGCTTACTGGGACAAATCCAGGACTAGGCATTGGAGATGTTGAAAGCACTAGTTATGCCGAACACTTTCATGGAATAATTTCCAATGTCCGCATTTATAACCGGACTCTTTCACCAAGTGATGTGGCAGAATTATATGCTGTCGATTCTTCCCCGTGTGGTGGGTGTGTCGGACCTCAAGGGCCGGCTGGTCCACAAGGAATTCAAGGACTGACTGGCGCGGCAGGCGTGCAGGGTCTCAAGGGAGACAAAGGCGACGCTGGAGTTCAAGGAATTCAAGGACTGACTGGCGCGACTGGCCCGCAGGGGCTCAAAGGTGACAAGGGCGATACTGGCGATGTTGGTCCACAAGGTGCTGAAGGTGCTGGAGTGGTGCAGGGAATGTTTGTAACGCTACCGACTAATTCTATTCCTCCTGACGGTTACACCCTTCTTGGCACTACCGTCGTGCAATATAAGTATAAAGTTGGTAAGGCGACCAAGGTTGTAAATAAGACGCTCAACCTCTTCCAAAAAGATTAGTGGCCGGACAATTGGCAAGGGCGAGATTGTTACGATGCAGTGGATTTTATCACTGTGAGTTTTTGCGTCTGATTGTACCAGTGTGATTTTCATAAGCGCTGGGCAATCTTTGGCATCAACGCTTAAACTCGTAGAACATCCCCGTTAAATTTCCGGTGCCGACTAAAATTCCGCGGTAGTCATAGCAGCGGTTCGATGAGATGTCGTACCAGCCAAGCAATCGTCCGCCGTGATCTTCAGCCACGATTCTGTTGCCACGGTGTTTGAGGTAGCCCCACAATCTACCACCACGGTCCATCACTCGCGTTGTATCCCCGTTGGTTGGATTGGTAATCATGCGATGGCCTCAAGCGACTTTCAACAACCGGTGGATATGAGTTGGCGTGAACTGGCAGCCGTGATTGGTCTTGATTCCACGAAGATTCAAGCAGTCGGCCACCTCGGACAATTTCTTCAATCCGGTTTTGGCCATGGTTTCTGCAACGATCTGCCGGAGGTGTTTGTTTTTTCCAGCAGCGATTTTCTGGCGTGCTTCGATTGCTTTTGGAATTGCCATGCGGTAGTGGGGGTTGCCTAACTTCACACCACGGCGTTTTGCGGCATCCAAGGCTGATTTGGTTCGTTGGCTGATGAGGCTGCGTTCGTGTTCAGCCACGGCGACCAGAATATGGATTAGAAATGTTGTGGCATGGGGATTATCTGCTGCGACGAAGTTCACTTTAGTTTGTTGGAGTGTGGTCACGAAGTGCAGATTGCGTGTGAGCCGGTCAAGTTTCGCGACCAACAAAATGTAGCCATGCTCCTTACACTGACGGATGGCCTCCAATAAAACAGGCCGGTCATTGCACTTGCCTGATTCAATTTCCGTCAGCTCAGCCATAACCTCACCGCCGGATGATTGAATGAACCGGTTGACTGCATCGGTTTGCGCCTCTAACCCTAAGCCACTGTCGCCTTGGCGTTGGGTACTGACTCTCCGGTACACCACATATTTTGTTTTCATGCCGATCTGGATACCGGCTTTCCTGACAGGGTCAACGAGAATTTACAGGATTAATCGTGGATAATATCCTGTAAATTAGCAGGATATGACGATTTTAGACCGCGTGATTAGTGACCATTAAGATATGCTGGTACCGGCCGGGATCGCCACTGGAAACGCAATTGCCGTTGAATGGGAGGGTGTTTTGGAGGGGTTACAGCAACACGGAACAGCAGCTAAGGGCGTGTATGGGTGTGATAATTACCATTATTTCACCGTGACGCTGGTGGATCGCGAGAAAATCTACCAGAAAACTAGCCGCCTATATCGAAAGGGGGTGACCGCGGTATTCGAGTAAAACTTTTTCAGTATTCAGAAGTAAATCACTTTTTGTGTTGGTGTGTCCGGTTTTTGTGGCGGGCGTAGTCACGAATGCGCCGGATGCGTTGGCGTTCTTTTTCCATCCGGCTCCGGTATGTATCAATTCGCTTCTGGCTTGATTGAATTTCTTGGCTGTCCATGCCCTCGGTCATCGTGATACCTTGATTCAAGAGGCGTTCGATATTCTGAGCCACAAGTTCCAACACTTTAAACAGTTTTTCGTACTCGTCTGGAGATAATGGGTTCTGATTCATTGGGTCGTTTGATTGTCCGGTAATAAATAGTGAACGCTGAAGATTTTCGATGAGCATACCTACCGCTGACCCATCCGAGTGGTTTGACTTTGGTAAGCCAAGCCCAACCAAGTACCATTCTGGCTATGGAGGCATAAGTGCAAGGGTGCGCGTGATCCCGCTGAAGGGCCAGAATCGGGACGACAAAAACGGGCTGTATGTAAATTGCACCAGCACTGGAGACGATGGCGAAAAACAGCTCAGCCCATTTTGTCTCGGTCCGTGTCATTTATACGAAGGCTACACCGCCAAGAAACTGGAAAATGCGTGGCAGTATTCCAAGCTCTATCATCGACACATTGGCGACGACGGCAAACCAAATGCCGAATATTTTGCATGGGCTAAAACGGGATGGTCGTCATGGCGTGGGGAGCGTTATCCGTTTGGTAAATCCGTTAGATCGTCTTTGCATTGGTGGGACGGTCAATGCCTTGGCAGGGTTGAGGCACGCAAACGAATTTATGTTCCGTTGTATGTGCAGCAGGTTGTCCAGCAGCCATATTTCAAAGGATTGAAAGAAATATGGGAGTCGGAAATAAAACCGGATGCTGAGAACACATTGTATTTAATGGATTTTGATGCTTACGAGTATGACACGATTTCTGAGGTCTTGAATAATCCGGCAAGGTCAATGGGACACGGTTTTGTTTTGGCAATGTTGTTCACGGGTGATGTGGCGTTGCAGGAATGCGTTCTTCGGAGCTGATTATGACTAAAAGTGAGCGAGCACGAAAAGATCGAATGTGGCTACGAATCCACAAATTCGCCACGACAACATCATTACAAGAAAAACTTGCCGCCGCTGGTTTATCGTTGGAGGAGCAGGAATGGTGTTGTTACATCCAAAACAAAGTGTTGATCGAGTGCCGCAAGCAAGCGCGAGCTGAAATTCATTCCGGTTATTTCAAGGACAAGATTGGCAAGGGTTACAAAAAATACATTCAGCAATTGAAAAACTGGGGTGAGCTTGAGGTGGATGACCATTACATAATGCCCAGTGCATTTTCCGCAGGTCAAACCAAGCATTACTGGATTCCACTTGCTGCGCAACAATCCGGTATCGTCACTCGAGATTTTAAGGTTCAGCGAATTCGAGCCACCAAAGACGCAAGCAAGTATTCAGCAGCCGAACCGTGGATACATTTCATTCACGACAATCTGAAGCAGTTATCGAGTCGTAAAGAATTGGTGGAATTTCAATCAGCTGTGGACTCCGCGGCAAGTCACGACTGCGCCAAGAATATCTTTCATCAAGAAGTTAATTGCCGGACTGGGAAGAAGTCCAAGCGGCTTTCGCATTCTGTCATTCTGATGCCGCGCGAGTATCGAGCAAATTTGGTGTGGCGAGATACCAATCTACCGTTGGATGGTGAATGGGATGTAAAATCCTGTCATCCGGTGTTGCTCTTAACGCTGGCGACAGATGCCGGTGAGAGGCAAAATTACATTCGCGTATTGGATCACGATATCTATGATGTGATCCGTGTGGAGGGTATGATTGAGGACGCTCGTGATGGGTGTAAAGAGCAGTGGGTTTTGTTTGTCAATGACCCCGAAAAGAGTCCAGAGCGCTGTAAAAACAACTATGTGTACCAGTTCTACCAAAAGTTTTTCCCAAATCTCACCGCAGCAATTCTTCAGCATAAAGACACTGCGTTGTATTTGCAGAATGTTGAAGCATCCATAATGGTAGCGAAGGTGGGTGCGTATTGTATGGCGCAGAAGATCTGGTTTGTGCCAATGCATGATGGCTTCCTTTGTAAACCTGATGATGCACTCACGGTAGGAAACTATGTGGCAGAGTGTTTTTATAAACTTACTGGATATCAGGTCTCCATTAGTTATAAATCCTTCAGTCCTAATCTAGATAAACTATCTCCCCCTATCCATCATATGTGGGGGTATAAGACACCTGTTCAGCCAGACTCAGCATGGGAAGGACGATTGGCAGAATATAAAAAGCGATACCCTGAGGCTGAATTGGAAGAAGTTTATAAAAAACGAGAGCTGGCTAACAGATTCAGAAAGTTCAAAGCGAGACAGATGGAAGAAGCTGAGGAGTTAAGGCAGACATTGGTAAAACATCATGCCAAGCGTTAAAAAAGAATTCGTATCGCTGTTATATCGACGCCTATAATTAATCTTCCAATTAATCTACCGACCAACAACCAACCTAAAGAATTTTAAAATAGTCCGTGCGGCTTACTGATTTACCACTTTGGGCATTGGTGCGAGTTTCCAAAATTCTTCCGCGTCGGACCGGTTGACATGCGCCAAGTAATGTTTTCCAATAATGGCAGGGGAGTTGCCCATCAGCTCCGCCAATTTATTTCTGTCGCTATATTTGGATAGCCAAAATGTTGCGTAGGTATGGCGCAGGACATCCGTTGACCATTTGATTGCGGTCATGGAGAATTCCCTTCGGAACGGGTCAATTCTTCGTTTGAAGTTTGCCGGTATAATGTCGGCATTGCTATTCAAAGTCTGCAACCAGCATTTCAAGTTGCTGGATATTTCAACACGCCGGCCACGCTTTGTTTTGGTGATGTCGTGCGTGATGACGATGGAATCGTGGTCCATTTCGATGTTGTTCCAAGTGAGTTGCTCGGCTTCGGTTGGGCGCAGGCCAGCAAATAAACATAGTGCGATGTATCCAACAAGTGGCCGATGCGGCTCGGTTTGGACCAGATTCAATAACTGCTGACACTGCGCCAATGTTAGAAATGTCGGTGATGTGAATGGGACTTGAACTTCGATGTGGTTGGCAACATTCTTTTCCGCGTAACCTTGCCTGATGCTCCAATTGAAAAATTGTCGCAAGTGGCCGAGGTAATGCTTTCGTGTTCGTTGGCTGACGGAACAGCCGTTCTTTTTCTTGAGCGCATCCACCACCGCTTCCACATCGTTGCGGGTGATGGTGGTCATTCGCTGGGTGAAAAAGTCTTGGGCAAAAATCGTAGCATAACGCCGGATTGATTGAACAGTCCGAAGCCGCAGTTGCGTTTTTGGATTGGTGGATTTGTAGTGGCACCACTTGGCGCATATCTCGGAAACCAGCGGAACATTTTCTCGGGCGGACTTTTGGTGGAGAAATTCAATGTAATGGTGGACAGCATCATCAATGGATTTGCCGTGTTGTTCGAGCTGAAGATTCCACTGATTCAATCGTTCATCAGATAACTGCTGCGACAATTTATTGATGGAGTTGAAACCATTCTGCTTCACTTCATCGGAAATCAACCGCGCTCGCTCCAGTGCCTGAATTTTATTGGTGAACGAGAATTTCTTTTGCCCCTTCCAATCCACGCAGCGACAATCAACCTCGTAGTAGATGTTCGAGTTTTTCGTGTATCGGCGGACTCTTGGGAAATCCGTTCGCAACAAAACATTCTTCGACACAACCGGCCTGGTATCCGACCTGTGGGCAAAAACAAGCGAAAATTGTCAGAGGAGTTGTCGGAAGGATGCCCACAGGTATTCAAGGGCAACCATTACCCTGTGGGCAAACCATTCAACAGGAACAACAAAAAACTGGAGCCGATGGTCGGGATTGAACCGACGACCTACGGTTTACGAAACCGTTGCTCTACCAGCTGAGCTACATCGGCCTCCGAAAAGCCTGCCCCAACCTTACGCCATGACCGGTGAATTTGGCAAGTAATTCGTCTGGCCAGATCGCACCGCCGACCGGCCCGATCGATCAGGAATCAATCTTGCGCATTTCCTGAAGAGTTGTAAAACAGGAGCGCAATGAATGAACTTAAAATTGGCGTAATTGGGGCGGGCGGACGGGGTGGTCTGGCCGATCATGCACACAAACCAGAAGCCGGCGTGCGACTCGTGGCGGGGGCGGATGTCGTCGCTGCGGCGAGAGACCAATTTAAAGCCCGCTACGGCCCTGACACTTTCGTCACCGCAGACTACCGCGAGCTCCTCAAGCGTGCCGACATCGCTGCGGTCTTTGTCGCGTCGCCTGATTTTCTCCACGAAGAACACGCCATCGCCGCGCTCGAGGCCGGTAAGCACGTCTATCTGGAGA
>CAYWXS010000191.1:0-7634 GCA_964462245.1 uncultured Anaerolinea sp.
TGGCGTTGAGAAGCCCAGACTCTTGCGGGTTCATGGCCATAAATAGCAGTGTGGACGCGCTGGGTGTCATGGCGGTTGATCCATCCGGGGCGGTGTAGACGTTGTAGGTGGCTTGCATGTTGATGCCCCAATTGCCCAGGATATTGATGCTGGGCATCCAATCCGCGGCCATCGAAACTTCGTTCTGGGTGACCCCGGGCTGCAGAACCCCGTTGGTATCAAAGAACTGTCCCCAACCGGTGCCACCATCCTGGGCTTGGGCCGGGGAGATCAACGTAATCGCCACCAGGATGGCGATGAATAACGAGAATATCTTGAAGCGGGTGGACATTAGTTTGGCTCCTGATCGAATCCGATCCGTTCCAGTTTCCAGCCTGCATCAGTGGTCTCTGAGACAAATACCTTGGCGATACCGATATTGGTTTCGCCGGTATCCAGGTTGGTGCAGGTGGAGGTCAGTTTCCAGGCTTGGGCGGCCGGGGCGTTTTCCTGGGTAATCTCCTGCGACATCACTGCTGAAGTAGCCTTGCATGACAGGTGCAGGCCCAGTTTCTCGACAGAAGGCCACAACATGGGGGCAAAGACCTTTCTGGTCATTTCACAGCCGTTTGGCGTTGAAATCCCGCAAACTTTGGTTATCCAGGCTTCCTTTCCAGCTTTGGCATCCACAGAAAAGAAGACTTCCGTACCTGTCCGGGCTGCGGCTTCGGCACTCATACCAACGGGAGTGGGACCGGCGAACAGGGGCAGTTTGGCGATTTGTGGCGCGAACGAAGCCAGAGAAAACCCTGCCAACGCCAGACCAAGGAAGACCAATAACCCGACGACGATCTGGCGCGGGGTGATGACAATATCTTTGTTTGATTTCATAAACAACTCCTTCTTGAATGTGGGATTAATGCAAAAAGCGACCACCTGCGCAGGAGATCTTTGAAACCCAAAGACACTGCGGTAGGTGGTCGCTTCTGAAAGAATAGGGAAGGGTTGGCGACCGTTTGGCCAACGTTATTTGGTTGTAGGCGGCGAGTTTATCACAGTTTTGGAGAAGGGGAAGGGGGAAGTTACCAAATATGCGAGACGGGATCGAATCACTAATCTTGCAATAAATTCAGGGATGTCTACTCTCGTTGGATGTGCGAACAATTTACTTCACAAATCCTCTGTCATCGAGAAATTCAACCGGTTCTTTGTCTTTTCCATGTTCCCACATCAATGAGAAAAACCAAATGCCGCTCTCGCCAATCCAGAAATCTGCTGGGGTAAATGTCATTTTCGACTCTACAGGTTTACGATGGCTTTCGGGGGAATATTCAGCACTCCAGCCAAAAATTTCTCCCTGCCAATGTTTGTTGGTGGTATGCAGATGATTTGCAAACGAGCGCACTTCATCAAGACTTGGAATCGAGAGTGGTAAAACCGGAGAATAGTCAGGTTGTGCTGGGATCTTTGCTCTAACCGTTAACATGTTTGCTCTGCTCCTTATCCCAAGCGTTAATTAAAAAAGCCTGGTTTTCTTCAATAATTCGCTCAATCGCGCGCAGGTCAACTTGCCGAAATTTGCCTATTCGGGCGATTTTGATAGGGCTCAGCCAAAACTTAGCTTCGTCCCCATCCTTGCCAACATGAACATGCGGTGGTTCGCCCAGATCGGATTCGTAGAACCAGAATTTATAGCCTCGAATACGTAAAACAACGGGCATGAAATCTCCTCGGTCGAATGATTAAAATCATTATAGCACTTCCGGCGGGGAATAAAAGCTCATGACTATTGGAGTGTCTGTAAAGATGTATATTCTTGATAACTTCGCTTGGTTATGGTTATTTATTTTTCAGGCTTCCTCTGCTCCCATTCATCCCAGGTGATCCCATATGGAGCGCCACCACTCGTGTAGCCCACAATGAAAGCAAAGCGCTCATCCTGGTCGGGGTTTTCCAGAGCCAGCTTCTGCTTTTTGGTTTCGGCCAGGCTGACTAGATTTTTAAGAACAGTCTCCTTGTAATCCGCCGGGAATTGGATGCCCAGCATTTCAAGCTCCCGGAAAGTTGTCTCCCAATCCACCCCGAAATACTTCCGGTAGGCCCGGGCTACTTTGTCTTCAGTGTATGACTGAAGCCAGGACCTGGCAACAGCCAGCCTTTGTTTCTGGTTGAAGTGTTTTCGTCGTGGGGTGGTGGTTCTGGACATCTACCTCTTACCCCCTTGAAATTGAATTGAAGGTATGCCTGTAGAAACATTCCACAAGCGTAATGCCGTTACTTCGGGACCATCCATGTTTGTTTGCATGGAAATAACTGACTGATCGTCTGGCGCCCACTCCAGGTGATTGTAGATAATCTTGCTATCTTCTCCGAAGGCTGTGAGCAGTTTCCCGTTGGCAGTATCCCAAATGCGAATGACACCACCGCCGGTGGCCAGTCTGGTTCCATCCGAAGTGACAGCCATGCTGAAAACCGCGGTGCGGTGGGCTTGAATAAAACCATCGCATTTATTGGTCGCTACTGTCCAGAAACACACGGTACCATATACATGACCGGAAACAATCCGTTTGCCATCAGGCATCCAGATCACATGCCAGGGATTGCTGACACGCTGATCAAAAAGGCGTACTGCCTCACCAGTATCCACCTTCCAGCGGCGCAGGCTGTAGGCCATGTCGCTGGTTGAAACCAGGCGCGTACCATCCGGTGACCACGCTGCTTCCATGACGGAGCTGGCAAAACCGGTCTGTTGTGAAAGCAGTTTTCCCGATGCGGCATCCACAACCATCACACCGTGCATATCGGTGCTCAAGGCCAGTGCGGTTCCATCCGGTTTCCAGGCAATATCGAGAATACGCTCATTGACCATGTCGCCTGCAAAATTGGTTTCCAAAACAATCTTCGCCGCGAATGCGGTCCCGTTTCCTGCACGGGACCAAGTGGATGTATCCCATACCCTCAAGAATGCTTCGCCGCCAGCGTTCTCGGTGGGGTTTTTAAGCGGCTGACCCACTCCGGCTGCCAGCCTCTTTCCATCCGGCGACCAGGAAACATTATATTGGCTGACCCCGGCTTCAAGACTTTCAAGCAGGGCAAAGTTCTTCAAGTCATAGATTTCCAGCCCTTTGGATGTAGCGATTGCGATTTTGCTTCCATCCGGGCTGATGTCAAAAGACCAGATCACCCCTGGCAATGTTGCGACCAACTTTGGCGCGACAGCGGGAAGCGGGACAGGCGATGCAGTGGCTTCTGCCGATGGGGTAAGAATCGGTTGAGGATCAGAAGGTTGGCAGGCACTAAGAATTACCAGCAAAAAGACGCAAACGACAGTGATGTGTCTCATAATTTTCTTCATTTCTCAATGTTCAGGAACTGGATCGTTCCATCCCGGGAGGCTGAAAGCAGGATCCACCCATTCGCCGAAAAATCCAGGCTGGCGATACCTTCGCTTCCGCCCTGAATGGTTCGAATTAATTCCCCTTTGGGGATCTGCCAGAACTGAATAGCTCCGTCGGTGAGACCACAAACCAGAAGGGTGCCATCCGGGGAAATGCGCAGGGTGATTATCTTGGCATCGCCGGTTGGTAAGGATACAAAAGGTTTTGGTTCGCTGTAACGCCACAAGTCAATCTGCGACATTTCGCCAATTGCCAGATAGCTGCCATCCAGAGAAAAATCAATTACTTCTCTGTCACCAGCCAGGTTCGGCACTGGAAGTTCTGCGACAACCTTCTCACTGCTTGTCTGCCATACGCGCACTTTTCCGTTTGCAGAGCTGGCTGCCAGATATTTTCCATCGTGGGAAAATATCACTTTTGGCACCCAGCCGCCCGGCAAGGAATAACTTTGCCCTAAACTTAAACTGGGGCTATCTCGTTGGAGAGATTCATCGCTCACTTTCCAAACTTTCACCGATTCCATCGAGCTTGATGCCAGTAAGCTGCCATCCGGGGAAAAAGCCACACTCTGAACCTGCTCAGAATGAGCCGGGATACTACGCACCATTTCACCATCTGCTGCGCGCAGGATTCGCAAACTGCCATCCCAGCCGCCCAGAACCAGCCATTGCCCATCCGGCAACCACGCCATGCCTATCGCGCCAGTTTTGGAAAGAGAATAACGCAAATTTCCACCGGGCAGATCCCAGACCATCAGTCCATCCCCTTCTACCAACGCCGCTGCTCTATTACCCTGGGGTGAAATTACAGCCTGAAAGATGGCGCTGATGTGGTTATCCAATCTGCGCAGCAGCGAGCCATCCGCCAGGCTGTAAAAAGCAATGCCATCATAAAAAGGGAAGGCAATGGTTTTGTTGTCAGGTGAAATGGCAAGGAAACGAACGGCAGGCGGGCCGGCATCAAAGCTGTTGAGTTGGCTTCCATCGTCAGTACGCCATACTCGCAGCATGCCATCCATAAACCAACCTAACAACAGGGAAGAATCAGGCGAAAAACGCAGCTGGTAAGCGGTATCAGTCTGCGCTATGGGTAACTTAAGCATGCGGGTCTTGTCGGCGGTGTGGCCGAGCATGATTGCAGCATTTATCGTCGCAGCATATAGTTTTCCATCCGGCGAAAAAGCCTGTGGATAAGGATTCAGATCTGTCCAGGCAGGTAGGGCTGCTCCGGATGGAATTTGCCAGCGGCGGACACCTGCCATCTGAGACACATTCCAGGCATAGAAGGTTTTCCCATCCGGGGCAAAGAAGGCCTGATCATAAATGCTGACCTGCCAACTGGTTAAAAGTTTGCCATCCCGGATGCGCCACAACTCAACGATTTCCGAATAGACTTCATCCCCTGGGGGCTTTGCAAAACTCGCCAACAGGCTGCCATCCGGTGAAAACAGCAGTCGATAAACAATCCCTTTTTCCGTAATGAAACGGGAGATCACCTGCTTGTCTTCCAAGCGCAAAACCGTTACAGTGGCACCTCGCCCGGTTGCAATCGCTGACCAATCGGGCGAAAAAGCGGCAGCCAGCACGGGCGGATCGGCGGAGATAAAATCCAGCTGCTGCAAAGTATCGGCCGCATAGATGGCAATTCCCAGGGGCGTCACTGTCGCAAACCGTTTCCCATCCGGCGAAAATTCGCCAGAGATGATCGCACCCTTGCCGATCTGGGTTGAATCCGCTTTCCAATTCGCCTGCTCAATAATTTGGGCCGTTGTGGTCATGGGCATGATCGTCGGCGTTTGCATTACCGATGGAGAAAGTACAACAGGCGCAGGCCCGGCTGGACTCTGTACATTACAGGCGGACAAAATCAGGCAAAGTATGATTTGGGCGTAAGGGTAGTTGATTCTTTTCATGACCAATCCGTCTCAATATTCAAACGAGAGCTATGGAATACGCCACACCAGCACAGTACCGTCTATCGCCGAGGATGCCAGCAATTCACCCGTTGGAGACCAACTTAAGCCGAGCACCTGGTCAACATGCCCGTTAAGGATGGCAAACGGCAGTTGGGATTGCATATCCCACAGAAATATTTTGCCAGTGGTGGAACCTGCTGCCAGCCAATGATTGTCCGGCGACCATGCTAGGGATTGGATACGCTCGGATGCCATCCCAGCAGTGAATAACATAACCTGCTCGCCGGTGTGGGCATCCCAAAGAGCGATAAAGCCCGCATTACTGCCATTATCCGGGTTCATCAACGAACCACCCGCTGCTATCCATTTGCCATTGGGCGACCAGGATAACGCGCCCAGATATGGATTGGTATTGCCAGCTTTAAGCACGGGTCTCAGCAAAACATTCCCGCTGTGCGCATCCCAGATCACTGTCTGGTCATTGGAAAGAGAACTGCCCGAGACGAGCTTGTTCCCATCCGGCGACCAGGCAACCTTGTCGTACTGGCTGGCATCCCGAAGCTGGGTGATTTGCAGCCCGGCGTCACCCCTGATGATATTGGGCGAGGCGATCAGTCTCCCATCCGGCGAACGAGCGGCGTAATCCGTGGAGAGCCAGGCCGGTTGGGACGTCTCACGCATGGAAATTTTTGCACCCGTTTCCGGTTCCCAACGTATTTCATTTTTTCCATCAAAGGTTAGCAGCACATTTCCATCCCAGCCGGGGGCGCTGTTCGCATTGACCAAGCCAAATCCACCCAGAGCAAACAAAGTTTTTCCTGTTGCAAGCTGTATGCCGACCAGGCTGCCATTATTCAAAATCAGCCCGGTCAAGGTCTGGTTGTCAGGCATCCAGGCCAAACCAGCATAAACCTGAACATCTTTGATGCTGGCAATTTCTTTTCCCGTTTCAAAATCCCAAACCAGTAATCTGTCACCGTTACCGGCAGCGATTTGCTTGCCATCCGGTGACCAGGTAATTTGGCTGACAGGCAGATCCTGACGTTCACCCTGCAAGGATTTAATTATTTTGCCAGTTTCCCCATCCATGATTGCCACGCTCAGGCCATCTTCAAGGGCAAAAATGTTTTTATGCGGGGCAGGGGCAATATTCAACCCAAAACTATACTGGGGAGGCTGGGGTTTATAGCCATCCAGTGGCAGTAACGTGACCACATCCCAGGCAAGCACAAACCCATTGTTTACATTGCCATAAATGCGTTTCCCATCGTAAGACCAGGCAGCGTTTATGAAACCGGGAGTGACGTTGTTGCATTTGGCCGGTTGAACGGTATGAAGCACTTGCCCGGTTGTGGCATTCCATACCAGCACCTGCTGACAACCAGCGCTGGTGAGAATGGATTTCCCATCCGGTGACCAGGATCCGTGAATGCCTTCTTCCCCCTGTAAAGTCATCAGAGTTTGGCCAGTCTTTGCATCCAGAATAGGCAGCATATTCCCGGCCTGCCCAACAGAAATTTGTTTGCCATCCGGGCTGAAGGCCAGATAACGCGGCTCTGAAGCAAATGAGCGAAACCAGATTTCCTTTTGGGTGGCGGTTTCAAGCACATAAACGCCCATCGAAGTGCCCACCGCCAGCCAGTTCCCATCTTTGGATAGAGCAATATCAAGGACATTGCCTTTGCCAAGACGGGTTAGTGGAACAATCGTCTTCAGGACGATGGGGTTGGTCGTCGGCGCAGGGGTGACGAATGGTTGCTGGGGTGGCGATTCATGCCCTACCTGGACCAGAAATCCGTATCTGACTGAACCCCAATCCTTCCACCTTGCGTCCAACTGGATTACGTAAAGCCCCGGGCTTTCCTGAAATGTGCTTTCGTTATCTTTTTTCAGCGGCAATGAGCCGCTCCAACCTTGAGATGTGCCCCATAAGCGCTGATCCTTTGAACCATTTATGACCTCTTTAACAGCTGGCATAACCGAGACAGTCAGCGAGTCAGGCGGGGATTCAAGCGGCAGGTGAAAGATGGCGGTATAGGGCGTATTTTCAGCAATCAGCGGTTCGCGGGCGGTTGGGATGCCGGCCCCGTCAGCGCATAGGGTTTGCGTAACGATGGCAATCCCGTTAGACCAACAATACGAACCGATGCCAGCCTGCTGCGTTTTTCCGCTAATTTCGAGCGAGGCTTCAGGCGGGCGAGGGGAAAGCGGCTTAATCGTTGGTGTCGCCGCAACGAGACTAGTGGCCTGAGGTACTGCCACCGGAGTTAGTGGGCCGCAAGAATCTAGGCAGATCAGGATGGTAATAAAAGCCAGGAGTTTGTGAAGGATTCGCATTAGGC
>CAYWXS010000192.1:0-7633 GCA_964462245.1 uncultured Anaerolinea sp.
AAAGCGTTTTGGCTCATAGGAGTTAGTCTTGGGAGAGGTACCTTATCCCTCGATAGTGTGAGACTTGGATTTTCACAACTCTGCTTTCCTGGAAACCAGGAAAGCAGATAGTTAGTGTGTGAGCTGGGTTGAGCTGTTCCCGGGAAATAATTCTCCGGGAAATAACCCATGTTCTCAGGGGAGTTCTTTAACTGGGTTATTTCCCGGAGTTATTTCCCAAAAAGGCGGATTGGGGTTGATTTTCAACCATTATGGGTGAGACCGGCTACGGTGTAATAGACATCAGGGTCGGTCAGGTTATAGCGGAAGGATGCATGGAGCTGATCCCAGGTTTGGGAGCCATCCAGTTTGGTTTTGCGCGTGGCAGACAATTTGATATTCGGCATGGATACCTCTGTGCAGAGCACCGTGTAACCTGGTTTTTGTTTTTTGAAACAATTCCCAGGGCAACAAATCATTTCTATGGGAAGATGGTTAACCGGTTTGTTGCCCGGAATAAATGCCCTGATTGCAGACTGCGAGCGGGCATCGATTTGCAAAGCAAATCGTGTTTGAATAATTGGTTATCAATAAATACCCCGGCATTTATTGATAACCAGAAAATCAGAACTCCCAGTGAGCGAGCAGGGCATTGGCAGCGTTCTGACTTTCATCGGGAAGGGTGCTGGCCGTATTTTGTTCCTGTCCCAGCCCACCGCTGCGTAAGACTGTTTTGAGAGCATTCATTCGTTGGCCTTTCGGGATGGAGTTCAGCCAGGCCAGGATGTCCGCATCGTACTCCGGGTTTAGCCAACCAGCAATCGCGACCCGGATCGAAGGCAGTGCATTGCGAGGACGACCGCGCTGGCTCATTTTTTCATCAAGAGGAGCTTGTAGAGACCGCGCGCGATAGATAGAACCGGCTCATCTGAAAGCACAGTCTTGCCGTTGAATTGGCGGGTGAGAGCATTCTTGAGCAGGAGCGCACCGCCCCCGACGATGATCACGCGCGCGAAACGCTTGAGCGCCGTACCCCAGCGTTTTTCAATCTCCCCATTGACTTCGCGCGCCCAGACCGGCAGTACCGCGCTGACGTCCAACCGCCCGGCCCGCAGGGCAGTATCCAGTTCGCCCAGCGAGTATGTACCCTGGGTGTTGAGCAATTCTAGCAGGCGACGCACACCCACCGTCTGCCCAACTGTGAAACGCTCCACAGGCGCACGATCGCGTACCACCAGCAGTTCCAGGGTGTTGAAGCCCACACTTAAAATGCCGACTTCTTCTTTCAGCAGACTGGCGCGCTCAGGGATAAACTTGCCAAAATCATCCAGGACATAATCAAAGAGGGCGCCCACCGGTTGAGGGGTGAGCTTCACTTCGGCAATCTCGATGCGCTGTTCCTGCCCATCCGCCTGCCAGGTGTGGATCCCTTTCAACCACTGACGCACCTGGTTGGCTGATTCCTTGGCCGTGTCCCCGGAGAGCATTTGCAGGGGCAGGCCAACCATCATAACCACCGGCTGATTGATGATGCCATATTGCTGTTGGTAGCGGGTCAGGGAACCATAGAGGAGCGCGCTCATCTCAGGCGCGCCTGTCAGACGGTCGAAGTTCAGATTCTCGACCGGGCGGCCATAATCCGGGGAACCTTCGCCGATATAGAACGAGCCATGTTCGGTGGTGATTTCCAGCGGGCGCTGGCGGTGACGCAGTCCCAGTGTGTTCATCAAGTGTTGAGTGCCGTTCGTTGCAACCTGCGAGAGTACCTGCAAGCCGCCAGGCGCACCGAACAGTTTGTTCGCGCCCATTCCGAGATCCTCGCCGAGGTAGAAAAAGTTGGTGTCGTTCATGAAAATTCTCCTTGTTTTGGGTTTATTGTGGTTTCAGGTGGTTTGACACCCTTGTGCCGGGTTTGACAGCGGTTTGACGCCGGTTTGACGGTTTTAGGATGGGTTTGACGCGGTTTGACCGGTTTGACGGTTTGACAGGATTTGGGCCAATTTCGGCGTAATGTAGCGCGCGTTATCGCGCTGGGGGTCGCGCAGCACCCAGCCGCGTAGTTCCCAGGATTCGAGTAGTTGGCGCGCCATCCGTTCGCGGCTGCCCCAGCCCACCAGGATTGGGATCGAAAGCCGCCCATCCGTTTCGCGCAAGGATCGGGCGAAGAGCGGGTGTTCCTCAACGCTGATGGCAGGCAGAATATTGTGCGCCTGGGATAAGGCAGACTGATCCACAAAGTAAGTCTGTATCGGCCCGTGCCGGTCGCTGATCGCTAGACCAGGTCGATTTCCGGGGATACGGTCCGCGCCTTTGCAACCCATCCGTTCGGCCATTTGGCCATTGCGCACCCGGAAGCAGAGCGTCAGACCGACCTGGTCGCGCACTGGTCCGACAATATCCTTGGTGAACTCCTGCGCTGCGAAAACAAAATGAATGCCGAACTTGCGCCCGCGCCAGCCCAGTGTGGCCAATGCCTGGCCCATCGCGCCTTTAGCTCCACCCAGTGCTGTCAGCACTGAACTTGCCTCGTCCAGAACGACCAGGATACGCGGCAAAGGTTCCAGGTGGAATTTCACAGCGAGCGTGTTGTATTCGCTCAGCTTTTGCGGATGCTCCGACAGGCTCTTGAACAACTCTGCGCGGCGATCACATTCGGCCAGGGCGTATTCGATTAGACCAAGAGCAGCCTGTGGGCTAGTGGCAATAGGAGCGGCCAGATTAGGGTGACCTTCGAGCATCCCGAACGTGGTCTGGTCGATGTCCGAGAGCAAAACCTTCATGTCATCCCGGATGGCCTGCGAGACCAGCGACTGCAGGAAGATCGACTTGCCGGAACCGGTATTGCCAAGCACGGCCAGGTGCAGGAACTGATCCCAGGCTAGCAGCACCGGCTGGCCGCTGAAACGCACGCCAATCGCCAGTTTTCCGCCCGGCACATCCATTGGCAAATCCACCTTGCGGGGCAGCTTTGGCAATGGCGAGAGCAGAACCACGTAGCGGAGCCCGGAGTGATTCGAAAGATAGACCGGCAAACCGCCCAGGTCGGTACTGAGTTGGTGCAGCAAATCCGGGTTGATGTAGGGGCTGTGATCGCCCAGTTTGGCCGTGTCCAGCACGGCGATCAGCGGGGTCATGCCCGCCAGTTGGGTCACGTAGAAACTGCTGAAGGCCGGGGTGAGCTTTCGGCGCGTCAGAGCCGCAGACAACTGGTGCGAGACCGTTTCTGCCAATCGCATTTCGCGGTGAGAAATCGTGAGATTAGTCGTTGTTGGTTGAGCTTGTTGAAACATGATTTTCTCCTTGTTCCCTCAAATCGGTCTCGATGGCATCCCGGATAATGCCAGGAATGACATCGCCCAGCAGTGGGCGGGCCTGCTCTGGTGTAATTACTTGAACAACTGTGGGTGTTGGCAACATGCTTTGCGCAGCCAACTTTTGAGCCAGCGCCTTGCGTTGTGGGTTGGGCTGTATTTGTGTTCCACGCGTGGCCAGGTCGATCATCTGATCTCTCGCGGTGGTGGCTGACTGGATTTCCGGAGAGGTCAGGGCTGGGATGGACGGCTTTTTACTGGAGAAATCCAGAAGTGGGTAAGGGTTGCGATCCGCATCATAGACATTCCCATCGATAATCAACAAAGGCGCATCACCGCGTAAATCACGCTGGATCGGACGCACCTTGCTCCAACGCAAGGCAATCACCAGCAAGACCATCAGAGTGATCCCCAACGCCACCCATGGCGCGGTCGCCTGGACTTTGTTCATCATGCGTTCGCGCTCGATAGCCAGTTCCACGCTGACAGCCTGACCATGCAAAGCAGTTGCCTGGGCGCTGGCTGCGGCAGAATCCACGGTGGCGGTGATATCCAAAGCGCGCTGGGTGGAAGTAGCCTGCCAGGTCTGCTGAGTGGCAGCCATACCTAAAGCCTGCTGGGTTGCCGTAGCCCGAATGGTCTGCTCTGTGGATGTGCTATTAGCGGAAGAAGCGGTTTGCTGCACCGAGGCGGTGGCTGTCCAGCCGGTCATCGTCCAGGCGCGCTCGGTGGCTGATTCAACAGCTGCCTGCGTGGGCACATAAGCCGTAGCAGTCAGGTTGGCGGAGATCGCGTTCGCGGTAGCCTGCATCGCCTCGAGGGTGGCCTGCGCCTGAATATTGCCCAATGCTAGCGTGTAGATATCCGGGGTAGCACTGGCTGTGGGCCGCGGAAATGGCGTTTTTGCCAGAAGTGATTCTTCTGGCATCTGACCACACGCGCTGAGCAGGATCAAAGCCAGGATAATCAATGTCAAGCGTCTCATGCGGTTACATATCCCAGGTGTTGTCGAGAAAAGAAGGCACCTCGTTCATGGTGTCGTTCATGGCAGGATCGCTCATCCAGAATTGTTCAGATTCGTGCTGCTGGCGTTGCGTCATTTCGTACAACAATTGAGTCATCAATGCGGGAATGAGCGCGTTGGCCTGGGGCTGCGATTTGCTAAGCAAATCGAGTCCATCCCAGCCTCCGCTACTGGTGCGTGCCCAATGGCGTTTTGGTTGAGCCTTCGCTCGCAGAACTAGCCAGGCGATCACGACTACAGCGGCCAGAAACGCAACGGCCAACATTGCCATCGTAACAATCGCGACCAGGTTTCCGGCGCTGGCGATCTGGGCTGCGCGGCTGGCTTCAATGGCGGCTTGGGCCTGTTTGGCTGTTGCGTAAGACTGCGAGATGGAGGCAAGACCAAAAAGAGCCACTAAAGTGACGAGCAAGAGAATTACAAAGATTTGGATCATTCGTCCTCCGCTGAACTGAAAACCTTGATATTGCCAATCCGTTGGGCAAGTACCCGGACACTTTCTGGGGTAAGTTTATTCATGCTTTATCACCAAAAAGTCGCTCAAGTAATTCCTGCTTGCGGTCCTTTGATGCGCGGCCAAGTGCAGATTCGAAACCGGAAAGTTGTACCGGAAAACCGGTCAGGCTTTGTTCAATCGTCGCCTTGAGTTTTTGGGGTGGCAATTTGGCCAAGCGATCAGATACTCCACCTGCACCAGAGCTAGGCGATTCGCATAAACGCACTATGGCATTTCCAACCGGATCATCGAGTTTTGCAGCTGCGGGCGTATATGCGTAGATCAACCAGGAAGCAAAAGCCTGCCCGGAAGCGCAACATTTGTTCAAAGCCGCTTGGCTTTTGACGCGAACTTGGTTGAATCGCATTAAAGAATTTAAATCCCAAGAAATTGAAACCCCCGTCCCCCCAGAGTTTTCAAGCGTCTTTTTCCCCTCGGATTTTTTGGAGGAGGTTGGAGAGTTGGTGTTAGTGTTTAAGAGCTGGTTTAAAGAGTTTAAGAGCTTAAAGACTCTGCCAATCGCGCCACCGAACTGTGCCAAACGCGCCACTGCGATACTGCCAAACGCGCCACTCGATACTGCCAAACGCGCCACCCCTGTACTGCCAAACGCGCCACCCCGACGCGTCCTTGCGTGCCAAATGCGCCACCAGGAGCTGATAAATCATGGCAGACGGAATCACCTGGTTCTGTAAAACGCGCCACCATCATACTGCCAAACGCGCCACCGGGCGCTGGGAAACCATTGCCGATAGAATTGCCTGGTTCTGTAAAACGCGCCATCCCGATACTGCCAAACGCGCCACCGGACACTCTAAAGCGGGCCACTCCCAGACTGAAATCACCTTCGGAAAGGGCTGAAAAATGTACTTCTGGATCTGTGCCAGAAAGCACCATTTGAACAATCTCTCCAGGCACTTCGTCTAAAAGTACTTCGAAAACACGGGGAGTGTTCCACTTGTTGCTTTCTCCGGCTTCCGATTTGTCCAAGCCGCGCTGGTCTCGTAGGTAAATCTGGAGAGCCGGATCGCGCAGCCATTCCCAGATTGTTTTCGCGCGCGAGAAACCCAGCCAGCCTGCAATCTCGGCGTAGCCACCCTTGACCGTCACCTGACTACGTTTTTCTCCGCTATCCAGATCCACCCAACAGCGATCTCGCAAGATGCTCAACATCCAGCCTTGACCATCCCCGAGGAGAGGCAGGACATGCTCGACAAAAAATAAGGTTATCATAAGCAGATCGCCAGGAGGCATCAGATGCAGGTGCAATCGTTCCGCGAAGGCATCGAGGTCGGCGACAGGAAGACTATCAGCGAAAAGGTCATGCACAATACGGCGCACAGTGAGGGGAGTGCCATCTTCGGGTTTTTGGTTTGAGATGGGGATGAGTTCAGTCATGCTCGTCTCACAAGCAGCTGCCAGAACACCGGCTGGACCACCGCAGCTCTGAATGTGATCTGATATCCAGCGGGTGAGTGAGCGTGTATCAGCTGCGGTAAGAGGTAAGGTCATCGAGACGGAAAACTTACGGGGCAGTCGTTTTGGGAATTTACTTCCAGCGCGCGCCACCTTTTTCTTATCCCAGAGCGGTTCTTCGTCTATCAGGTTAACCAGCCCGGTTAGTCGTTTCCAGGTTTCTGGCCGGGCAGCGCGATTCCAGAAGGTACGCTCAGCCGAACCGCTCAAAGTGGCAATCGACTTCCCGGAGAAACGCGCGGCTTTCAGGCCGGTACGGCCTCCAGCGCTGTAGGCAGCCTGGCGAAAGCCGATGTACATCCAGGCCAGATCTGGACCCAATTCTCGTAAGTGTCGAAGGAAGTAGGCATTCAGTGCGATAGCTTTTTCAGGCCGGACGATCTGTTCGTAGGAAGACTCCCAGACAGCCTCAATTTGTACTTCGTTTTTGGGTTGATCGTCTTTGTCGGCATCGTCGAAGGAATCATCACTTTCACCGCTTTCGTCATCGAAATCGTCTCCCACTCGGTCTTCGACCACGAAACGGACACTGACACTCTGATTAATCATCCCGACCAGCATGCGGTCCACAGTGGACCTCAGCCGGTTATCCAGCCAGTCGCGGGTGTATTCATTGCGCACGCCCACCGTGAAAATCTCTTCATCCAAACTAAGAAAGCGTGTATCTCGCACCCAGGTATCAAATGATGCTCTGGGCATTTCCATTTGCAGTTGTCTGAGTGTGGCTTGCCAGGCTGATTCAGGGTTCATGTAATCTCCCTTTTGGGAGTGACCAATCCCGTGAGATCGGAGATTAAATTTCTAAACCATATTGGCGAGAATATATCCATGCCCGGCTTATTCAAAAATCGCGCTGAGCACAAACAAAGCTGAGTCGAGGCAGGCGGCCATGCAACGGGCGAAAGGAAACTCGTTTTCATTTATCCCCCCTATATATAGGTCCGTCCGGTTTGATTAACCCGTTTCGAATATGTGCATCGATAAAGTTTTCTAGATCCTGAGACCGAACGCGCTGCAAATGCTCTTCGTTACCAAAATGGACCACAGGTAGCAAACCAGTCTTGATCCATTCATGCACCACCCCAATGTTGGTTTCTAAAATGATGGCTACTTCTGCTGTAGAATAAAATTGCTGGGCGGTTGGTAGTCCTGGGATCACTTTTGAACGAGGATAGTTCCTGATTGGTATTGGCATGTGTGGCTCCTGGTAGGGTGGTTAAACGCGAACGACCCACTGGCGTATCGCCAATAGGTCGTTTTTGGTGTTAAACCAAGAAACCCTGGGATGACGTCAGTCATTCCAGGGTTTCTGTCCTACTCGAATTACTTCGAGCGGCCCCGACGGGG
>CAYWXS010000193.1:0-7366 GCA_964462245.1 uncultured Anaerolinea sp.
CACCTGCGCAGGAGATCTTTGAAACCCAAAGATACTGCGGTAGGTGGTCGCTTCTGGTTACCCCAGTAATTGCATGGGGTGATCCCGATAACTGCACGGGAAATAATAGGGAAGGGTGGCGACCGAGCGGCCAACGTTATTCGGTTATAGGCGGCGAGTTTATCACAATTTCAAAATCGGGGAAGAGCGAGTTTAGATTTTAGTTTTAAAGCCAACGAATCATTAGGGGCAGAGCCAGTACTGTTTCGTTTGCGGATACCAATAAATTTTGCCATATTCAGTCACCAGATCAAGTACATGAAAAATTGGGCCGCCAAACTCGGCTATCAATTGCTGCCTGTCCCGGCCAGAAAAGGGATAGCGCAATAGAAAAGGCGTCCTTTCGCGGAGAACGCCTTGTTTTGGGTTAAGCATTTGCCAGAATTTGGCCCGAATTTTATCTTGGTAGGGGTCAGGGGCGAGATCAGATCGTGGGTGTCGTAGGTGCTGCTTCCACTTCCTTGCGCACCTTTGTTATCGATAATCCCTCGCGCAACATATACCACGCGCCCAGAACGGTGATCGGCAACCACAGCGCAGCATGCAACACAACAGTATAGGCCGTGGCGATGGCCGTGCTCACGCCGTATGCGGTGAGTACAGCAACCCCGGCCGCTTCAAAGGTTCCTACGTAACCCGGCGCCGAGGGTATCGTCGTGATGATGTTGGCGATCCCGTTCATCAACATAAGCGCGAAGAACGAAACAGTAAAGGAGAAGCCGTGCATAAGGAACCAATATTTGCCGGTTTCCAACAACCAGATCACAATCGATGTTAACAGGATCATAACAGCGTCGCGTGGTGAGCGCAGGCAACTCAGGCCATCAAGGAATCGGTCGGCCAAACCGTGGAGTTTCAGGCGGAAGCGGGCGGGGGAAAAGTGGGCTATCGCCCAAGCAACCACTTCCGAGGTAACCGCCGGAAACATTGCAGCCAACATAAAGATGACCAATGCACCGAAAAACAGAACCGTGCCGATAATCGCAAAATCCTGAATTGTCCCGGCAACACCGGAATCCGTTTTTAGCGAGGCCAGCTCGGGTAGATTGACAAAAATGAAGAGCATCATCACCACCGCATCGAACATGCGCTCGATGAGCACAATCGCAAGCGAGACGCTGCCCGCAACACCTACCTTCTGCTTGATCATATACGGCCGAAGCAGCAGCTCACCGGCGCGGGCCGGGTAAATGTTATTGCCCATGTACCCTATACAGACAATCGGGAATAGCATCTTTATAGGCACCTCTTTGATCGGGCGCATCATATAGTGCAGCCGCCAGGCTCTGACCCAAACTCCGACAAAATAGACACCGATGCCGGGGATCAACCATAGGTAGTTCGCACTACGAAGCGAATCCCAAAGCTGTGGAAAATTCAGCTTGGGAAGCACGAGGAAATATATACAAGCGACGCTGATCAGTATGCCGAGCCAGAAGTGCCAGCGTTTCATAACGCTCCTGTGTTAGGAAATAAAAAAGTAGACATGAATTTTCCTGGGGAACTTTTCTACAGAAAAGTTCCAACAATGTGAGTACGGATCAATATGTATATGCGCCTAAATGGTGGTGTTTGGCGGGCAAGCCTTATATGCGCTTGTCTAGGGACTATTATACTTTTACATTTTCCGACTGGCTTATCCAGAATAAAAGTTGCCCGAAACTTTACCCAATTATTGTATTTGACAATTTACAGAAATTTCAAAAATCTCTCTTAGTTTTAAGGCATGGTTCTAATCTTTGTATTGCAAAAGAATCTGGATAAAAATAGCAGACGCCTGGGCAAGGGGGTTGCCCAAACGACTGCTACGCTTATATTATCACAAAACTCTGCCTGGATTGATGGATAGATGGATTTTCGTAAGATCGCGGGTTCTTGTCTATGGGATAGCAGCCTGGGAGTGATCAGTTGGACTTAGCGGGCGCAACCGGCAGGTACCACCTGCTAGATACGTGGTGTCCCAGATTGCGTTTTCATAATACCACCAGTAGGCTTTCGGCAGCTTCCACCAAGTGCTTAATAATAAATCGTCCGGGGGAACCGTTCCATTGAGGTATTCAACGTATTTCGCGAAGGCTGGCGTGCCATGAATTGCGCGGTAGTGATTCACTTGAAACGGCACTGAAATAAATCCAACGATGGGATTGATTCTGCCGTAAACAAGAACGCAACCCCCATTATTTCCCTCCGTTACGGATTTATCATCCACCTTTTCCCAGATAATAGACTGGTACTGCCAGAATTCTCGAAACGTGATCCCTGGGGCAATTCGCTGGGCCGCTGCTACCTGCATTGGCTGGTCGGATTTGTAGTAAAAGTACCCGGCCAACGAGACCACGCCAACAACCAGCGTCATCAGCACCAGTCCGATCAATTTCGCGATTAATGTAACAATCCAACCCATCAGTTTTCCAATCATGATCTATGCTCCTGTGTGTTTGCCACCATCATCGTGAACTCCCGGTTACGCAGAGAATTTAAACCTGTTCACGCCAAAATGTCAAACATTTTCGGGCAATTGGCCAGTTGTCATAGACAATCTCATTCCAAGTGCTGCTCGATCAGAGCCTGCCCGGCGTACAGTTTTGCCCAATACCCTCGTCCCGGTTTCTGGATCAGGTGTTTCTTGCAGAATTTCTCGATGGCCTTGTCGCTGACGCCGTATTCCCGGGCAATGTGAGTAGCGGGCATTTCCCAGACCATTTGCTGCATTTCTAACGGGCTGACATGGAACTTGCGCGAGGCAATTTGGGCACACTCCGGGGAGCAGTAGCGGCGTCGGCTAACATGTGAAGGCACTTCGGTATATTCCCCACGGCATTCCGGGAGCGAGCAGATCATCAACACCCGCTCCACCTTGTGAGAAGGCAGACTATGCTTGGCAAGTTCCGAACGCAAGAACACCAGCAGGTTATCTGGAGCACAGTTTTCCCGGTCGCCGTCTCCGTGGATTACTACTTCATTTGGTGTCAACCAGCGTCCAAGCTTCCGGCTGGCGATATGCCGGGCGAAGTTCACCATACCGTTTTGGCCGGACAGCGGATGTTCGGGAAAAAAGAACTGCAAGTAGCGGTTGGCCGGGTTGGGCTTGATGTTCAGCAGGGTGGTGTCGATGTCGAAAAAGTCTTCTGATGTCATGGTGTTTGTCCTGGCAATTTTCCCCGGCGGTCCAGTTCGGCGAATAGGAGTTCAGATGGCATGAGAGCCAGCATCCCGGTCACCCATTTTTCTGTTGCCTGATTACTTGATGCGATGATCAACTCCCGGTCGTACCTGGCAACTTCGTCGGGCGATGCCAGTCTCTCTGCCCAGGTCAACAAGCTCTTCACCTTGCACGCAGCTGGCTGATCTCCATAAGGCTCGCCGGTTTTAGCGGAAAACTTACAATACGTGGCCACGCCGTTGACCACCCTGGTTATCAGGCGGGCTTCGTGACCCCGGATCACAAAGACACCCGGTTGAATATCGTTGGTAAATAAATTCATCTTTTCTCTTCCTTTTCCAGTTACCGCTTCAGCAGCCCGAATATGCTCAGCACGCTCCATAGGCAGCCGCAAAACACCAGCAGATCAGCCAACAGGATCAGTGGCACGACCAGGGAAACCCGGGGAGCATGCGCGCGAACTTTCTGGGGTTCACTGTTGACATCATCCATCACGCCCACCATTTGCCATCCGCCTGGGTCACCATGCGTGCCTGCGAGCGGGCCAACAGTTTGAGCGCGTCAGCATCCGGCATGCGTTTCACAAACTCGATCAGGGAACGCTTTGGGCTGGATAACGTCTCGGAGCCAGACATATATCCAGCCTTCTCGTAGACAATGTCGACCGGCAACCCCAGCCCGCTGGCCAGCTTCTTGCAGGAGACTGGCTCCGGCGCGCGGTGAGCGTGCAGCAGTAGTCTGATCGTGCTAATGCTCAGATTGGATTGTCTGGCCAGGTCGGATGCTTTCCATTTGCGAAAAGTAAGCTGGCCTTCCAGCCATCTGGCAAACGATTGTTTCTGGTCGGTGGTGGTAGAGTGTTTGGTCATCGGGGTTCCTTTGGTCGGTTCTGTTCCCTGGTAGTGGGAAAACGGAGTGCGGAGTTTGTACCTTTTGGGCCAGTGGGTACTTATTCCCTAGTCTACTAACCCGGCTTTTAACGGGTACAAACAAGTTTGTACCCAGGGGTTTGTACCCAAAAACCTTGCCAATTTGTAGCTTTCAAACTGGTAAAAACACAGGTTTGGCCAGTTTGGACCCACGCACGGGTACACAATAAGGTTTGTATCCATGGGTTTGTATCCACAGCATCAATATCAAGATGGTTTGTACCCATCAATTTATGATCGTTTCTGAGAAACCCAGATACTGCCGTCTGGATGTCTTTGGTTGGCAGCAATGGAATCCAGGTTGCTCATAAATATGTTTGCCCGCTCCAGCCGCGCTTCGGATGCGAGAGCATGGTTGATCTCTTGCGAAATATTTTTTTGGATTTTTTCAGATTCACAAAAGACATACAAATGCCCCTCGGTTGCATCAAAAGCGCTTTGCCATTTGCGTTCACGCGCAGCCGGATCGCCTTTACCAGTATTGCGCTCAACCTCAACATGGATCTCCTTCCCGTTCCTTTTTGATTTAGCCAGGATGTCCGGGGAAGTGATGCGACCATCCGGCAGTGTGAATTCCATTTCGCCCATCGAAATGATTTCATAGTCTTCGGCTTCTAAAATGGAGCCTACCTTCAAAATCAGCAAAGTATGCGCGTCTGTGCCGTGCGCTGAACGGATCTCATCGAAGGTAGCCTTCACAGACCGTTTTCCAGTCATTAGTTGGTAAGCGGTTTCGCCAAGCGGCCCCAGCCGAACTGTCTGTGGAGGATGGCCCGGCAGCCCACCATCTGTCTCCCCCGTAATAATAAAAAGATTATCAACCAGGTAATTGAAGGCCCTCACACATGCACCGGATGTTCGAGCGGCATCGTATTTGGCAGTTAGTGCTTTCATGATTTCAGGTCTGACGGATATTCCTGTATCGCCCATCAAGCGTATGACGAAGGACTGCTTCTCGAACCCATCGCTCGCTTCCCATTTCTGAAACCAGGCTGGTGCAGGCGATGATGCCTGGAACTGAGATGCAACAGGTTCGGGTGGAATCACGTCACGAGAAGGTGTCGGTGCAACATTGCGAACAACCGCATCATTCACCTTTACAGCAGGTTTGCTCTTTTTGTCATCGGCCTGGGTTTTTAGACGCGTGATTTCCAGATTGGCATTGTCCAGCTCGCCCTTGTACCCATTGGCCAGCAAGCTAAATTTCTCCACATCCTGATGGAGGGCATCGATACGGGCCAATGCCTTACGCATCTGTTCCGCATCCGGCTGAATATGAGCGGAATACAGGGCAGCCACCCGATCGAACACGACCTGCGAGAGCTCCTCGATACGCACAACTTCCAGCCCGCCCTTCTTATGCTGCCGTTCTTCGAGCCAATCCGCGGCCACCAGGCGGGCCAGGTTGAAGAGCGACTCACGCGCAAACGACCAGCGTTTTTCAGCGGCATCCCTCAGTTTTGTTTGCGACTCGATCAAACCGTTCAAGACTTGCATGGTTACCGGACTAACCGGTTTTAGCGGGGTGTCATCCATTGACTGGCCTCCAAAATTGACATGTTTGTATGAGCAGTATCCAGCGCCAGCTGCGCGCTGCTCAGATTGGCGGGAGTTGGTGCGGAAACCCAAATCAGGGCAGACTGGGCTGCGATCAGAGTGGTGTTGGCAACATTCAGTGCCAGTTCCCTGGCAGGCACCGCAGCCGGGATGGTGGCAGTCTGATCGATCTCATTCAGGACTTGCAGGGTCTCGTTAAGCGCCTTCTGGCCATCGCTGGATTGGCTGAACAGATCACCGCCATAATCGTTTGATAGCACTTTCGCGATCCTGCCATCCAGTTCAGCGAGCTTCGCATGCCAGGTCACCAGCGAGCGGCGATAGTCTTCGACCGCTTTGACATCCGGTGACAGCAGCAGCGGACGACCGTCTCTGTCCAGCGGCGAAATCCAAACACCCAGCCCAAGCACAATCGCCAGGCTGACGAGGATCCAGACCCACTTGGGGATCAGGATATCTTCGCTCATGCCTGGACCGCCACCGGGTAAACATCTTCGACAGCATTGAGTTTGGGACGTTTCTTCCCGGCAGCCGCCATCTCAGCCAGGCGTTTCGAGCCGCGCTCCCAGGTGATGTTGCGGATGTAATCCACATCTTCAGCAGCGACTTCCACCGAGACGCCTTCATCCGGGACACGCCTGATCTGCAGGTGGCCTTCGACCTCGATCCGGCTGCCTTTCTGGAGATGAGCTTCGGCTTCTTCAGCCAGCAGGCCATAGAACATGACGCGCAGCCCACGCACTTCCCCCGCGCCGGACGAGCCGTTGATCATCATGTAAACGCGCAGGAATGGAATCACCCGGCCATCCTTCTGGATGATGTCGTAATGGATATCGCCGGTCAGGTCGCCTTGCACGGCGACGCGGTTATTTCTTGCCATCGTGCGCCCCCTTTTCGGCCTTTTGGCTGTCCTGGATGACCGCGATGGTAGCGGCCACTTCCGAGAGCTTGCTCATACGGTATTCCAACAGCCTGTCATGAGCGACGTCCACGTAGAAAACCACCACGGGAATGTCACCGACGAGATCAGGGAAAACGGAATTCTTGGGCAGTAATGCTTTCTGGGTCATGCTGGCCTTCTCCGATGGGAAATAAAAAAAGCGCTCCCGGGAAGGGAACGCTTTTTGGATCAGACGAGCAATGGATACAGTTATCCCCGGGAACGCAACACTGGACTCATTATAAGTGCAGACCACAGGCTGTCAAGGGCGAGTTTTTTGATGCTCAGCCTCTTTGGTGATCTCATCCACCAGGGCGCGCACCTGTGCTTTCCCCAAATACTTCACGATCAGGACCGCGAGTTTGCCGGGTTGAAGCAGCAAGGCAATCAGTGAGTTGTGATCACGAGGTTCAAAAACCTTCAGGTGGGTGACCCAGGGCCGGGTCTGGCCTGCGAAAGTCTTCAGCGAACCCTCTGCCAGAGCGGAGAAACCATCCGGGTATTTTTTGAGTTCATCGAAGGCGATTTGTGCCGCCTGTCCGGTTAAGTAGACAGGATGACATTCACCCGCGTAGGAAGGGCCGCTCAAAAGGGTCGCGACGATATACGGTACTTCGAAGCCGCCGAATTCGATCAACTGCGGAGCGGCGCCCGGTTCAACAGCCAGGATGCCGGAAAGGGAGAAAGCGTTTTGGCTCATAGGAGTTAGTCTTGGGAGAGGTACCTTATCCCTCGATA
>CAYWXS010000194.1:0-1869 GCA_964462245.1 uncultured Anaerolinea sp.
ACCCGCGAACCGTGGAGCTACGACAAGGATATCTTCTTCCGCGTGGCCTGCTACCGCGACATGGATCTGCCTGCCAAACCGGACACCAGCTCGCCTGGTCGCGATGAACCGGATTACGTAAACATTCGCTATCCGGGTGGCGCGGGTACCATGTTTTCCGTGCAGAAGGGCCAGCGCGTGCGCGTCAACGGTTTCCTGCAGAGCCGCGAGTTCAAAGAAGGCCTGATTGATCTGCTGGAGAAAGCCCGCAAGAACGGCGGCCACGCCGAACTCAAGCTGCCAGAAGATTCTGGGTTGGAAAAGGTGGCCATCGAGCGCAACACCGTTGAGGTGGTGGCCGCACGGGTCATCTCGCTGGATGTGCAGCCAAAAAAGAAAACGCACGCTCAGTAGCTTTTGTCAGTATTTCCAAACAACTTCATAACCACCCGCAAGCACCAACCCAATACCAACCAACCCCGAGAGCACAAGGAGAATACCGCCGATTATGGCGGTCCTTATGCTCTTTTTGTTTTAACTTTTGCACCTTAATAAAAAGCCCCAACCGGTAAGCCCGGGGTCCATAGCATTCAAACAACGAGATCACAGAACATCAAATCCGCCCAGCCATCTTCGGATGCCTGGGTCAATTTGCCTTTCTGTCTCTTCTGAGCTGAAAGTTTGATTTTCACGTTGGCAGGATTACCCCCTCACGTTGGCTGGTTCGTACCGTAATCAAGCAACACCACCAGGAGAAAACATGGATCAAGCTGTTGCCACACTCATCAAGAACGCTGCAATTGCCGCTCTCTCCCTGATCGCCCTTGCGCCTGTCCTGTGGCTGGCGCTCATGGCAATCTACGGCGCAACACTGGCTGTCGCCCACCACAAAAAGTAGGGCGGCGCCATGCTTGCGCCGGAAAGTGTCACCCAAATGCAGCGTGAGCGCACCGATCGCGCCCGGGCTGGCCTGGCAAACGGCGAATTCAAGTTCAGCCAATCAGATAACGGCTGGCTGATCGAAAACAGGGACGGCAAGCAGTATTCCGTGACCCTGAGCGCCTGCACTTGCCAGGATTTCACTCAACGCGGACAAAGCCTCGGTTTCACCTGCAAGCACATCGAGGCTGCCCGCATTTTATTTTCTCAATGTCCAGGAGGACAAATGGATTCAAACACGCAAGTAACTGGCTGGACGAAACTTTTCCATCCCGCCGGTGCCCAGGTTTCACTGCCTTTGCCACTCGAACCGCTCAGCGCCGAACAGGCCCGGGCAATGTTCAACTCAGTTGGCACCTTGATCGATGCTGGTTTTATGGTCAGCATGCCCGGTCTGGAAGAAGGCGAGCTGGCTGAAGAAGTCAGCGCCGTATCCCTGCGCAACGCCAAGGACAACACACCGATCATCGACTTCTATTCCGCCAATACAAAGCTGCTCAAAAAATTCATGCATTTGTATTTGAACAATGAGCAGGATGTGGCCGATTTTGAAGCCGCGACCGGTCTGCATCTGGCCGGGCTCACGGTCTACGATGGCTCACTGGCCATCGCTCGCGATGACAACAAGGCTGGCAAGTACATCGCGCCTCTGCCCCGCCCGGTCAAGCTGGTCTGGAAGCTCTCCCCGAAATGGGAAGAGTGGAAGGTTTCTGGTGGCGAGGGTCAGGAACCGCACAAGCGTCTGCTGGTGCGCTACGAGGCCAAAGCTGCCCCCGTCGGGGCCGCCACCTCGAAGCCACCGACTGGCACACTCGTCCGCCGCTATCTGGACGGGTCCACCGTCAACGGCGACGTTAACGAACAGGCCGCCTTTGATGCCTACTGCAAGCACAACGGCAGCCAGGCTGCGCAAAGCAAGGAAATCATGCGCGCCTGGGTCAAGGCCAATCC
>CAYWXS010000194.1:1969-7283 GCA_964462245.1 uncultured Anaerolinea sp.
ACAAGGAGCAAAACATCATGTATCTCGGAAAATTACCCATCATCGGCCATCTCGGACGCGATCCTGAGATGCGTTTCACCCCGGCTGGCAAAGCTGTGACCAACTTCAACGTCGCTGTGAATAATCAATTCACGGGCAGTGATGGCGAAGTGGTCAAGGAAACCTTCTGGTTCCGCTGCAGCGCCTGGGGCAAGACTGCCGAGGTTTGCAACACCTATCTCAAGAAGGGCGCGAAAGTCTACGTCGAAGGTCTGCTGACCGCTGATCCGGTCACAGGCGGTCCCCAAATCTGGACGGCACAGGATGGTACGCCGCACGCCAGCTTCGAGCTGACGGTTAAGGCGATCAAGTTCCTGGACAGCCGCCCCGCCAATGGGTCATCACCCGCTGCGGATCAGGTTCCGGCTGGCAGCACTGACGACTCGGACATTCCGTTCTAACACCAGCAAAACACCTGGAGACTGCCACATTTGTGGTGGTCTCCAGGCATCACTATTCACCCGGAGAAAACACATGAAAATCCTACAAGACACACTTAACGCAGCGCTCGCGCTCGTTTCCAAGGCTACCAGCTCCAATTCGCCATTACCGATCCTGACCTGTGTGGACATGCAAGCCGAGCAGGACAGCCTGACCCTGACCGCCACCAACCTGGAAATCACCATCCGTGCGCGGATCGAGGCCATTGTGGACAGCCCGTTTTCAGCGGCTGTGCCTGCCGGTATCCTGGCCAGCATCATCTCGGCCATCGAAGCCGATACGGTTGAGCTGGTATTGGACGAAGCTGCGATGACATTGAAAATCAAGTCACTCGGCTCGAAGTCCAAGATCAAGGCGCTGACCCACGACGAGTTTCCACATGCGCCCAGCGCGGACACCCCGATGGGTGTTCTCCCGGCCCACATTCTCAAAGCCGCGCTCAAGCGCGTCGTGATCGCTGCCTCCACGGATCAGTCGCGCCCGGCGCTGAATGGCGTTCAGTTGGCCAAAGTCGAGACCGACGTGACCCTGGCTGCCGCAGACGGTTTTCGCCTGGCGGTTGCCAGATTGGAACTGCCGCTGAGCTTCCCCGAAGCGCATAACAGCCTGGTGATCCCACGCCAATCGGTGCTGAAGCTGGTGCAGATCCTGCCCGATGACGATCAGGCGATCTCGATTTCCGTCTCACGGGAAGCGGGTTCGCTCCAATTCACCTGGAAATCAGTCAGCGTCTGGGTGCAAGTACTGGATGCGAAGTTTCCAGACTGGAAGCAGATCATTCCACAAGCCTTCAAGCACACGCTCAGCCTGCCCGGAAAGGACACCCTTTCGGCCATTCAACGCGCGGAGGTCTTCGCGCGTGCTGCCAATCACGTCGTGCGCTTCAAGCCTGGCGCTGACAGTGACCTGCTGATCGAAGGCGACTCCGCGGAAACTGGTAAGAGTGAAACAGCTATTCCTGTAACGATGCCCTTCCAGATCGCTTTCAACAGCATCTTTGCAAAACAGGGCATCGAGGCGATTGGTTCGGATGCCGTGCATCTGCATCTGAACGCCGAAAATACCCCGGCCATGCTGACGAATGGCACGGATCGCTTCCGTTATCTGATTATGCCCATGCTTGAAAACAGCGTCGCCGCGGCGAAGGCTGCTGAAGCTGCACAAACCGTCGAGCAGTAATTCAATCCCCACACAAGGAAAATCACATGAATGAGAAACGCGAGAAACTGGCTGCCGAAATTGAGGCAGCCCTGCCGCATTTCACCGGCACCGAGGAATACCACCGCATGCGCTACCCGTGGCTGCGTAAGGACTTCCTGCTGACCGATGGCTCTAAATACCTGGCCGACAAGGCCGGGCTGATCGGCGGTACTGCCTACTGGCTGATCGACATCATCGCCAGCCACCAGACGAACAAGAAGGTCGCATCGGAAAGCTTTCAGACCTGGAAGCTGTACGTCAATCACGCAGAAGTTGTCCAACCCGATCCAGGCAAAGCCCTACTGGTGGAAACCGTTCTTCAACAAGCGAGCGGACTCTCTGCGCTGAAACAGGCAGAGTTCGAAAGCTCTCCGCTCGAAGAAGAACCCGAGCGACCTCTGCCTGCAACTGTCCTGGCCTGGAAACAACGCGCTCATCCGAACGAAGCGTTGGTCACCTGCGACGATGGTAACAATCACCTGCGCGTCACTCAGGAGATCCCATTCGCGGATTTCGCCCTGGATGAAGTCTGCCTGTACGTCACCAATGATGACTTCAACGGGATCGTGGTCATGCTGCCTTCGGAATATTAGGAGGTTCATTATGCTGACCATCACCCCCACAACCATGGCTACAACGCTTGCACAGCGCATCCCCGGCTCTCCGGCGCAAATCCAGCCATCCACATCATTGGCTGACCTGCGAGCCATCAGAGCATCCTGGGCGCAGAGTGCCCGCGACTTGGGCTACCCGGAAATGGCCTTCAAGGTGACCACCTGGTTGGGGCGCGAGATCGTTTCTCGTCCCAGCGGGCGTGTCTTCAAGGTTTGGTCATCAGGAAATGTATTTGCCCTGGTACGCGAATATTCCGAGCAGTACATCCCATTGCTCTCCACAAGCCTGATCATCCGCAGTCTGGCAGTCTTCACAGGCTCGCCGGATATCCGGCGCACCAATCTACTCGACCAGATCGTGCTCTCCGACAATTTGTTCAAAGTTGCGTATTGGCGCTGGCAATTTGTCGGGAATGAGATTATGGAAATGGAGGACAACTACTTCCTGCCTGGACGGTGGTTCAACGCTTTTCTGTGCGCTGAAATCGAAGCCGATGGCGTCATTCGCCAGGCGCGCAGCGAACAGATCGAGAACGAACGCCTGACCCTGCTGGCAGAGATGCTGGCTGGGCAGACCGTCTGAACAGAACGCGAATCCGCCCCGACATCCAACTGGATGCCGGGGTCAATTTGCCCTTCTGTCTCTCCACGAGATTGAATGGTTGCTTTTGACGTTAGTTGGCTTTGCCCCACGTTGGCTGTATTCCACATTCAAAACTCACCAGGAGAAAACACCCCATGCTACCCCCACAAGAAATTGCCATTCTACTACAAGCCCGCTTTCGTGAATTGGGCTATGCCCCGGACGAAAGCCTGTTCCGCGTCACGGTTGAGGACGTGATCACGGTGCTGACCCAGCGCCTGACCGAAAGCGGCACGCCGCCTGAGCGATTATCCCAACCAGACCTCGATCATCTGATCGATCAGGCTTCCGAATATCTCAACGGCGAAGGCATGCCGTGGAGTGAAATAATCTCGCTCGGACTGAGTGAGGCTTGGCCAGAACGTCTAAAGGAGCAAAAGGAGACCGTATGATCGTTTTATCTCAACCCGTTTCAACACAACAACTCGACCTCAACAGTATCCTGCGCGATGCGACCGTCTGCATCTCAGGTTACTTCTATGTGGTTGACCTGGGGCCGGATGTCCAGCCGCGCTTTCACCACATCGGCAAGGACAAGCGCTGCACCTGCTCGCTGGGCGCAACCTGCCCGGCGGTCTCAGCTGTCGCGGGTCACCTGCGACACGGCGGTGAACGCACGCCCGAACCGCCACATGGCTATCACGTTCTTGCGCCTGAAACCTGCCCGATCTGCGGCGCGCCCGCTTACTTCGATGCAAAGCTCTCGACCCGCCATCATGGCGCGGGCTGGGGCTGCTCGAAAAAGGGCAGCGCGCACTACTGGCAGGAGCGCTCGCGCTTTCTGGCCGAGGCTCTGGCTGCCAACCCCTGGCGCTTTCCGCCGGTGGTCGTGCGCAATGGAGAACAGATCAACGCCTGGGATGGCATTCTCCCGACTGACCAGGTGCTTTCACCAGGCTTACTGCGCGCCGATATCGGCGCGTAACTCACAACTTTCCCGAACAGGGGACGGCACTCCAGTCCCCACCGGGGAATGAATCCGTCTCCTGTTTCACTATCACCAGGAGACCGAGATGCAAACACAGAACGCTCTTTTCACAACCCCACAATCCTACCAGCTCCCCAAATTGAAGACACTCCCGCTGCGTGATCAGCCTGCCTACCGCGTTGCCTCGAATGCGTCGGCCTGCAGCCTGGCTGAACTGCTGGCAGCAGTGATTGGTGGGGAGAAACAGATCGAGATCGCCGAAGCCGTGCTGGCTCGCTTCCAGGGTGACATCCACCAGATCCAGCGCGCGCATGCCGAGGAACTTGGCTCGGTACGCGGCGTTGGCCAGGTGACTGCCATCCGCATCAAGGCTGCCCTGGCGATTGGCGCTCGTCTAACCGACTATGGCGGCGAGAAGGTCCAGATCAACTCGCCCGCCGATGCCGCCGCACTCGTGCAGTACGAGATGAGCGTCCTGGAGCAGGAATATCTCAAGGTGTTTCTGCTGGACACTCGCAACCGCGTCCTCGATATTGTTGAGGTCTACCACGGCTGCGTGAATTCGTCCCAGGTGCGCATCGCCGAGATCTTCAAGCCCGCCATCCAACGAATGGCTCCCGCCATTATTTGCTGCCACAATCACCCGTCCGGTGACTGCACACCCAGCCCGGACGATGTGGCCGTCACGCGCGCGATGGTGCAGGCCGGGAAGCTGCTTGATATCGCCCTGCTCGATCACCTAATTTTGGGTAAGGGTCGGTTCGTAAGCCTTAAGGAGAGAGGGTTAGGTTTTTCGTGAAAATCTCCGCATTCTTGAGTTACGTTGGATTAACAAGGAAAAATCTCACGTAACTCTGGAATGGAACACACATCGAGGCCAATATGCTTCAACAACTACCCCTGATCTTCGCCTCGCAGGCCAGCCCACCAGGGTTGGCCTGCGAGATAACCGACCGATTTGCTCAGCAAATCGTGGATGTCAGCGAGCAAGCCCGGGACGCAGGCATCCTGTACAGGATTTCCATGAGCACTGAACTCCACGACATTCTGCTGCGCTGCCATCCTGGCGACCACTACGAGAGCGAAATCGTTCTTTGGAACGTGCTCATGCTGGCAGAGTTTGAGCATACGCTCAACATGATGGTTCCGGCCTTCACTTTAACAGCAACGATCTGCGATCTGAACTATCGGCTGCGCTTTATCGCCGGTGACCCGGCCCTGATCGAAATTGTCCATCAAAGCCCTACAAGGAGGTTCGCATGACAAAAAAGAAGAAAGTAATCCTGGTGAGCGTGGTTTCTGCGATCATCCTGCTCTGCTGCGCATGCGGCTGCATTTTGCTGATGATCCCCTATCCCATCAATCACTAAAACACCAGAACGCAAATCCGCCCTGCTATCGCACGATAGCGGGGTCAATTTGCCCTTCTGTCTCTTCTTGAGATATGAA
>CAYWXS010000195.1:0-7229 GCA_964462245.1 uncultured Anaerolinea sp.
CGCGCTGGCCTGGCTGGAATCACTGGCCGCCAAGCAAGGCGCCAAACCTGAAGAATTAAATACCGCCCCCGCGGATCGCCTTGAGGACATGCCGTCCTGGATGAGCGCCGCGCCGGAGACACCTGCTGCACCGGTCGCACCTGCGGCGGAAACCCCTGCCGAGGAATTAACCTTTGCATCCCTTTTTAATGGACTCGAAGCGATTGACACGGAAAAGGATGACACGCTGAGCTGGTTGGACGAGATGCCCACCCAACCTGAAGTCAAACTGGACGTACCCGTGCGGGCTGTGGAAGAAGAAATGCCAGATGCCGAAACACTGGCGCAACTGGCCCAAACCCGGCCCAGCCAGCGCTCGAATCTGATGGAAACACAACCGGTGGCTCCCAAAGCTCTCCAAACCACTGCAGGTGAAGCCGAAGCGATTGGCAATGACGTTTTTGATTGGCTGGGTGACATCAGCAAACCGCAGGGTCCGCTAGCTTCGGATATTAAAGAGATGGCCACAAACCATCAGCCGGGTGTTTCGCATCTGGCTGACAGCATCCTACCGGATGCGCCTGATATTTCGCTGGAATGGCTGACCGGTTCCACGCATAAGTCTGCCGTCCCTATGGAAACAACACCGGCCCCGGACACAGAACAAACCCCGGACTTTTTCGAAAGCCTGCAGCAGACCGACGGGTTTACGGGCAGCGTACGCATGCCGTGGGAAATGGAACCAGACGAGATCGGTTCCGAAGAGGCTGAGCTGCTCACCGAGCAAACTGAGGACGAAGCAGCTCCGGCGGAGGTGCTTGCGCCATTAGCCTGGGAACCGGCACCAGCAGAAACGGATGAAATCACACCAGAAGTGCCAGACGAAGCTGCTGCCTGGTTGAACAGCCTGAGCGCTGCGGAAGAACCCGAAAGCATGCAGCCCAGCCCCTGGGAACCAATTTTCATGGAACCCATCGAGCCCGCCGCGGAACCCGTCGATCAAACCCAGGCCTGGCTGGAAAGCCTTAAGGAAGAAGAAAAGCCAAAGTCCAACCAACCGCTAGACTGGGATGACTCTCCCTTTACAGATAACAGCGCGATTGCGCCCATGGGTGATATGACTGCCTGGTTGGACAGCCTGGAGCCGGCACAAGAACCACAAATTCTGCAGGAACTGCAAGGTCAGGCGGAAAGTACCGGGCAAAATGCTTTGCCCATCGAGAAAGAAATTGAACCCGCGCTCAGCCCGGAAGCAGACAACGCTGCCTGGTTGGACAGCCTGGAAGCCGAACTTGAAATCCATCCGCTGGAATCGTCGGATTGGCAACCAGTTGACATATCCCGAGTACCAGAACCTGAAGCCGTAAAGCCTGTGGACCTCAAACCGGCTGAGCCCATGCCCTGGGAAGTGGACGAACCTGCGAAAAAACCCAAAGCCAGTCTGGATATTGCCGAATGGCTGAAAGACATGGAAGAGCACGAAGCAGAAGTCAGTAAGAATTCAAAAGACATAGACTGGTTATCCTCAGTCTATGCTCCCGAAGGTCAGGTGACGAATGATTATGATGAACTGCCCGACTGGTTAAAAGATCCGATCGTGGAAGAAGAACAGCCCGCGCCGCAGCCCGAAACGGTTCAACCGGCAGCGCTCGAGGCGATCCCGGCCCAGCAGAACAATCTGGAAACACCGGACGTGACGCTCAGTCAACCCGCTGTAGAAGAGACTCCCGCCAGGGTTGAGCCCGAACCGGTCGCTGAAGCAGTACCGGTCGCGGTGGAAGACAGCCCGGCAGCCAAATCAGAACCAGTCGAGCACAGCACGCCCGCCCGCCCGCAGACAACTGGCAACGAGAAGGACATGCAGGCGCTGCAGAAGGCGCGTGAAATGATGTCCCATTCCAGGTTCAGCGACTCGATGAATGAATACTCGCGCATGATCCGCAAAGGTAAGATGTTGGAAGATGTAATCTATGACCTGCAGGAAGCGGTCTACCGGCATCCGGTGGATGTGATCACCTGGCAAACGTTGGGCGATGCCTACTTCAAGGCTAACCAGCTGCAAGAAGCGCTGGATGCGTACGGCAAAGCCGAAGGCTTGTTGCGCTAAGCAAGCAACCACCCAAACGGGCGCGCCATCTCTGGTGCGTCCGTTTTTATTACTGGGTTATATTGAAAGATAAAAGCTGCCTGGAACAATGACGGATACTCAAAAGCTTGGCTTTCGAGAAAAAGCTGCCCTGCGTAACTCGGCAAGTTAATCAGTGTTCAAACTTAAATATATACAGTGTGCTTTTTCCATAAAAACGAAACGTAATGTCCTGTGTATTTGTGGATCGGAAGAGCATCTGGGACAATAGCCAATCCAATTTTCAATTGTCCAGGCTTGGAGAAAAACTGAGGGAAAGCTCAGGAGGGAGGCCTGACACCTATAAAACTAACCGGAATAGGGGGTATCTGATTTAACCTGACCGAATTACTTTCCATTTTTTTTAGGATTTTGTTTCCAGAGGTAAGTGTTTTCTCAATTTACCACTGCAGTATTAATTGACTGTTCCGATTTTTTTGGAGGATGCATGAATAAGTATCTTAAGGTTGGTTTTATAGTCTGGATAGCTTTTTGTATCGTGGCTTCACCCTTTTCTGCCCAGGCACAGGGGGACAGAACCTCAAGTTTGGCTCCGCTTTTTATTGCCGGAAACGACACCATTCCCAACCAATACATTGTTGTCCTGAAAAAATCCTCAGAGATGCAGGTCCAGTCTGCCGTGATTCAATCGGTGGCGGGCATGGGGGGCCAGATACTCTTTGAATATGGCTCTGCTTTGCAGGGCTTCGCGGTTATTTTATCTGACCCGGCGCTCGCGGAACTACGCGCAAATCCCATGGTCGATTACATTGAAGCCGATCAGATGGTCAGCCTGGATCCGATGGTTGACTCTGGCTCCAGCGTAGATATGCCTGCTGCTGAAGGCAATGATGATATTTCGATCGCAACCGTCCAATCACCCGCCACCTGGGGACTGGATCGGATTGACCAACGCAACCTGCCGTTCAACACTTCCTATTCCTATCAAACGACCGCTTCAACCGTGCATGTCTACATCCTTGATACCGGCATTCGTTCGACGCACACCCAGTTTGGTGGACGGGCTACCAGGGATTACGATGCTATGGGTGATGGTCAGAATGGTAATGACTGTAATGGTCACGGAACGCATGTGGCGGGCACGATCGGCGGCTCGAGATATGGTGTCGCCAAAGCGGTTCGCATCCATGCCGTGCGCGTTTTGGGTTGTGATGGTCTCGGTCCCTACTCAGGGGTCATCGCTGGGGTGAACTGGGTGGCAACCCACCGGGTTAAACCTGCGGTGGCTAATATGAGCCTGGGTGGCAATTACTCCGCCGCTTTGAACAGCGCGCTCACCGCGGCGATTGGGGCCGGCGTGACCTTTGTGGTGGCGGCAGGTAATTACAATTTCAATGCTTGCAACTACTCACCCTCCAGCACTCCCGGCGCGATCACGGTGGGTTCGACTACATCCACCGATGCGCGTTCATATTTCTCCAATTGGGGCACCTGCCTGGATATTTTCGCTCCCGGTTCGGATATCACCTCCTCCTGGTTCGGAAGCGATACTGCCACCAAAACCATCAGCGGCACTTCGATGGCTTCCCCGCATGTGGCGGGTGTGGCTGCCCTTTACCTTGCGGCAATCCCGAATGCCAGCCCGGCGTCTGTCGCCAGCGCGTTAATCAGCTATTCCACCAAAAATAAGGTCACCAATCCCGCGCTGGGGTCAGCCAACCGGCTGTTGTATTCGCTGGTTGCGCAAACCGTTCCAAACCTGCTGATTACTCCAAGCGGCACGATCTCCGATATCACGCCTACCTACACTTGGGGAAAAATATATGGGGCGACCCAGTACGAGTACCAATTGTATAAAGGCACCACGTGGGTTTATACCAATTCTGTGCTCTTGAGTGCCTGTGGAACGAAAGTCAACTGTGTGAGTACACCTACCAAAGTACTGACCACAGGTTCCTATAAGTGGAAGGTACGCGCCTTTATGGGCGGGGTTTGGAAGCCTTTTAGCGCGGATAAGCTCTTTACAGTATCGCTTGTACCCATTCCGGTTGCCCCGAGCGGTAAGATCACCGATACTACGCCTACTTATAGTTGGAAAAATGTGAATAATGCTACCCAGTACCAGTACCAATTGTATAAAGGCACCACGTGGGTCTATACCAGAACTGTGCTCTCGAATGCCTGTGGACCGACCGTCAACTGTGTAACTGCTCCTAAAGATGTATTGACCGCAGGTTCTTATAAGTGGAGGGTGCAGGCCTATGTTGATGGGGCCTGGAAACCATTTAGCGTGGATATTACTTTTTTTTACTAATGCCCACTGCCGCCCACTTCAACTGGCCGTTAACCGCTAAACCATCTGGCTGAGCGCCTGTCAATGGCAGTTGGAGTGTGGTTGGTAGAAATTAACATTCGCCCGGTTTGCCAGTTTTAGCTGTTTCTTCAGCCCAGGCCGGTAACTACCCGACAGTTACCTGTACAGTTCGTATGATGCGCAACGGCGGGGTACTTGCTCGAACGGGACCGACTTCCGTGGCGTCCCAAAGCCTGGCGTTTCTTCGGACGGGTTTTCGCCTTCCCAAACGGGCGCGCCATCTCTGGTGCGCCCGTTTTTTATTGGGTTATCTTGAAAGATGAAAGCTGCCTGGAACAATGACTGCCTGCTCAAAAACCTGGCTTTCGAGGAATAGCTGCCCTGTTAATCGGCAAGTTTATCAGTGTATAATCCTACCTGGGACACAGTGTGCTTTTTCCATAAAAGCGAAACTTAATATCCTTTTTATTTGTAGTTGCAAAGAGTTTCCGAGGCAATAACCAATCCAATTGTTCTGGATTGGAGAAAAGCTGACGGAAACTATGGAGGTGTGACTAACACCAATTATACTAACCGGAATACGGTATTTGTGATTTAACCTGACCAAAGTACTTTCCATTTTATTGGGATTATGTTTTCAGGGGTACGTGTTTTCTCAATTTACCGCTGCAGTATTAATTGACTGTTCCGATTTTTTGGAGGATGCATGCATAGGTTTCTTAAGGTTTCTTTTATTGTTAGTGTAGTTTTATGTATTATGATTTCGCCCTTATCTGCCCAGGCACAGGGGGACAGAACCGCAGTTTTAGCTCCGCTTTTTATTGGCGGAAATGAAATCATTCCCAACCAATACATTGTTGTCTTGAAAAAATCCTCAGAGATCCAGGCCCAGTCTGCCGTGATTCAATCGGTGGAGGGCATGGGGGGTCAAGTTCTCTTTGAATATGGCTCTGCTTTGCAGGGCTTTGCGGTTGTTTTATCTGACCCAGCGCTCGCGGAACTACGCGCAAATCCCATGGTCGATTACATTGAAGCCGATCAGATGGTCAGCCTGGATCCGATGATTGACTCTGGCTCCAGCGTAGATATGCCTGCTGCTGAGGGCACTGATATTTCGATCGCAGCCGTCCAAACTCCCGCTACCTGGGGACTGAATCGGATTGACCAACGCAACCTGCCTCTCAACACTTCCTATTCCTATCAAACGACCGCTTCCGCCGTAAATGTCTACATCCTTGATACCGGCATTCGTTCGACGCACACCCAGTTCGGTGGGCGGGCTACCAGGGATTACGATACGGTGGGTGATGGTCGAAACGGTAATGACTGTCATGGTCACGGAACGCATGTGGCGGGCACGATCGGCGGCTCGACCTATGGTGTCGCCAAGGCGGTCCGCATCCATGCCGTGCGCGTTTTGAATTGTGCAGGTTCCGGTTCTTACGCTGGAATCATCGCTGGGGTAAACTGGGTGGCCGCCCACCGGGTTAAACCCGCGGTTGCTAATATGAGCCTGGGTGGCGGTTACTCTGCCGCTTTGAACAACGCGCTCACCGCGGCGATTGCGGCCGGCGTTACCTTTGTGGTGGCAGCCGGGAACTCGAGTGACAATGCTTGCTACTACTCCCCCGCCAGCACTCCCGGCGCGATCACGGTGGGTTCGACTACCTTCACTGACGCGCGTTCATCTTTCTCAAATTGGGGCACCTGCCTGGATATTTTCGCTCCCGGTTCGAGTATTACCTCCTCCTGGATCGGAAGCGATACCGCTACCAATACCATCAGCGGCACTTCGATGGCTTCCCCGCATGTGGCGGGTGTGGCCGCCCTTTACCTGGCGGCAAACCCGAGTGCCAGCCCGGCGTCTGTCGCCAGCGCATTGATCAGCTATTCCACCAAAAATAAGGTCACCGATCCCGCGGGGTCAGCCAACCGGCTGTTGTATTCGCTGGTTGCGCAAACTGTTCCAGTCCCGATAACACCCAGCGGCACGATCTCCGATCCCACGCCTACCTACTCTTGGGGAAAAATATATGGGGCGACCCAATACGAGTACCAGCTATATAAAGGCACCACGTGGGTCTATACCAAAACAGTGCTCTTGAGTGCCTGTGGAGCGACCGTCAATTGTGTGAGTACACCTACCACTGTACTGGCCGCAGGTTCTTATCAGTGGAAAGTACGCGCTTATATTGGCGGGGCCTGGAAGTCATTCAGTGCGTTTAAGCTCTTTTCAGAATATCTTATACCCGTTCCGGTTGCCCCCAGTGGTAAGATCACCGATACTACGCCTACGTACAGTTGGAAAAAAGTACCCGGAGCGACCAAGTACGTGTACGAATTGTATAAAGGCACCAAATTGGTCTATACCAAAACTGTGCTCTCGAGTGCCTGTGGAACGACCGCCAATTGTGTGACTACACCTACCACTGTACTGAGCGCAGGTTCCTATAAGTGGAGGGTGCAGGCCTTTATTGGCGGAGCCTTGAAACCATTTAGCGCATATAAAATTTTTTATTACTAATGCCCACTGCCGCCCACTTCAACTTGCCGTTTACCGGTAAACCATCTGGCTGAGCGCCTGTCAATGGCAGTTGGAGTGTGGTTGGTGGAAATGACCGTTCACCCGGTTTACCAGGTTTATCTGTTTCTTCAGCCCAGGCCGGTAACTCCCCGACATTTACCTATGGGGCGTGCATGAAGCGCAGCGGCGGGGCAAGTTTCGCGAACGTGATCAATATCTGTGGCGTCCCGATGCCTATCGATTCTTCGGACGGATTTTCGCCTTCCCAAACGGGCAGGGCAATCGCATCTAAATTCAGATTTTGGCTAATTTTCCGGATTCGCCTA
>CAYWXS010000196.1:0-7148 GCA_964462245.1 uncultured Anaerolinea sp.
TTGCTAATTTTGCCTCATTTTTGTCAAAACCACAAATTCAATTAGAACCAGGAATATCCTAATGTCACCCATCCTCAACATCGACGGGTTTGTCCAGCAAGTTGTTTGTTCGGCCGAAGATATCAGCGAGCGTAAGCAAGCCGAAGAAGCGCTGCGTTATACGCATTGGAAGTTGGAGAGTACCATCGAAGGCACGCATGTTGGCACCTGGGAATGGAACGTGCAGACCGGCGAAATGACTTTTAGCGAAATTTGGGCGCAGATTATCGGATATCCGCTGGCTGAATTGGTCCCGGCCAATGTTAAGACCTGGGAAGTGCGGACTCATCCCGATGATTTAATCCGATCTGGTGCAGGCCTGGAGCGCCATTTTACGGGTGAATTGTCCTACTATGATTGCGAGCTGCGCATGAAACATAAGGATGGACACTGGGTTTGGCTTCATGATCGCGGTCGTGTTATCACATGGACGGCAGATAACAAACCGCTGCTGATGTTTGGCACGCATATGGATATCAGTGTGCGCAAGGCTGCCGAGGAAAAGATTCGATTGTTGAATATCGAGTTGGAAAACCTGTCCATGACCGATTTTTTGACCAACTTATTCAACCGGCGTTATTTTATGCTGCGAGGCACCGAAGCGATCAAACTCGTCTCGCGCAATGAAGAACCCCTTGCGCTCTTAATGCTGGATATCGATTGGTTTAAGAAGGTTAATGATAACTACGGCCATGAAATTGGGGATTTGGCGCTTCAGCATGTGGCAGCGGTTTTGAAATCCAGTCTGCGTGAAATTGATATCCTGGCGCGGATGGGCGGCGAGGAATTTGCCGTGCTTTTGCCAAATACTGCTCAGAATGAGGCAGTTGCTCTGGCTGAACGGGTTCGAAAGTTGATGCAAGATTCTCCTTTCGAAACAACCGGGAAAGCATTATCCATTACCGTTAGTATTGGCGCGGCTGTTTTCGAGAATGGAATGTTGGATATCTATTCCTTGCTCCGCAATGCTGATATGGCATTGTACGAGGCCAAGCGCAGCGGGCGAAACCGCGTGGTGCTTTTTCAAAATAATCCAATTGCTCTGATGCGGATGGAAAATAATTGATATGCTTGTTTTGCTAAGAAAGACCTTTTTTCCCGCAGAGCATCGGGATGCTATCCCGCAGATGCACGGAGAAAACCTTTTTTACCACGAAGAACACAAAGGTGCACGAAGAAGAGCTTTAAAAAACTTAGTTTTTCTTGGTGGCTTTGTGGCAATTTTTTGCTTAGTGAAGCCGTATTTTTACAACGGCAGCCATACATCGAAACGGCTGCCAGCGCCCAGTTCGCTTGTGACCTGGATGCTGCCATGGTGTTTTTCCAGGATCGAGCGCACAAGGAATAACCCAAGCCCTGTACCCTGGATTTCTTCATCAATCGCATTGCTGCCTCGAAAAAATCGACTGAACAACAAAGGCAGATCCTGGCTCGGGATGCCGATGCCCGAATCGATGATCGAGATCAGCAAATTTCCATCCAAGCATCGTGTTTGTATGCTGACATTACCACCGCTGGGGGTGAATTTTATAGCATTCCCAACCAGGTTGGTCAAGACCAGATTCAGGCCATGTTGATCACCCTGTATCAGGCGCGGCGCTGCGTTCTCAGCCGGGATCAAGGCTACGTTCAGGCTGATTCCTTTTTCGCGGGCTGCCGGTTCAAAACTGTGGACAGCTTGTTGGATCAATGCATCGATTTCGAGTGCCCGGAAGTTAGTCCGGTCCTGTTTGCCTTCCAGCAGGCCCGTATTGAGCAAATGCTCAATCAGCCCGCGCTCACGCTGCAATTCGCTTTTCAACACATCCCAAAACTCGTCAGCGTTCTCGCCCTGCATTTTTTCATCCAACAGATCGGCCATCAAGAGCATGGTAGCGATCGGTGTTCTTAATTCATGGCTGGCCCGGTTGATAAAATCTGTTTTCATTTGTTCCAACCGGCTTTGCTCGCTGATGTCTCGCACAATAGCGACCACCTCAGTATTCCCAGTATCTTTTAAGCGGGCTTCAAAGACATGACTGCCATCTTTTAGTTTGATTTCAATATTCATGCTTTGAACCTGCCCGCTGCGCAGAGTCTTATTAATCAGGTCATTTACATCGACAGCCATGCTTTTGTCTAACTGATCATAGATCGACGTCCCGATCAAATCCTCTCTGTCTTTGCAGTCCAGGATGATGCCGTCCCGCCGGATCCGGAAAATCATATCCGGAATGGCATCCAGCAAAGCCCGGTTATGCGATTCGCTCTGATGAAGATCATTTTCCATGATTGTTTGAGCGGTGATGTTTTCTTTTACGGCTAAAAAGTGGATGATGCGCCCCATTTCATCGAACATGGGCGCAATCGTAGCTTTTTCCCAGAAGAGCGTGCCATCTTTCTTGGTGTTAAGGAATTTGCCCTCCCAGATCTGGCCAGACAAAATGGTTTCCCAAAGCAGCTTGTATTCTTCTTTGCTTGTAAAATTGGACTGCAGGATGCGCGGGTTTTTGCCGACAATTTCGCTGATGGAATAGCCGGTCAGGCTGCAGAAGTGGGCGTTGGCATATTCAATCGTCCCATCCGGCTTTGTAATAAAAATGGAGAGCGGGCTTTGCTCAACAGCCTGTGAAAGTTTCTTGACATCTTTATCTGAAATTTTTCTCTCGTTCCATAAACCGAGTATTGTTGCAATGTTTTCAAGCAGATTTTGTTCTTCGGGTTGGATAAAAGATGCAGTCTGGGTATAACAAACTGTTAGCTGGCCGCATTGCTCGTTATTGTGCAGGATGGAGGCGGTTAGCCTGGTATTAAACGAGTTCGAGAAATTCGGGCTCTGATAGACTTTCCCATTCAGCAGAATCTCTGCAGCGGCGATCTCAGGATGGCCCAGGGCGGGGATCAAATGCTCAATCACTTTCTGGCAAAGCTGTTGTTCTGTCAGACCCGGGTTGAAGGCCAGCCGGCTGACATCGTTGAGGCAGGAAAGCTCCTTTAGCCTATCCCTGGTCTGGGTTTCAGCGGCTTTTAACTCACTGATATCGCTGATCACCACGCGCAGCATGCGGGCAGTGTCGGTATCCAGCGCTTCAGATGTTTCCAGGCGTGCCCAGAAAGTGGAACCGTCCTTTTTTTGCATCTGCAATTCGTACGTCTGTGGCAGGCCTGTTTCACGCAGTTGCCGGGTGTGCCGGTAATAAATGTCAATGTTTTGCCTGGCAATGAAAAAACTGAGTGGGCGTTTGATCATGGCAGACCTGGTTAGACCCAGCAGGGTGGCAGCCTTCAGGTTGGCTTCCAGAATCAGGCCTTTTTCACTGACTGTGCAGTAACCCACCGGCGCCAGTTCGTACAGATCGAAATAGCGCGCGCGCGTCAAATCAACCTGTTCTTGTGATGCCAACAGTTCCTCGTTCTGCATTTCCAGTTCAATTTTTTTATTATTCAATTGTTCCAGCGCGATGTCACGTTGTAACAGCGCTTTTTGAAGATCGAGGTTTGCGCCTTGCAGATCCTGATCCAACTGCTTGCGTTCGGTGATGTCCCAATTGGTTCCGATCATCGAGAGGGGCTCGCCTGCAATATCCCGCCGTATGAGCGCCAGGGCGCGGATGTTGTGGACACTGCCGTCTGGCCAGACTACCCGGAATTCAGTATCGTATTCTTTTTCAGCGCGCTTTGCGGCCAGAAATTCATTTTGGCAGCGCTCGCGATCCTGCGGGTGAAGGCCCTGCTGCCAGGCAGAGTATGCGCCGCTGAAGTCTTGCGGGGTGATGCCATACAGGTGATACATTTGATCATCCCAGATCAACTTGTCGTTGACCATATCGTAATCCCAGATGCCCACGCCGCCTGCGTGCACCGCCAGCGATAAATGGGTGGCGGTTTGCGCCAGAGTCTGTTCGGTTTGTTTGCGGAAGCTGATATCGTGCACTATGACGGTATGAACCCAATCCATGCCTGTCAGCAAGTTTACCAAAGAAATTTCGAGCTGGACAAGGCTTCCATTCTTCCGGCAGCCTTCCGCTTCAAATGGAATGCCATCACTAGATTTTCCCGGGTGTTTGTGGAAAAGTTCCATGGCTTCCCGATGAGCGCTTTGATGTTTGAGAGGGATTAGCTGCGTGACTGGTATGCCAATGGCTTCATCTTTTGTATAACCGAAGATCTTCTCTGCGCCCATGTTCCAGGCAATGATTATTCCGTTATTATCTGCTGAAAGGATGGCTTCGCTGGTAATTTGAGTCGCTGCTTGGTTACCCAACTCGATGCTCAGTACATTAATCTGCTGCTTTTGGGCAATAATTAACTCGGCGGCCAGTTTGGCTTTCTCCTGATTTCGGAGAACAAGCTCTTTGTTGGTACTCACCAGCTCGGCGGCCCGTTTTTCTTTTTCTTCGTTTTGGAAGGCAAGTTCTTTATTTGCAATAATTAGCTCGGCGGCCCGTTTTTCTTTTTCTTCGTTTTGGAAGGCAAGTTCTTTATTTGCAATAATTAACTCGGCGGCCCGTTTTTCTTTTTCTTCGTTTTGGAAGGCAAGTTCTTTAGTCGCAATAATTAACTCGGCGGCCCGTTTTTCTTTCTCTTCGTTTTGAAAGGCTATTTCTTCGTTTTCATTAAATAAATCGGAGGCGCGATATATTTGCAGGTTGAGCAAGTTCTCTTCTGCACGTTTACGCTCAGTAATGTCATTAACTATCCAGAATTGCAGCTGCTTGCCCTCGGAAATGAGCGCTGACGAAAGCACTTCGACGCTGCGTACTTCCCCACTGGCCAGGCGATGCAGGAAATTAGTTTCTTCCAGTTTCTTGTCGGATGTTTTCGCTACCAGCTCAAGCGGGTAAGTAATCAGTGCATCGATTGGCAGGCCGCACAGCTTTGATTTTGGATAACCATAAAACTGGACTGCGGCCGGGTTGCCTTCCAGAATGAGCCCAGTTTCGGGTTCGATCAGCAGCATGATGGCCGGATGACTTTCGAACATCAGGTTGAAAGCTGGAAGGTCAGAAGCCGGTTGGCTCTGTTCCTGGATGTGTTTTTTTTGAATTGTCATCGCTGCTTCCTTGAATATCCGCATTAGGGTTTATTCGTTGAAATTGAGGCACAAAATCCAGGTAAGGGCGTTTTTCTTCAAAAATGGCATACTCGCCTGGTTCCTGGATGCCATAGATGACAGGATTGGCTATTTTTGGGTTTTACCCTTTACCTATGATTAGATCATTATTCCACAATATACTGAATTTCATTAGCGTATGTGTACGGTATTTTTACACCCACTTTTGCGATATTAATTAATAATCAAAGAAATCCTGTTAATACTCAGCCATACTCCAAACTTGTCATTAGTCGCCCGCTGAGCGGAGCCCCCACAAAAGCGATTTGTTAAGCAAATCGGGCCTAACTAAGCGAGCGGCGGCTTCTAAGAACATGAATTTAGTGCTGACGCGAGAGCAGATTGCCACGCCGCCAAAGAGCAAGTGCGGCGGCTCGCAATGACAATTTCGCGTGGTATGTTCTTCCTCATTGAACAACAGTGATTTTCTACTGTGGAATCACTTGCAATCCAGCAGTGCATCTGGATGCTATGACAATTTCGCGTGGTATGTTCTAGCCCATTGAACAACAATTCTTTTCTGTTGTGGAATCACTCCTAATGACATCAGTCACAAGATAAGCATTCCAGGTTTATGTCAAGATGTCTTTTTCCTGGCCCGCCTGGGGCTGACCCATAGGGCGCAAAGGTCGCGAGCCCCGGCTTATGACATGAAAGCCCTTTGGGCTGCTGACTGAGTCGGCTTTAGCCGACTTCCACGACATAAGGAAGGGCTTCAGCCCAACGGATCCGGGAAATAAATAGCTTAATATTCAGCCACAATACCTATGTTTAGCAAAACTGGCATCCTAGCAGGTCGCTTATTAGCCAAAATACGCTTGACATGTTGTCAAAAACCTTAACTTGTAACTGATGTCCTAATGACATAATTTTAGTGCTGACGCGAGAGCAGATTGCCACGCCGCCAAAGAGCAAGTGCGGCGGCTCCTAAGAACATAGTTTTAGTGCTGACGCGAAGGAAGATTGCCACGTCGCGGAGGGCACGCTCCTCGCAATGACAATTACGCGCAATATGTTCTTTGCCATTGAACAACAGTAATTCTCTGTTGTCGAATCACTCGCAACGATAAGTTTGGAGTATGGCTGGGTAGTAACAATTTATTTATCGCTGAGGCATTCTGTCCGCTGAAATTATGGGTTCAAGCTTAATTCGACCACCAAATACATTAGCATGAGTCGTTTAGCGGTTAAATTTCTGGTAAACTTAATATTGGAACTACGGCAATTGGTTGTCCACTACTCCCAATTATCATCAAAGTTTGGATCAGTCCTGTAGGAAGGGCCTGCCGATTATGTTTGTCGGGGCAAGCGCACAGGTTGCGCTTTTTTAGGAACTTGGAAGTTAAATGCTTGCACAAAAAGCAAGGAAATCTTCCACCACATAAAACTAAGCAAAGACAGAGTGTTTTTCAAAAACGGTTTTCTCAGTGGACTCTGTGTGCTCCGTGGTAAAAGAATCACAATGCGGTCGCAGCGTTTCGGCTAGTCCGAGTTAGGAACTTGGAAGTTAAATGCTTGGACGGCTTCGTAAAGCAAGAAAAGCTATCACAGGGCGCTGAGCGTAGGAAGAATAAAAAAAGAGGTTTTCTCTGTGGTCTCTGAGGGCTCCGCGGTGAAAAAATCGCGTAATGGTCGCAGTGGTCGGCTTGTTCGAGTTAGGATTGGTTGAACCCGATCAAAGGCAGGCTGCCGGGTTGGGTTGGTTCCAAGTCCGCCATTCAGAAGAAAATATTTATAAAGATAATCAAGCCGGAAACCTTTTTATATTGTTCGTTGGTATTGCCTACTTTTAGGAGAATTTTTATGGGGAATAATAAAACCAACAGTCAGGTAACTTCCTTCTCTGCCGGAGATGAACTGTCTTTTCGCCTGATGTTTGAAAGCCAATCGGCGATTATGTTGTTAATCGAACCCCAGTCCGGCGTCATCATTGATGCTAATCCAGCCGCGCTGAAATTTTACGGTTATCCAAAACTGAACGGCATGTTGATCTCTGATATTGACATTTCGCCGTCCG
>CAYWXS010000197.1:0-7030 GCA_964462245.1 uncultured Anaerolinea sp.
TTAGTTTACCCAACTTTCCCTTATTTGGGAATCCATGAATTTTTGAAAAGATACTAATTTTCGATATATTATTTGGTGAATTTAACCAATTAATCAATACCCGATCAAATCTAAAATAGTAATCCCGGTTATGACCTTAATTTTTTCTTGGCCTCATTCCAAAGGTCATCCAACTCAAAATTCGTCATTGATTGCATCGATCTATCAAGATCTTTCGCCCGACTTTCCACATATTTGAAGCGCTTTTTAAACTTGTTACTTGCCCCACGCAAAGCAGCTTCCGCATCGACCTTTTTCCATCGGGCTAGATTAACCAAAGCGAAAAATAAATCTCCTATCTCATCCATTAACTCTGCCTGACTCCTGGCTTCAAGAACTTCTTCAATTTCTTCTTTTATCTTTTCCAACACTCCGTTTATTTCCTCCCAATCGAACCCAACTCTTGAGGCTCTATCCTGATATTCCTGCGCCAGAGTTAATGCAGGCAAAGCTCCAGGTAATCCATCAAGTACACCTTTGTCCAAAATACCTTGATGCTTTCGTTCACTATCTTTGATTTTTTCCCAATTTGAAAGCACATCTCTTACTCCACTCACTTCAATTTCTCCAAATACATGCGGGTGCCGCCGAATAATTTTCTCATAGATACCCTCCAACACATCAGTCATCGTAAATTCCCCGGATTCTGATGCTATCTGAGCATTTAATATTATTTGAAGCAGTAAATCCCCAAATTCTTCACACATTTTTTCCGGATTTCCCTCATCCATCGCAGAAATAGTCTCATAACACTCTTCCAACAAGTGCTTTCTTAAGCTCAGATGAGTTTGTTCTTTATCCCATGGACAACCATCTTCTGGTGCCCGTAAATGTGCGATTATCTCCTGAAAAGATTCGAGTGAAGTTCCTTTGCCCAGTGCAGGTACGAAAAGTACCAAGCCCGAATTCATAACAATATCGGATAATTTAATTTTTTTAACATCAAATGATCTGTCAATTATTTTTATTTGAGTCTCCGGATCATAAACTTTTTCAAGAACCGTGTACAAGCTGTCAAAATTTATATTTTCCAATCCTAAGATTAATGCTGGCATGGAAGGGGGAAATGACGGCATATGGCTTGTCGAAAGTTCTAATCCATCAACTAAGGAAATTTTTGAAAATTTACCCAAATCCAGTAAGTTAACTATTCGTTGCAGATTACTCAAATCCATTTGTAATACCTCCATCCGAAAATTATATATGACATTATTGAAAAATAAATCCGCTCAATTAGTAAATAATATATTAGCTTAAACCATAAAGCGTAAAACGATATGTAGAAAAACCTACATATGTTTTACGCAATAAGGGATATATTTAATTTAGATAATTTTTAACGCTTGGTGTAAGTAGGAGCCTTACGGGCTTTCTTGAGACCTGGCTTCTTACGTTCCTTGATGCGAGCATCACGAGTAAGCAAACCAGCTTTACGCATGGCAGAAGTCCACTCACCGTTAATCTTGACCAAAGCACGTGCCAAGCCAAGAACAACAGAACTCGTCTGTCCGGAAACACCGCCACCGTTTACAACAACAGAAATATCATAAGCGGAAGCGTCGTGACCAATTGTAGCCAACGGCGTTAAAATAGCATGCATATCACCTGGACGGGTGAAAAAGGCATTGGCTTCTTTGCCATTCACGACAAATTTACCTGAACCATCTGACACACGCACGCGGGCAATGCCTTCTTTACGGCGTCCAATTCCTTCAAAATACTGCGCCATGATTGTATTGCTCCTTTACTTCTTGTCGACCTGGGTGCCGTGCGGATGTTCACCACCACCGTACACCTTCAAGCGCTTGATAATGGCATGGCTAAACTTGGTTTTGGGAAGCATACCCCAGACAGCATCACGAATGACACGATCAGGGTGATTCTTGAGTTGATCCTTTAATGTTACAGATTTCAACCCACCAGGATAACCAGAATGCTTGTAATACGTCTTCTCGGTTGTCTTTGTGCCAGTTACTGTAATGTAAGCAGCATTTATAACTACAACATAATCCCCCATTGGAACACCAGGGGTGTAGGATGGCTTATGTTTTCCGAGTAAGGTGGCGGCTATTTTCGCCGTCAAACGACCCAGATTCTGACCGGCGGCATCAACTACCACCCAATCACTCTGGATTTCTTTGGCCTTCGGATAGTACGATTTGTACACGGTCGTATCTCCACATACTTTCTAATTGACTATTTATATCTGATCACTCAGGATATTTTACCTCTACGAGTGTCAGCCCATTCGCTGGAGCCAGGCCAGCCGGTAACTGATTGGTCTTTTTCTCTAGCAGATCACTGACAATCTGTATTGGGAACTTTCCCTGTCCTACAGCCACCTGTACGAAGACAAGTCTCCGAACCATGTGGTACAAAAAAGCATCAGCCTGGACGTCAAAGGTCCATTCATCACCATTACTACACCAATTTGCGTTCATTACTGTTCGGACGGTGGAATTTCCGGGCCGGGGCGGGGTACCGAAAGCGCCAAAATCGTGTTCACCAATGATCAATGATGCGGCTTGGATCAAAATTGTTCTATCTGGAACAGGCCACAATCGCCAGGCAAAGCGTTCTCGTAATGGATCACGCAATCCCTGACAGTAAAGCCGATAACAATACTTCCTGGAAAGAGCATCAAAACGTGGATGAAAATCTTCTCTAACAATTTCTGCATGATTTACAGAAATTGTAGATGGCAGGTTGCTGTTTAGCGCCTTGACCAAAGCTATGGAATTGTGTTTCCAGAATAAATCAAAAGTTGCTACTTGACCTGAAGCATGAACACCACTATCGGTGCGACCTGCTAAAAGTACAGATTTGCCAAGCCAACCCAAACGGCGCAATGCTTTTTCAAGCTCACTTTGCACCGTACAGGCCGTGGCTTGCCGTTGACTTCCAGAATACTCTGTTCCATCATATGCAAGAATAATTTTGTAACGTACCACATTCTCTAACCAGGGGCTAATGGAATTAATAATTTCTAAAAGCCCTTAATAAATGGATGATCTATTCTTCTACAAGTTCTAGGATGACCATTTCAGCAGAATCACCGAAACGTGGTCCAAGTTTTAGTACACGAGTGTAACCACCTGGACGGGTTGCAAATCGAGGAGCGATTTCATCAAATAATTTCCTGACAACATCGTCACCACCACCCAGTCGAGCAGCAACCAAACGACGCGCATTTACTTTTGCTGCAGCTGAAGCATCAGCCGAACGACGAGCTACGGTAATCATTCGCTCTGCATCTCCACGAATAGCAGCCGCTTTGGCGCGTGTTGTAGTGATGCGTTCGTGTGTAAAAAACTGTTTAATTAGCGTACGCCGAAGGGCGATGCGCGCGCCCTTTGAGCGCCCAAGTTTGTAACCTGCTACCTGATGTCGCATTTTGTATTACTCCGCATTAATCGGTTGATCTTTCAAGAAGCCCTTTTCGTGCATTTTCTGGCGTAGTTCATCGAGACTCTTCTCACCAAAATTACGAATGGACATAACAGCCTGATCGCCCTTCTCGAGCAAATCAAGTACATCACCAACAGTAGTGATACCTGTGCGCTTGAGTGAGTTGAATACGCGTACCGATAGATCGAGAGCTTCGACTGGAGTCTCAGCTACTTCACTACTCAGGCGTGAACCAGAAACTTCTTTTTCCATTGTTATGGTTAGCGTTTCTTCGTTAACACCAGCGATATATCGTAAATGCTCAATCATCGTTTTGGCAGCCGTACTTAGTGCCTTCTCAGGCGATACAGTACCATCAGTCCAGATTTCAAGCGTCAACTTGTCATAGTTCGTACTCTGACCTACGCGAGCATTATTCACTTCCCAGTTTACACGTTTCACCGGACTAAATATTGCATCCACAGGCAACTCGCCAATCGGCATATGCTGCGAACGTTCATTGGCAGGTGAATATCCTCGACCACGCTCAACCGTCAATTCAATGTCAAGCCGGGTTTTCGGATCATCAACAGTAAACAAGTAAAGATCAGGATTAATGATCTCCACATCAGGACTAGTAATAATATCTGCAGCGGTCACCATTCCATCACCATGCACCTCAAGGTGCATACGTGTAGAATCCACACCGTGCAATTTCAGGCGGATCTGCTTAATTTGCAGGGTAACCTGAATTACATCTTCGCGCACGCCAGGGATGTCGCTAAATTCATGCAAAACATCCGTAATCCGAACCGACGAAACAGCCGCGCCTTCCAATGATGAAAGTAGAACCCGGCGCATGGCATTACCAACGGTGACACCATAACCACGCTCTAGCGGGCTGATAATAAATTTTCCGTAATTTCGAGCTTCAGCTTCACGCTCGATCTTGGGCATGACCATATTCATTATGCCGGTCACGGTTCACCTCTCCCTTGTTCAAAAACGGCGGCAAAAAAACTATCCTTCGAAAACAAAGGCATGCCACACAACTTTTGCGATACATTATCGCCGTGAGTAAAACTCGACGATTAATTGCTCGTTCAAGTTGCCGTCGATTTCGGCTCGTTCCGGCAAGCGTAGAACCGTACCCGTCAAGTTCTTCAGGTCGCGATTGAGCCAGGCCGGGAAAGTACGTTTTTCAGCTAAATCACCAAGCTCTTTAAAATAGGTAGTAACACGCGAACTTTCACGTACTTGAATCACATCACCGGAGCTAATGATCATCGACGGCACATCGGTACGACGACCATTAACAGTAAAGTGACCGTGGGATACCAACAGACGCGCCTGTGCTCGACTGGTTGAAAAACCCATACGAAACACAATATTATCAAGACGGGTTTCCAGAAGTTGTAGAAGATTCAAACCGGGTAAGCCACGATTTTGTCGGGCTTTTTCATAGTAACGGCGGAATTGTCGTTCCATCGTTCCGTAGACACGGCGTGCCTTCTGTTTTGCACGCAATTGGCGCGCAAAGTCTGATTCACGTCCAGTAGCTGTCCGAGAACGACTTCCAGATTTCCCATGAACACCAGGGGCAAAACTGCGCTTCTCAAACCCACACTTGGGTGTAAAACAGCGCTCGCCCTTAAGGAAAAGTTTTTCACCTTCACGCCGGCATAATCTGCAAACCGGACCAAGATATTTCGCCATTTATTCTTACCTCTCCAAACAATTACACGCGTCGCTTCTTAGGGGGACGACAGCCATTATGCGCTACCGGGGTCTTATCCTGGATGGAACGGACCTTAATTCCCATTGACTGAACTGCCCGAATAGCTGATTCTCGACCCGGACCAGGACCCTTGACTACCAGATCTGCTTCCTGCAACCCCATCTGCTGAGCAGCCTTAATGGCTTGTTCTGCAGCGAGGCGGGCTGCAAAAGGTGTGCTCTTGCGAGAACCTTTGAAGCCGGCCGAACCTGCACTACCCCAGGCAATTGTGTTGCCAGAAGTATCCGTGACAGTAACAATGGTGTTATTGAACGAGGCAAAAACATGAACCTGCCCCGAAGATAACGTGCGTTTGGCTTTTTTGGCGCCGCTCGTGCGGCGCGTTTGGCGTACACTTTGTGCCATAAATTATGTTTCTCCTGCCAACAATTACTTCTTGCCACCACGGCGGCGACCACGACCGGCAACTGTCTTCTTGGGACCTTTACGAGTACGTGAATTTGTGCGGGTGCGCTGTCCGTGAACAGGCAAATTGCGGCGGTGACGCATGCCACGATAGCAGCCAATTTCAATTAAGCGCTTAATATTCAACTGCTCTTCACGGCGTAAATCGCCTTCCAACGTGAAGTGCTTGGTGATGTATTCGCGCAGAGCAGCTACCTCAGCCTCCGAGAGATCCTTGATACGGATGTCTGGGCTAACTTTGGTTTCTGCTAGGATTTCGCGAGAGCGGGTCAAACCGATACCATATAGGTAGGTCAATCCAATCTCTACGCGTTTGTTGCGTGGGAGGTCAATACCTTCAATACGCGCCATAGTATATTACCCTTGTCTCTGCTTGTGTTTTGGATTTTCGCAGATCACGAAGAGTCTGCCGCCACGCTTGACAACTTTGCACTTCGCGCAGCGCTTACGGATGGATGGTGATACTTTCATGAGTGCCTTTCTCCTTCAGTAGACACACTTAATGTGCCTCGACAGCCGAAGTTATGATTATACACGCTTCGTTCGTTTCCGTCTACCATTTGGTGTCTTTGATTTTTGTCATAGGACAGTCAGGATGAGGGGATCCCCTTCGGTAACAGCAACACTATGTTCAAAGTGTGCCGTAAGCGACCCATCAGCAGACACCACAGTCCACTTATCTTTCGCAACTTTGGTCTTGGGTGTTCCGACCAATACCATGGGTTCTATTGCAATCACTACACCTGGACGTAAGAGAATGCCTGTGCCTGCGATCCCATAATTTGGAACCTGTGGCCCTTCATGCATTTGCCGCCCCACGCCATGTCCAGTGTATTCGCGTGTCACATGAAACCCGTGGATTTCTACAAATTTTTGTATCGCTTCAGAAACATCTCCAGTTCGATTACCAGATCGCATTTTTGCGATTCCAGCATAAAGGGATTGTTCAGTTACTTCTAACAGTTTCGCAGCTTTTGCTGAGATTTCTCCAACTCCGGCAGAAAAGGCAGAATCAGCCACATAACCTTCGAAAAAAGTCCCACAATCGATGGAAACAATGTCGCCTTCCTTCAATTTCCGAGTTTGACTCGGAATTCCATGCACAAGCTCTTCGTTGATACTAACCGTGATGGAGTTTGGAAACGGTGGATAACCGTATCCCTTGAAGGGCGATACAGCCCCATGTTTCTTTAGCACTTCCTCGGCAGCCGCGTCGAGGTCAGCTGTGGAAACACCAGGCTTTAATTGTTCACGGACTGCCGCCAGTACGCTTGCATTAATGCGCCCAGCATCGCGCATTATTGCTATTTCTGCTGGATTTTTGATATTAACCTGACGAGCCCAGTCCATAAATTTATCAGTAATTCCTATTTCTTTAATGCTTCCATCAAATGAGATGCT
>CAYWXS010000198.1:0-7023 GCA_964462245.1 uncultured Anaerolinea sp.
TTCGCGGCCCCACCCAGCCTATCAGACTCACCGTCTATGGATAAGCGCATGGTTCTGACGGGCGCATCGCGAACCACCGGTAACCTGCAAATGTGACAAGGGCGTTGACCTGGTGCAAACGTCCGCTCATATCGGTGCAAGGCCAGCACACCAGGCCTGGCAGGGCAAGATATTCAGCCGCTCGGGCACATCAAAGCAGTATCCCGACTTTGTACTGAGTACCGGCTATGGTACCGGTGCAGGTTTGATGGGTTGGAACTGTCGCCACTCCTTTTACCCATTCTTCGAGGGCATCAGCGAAAACGCCTATAGCCAGGCAGAGCTGGACAGTTACGCGGGTAAGACCGTCATGTACAACGGGAAAGAAATCCCGATCTACGATGCCACCCAGATGCAGCGCGGAATAGAACGCAAGATCAGGTTGTGGAAGCGCAAAGAAGGCGCGTACGAAGCCGCCGGGCTGGATAACGACGCTGAGGCCGGGAAGGTGAAAGAATGGCAGTCCAGGATGCGCGACTTCATCAAGCAGACGGGGCTGCAAAGGCAGAGTGTAAGGGAGCATGTACTTAAAGTCGATAAACCTATCATTTCTAAAATTATTCCTGCGAAACAGGGATTTACCAAAAATAGTACAGGAAGCCATAATCTGGATTCGAGTAAATCAGTTGCAAAAAAAGATTTTTCCCAGGTAACAACTATTGAGGGCGTAAATAATTATGCCAAAAATGAATTAGGCTTACGATTTGCTGAATATCGTGGGACTGACTTAAGAATAGCGAACGAATGTAACTCTCGAATTTCCGATTATTTTGAAATTTTCCCAAAATTAAGGAAGCAGATTTCCGCCACGGGCACTACACAAGAGAGATACAAATTTCTTTATGAACATTATTATTCAAATTACATTCAAGACTCCGAGACTATATTAATAAGCAAAGGGTATAGCAAATTAGAACGAATTGAAATCGCCAAAGAATACGCTCAAAAAATGGCATTTACTGATACGCAAAACATATATGCTTTTTCGGAAAATTTCAGTGCACTGAAATTGAATGGCATATTTATTAATGGAGATTACAGTTACGATGAATTATTAACCAAAATTTCTGAAGATGTTGCTTCCGGCTTCCATCCCATCGGGACAAATTCCGTACGAGGAATAATCAATCATGAATTTGGCCACCAAATAAATAATTTGCTTGGTTTGGATAGAAATGCTACAATGAAAATATATTTCGATTCATTATCATTGGATAACATCAAAAATGGGCTTTCTGAATACGCAAATACAGATATTGACGAATTTATATCCGAGGGGTGGGCGGAATATCTCAATAATCCCAATCCAAGAAAGATAGCAGAGACTATTGGGAACATTATTATGGAAGCATACAATGAGCACAAATAAAATAATTGATAAAGAACTGCAAGATTTTTTTGATAAGAAGAATAGAGAAGGATTGGAATCCGTTGCTAAAAGTTTACCTTTGTGGCCTCCACTTAAATCGGGCGGTGACGCTACGGTTCGGGACATTTTGCCTCAAATGACTGATGATGACATTGATTACATTATGAGTAAATACAAAGGTAAAATGAAGCGCGGCTAAAACATAATCAACCAAAACCCACAACTCCCCACCTCGGGGAGTTTTTTTATTCCAAAAGTTGCGCATTATGACAATAGACCTGTTAATGGATACGTAAATAATCCAAACTTGTACCTCCGCAGGGCCACTGCTGGAACTTACGGTGATGTTAAATTTATTTTTGACACTGATAAAATTCCAAAAAGGACATCATTCACTATCGGCGATTCTCTCGGAGCATTTGAATCAAAAGAGACCACCGCGAGTCCGTTATTGCACCCAAGCATTGCATCCGCAGCAAGCGATCGCGAGCTAATGAAGTTTATGCAAGATCTTAAACTTACTGAATACATAGAACTCCAAATACAAAACGGCGCCGAGTTGAGCGAGATAAAAGCGGTTATAATACCCAAACACTACGGCACAAACGGTGTTCTTGGAGACTTACTGAGAAGCAAAGGAATAATTGTGATTTATGAATAAAACCCGAGTTGTTGCAAAATCAAATGATGGAGAATTGTTGTTTTTTATTTTAAAAGACGCTTCGATAGAAGAGGAAACCCCCGCGGTTCAATACGACTCTCGGCTGAAAATATGGTCGGATATAAAATGGCTTGCCGTTTGGGCTAAATGGATACCGCTAAATGTTCAAGAATATCCAGACATACTGGAAGTACCAGAAGAACTTATAAAAAAAATGGAAAACTACGATTGGAGAAATCCAAACTAACATTCAATTGACGATTGCCGCATCAAAACCCACAACTCCCCACCTCGGGGAGTTTGGCAAGATATTAGATGAATTGATGAAGAACCTAAAATAATGTCACAATGTGTACCTGTATTTATAAATAGTCCATATTTTATAGATGAATTTGACAACTGGCATCTAACTGACGATGCTCCGGAAGATGTGATTCGTGAATTTATTGAATACATGAATGGCGAGGTATTAACGGAAAAAGGTAAGAAATATATTAAGAAGTTGCAACAAAAACTTGAAAATAAATAATAATACATCTACCAACACCCATAACTCCCCACCTCGGGGAGTTTTTTATTTAATAAATTTCTGACCGGTTACTCTCCGGTTACTGACTGGTCACTGACATGTCACGCGTGACTCACATGTGACAGATGAAAATTCGCAAAGTGACAATATACAAAGCTCAAAAAATGCAATATGCTCAACGTAAATGAGTAAAGTGACAATATACAAAGCATAAACAAATTGATATGCTCATATAAATCTCCCGTGCAGACATCGGGACCATCCCGTGCAGACATCGGGACCATCCCGTGCAGACAGCGGGACCATCGTTAGCCGCAAACGTACCCATAGGGCATCGAGAACAGTCTGGTTGCCATGGATCGGATTACACCCGTAATGCATTTTTTGACGTGAGTTATAATAAATGGGAACTTAGAAGTTAAATGCTTGCACTGCCTCGCAAAGCAAGAAAATCTACTACCACTGAGAACGCAGAGCGCACAGAGTTTTTTTTTAGGTTTTCTCAGTGGACTCTGTGCCTCTTGACAAGACTTAGAACATCTCCGTGGTATAAATTTCGCGAAGCACGCAGCAGTTCGGCTTGTCCGAGTTAGGTGAATTTTCAAGATTTTCCTGCCATCCAACATGGGCTAAAGACCAGACATTTCAAATTAATAGCTGAACCATCCAAAGATAAACTCATCCAAGTGCACTCTGTTAATCATCTGATTGGATAATTTATGGAAAACAGCAATCTCTCAAATGCTAAAAATGCAAAAAACGACGAGTTCTACACACAATACCACGATATTGAAAAAGAAATTTCAGCTTATATAGAATACAACCCGGATGTATTTCGGGGGAAGACCATCCTGTTACCCTGTGATGACCCCGAGTGGAGCAACTTTACCAGGTTTTTTGCCCAAAATTTTGAGAGGCTTGGGCTGAAAAAACTCATCAGTACCAGTTACGCTGTGGATAGCAAAACCTATCAAAGCGATTACCAGCTAACTCTCTTTGAAACAAATGACCCGCAATTTGACGAAATCAAAGCCACAAAAAATGGCAAGATTTTCAGCTTAACCCACGACAAGACCGGTGACCATAAAGTTAATGTGGATGACCTCGAGTGGCATTACCTGGCAGGCGATGGCGATTTCAGAAGTGCTGAGATTAAAAAATTACGCGATGAAGCCGACATTATCATTACAAATCCACCCTTTTCACAGTTTCGTGAGTTTTTAGCGTGGATTGTGGTGGCTGGTAAGCAGTTTGTGATTATAGGTAACAAGAATTGTATTACTTATAAAGAAGTGTTTCCATTGATTAAAGAAAATAAGATGTGGTCAGGGCGGACAGAATGGTCGGGAGGAATGTGGTTTGAAACAAAGAATCAAGATAACATAGACAGAGTTATTGACGGTGTGAATATGAAAAATGTATCATCCTTCTGGCTTACAAATCTTGACCACGGTCGGCGTCACCAGCCTCTGCCACTGATGACAATGGCTGATAACTTGAAATACAGCAAGCACAAAGAAATCAAGGGGAAAAATTCTTACGACAGTTACGACAACTATGACGCCATTGAAGTACCATTTACCGACGCTATCCCCAGTGATTACGATGGCGCGATGGGCGTACCAATTAGTTTTCTCGATAAATATACTCCTGAGCAATTTGAGATTATGGGGTCAAGCCGAGAATTAGGAATGCCTATGTCAGAAGTGGCCAAGAAAGGCACTTATATGCAAGGTGGCCCACGTTTTTATTTGTCTAACGGAGATGGAACACATCGCAGGATGTATGACCGTTTAGTCATTAAAAAGAGGTCATTATGAAAACCACCCTAAAAACCGACGTCACAGTCAAAGATATTTGCGTAGGTTTTGTCTATAACGAACTTGAAGGCCGGGGCTTGTTTGGCTTATCTGGCAAATTAACCATCCAGCCAGAGTACCAACGCAACTATATTTATGCCGATGGCAAAAAAGATGTGGCTGTCATCGAATCAATCCTAAAAGGCTACCCGTTGGGTTTGATTTATTTCAACAAAGTGAGTGACGCTACACTGGAAGTTTTAGACGGCCAACAGCGCATCACCAGCTTTGGACGATATGTAACCAATAAATTTGCCGTCAAAGATGAAAACGGCATGCAGCAATATTTTAGTGGAATTGCGATTGATAAGCAATCCAAAATATTGAACACGAAGCTGCTTATTTATGAATGCGAAGGTACTGAAAGTGAGATAAAAGAGTGGTTCAAAACCATCAATATTGCCGGCGTACCACTCAACCAGCAGGAGCTATTTAATGCCGTCTATTCCGGGCCATTTGTGACACTTGGCAAGGCGGAGTTTAGTAATAGTCAGAATTCCAATATCCAAAAATGGAGCGCGTATATATCAGGCAGCGCCATTCGACAGGAATTTTTTGAACGCGCGCTTGATTGGGTTAGCAAAGCCAACATTGGCGATTATATGAGCCGCCATCGCTCTGATAAAAACATAACAGAGCTAAAAGTGTATTTCAACACTGTAATTGATTGGGTTTCAAGCGTATTTGTCGATGTAGAAGACGAGATGCGCGGATTGGAATGGGGACGATTGTACGAAGAGTATCACAATACAGCCTATAACCCGGCTGCGGTTTCAAAAGAGGTGCAACAACTCTACGGTGATCTGTATATTAAAAACCGTAAAGGTATTTTTGAGTACATTCTTGGCGGCTCAGTCGAACCAAAATTATTAGATATTCGTGTCTTTGATGAAGCCACCAAAAAATATGTTCATTCAACACAAACCGCTGCAGCCGAAGCCAGGGCTGAATCAAACTGTCCGCTTTGTGCCATTGGACAGGCTGCCAACCAGCGTAAAATCTGGAAGTTGAGTGAAATGGATGCCGACCATGTCGCGGCCTGGAGCAAGGACGGCGCAACACATATCAATAACTGTCAAATGTTATGCAAGACACACAATCGAGCAAAAGGAAATCGGTAAAATACGTCAGCAAAAGCGGGGTAACACCGTATCCATTTGACGAGTGGGATTCGACGACACCTGCGGCAAACATTTTTCTGGCTTCAGGCGGGCATAGTCATCGCCAGCTCTTGCCGATACCCACAGAGAATGTAGGGGCATACACAGACCGTTGGCACGCCCCTTGCAAAAGTTAAACGCATTGAACGTAAAAAAAAGGTTTTATCCGCGTTTTCCGCGCTCGTCCGCGTCCAATTGGTTTTAACCACGCCAATTCCCAGAGAGCCAAGATATTTACTAAAAAACCCAGAATCGGGCAAAGTTGTCCCTGGCTCTGGTGGAGTCAGAAAAGTTCGTTGGGCAATGTCAGGCAGAGGTAAAGTGGCGGCTTGCGAGTGATTTACTACATCAAGAAACAAGATGATGAAATTTGGCTTTTGACCATTTACAGTAAAAATGAAGTAGAAAACATCCCCGCTCATATTTTGCGTCAAATAGCAAAGGAAATTGAAAATGTCTAAGCGTGATATTGGTCAGGAAATTCTCGATGGTATTGGTTATGTGAAGGCTTACAAGGCTGGCACAAAAGTTCTGCGCGTCCACGCCCTGAAAGAACCTGCCCCCCCGCAAATAATCCGGTCTAAATTAAAGTTGTCGCAATCGGCTTTTGCAGGTCTGATGGGCGTTAGCTTACGAACTATTCAAGATTGGGAACAAGGAAGGCGCAAGCCAAGCGGCCCCGCAGTTGCTTTATTACGAATTGCAGAGCAAAAGCCAGAAGTATTTATGCAACTGGCATAATAAAAGAGTATAAAAGTCATAGACGAGCTAACAAAACGCCCACCTGACGAGTGGGATTCGACGACACCTGCGGCAAACATTTTTCTGGCTTCGAGTAAACATAGTCCACGCACGCCTTAGCTGGTACCCCGTATAAGGCGTGCAGTGCATCCCAAACCGTCGGGCAGTTCCTTGATGGCAATGTTTGAAAAAACGGGGTATTTATCAATCATAACGCTTGACAATACTAACGCATAGCGTTATTATAATTACAATGATAAAGACCTTCGCAGATCAAGAAACTGAGAAACTATTCAGACGAACGTTTTCACGGAAACTGCCCCAAAATATTCAACTTGTTGCTCGTATGAAGTTGGAGATTTTAGACGCCGCGGAAGTTTTGCAAGATTTGCGCGTTCCACCAGGTAATCGTCTTGAAAAATTATCAGGCGATAGAGAAGGTCAACATAGTATCCGCATCAATGACCAATGGCGCATTTGCTTTGTTTGGCGGCACGAAAACGCCTATGATGTTAAAATTGTTGATTATCACTAAACACTTTTATATTGGTATGTTTTTTGTGTAGGAGTATCATAATGGACGAAAAACTTTCCCCTATTCATCCCGGAGAAATCCTCATGGAGGAGTTTCTCAAGCCAATGAACATTAGCCAATACAGGTTGGC
>CAYWXS010000199.1:0-4479 GCA_964462245.1 uncultured Anaerolinea sp.
TTTTTGTGGTGTTTTTCGGATGAAATCATCCGAAAAACACCACTTGCGGGGCAGTGCATGGATTTTTGGGTCTGGTGACTGTTAGTTTCTGGGGGTTGGTGGGCGGATGATTATGTCATTTGCGGGGATGTGCATGGATTTTTGGGTCTGGTGATGGGTGAGTTTCTGGGGGTTGGTGGTTGGATGATTACTCATTTGAGGGGTTGGGCATTGATTTTGGTATCTGGTGATGGGTGAGTTTCTGGGGGTTGGTGGTCAGATGATTAAATATCTATTCATTTGCTTTTGCACAATTTATTTTTCGTCATCGGTGGCTATGAGCTTTCAACTCATTTAAGAGTAGAGGTGTTTTTTTTGTGGTGTTTTCCGGATGAAATCATCCGGAAAACACCACTTGCGGGGTAGACCACTTGCGGGGTAGACCACTTGCGGGGTAGACCACTTGCGGGGTAGACCACTTGCGGGGTAGACTACTTGGTGGGATAACCTACTTGGTGGGGCAGATTATTGCGAGGCAATCAACTTGCGGCGTGGATTACTTGCGAGGCAGACCACTTGCGGGGTAGACTACCTGGTGAGGGATGGTGTGGATTATGAATAAAATAAAACGGATGGGTTGGCTGGAGGCCTATCATCCGTTTTTGATTTGTTGGGTATTCAGGTGCTGGGTTTATTTCCAGCTTTCTTTGAGGGCTTCCAGTTTGCGTTGGTCGAGGCGGGCGCCAAGCTCTTCAAATAATTGATGGGCCAGCATAAGACAGGATTTGGCCAACATCCGGTTGGATTGGGCATGGGCCATGCGGGCAAGGCTGATTAACAGGCGACCACGTTCCAACTTGTTCCCGGCGGCCTCAAAAACTGCTTCAGCCTGTTGGTATTGCTCTTTGGCGGCTGGATAATCCGCGGATTCCAGGGCAATATCACCCAATAAACGCAGGGCGCGGCCTTTGTCCTCCGATTCGATCTCCTGGGCGGATTTCTGGATCAGGTCCAATGCCTGTCGGGCATATCTGGCAGCACCCACCAGATCATGATTGCCCAGGTAGATGGTACCCAGGTTTACATAAACTTCCACCATATATTCTTCGTCGTCCAGATTTTTAAAAAGCTGTTCACTCTTCAGACTATAATCGAGGGCATATTGCCAGTCACCGAGGGCAACATACAACTTACTTAGATGGTGGGTGGTCAGAGCAATATGAAAGCTGTGACCAATCTGCTGGGCCCGGCGCAAAGCTTCCTGCAAATATTCACGGGCTTCATCTGTGTAGCCGCGATCGGTCTGCAATAAGCCGAGGTTGCTATTTAACTCGATAATGCCTTCGACATCCCCGAGGCGGGTTTGATATTCAGCACTGCGCTTGAAATTTTCCAGGGCTTCGTCCCAAAAGCCACGCTTGGACCCGAGTAAACCCAAGTTATTATATGAACGAGCTACACCGGGGATATCACCGATTTCCTGGCGGATGGCCAGGCTTTTTACAGCAAAATCACTGGCTTCCTTGAGGCGGTCTTTTTGGAAATAGACACCGCCAATGCGATTGTAGATGGAAGAAACTATATCCAAACGTGATGTTTTTTCTGCCAGGCTCTGTGCCAGGAGCAGGTAACTTTCGGCTTCGTCCATGCGTCCACGGCGGAAATAGATCCAGCCGGTATCATTCAAAATCTGGGAGGATTCAATCGGGGAATCCAAGTCGGCTTGCAGCATGCAGTCGTTTGCCCGATCGAGATATGCCATGGCCTGGTCGTAATCACCCTGGCGTTCAAAAGTCATACCGATTTTCCGATACAACTCGCAAACAGTTTCAGCATTTTCTGCCAGTTGGGAGTCGAGTGCACTGACTGCATTCGCAAAAGCATCGCGAGTGGCGGGATAATCACCAGCCAGGGCTAAGGCATCGCCCAGGCCAGCGTAAACCTGGACAGCCTGAAGCGAGGTATAGGTTACATCCGGGATAAGAGTAAGCGCATCTTCGAAATATTTTTGAGCCTGGCTGGTGTTGAAGTTACGCGCAGATTTTTGTCCGGCCAGAATCAGGTAATGCAGGGCCCGATCCAGGTAATCGCTCCAGAAATAATGGCGTGCCAGAACATCGATCTGATTTTCCAGATGTCCGGAGTAAATCTTTTCGATGGTATCCGCGACCACACCGTGCAGTTCTTTACGCTCACGTTTCAGTAATGTGCTGTAGATCGTGTCTGAAACGAGCAGATGTTTGATCATAAATTCGCCGCCGGGGGATGGATCCGGCAGGACAAACTCACGCTCCAATAAAGTTCTGATGGAATGATGTACTTCTTCATCCGTCAAAGTTGGTAAACATCCTACCAGCAATGAACGCGTAAAGGTTCGGCCAATGACACTGGCGACCTTGAGTACATGGCGCTCAATCGGTTCCAGGTGATCGAAACGAGTCAGGATCAAGCCTTCCAGGGTGTTCGGAACCCCCAAGTCTTTCAAATCGACTTCGTCTGAAAGGCGCCAATGCCCGTCTTCACGCTGAAGCAAATTTCGATCCATGAGCATGCGTAAGATTTCTTCCAAATAGAGAGGTATACCCGCAGCGCGCTGAACGATATCGTTGCGCAAACCTTCAGGCATATTGTAAATGGAGGTTAACTGCGAAAGCAGGCGATCTGCCTGGTCTGGCGAAAGGCTACGCAGACTGAGATCTGTAAAACGCAGGCGTAAATGATCATTGGCATGTTGGAAAACTGTGGCCAGCTTCCCTTCCGCAAAGGAGCGCGCAACTGTCACAATTACCAACGGGCTTTTCACCAGGTATTCCAACAGATAGTCCAACAAATCCAGCGAGCCATCATCCGCCCAGTGCAGGTCTTCCAGAATCAAGACCATCGGTTTACGTTGGGCATCTGCCAGGAGTAAATCACGCACGGAGAGGAATATTTGTTGGCGCAGTTGATCAGCTGCCAAATATTCGATGCGCCGGGCGGCACTTGGATCGGATAAAGGCAGGGATAATAAATGTTCGAGGTAGGGTAAAACTTCGTCGACTCTATCGGGCAGGGCGCGGAGCACATGGGCACGTAATCGGGCCTGGCTATCTGCGCTTGAGGTTTCGGAATCGATCTCCAGCAAACGCTGAAGGGCATCCTGGAATATCCAATAGGAGACACCTTTGCGATAGACCAGACTGTAACCTTCTTCGACCTGGACCGGCAGTTGGGCAAGAAAGGTTTTAAATTCAGAGATCAAACGGCTTTTGCCGATGCCTGCTTCGCCGTGAACGGCGATAAAACGCCCGACTTTTTCGGATGTCATGGCGATTATGGCCTGGTGCAAACGTTCGACCTCGCCATCACGCCCGATCATGGGGGCGTAAAGCCCTTCGATGCCGCGCACAGAACCGGGACGCGACTTGGTGCCGGTTACGAGGTAGGTTTGGACCAGTTGGCTGACGCCTTTTAGGGGGATGGGTGCAAGGGCTTCAAAATCAAAAAGGGTGCGGGCCTGGCGATAGACGACGTCACTAACCAGCGTTTGACCGGATGTGGCTGCGGTTTCAATGCGGCTGGCAAGGTTGACTACATCCCCGATGGCGGTGTAGTTCATCATCATATTCGAACCAATCCCGCCCACAATCACGCTACCGGAGTTCAGACCGATATGAGCTGTGATCTCCAGGCCCAGTCTTTCTTTGAGATCCTGGCTGATGGCTTGCAGGTCGGTTTGCATGTCGAGCGCGGCACGGATGGCGAGCTCGGCGTTGTTTTCGTGTGCAATGGGCGCGCCAAACAAGGCCATGAGACCATCGCCGGTAAACTTGTCGACCATGCCATCATATTTGTAAACATCATTGGCAAAGGTTTTGGAACAGGTCTGAACCAGGTCGTATAGTTCTTCGCCGTCAATTTTTTCGGAGAGGTGGGTGTAGCCGGTCAGGTCTACAAAAAGGACGGTTACCTGGCGGCGTTGACCGGCGGCTTCCAAACCGGCCTGGCGGAAACGATCAAGCAAGTCGGCGCCAATCATGGCGCCCAGGTTAGCGCTGGTTGATTCTACTTCCGGCAGATGTTCGATGGTGGGTAAAAGACCAGTACCCAATAATCGCGTTCCGCAGTTACCGCAGAAGCGCATGATGTCCGGATTTACAAATCGGCAACTCTTACATTGAATAGGCATTTGATTTTATTATACAGGAAAATTGATGAGTTTTAGTCGGATTTGGTAAAATGCCGGTAGCGTTTTATCCGGGGCTGGCGGCGGGGTTGGCGCGTCAGATGATACCGGATGAGTCCGGATGATGGTCGGCGCGTCCGATGATTCCGCATCCAGATAAATCTGGACGCTAGGGAGACAGCGGATGAATCCGCTTTGTTTGATTTATGGGGGGTTTTGGCTTTGCGGGGTGATTTTTCGATGGGCGTTTTTCGGGGTGGAAGTATTTGGGATGGGTTGTCGTCAGATGGGGTTGGTGCGTCAGATGGGGTTGGTGCGTCAGATGGGGTTGGTGC
>CAYWXS010000199.1:4579-6861 GCA_964462245.1 uncultured Anaerolinea sp.
TTGGTGCGTCAGATGATGGTCGCATCCAGATAATTCTGGACGCTAGGGAGACAGCCGCTGCGCGTGAATCCGCTTTGTTCGATTTATTGGGGGGTTTTGCTTTGCGGGGTGATTTTTCAATGAGCGTTTTTCGTGAGGGAAGTATGTAGGATGAGTTGTCAGCGGGGGCGGCAGGTGAGCGCCGGGGTGTACTTGTAATACTATATGCGCGATGTATAATATTAAATATGACACACTCCGGTTTATCATTGCAGGCGAGAGTAGATTAAATCATCGCTTAAACCAATCAAGCTAACCAACAAGCCGGTCAATTTATTTGAACGATTTGTTGGTTTTTTTATTTGGCAGATTAACTTTTGGGATTACGTTAAATCACGTCCAGGCCGTTTGCCTGGAAATCGATATCCAACAAACAGATCAGGACCGCCATGGAAAACTGGCGAAAGGAGATCTAATGAATATTAAAGCGCTTCCCTCGAAAGTGAAGATGGGTCTGAACCCAGTTTTCGAAAAACAATTCAGACTGTCGAAAAACTTGGTTGCTGGGCTATTAGTAATCCTGGCGCTGATTTTTCCCAGCAGCATTGCCAAAAGCTACCAGGATTGCCAGGTTATATCTCCCGCTTTATTGAAATGTCCAACTTCAAACTCGACATCACTGTCGATCTGGTACGTAACAGCTTCTGCTTTGGGACCAGAAAATCCGCTGTATGGTCTGGTGGATGCCGATAATATTCAGAATGCTATTGATCTTGCGCAGCCGGGCGACACAATCATGCTTAAAGCTGGCACGTTTGTTTTTGCCAAGGAAAATATTGTCGATATTGGTATCGCTACCGCGAGCGGAAGTTTCATGCTCTATGAAGATTTTCATACAGGTCCGGGATGGGATTCTTTATACACAACCCCGATTCATTACCAATCGATCAACCTTAATAAAGAAGGCCTGACGTTAATGGGCGAGGTCGATTCAAGCGGTCAACTTCTTACAAAGGTCACAACGCCCCTGAATATTGATGACCATGGGGAAGATTTTTGGGATGGCTACAACGGGTCCTTCATAATTAATGCCAGATATGTAAAGATCAGTAACCTGGAAGTTGAAAAGTTTACTGACCCTATCTTTGCTTTTTCTCCTGGTTTTGATATCAGCGGCAACCGGTTTATCAACTGTGGCGCTGGATTTTTCCTGATCCCGGATAACGAATTAACTTATCCCAATTGGCCAAAGACCAACAGCGCGATCCAGAGTTATTTCCGCAACAATCGTATTTTAAACACTGCCCAAGCTCCCCATATGGTTGGCAGCGAAATCGTTGTGCAAAATAACTATTTTGAATATTACAACTTCGGGTTGGTGATTTATCCCTGGGGTAATTACAACGACGCAGATAACGTCATCCGGCACGAACCTTTTCCTATCAATTGGGATTTGGGGAAAAATAACCTGGTTGAAGGGAATTTCTTCAAGTGTGTGCCTAATATTCACAATTGGCCACTCTTTGGAGTGGGGATTTGGAATTGGGCGAGTGATTTGATCGATAACAAGGTTATTAATAATGTCTTTAAGGATTGCTCATCTGGTGTATATGTTGCAGATTTTGAACCTGCTGATAAATTTGACAATTCAGGAAGTAAAGTCACGGGCAATACTTTTATCGATGTACAGGATGTTGCGGTGGATCTTTGGAGTTATGTTGATTCAGACGGTGCTCGGGATGCGGTTGTGTCAGAAAATAAATTCCAGAACGTGGGGTATTCAGGAGATTACCCTGGTGGTATCTGGGTTGAAGAAGGTGTAAAGCACTCCAGTATTTTTGGTAATGATTACACTGATAGTGGACGGTTGGGCTGGGGAGTGGATTCTGGCCTGATTTACCTGGCTCCTATGACGAAAGGGAATCAGATCGTAGAGTTTCTTTTCCCAGTTGGACTGAGTATGTGTGATCAGATAATTGATGATGGTTCAAATAGTGTGGTCGGGTATGGCGTTTGTAAAAATAATCCTGACCAGGCTCAGCATTTTCAGGAGAAGTTTACGGAACTTCGCGGATTTTCTCGGCGGTAGGAAGGTGGTTTATCAGCGGGCGGTTATCGCGGGATAATATCCGGCATGGGGATGGTAGGCGCGGTCGGATGGAGGGCGCGTGTCGGATGGAGGGCGTGCGCGTCGGATGGAGGGCATGCGCGTCGGATGGAGGGCATGCGCGTCGGATGATAACGGCGCGTCGGATGATAACGGCGCGTCGGATGATAACGGCGTGTCGGATGATAACGGCGTG
>CAYWXS010000200.1:0-6771 GCA_964462245.1 uncultured Anaerolinea sp.
GCAATCTCCGTGGAACTTTACCTTTAGCTGCCTGACAGCTTTTGCGTGCACACGTAACTTGTATAAGCATGCAACAATACAAAGGGTATGGTCGTGACCAGATTAGTGGCAAACTTCCCTAAAAACGGTTCCATTTTCCCGATCAGTAAACCCCGCAAAACAAGTTCTTCATAGGCTGCATTCGATATGACCATAATCAATACCCAGGGTGCCCAAGCCAATATGTGTACCCAGTCCAAATCTTTGCCTTTGAAAAACAATTCCGTGACAGGAATGACAAACGCAATCATCAAGGCAAAGGCGATCAGCCCGATGGTCAATCCCAGCTTTATATCACCACGCCGGATGTAAACCGATTCCAGACTTTGGCCTGCAAGTCGATTCAGTACCAGAAGTATGATCACACCCAGCAGCGAACTTTCTAATTTTTCGATTGCCAACCCAGCAGGAGTTCTGGAAATTATTCCAAGCGTTGGAAGAATCCATCGACTGAGGCTAAGATAATAGTCAAGACTGATGGCAGTCAATGCGCTGAAAAAAGCAAAAAAGATCAGCCAGTATTTTTGAAAGCGTTCAGTATGGCGAAGGACAAATGCTGTAACTAGAAAAAATATTGCAAGCAGAACTCTTCCCGTGATATCTTCTTTTGCCTCAAAAACAGGGGAGTAATGGCTAAAGACAACAAATACCAACAGCCCACAAATGAGAAAAAGGAGAAATACTGCAAAGCGTTGAATATTTTTCATGGCTATTTCCTTATGCCTGACCTAATTTCCCAATCATGAACAAAACCACAGCCCATTTTTTTTTCTGGATTTTGGTCAAGAATGGCTGGATTGACAGGCAAAATGAGAATTGCATCATTCAAACTTTTTTTCCCAACATTGGCTGATATACAAGTTTTTAAAACCGATTGCCCTGTAAATGGGCAGATCATTTCCGACATAAGCGACCGTGGCACCGAGCAGACCACAGCGCCGGATACCTTCCAAAACAGCAGCTTTGCCCAACCCCATACGACGGTAATCCGGGTCAGTTGCGACTGGTTCAACATAGGCAAATTGATTTTTTGACTCGTGAAACATACCGCAAAATGCGACAAAATTTCCATTGGGCGCCCGGACTGCAATCTTCAAGTCTCGTCGGGCAGTAGGCGTATCAAACAACACCCGCCTCTCTTGCAGGGCTTCATCCCCGGTTGGAGGTTCACCTTCATGATTAAATCCCCGCCAAATGACACGATGTACTTTCTTCCAATCACATTCCTCAGCCAGGCTTGTCAAACCGAATCCCTTCGGCAGCGTGATCGGAGGAAACGGATCGGGGAGCACAAACTGGCACATTACACGTGACTCTTCATCTTTCTTGTCATAACCGCGTTCTTTGACCAAAGAAGTAAACTCACCATCCATGTCATTAATAAATGCGTGCAGAATTTTTTGCCCATTCTGTGAAGTCTCTGCCAGGTTCCTTTCGGCATAATCCAGCATCTCAACTTTTAAATGCCTGTAATTGGGGTGAAATTCAAAGAAAACCTCACCCAATCGACTTTCATAGTGCGCTACGCCAACAATCGCCCCATGCTTTTCCCAAATGCCGATTTTTTCCAGGGATGTACGATCCAGGTAAGGGTGGGCGAACATGTATTCCCAGGCGGGCTGAAGCCAATTTCCATCATCATTTTTTGGTCGATGATATGCGATCAGGAAATCATTCACATCCTGATAATCTTTCAAAGATTTGTAATGCCGAAAAATAATGCTCATGGAAAAACTCCTGGGAAAATGCATTGTATTTGCCGGGGTGAAATTATGACTAACCCATTCAAAACTTGTTCTGTCAATCGAGCGGATCATTGGCTGTTGTTTCTTCCACAATCCACTGCTCGGGCAGCATGATCGAAAAACCGTGAATGGCGTGGGTATAAGTCCACCAACCCTGGTATTCAGCAGGATCGATGGAGAGGACCGTCGGGATCAATGTTGGACTGGATGGATTTGAAGTTTCCTCTCTAAACTGGAAACTCTGGAGAAAACGATTATTGAGTTCCCAATCTTCAGTATCACCAGCGTGCCCGATAATCAGCATGTACAACTGGCCTGATCTGGCAAAAAAATAGCGGTCATCGGCATAAGATTGCGGGCTGCGCTCATGCCGAAAATGGATGGATCTGATTCCTGCAATTTGCACATCCGGCAACCGTTTTTCACCGATAAGATAATGATCAGTCAACCACTGGAGTAAATCCACGCCTTCGGGAGGACGATATTCTTCACGGTCAGTCGGATGGCTGATGCCCCAACTCTCGCTCCCCATCCCGGAACCATAGATCTGTAAGCTCTTTAGTGGATCATCGTTTGCAATGATCTCAGCCTCTGCAGGATATTGGAAACTGTATCCGAACAATTCATTACGATAAAATTTCCAACTATCTCCAGCAAATTCAGGTGTTGCAGAGGGAACTTCCGTGCCAACCGGCTTGCACTCACCACGGTAATATGCCCATTCATCACATTCGCTACCGCCAGGGAATATACACACACCATTCTGGCTCCCATCTGCGTTTGTGCGAATCTCCAGCTGATTTCCCTGCTGTTCGCAATATTTCGAAGCAGGGTTGGGCATATTCGCCTGTAGGGTTTCAACCAAAACTGGTGCAGGTGCCGGTTGGTTTTGAGGCCCTGAGCAGGCGCTTAGAATGACAAGCAAAATTGTGAGCGAAAAAATCCTTATCATATGAGTCCTCGCTCTTGCGTAACAGGCTTTCTGTAATTCATCCAAGTACTGAAAGTGATAATAAGGGCTGGAAAGAATCCCAAGACCAGGACCGTTGGGATGGACGATGATCCAAATACGATGGTTTGGTACACCCACGGCACAAGAGCATCCAATCCCCAGAAGAACAGGAATATTGTCTGCCGTGAAAATGGTTTCACCTGCCATTTACGTGTAATCCAAAAAGTTGCAATAGCATTGAAAATAAAAGCCACAACAAACATAAACTGCATTTTGAAGTTTGCCCCTGTGGCTTCAACATTAATGAGTTCCGTCCCTGCAGAATTCGCTTTGGCGTTCATTATTGCTACCAACAGCAGGCCGCCCACTGCAAAGCCGATATAGGCAAAACAGGCAGTCATAATGGCTTTAATTATGTCTGTAGTCAGGGCGTTTTCTTTTTTGGGTTCAGGTTGATGACTCATAATAGTCTGGTGTTCCCACCATACCAGCCAGATCGAAAAGACCAGGGTTTGCAACATGATCTCAGGAAAACCCATAAGGTGATACCACATTGGCAGCTTGGAATAAAGCATGCCTTCAAGCGAGCTTGGAGCCGCAGAGGGTGTGGAAAGTATCCCGATGGTGACCAACAAACCCCAGAGAGTCAGCCAACCGTGTTTTTTTTCAATCAACAGACTGCGGATCGGCCATAAGCCAATGGCAAAGATCAAGCCTCGGATGGGTTGCAAGAATGGCCCAATGACAATATTGTGCTCTTCAAATGGAAGCATATAATCGCGAATTATTTCGCGTCTGAAGATGTCCCCGTAATCAAATACGTTTGACATGAGAATACCAAACATGAAATAGGTGGCCACGTGTGCAACAATCACCCTCAATGCAAACGATAGGAAGCTTTTCCAATTATTTTGTGTTTTCATCCTCACTCCTTTCCACTGACAAAACTGTGAAATTAAAATTCCAAAGATGTTCCATAAAACCACGCAATGCCGGTTGGTCAGAAAAGTCACCGATCAAAACTGTTTCTCCGTTTTTCTGTGGGATGATGGCTATATCACCAAACCAATCTGCAAAACGGCGATCCAGGATTCCTTTGATACGGATGCGATAAGTATCGCCCTGGCTAATTGCTTTTTGAGTCATATCGATACTCCTCATCAGTAGATGAAAGGATTTATTTACAAAAATGACTTCCAGTTAAATAATAATAAAAAGGGCCTAAAGAATCAGGCCCTAAAAAGGGTATCGAGGGGTTATTTTTCGGGTACTCAGGGAAGAAATTTAAATCAAACCCAACTCACGTACACGGGCAAGAGCTTCTGTCCGGCTGTGCACATCCAGCTTGCCGTAAATATTCTTAAGATGTTTATGAACCGTTTCACGGGCAATCACCAGGCATTCAGCAATTTTCTTGTCTGAGAAACCCTGTGCCAAATGCTTGATGATATCCATTTCACGTTCTGAAAGCGGCTCAACCAGGGTATTCCTTACCTGGGTGGGTTCTATTTGGCTTTTGCTTCGTATCTCAAAAGCTGCCAATAATCGATGAACAAATTCAGAAACAATGCCCTGCGCATATCCCACCTGCAATAACCTTTCCATTTCAGCCCCTTCTTGTACAAAGCTGGCCACACGATTTTCGGGTTCGCCCAGGTTCAATGCTTGTTGCAGTATAGCCAGGGCATTTTTTTCATTCCCCAAAGCCTGATAGGCAAGGGCTTGTAATATATAAATCCGAACAGTATCAAACGATGGTTGTCCATTCAATTCTGAATGCGCTTTTTCCAATGCAGCCAAAGCCTCGTTTGGTTGGTTGTCCCTCAGCTTCAGCCTGGCTGCCAATAGGTTGGGAATACATGCCCCCCGTTCTTCAATTCGACGCACCTGCTGAGTAATTTCATTGATAAATTCCAGCTTGCTGTCTAATAGCGAATCCAATATGAAGATAGCATGTTCCTGCCACACCCATGGAGAAATCTTCCATGCAATGTTATTCGCGCGTTGCAATACTACCCATGCTTGTTCCCAATAATTCCCGAAAATCAGGGCGCGTCCCAGATAACAGAGGCAGAGTGATTCGGTCACAACCTGACCCCAGCGTTCGCTTAACATAACTCCCTTTCGGGCAATTTGAATAGCTTTTTCAGTATCGCCCCATTCTGCCAGAACACGGGCCAGCATGGGATAAACATCGGCAGTAGCCAATAGCAAATGTTGGTAATGTTTTTGATAGTTTTCTGCTATGAGCAGCGCATCCTGACAGGTACGCTCAAGCTCGTACATTCTTCCCATGAATAAGTATCCTGTTGCCAGGGATGCCGAGGCAATCATGGCAACATGCGGCTTCCTGGCCTGGAGTGCAAGTTTCAGGGCTTGTTCCAAGATGGGAATGGCACTGGAGACATTGCGGGCACCAACGAGCACATCCCCCCAGATTGTCAGGCACCTGGCACGAACTGCTATTTCATCCACTGGCAATAGATCAATGGCCGTTTTAGCATTTTCAATGGCCTCGGCCGAATTACCTTTGACCCCCAGCATGTGTGCCCGTACTGCAGCAATATGGCCTCTCAACCGTTGCTGCTCAAGGCCAACCTGTGCATTTTGCAGGTTTTTTTCAATATCATCCAGGATCTGCTCAGATTTGCGATTCTGTCCTGTTTCCAAAATCCAGGCCCGGGCAATCCCCAGCCAGGGCTGCGCAGTCACCTTGTCCATCGGCAGTGCATCAATCCTTTTTATTATTTGGATTACTTCATCATTTTCCACCAATACCAACACATTGGCCGAAATGATCTGTGCCACCAGTCGCAGATCACCTGCTGATAGAGCATGATCCAACGCCTCGGACAACATTCCCTGTGCTTCGTACCAGGTACTGGCCCGACAATGCAATTCAATTGCCAGGCCTGGATAGGTTTTTTCCAGCATCAATTTCAGCAAATCAGAAAAGAGATGATGATAGCGATACCAGTGGCGCTCATGGTCCAGCGGCAGGAAAAATAAGTTTTCCCGCTCAAGCTCTTCAAAAATATCCAATGAAGAATGGACAAGGTCATTATTTGAATCACTGGCAAGCAAGGCCTCACATAAAGGCGCAGTGAGCTGATCAAGGATGGAGGTGAATAAAAGAAAACGCTGAATTTCAGTCGATTGCCGTCCAAGAATTTCTTCCAGCAAGTAGTCAAAAATGTAATGATGATTGCCGCTCAGTTCTGCGATAAATCCGGAAACATCTTCCGTGTTTTGCAAAGAGATTGCTGCCATTTGGAGCCCTGCAATCCAACCTTCAGTGCGGTCGGTTATTCGGACAATGTCTTCAGCTATTATATGTAAACCCATAGTCATATTTAGAAAATCTGCTGCTTCCTGCAAAGTGAACCGTAGATCAAGCTGGCGTAACTCCAACAATTCAGATCGCGCTCGCAGCTTTGCAAGATGAAGAGGCGGATCGGCACGGGTAGCGATGACCAGGTGCAATCCAGGTGGGCGGTGGTCCAGCAAAAAACTAATGATCTGGTGTACTGTCTGATTTTGGATGACGTGATAATCATCCAAAACCAGGCAAAAGGGTTGATCAACTTGAACCATCTGATTGATCAACGGGGTAAGCAGCGTTTCGTTTTCTGAGTGTGAGAAAGATTTGAGACTATTCTCCAGCACAGCCCCAAATGAAGAGTCGATTTGTCTCAAAGCCGCCACGAGGTAACACAGGAAGCGGGCGGGATCATTATCTCTATCATCAAGGGAAAACCAGGCCGAGTCATATTTAAGCTGACTTAGCCAGTCACTCAACAAAGTGGATTTCCCATATCCCGCCGGTGCAGAAATCAATATCAAACCACTATCCAGACCCTGATTGAGCTTTTGAATCAATCTCAATCGCGTAACTGGCCGGGAACGCAGAGGAGGGATGCTGAGCTTGGTGGATAAGATTTGCATAAGTTGCAGCTTTCTGATGAAGGATAAAACCTATTTAGGACTTACGCAAGAAGCATTTTTACATCAGGCAACTTGAGCTGTTGGCGCAGA
>CAYWXS010000201.1:0-6577 GCA_964462245.1 uncultured Anaerolinea sp.
GGTTATTACGACTTGCATGTCGCTCTCTTTTGCCTTTCTTCACCCTTTCCCTTTTTAGGAATTTAATTGTGGGTAATCACCAGGTTTTTTATATTGTGGTAGTAAAATATAAACGTACTTAAAAAAATATTCGAAAGGAGGTATGAAAATATGTTTGCTAAATTCTGTCCGGTTGTTAAATGTATGTTTTGCGTGCCTCCTGTTCGGAATATTATTTGACGTATTGATACGACTAAGTCGTTACGTCCTAGAATTATTCAGCCGCAGGTGCGTGATTTGCCCAGCGGTTTTTTGATTCACCGCATCACATATACGATAATAACAAATTAGTGCGCCAAGTTAATAAAAAAATGACAAACAATTATTACGATGAACTAGATGATGATGATTTTATTGGTATTCTGGCAACAAAAAGTCATCGGATACAGCCACCTTCTTCCAGGTACTCCAATAAGGTGGCAGAGAAAATGCGGAAATTTATCCAATTGCAGGATGATTCCCGGGAGAATTTTAAATTTACTTACAAAGCAGCCCGCTTTGAAGAAGGCTGGTTGCTTAAATCCTTGGGAGGTTTCTATGAGCATAAATGGATTTCGGATGTACTTCGCCGAATAAAAGGAGGTAAGGAGGCATCTGTCTATCTGTGTAAAGCTGGTGCTGAGGTTAACGAGGATCTGGTGGCTGTTAAGGTATATCGCCCCAGGTCACTCAGGAATTTGAAAAATGACCATGCTTACAGAGAAGGGCGCGACGATCTGGATGCTGAGGGTAAGATTGTATTAAATGATGGTATGCAGCATGCCATGGCAAAACGTACGGAATATGGTAAAAATTTATTGCATCAATCCTGGATTGCTTATGAATTTACCAGCATGCAGGTTTTACGTAGAGCGGGAGCAGATGTTCCGATCCCATACGAAATGGCAGATAATGCCATACTAATGGGATATATTGGTGATATTGATAGCTGCGCGCCAACACTAAACGAAGTTTCCCTGGCACGCGATGAAGCCTATAGGATTTTTGAGCGAGTTTTGCACAATATTGATATATTACTGAATAATGAAAAAATTCATGGAGATTTGTCCGCCTACAATATTTTATATTGGGAAGGTGAAATAACCTTGATTGATTTTCCCCAGGTTGTCTCTCCAAAGATTAATAGAAATGCATTCCTGATTTTTCAACGTGATATAACGAGAGTTTGTGAGTATTTCATAAAACAAGGGGTAAAGGTCAACCCTCGAACAATAGCTGCTGATATGTGGGTGAAGCATGGATATAAAATTGAACCAGAAATTGATATACGTCTTTTGAACGCCGAAGATCCTCAGGATTGGGCTCTTTGGCAAAAACAAAGTCGTGGAAAATAAAATAGAGGATATCCTGAAACCAGCCCGCAGTTCTTTTGCGGGCTGGTTGTAAAAAACTCTATACTTTTCCCCAAAGGCCAAATCCGGCGGCTCGACGTTGTTCCCGGCGGGACTGCTGGTTATGAATTTCGTAAACGTGTTTTACTTTTTCAGCGATTGCTGCTTCCAACCATAGTTTTCCTTTATCAGCAGTGCCCAAACTTCCAGCCCCATAAGCTCCATGGATAGAATCATCATCCCAGGGTGGGTTTGCCACCAGCGCTCCACCTTCCACCCAATCCATATAATAGGATGGGGTGGTTATGAAATCGATGTCATCGATGACGCTTTCCATATGAACCAAATCAGGGCGTAAATAAAGCATGAAAGAAGTTTCCAACTCACAGGCATGGCCCATGCCCCCCAATTTCGATTCCCGGTATTTCTCGAGCGCGGCAATACCATCTGGTCCTGAGAGATATAAAAACGCAGTTGCACAAAATATATGACGATGTCGTTCCCCCGCATATTTAACCACGTTTACCAGGAAAGAACTGTTTCCACCGTGGCCGCTTAATAAGTAGAAACGGTTAAAACCTCTCACCGTTAGCGTATGAACAACTTCGCCCCAGAAATCTTCAAATGCTCGTCCGCCGGCATTCATTGTTGCAGCAAACGATGCGCGATGGGTACTAACTCCATACGGCATCACTGGGAGGCTGTATGCAAGGTCTGTTACTGCGCTTTCGGTTCCTTTGGAAACTGCCTCGATGCTAATAGTGTCTACTGAGAGCGAAAGATGGAGTGAATGTTGTTCAGTGTGACCAATTGGTATCAGGATGACTTTATTTTTTTCGGAATCGTTTGGTAATTGAATTCTTGGTTGTTGAGTAGCCAAATGGATAATATTAAGTTTTTGGCCTAAATCTATGCCCTGTGGAGCAAGCGCATAGACTCTGCTAAAGCCATCATCTCCCAATGAGGCAAGAAGATTTTGGATGTAAGCAGCTAATATGGGCTCCGGTACTTCCAACCCGGAACCCATCCAGCCAAACGGAAAGGCTGGCAGAAGGCCAACTCGACTGGGATTCCCCAGGCTTTCTAAAAGCTTTAACTGTGGATAGCCGTACCCGAGGGGTAATACCAAGGGGGTATCCCGGGGTAAGGCAGCTACCTCGGGCCAGGTCAGGTCATCAAAGTTAAAAAATATGGACATCATATCCTCTTTGCCAGGGACCAGTGGAAAATATGGAGGTAAATAAATTCGTTTGAATTCATGCAGAATACAAGTTTTGGAAAGGATTTTCAGCTTTTGTAAACCGAATGTTTGTTATTGTTAATACTATCTACCGGGTGATGATTTCACCGTTTTTTATTACAGTTTCAACAAGATTATCGGCAAATTGATAACACAGATGTCTATAATCACCGGTACTAAGAATGAGTATATCTGCAAATTTACCAGGTTCGAGAGAACCGACTCGCTTTCCCATTCCGATTGCGTATGCGGCATTGATTGTACTGGCTATCAAAACTTCGGATGGCATCAGGTGTTGATAGCGGGTGGCAATCGCCATAACCAGGGGGAGCGAGGGGCAGGGTGCAGATCCTGGATTAATATCTGTTGAGAGTGCAATCGCGCAGCCAGAATCAAGCAAGGATCGTGCATCAGCAAAATGGGCACTGCCAAGATTGAAATTAACTGCAGGTAAAACCACACCAATTGTATTTGAATTTGCTAAAAGATCCCGTTCGACTGCTGTGGTCACATCCAGATGGTCAACCGAAACGGCGTTGAGTTCAACCGCCAATCTTACGCCTCCGAGAGAGGTGAATTCATCTGCATGAATTTTGGCCCCCAGACCCAATGAGAGTCCTGCTTCCAAAATTCGACGTGATTGATCGAGGGTAAATGCATTTTGTTCGCAAAATACATCACAATAAAAGGGGATGTCCAGTTGTTTGAAAAGAGATTCTTCATACCAGGCAGCTGCATGAGGAAGCATTTTTTCGATCACTATCCTTACGTAGCGCTCCGGTTTGCTTTTGTATTCTTGGGGAATGGCGTGAGCACCTAAAAAGGTGGGTACAAGTGTGCAAGGATGGCGTTTTGCAAGGGTTTCAATGGCTTTCAGCAGCTTTAATTCATTGTCTTCATCAAGCCCATAACCGGTTTTAACTTCCAGAGTGGTGGTGCCAAACCTTAGCATTGTATCCAGTCTGGGAAGAGTTTCATCCACTAATTGATCGATGCTGGCAGCTCTCACAGCACGCGCACTACTCACAATTCCACCACCCGCCTCCATAATTTCCATATAAGAGGCGCCTCTTATGCGCATTTCAAATTCGTTTACACGGTCTCCAGCATAAACTACATGCGTGTGTGGGTCGACAAATCCTGGGCAGACGACTTTTCCATGGGCATCAAGCATAGTTTTTGCAGTGTATCGAGTCTTTAACTCCGAACTTAATCCGACCTCGATAATTTTTCCCCGGTCAATAGCAACTGCACCTTCCTCAATCATGCCAACATTTTGCATAGCTGTGCCACGTTTGGGGCCATTGGGACTGGCGCAGGTTAATAATTGTCGGGCATTGTAGATTAGTAGGTCAATTTGAACCATTTAAGACTCCTCGAATAGCTGAATCGATCCTACCAGATTGAACAAGTTCTTTTACTGCATTGATAAACGGGTACATTACTTTGTCTGCTTCGATAAATGGAGCTTTAGTGCGAATTAATTGATAGACGAGTTCCGTCCCTTGTCCCAGTTTTGTATCCTGCCCTTGAATTTCGCGACGGAAATCAATCCCTTGGGCGGCTGCCATTAATTCTATAGACAGGATATGTTCCACATTTTGGAGAATCTGGCGAACCTTCAGGCAGGCTGTGTTTCCCATGCTTACGTGGTCTTCGACATTTGCCGAGGTTGGGATTGTATCTACGCTGGCGGGATGAGCAAGAATTTTATTTTCTGTAGCAAGAGCTGCGGCAGTATATTGGGTGATCATAAATCCAGAGTTTAACCCACCCTCCTTGGTTAAAAATGGAGGTAATACATGTGAATTACTGCTCCCATCTGTTAATCGCATTATCCTGCGTTCAGAAATATTTCCCAGTTCAGTGAGTGCAATGGCTAAATAGTCCATAGCGATTGCTATCGGTTCTCCGTGAAAATTGCCGCCAGAAATAATATCAACCTTGCCTGTCGCGTCATCAAAAAAAATTAACGGATTATCTGTTACCGAATTCAATTCAATCTCAATAACCCAACGCGCATAGGCGATAGCATCACGGATGGCCCCATGTACTTGAGGGATGCAGCGAAGTGTATAGGCATCCTGTACATTGGTAGGATCGTGAGGGCGAGTGAATTCGCTACCAGCGAGAAGCGCGCGGAGATTTGCAGCACATTCTATTTGTCGCGGATGGGGGCGAACTGCATGAATTCTCTCATCAAAAGCTAGAGTTGTGCCGTGTAAAGCTTCCAAGCTTAAGCATCCAGCTGCATCTGCGCAGTGGCTCAAGTTTTCGGCATTGTTTACCGCCAGTGCGGCTATTGCACACATAACAGAAGTGCCGTTTGTGAGTGCCAAACCTTCCTTGGCTGCAAGGATAACTGGTTTCAGACCAGCTCTTTGCAAGGCTACATTGCCCGGAAGTATCTCGCCGTTGTAATTCGCTTCACCTTCGCCAATCATGACCAGGGCCATGTGTGCCAGTGGAGCGAGATCACCACTGGCGCCGAGGGAGCCTTTCTCCGGAATACATGGGTGAACACAGCGGTTGAGCATTTCCAGTAGGAATTCCAGAGTTGCCGGCCTAATTCCGGAATGTCCATGTGCCAGGGTATTGGCGCGTATTAGCATTATTGCGCGAGTTGTTGGGATATCAAATAAATTCCCTGTACCAACTGCATGGCTGATTATTATATTTCGTTGTAAAGTTTCTACTTGATCAGGTGAGATTATGCGATCCTTGAATGCCCCAAAGCCAGTTGTAACACCGTAGACAATCTCTCCGCGCGAGAGAAGATCTTGAACAGCGTTGGCGGCTCTTTCAACTTTAATGATAGCGCTGGGACTTAGCTGAACTTTATCAAAATCATACGCTACTTTTAATACTTGTTCAATTGAAAGTGATTTTCCATCAAGAAGGTGGTTTTTTGCTGCGGTTGAATAGGCAATGGTTTGAGTCATAGAGGTCCGATCCTTTCGATTGTTGGGTACATCTCTATAGCATACCCGATATTTTCAAACAAAGCTATATTATTAAACGCAAATCCGTATAAATAAGATAGAATTTATTGAAACAGGATAATTTATCTACTCTTTCTGTTTAAAATGTTAGCATTTTATTTACTGATTGGACCTGAATAGAAATGCATAGAACACTACCTCCACCGCCAGAAAAAGTAATTAATCCAAAAAAAGAGATGATTGAAAAGTGCGCGGGGATTCTAGCAAGAGCTTTTTTCAACGATCCACTATTTATCTATGCTCTTCCAGATGAAAATACAAGGCAGAGAAAGCTTTTTGCTCTATTTATGCTCAATTTGCGATATGGTTTAAATTATGGTGATGTTTATTGGAGCGCAGGACAGGGCCTTGCTGTCTGGTTCCCACCTGGAAATTCAAAAATTTCCATTCGTCGAGCCTTGGAAACGGGTATGTTGGTTACACCCATTAAAATCGGGTTGTCTGCGGTTTTGCGCCTGAGTCGATTTAATGTAATGGCTGATCTGATGCATGAGCGTTTTGCACCTGAGCCGCATTGGTATCTTTTCCTGCTTGGGGTTGATCCAACCAGTCAAGGAGCAGGTTTTGGTCGAAGTTTACTTCAACCAGTAATTAACAAAGCGGATATTCAGCATTTAACTTGTTATTTGGAAACGAATAATCCAGCCGCGGTTGCGTTTTATCGCAAAAATGGTTTTGATGTAGTTGCGGAGAACCAACCGACATCGACAAACTTTTTTGTTTGGGGGATGCGACGCCCAAGCAGATAAGTATAGTGGACAGTGAGTAAAGAAAAATAATCCCTACTTATTTATTTTATTCGATGAAATACCTGGCTTGCATCTGAAAATAGTAATACATCATTTACATAAAGCCACCACAATCAGTAACGCATTTTGGTGTGTAAATAACGATAGTTTTCTTAACTCACATTAAAGCTGTTCCTGATTAGGGTAGATCTGATACACTTGGCTAAAACTTAGTAA
>CAYWXS010000202.1:0-6499 GCA_964462245.1 uncultured Anaerolinea sp.
GGGACATCGCCACGCGTTACCGGTTGGAGGCAGTTACGGCGCTCAAGGAACTGGCCTTTTATCTGATGAGTAACCCATCCGGTTTGGTTTCTTTCAATAAGCTGAAGGACCAGTTCCGCCTGGGAAGCGTGAATACCATCAAGAGCTACATCGACTATATGGAGAATGGCTGGCTCGTATTCACTTTGAATGTGTATGATTCCTCTATTAAACGCCAACAGATCGCTCGAAAGAAGGTGTATTGTATCGATACCGGCTTATCAAAGGTGGTAGGTTTTTCCTCGAATATCGGTAAGCTATTGGAAAATCTGGTTTTCCTTGCACTCCGCCGGCAAACGAAAGAGATTTATTACTTTGCCACGCCCGGCGGCTTTGAAGTGGATTTCTATCTTCCTGAAAAACGTCAACTTATCCAGGTCGCCCATGATTTGGACGCTTCGCGCACGGTAACCCGCGAACGTGAAGTCCGTGCGCTGAGCGACGCTATGACTGGTGTAAAAGTCGAAAGTGCATTGATCTTGTCGGATGCGAATGAGAAAAGCTTTGAATTGGGCGGCGTTCGGGTTGAAGTTCGCTCGGTGGGAGAGTGGTTGCTGAGTCAGTAAAGAAAACTGCGATCTACAAGAAACGCTGCTCCAGAAAATCTGTGAATTTCCCGGAGCAGCGTTTTGTGTTTAATCGATCTTGGTTGTCAGCAATTTTTGAACTTCGCCCGGATCTTTCAGGATTTTCTTCCCAGTTTCCAAATCCAGCTTGTTCAGCCGTTCAAGTTGCATCAGATTGGCGAACTTTCCTCTACCTGTTTCGGCCGCATAGGACTTTGCTTGCCATCGAGAAGTAAGTTCAGAATAACCAGGAATGGACTGCAATCGTGCCAGAAGGTCATGATTGGCCCTTCTAATCTTTTCAATCAACTGCATCAGCGCCACATCATCCTGAGCTGACCAGGAAATGACAGATTCCTGAATAACAACAGGTGGTTTCTGATAAGTCCGGCGAATCTGTGACCAGTGATTGCCGCGGCTCGGAACGGAAACAATTCGAAATGCCGGCAGCAATAACCCGGTCAGGGGTTTTCCATGAACGCAATCAGTATCCAACCCGAAAACTTTATCTTTGTAAACAAATGGCTGGTCAGTCCTGTTGTAGTTATTGTGCCCGACAATCACTGGTTTGTCGTCGGTATAATACTCATACCAGGGGCGCTCATAGCGCTCCCGTAGGATATTGTCTCCACCCATCGTGCCACACACCACGGACGGATTCTGTTGGGCTAGCGGGATGCCCGGTTCCAGGTAACCATGCACAATGATGGCTTCGGGGAGTTCGACATAAAGCGGAAGAGTACCCATCCAGGCAACAGCCTCGGGATAAGCTTCTCCAAATTGCTGCTGGCTGATCAACTGCGAAAGGGCGAGCTTGACTTCATGCCGTGCCCCGCGAACATGTTTGCGTTCGTGGTTGCCCATCAAGGTGTGCGCATTAGGCGTCTGTTGGAAAAAGTCCAAGACTTGCGGGGTTTCCGGTCCGCGATCGACAATATCACCGACTGCGATAATTAAATCCCCGTCGCCCAGCCCTGCCTTTTCCAGTAAGGCCAGTAGCTCGACATAACAACCGTGAATATCGCCAATAACCAGTGTTTGCATAAGCCGATTTTACCTTTTTTCAGGTGAAAGGCGAATAATGGAAACGCTATTTACTTTTGACGGGCAAAATGATAATATGAATTTACGTTATTACTATTTTGGCTTATAAACTATAATAAAATGGACCCCAAAAACTTCTCATCCCCTTTATCGGGCACACCGATTCTGACTCAAACAGGCTATTGGGCTTTTTTGCCCGCTGCTTTGCCCCCGGTCATTACCTGGTCGCTTCCCCTCGTATCTGCCCTGGCTGATGCAGAGCGTGATCTGAGCAAACTGACCACGATGGCAGGTTCATTTCCTTTTCCTCGCTTGCTAATCCAACCTTTTGTCCGACGCGAAGCGGTCCTTTCCTCGCGGATTGAAGGAACTCGTGCAACGTTGACAGACTTGTACGCCTATGAATCGGCACAATTATCGTTCCTGGAACCCGGTAACGATGTGCGTGAAGTGTACAACTATGTTCGGGCACTGGAGTATGGGCTTGAGCGAGTAAAAACCTTGCCAGTCAGCCTGCGTCTTATTCGTGAAATTCATGCCAAATTAATGGATGGAGTCCGGGGTGGGAACCTGACACCAGGTGAATTTCGACGATCCCAAAACTGGATCGGCAGCATCGGTAGTACGCCATCCACGGCAGCCTATGTTCCCCCGCCAGTTGATGAAATGAACAGCGGGTTGGATCAACTCGAGAAATTCATCCATGCCGGAAGCGAAATCCCTGCTTTAGTACGCGCCGGCCTGGTCCATTACCAGTTTGAAGCCATTCATCCATTCCTGGATGGCAATGGCCGCATCGGACGGTTACTGATGATTTTGCTTCTCGGCGAATGGAATCTCCTGCCCCAACCTTTATTAAACCTTAGCGTGTACTTTGAGCGTTATCGTCAGGAATATTACGACCTGCTGTTGTCGGTTTCTCAAAAAGGGAATTGGGAATCCTGGTTGAGATTTTTCCTGCGTGGGGTCAGTGTTCAAGCCAGCGACAGTGTTGTGCGCCTGAATCGCTTGCAAACAATGCGTACCATTTATCAGGCAATTGCTGATACTGAACGGAACAGGATGCGCATGGAACAGGTGCTTGACTTCTTGTTCATGCAGCCAGTCCTGTCGGTGCGCCAACTTCAAACTTTCCTCAATGTCAGCTTTCCAATTGCCCAGCGTTATATTGACAGGCTGGTGGATGCTGGTGTTCTGCAAGAAGTAACCGGACAGTCGCGTAACCGCATTTTCCGGGCAAATGAGATCTTCCAGGCGCTTGAGGGGCTGGAATAAGCCATAAGATAATCGCAATTATCATAATCATGATTATCTTATTTAGAAAGCGCTATAAACAGATCTTCAGAATCAAGTTTTAGCCGCTACAACTTGTTCAGGAGCCCTATTGATCTTGACTATTTTTAAACTGTAACCGCCGCATTGGTTATTAAACCTATGCGGCGGCGTGCTGCTGGGATGACCAGCCACTTTGCTGCTAGTGGGTTCTGCGCCCACATCTCCCGTTCGACACAGGACGTTTCTTGTCAATATTGCCATAACTGGCCTTATCGCGGCTTATTCATTCGCCTTACGCCATAGCATTGTGCTGATTATACACAAGACACCACTGCAAGAAGTAGTAATTTAACAAACGAATGTTGAACAATGACACGCTTTGGGAGTGGCCATTCTCTAAATTTGGCCGAGGAAAAATTAAAAAGGAAAGATTCTCTAATGGGTTCTATTCCACCTGACTCGAATCAACAAATCATTCAACGCTTTTTGGCTTCTAGGCGCTTCTGGCAGATTGCTTTTTTCTCCCGCCATTTCCAATTCTTGAACCAGACGCTCTAATTCGCTTCGATGGAATTCAACATCCACATTCGTCAGGGTCGAATGCTCTACGCCGGAAAGCTTGCACTCGATGAGTTCTGGAATGTAAGGCAGCCGGAACTTTTCGTTCAGAGTTACCAGGTTAGGCTGGACTTCTCCGGTTTGCATCAGGTGGATGCCGGTCAGCAGAACACGGTAGGCATACAACAATGGCTTGACGCGAGGCGGTGATTCCTTTTCGAACAGTCGCCACTGAGTATTGGCAAAGCCCAGGTAGTGGTGAAAGTGAAACCGGGTAATGCAGCCATCTGCAAGGGCCTTGAGTTCATCGTGTTCGGGAGTGCTCAGAACTATCAATGGTGAGAAGACCTGCTCAAGAACATAACCGTTTTTCTTCAGGAGCAGGCCAAAGAATTTCTTGATATCGTGCGTAACCAGATCAAATTCGAGGCTGTCACGCACTTCAGAAACCTCGATGGTTTCCTGTCCGGGTTCCAAACCGATCACTTCGTAAATGGGCAAGACGTGGACACCGCGCAGGTCATAATCTGAGTCGGGCGATGGAAAACCATATAGGTGTGCGCCGCTGACGGTGATGAACAAATGTGGGTAGGGCTGACGCTTGGCTTCGTCGATAAGGCGCTGAATGAGATGAATCATTTCACCATGCTCCTTCTGGCTCGGATAAGAAAATCGTTGGCTTGCCTGTAATCGGGTTGCTCTGGCAGGTGGCTGTTTTGGAAAGCGGTATCAAATGCCTTGTGTAAATTCAAGCGCCAGGCATTGAGATCGTCCCAGTTCATCTCACCAGCACGGATGGACAGCAAGCGTTCCCGGTGAGCATCCACCCTGACGGGCACGAATCCATCCCTTAATACTGTGATCCCAGAAAGCAGCAGGCGAATCAAGTGCATGGCATGTTTCCAGCGGATTTCACCTCGAGATCGAAGATCCTGTTCCAGTTTTTTAAACTGCGACATCACATAGCCGTTATAGGTCTGGAATATCATTTGGGAGAGAAAGATGGCGCGCAGATCGAGCAATTCCTGCGCCAGAGGCGTGACGGTTTCGATCAGGGGAGAGTACAAACATTCCAGAATGTTGGGGTTGGCGCGCAGTGCCAGGTTGATGAACTTCTCCAGCTCCCAGTAGCATTCCTGGGCATGTTCATTTTCCAACTGCTCAGGAACGGCAAACAGCGACCAGTGCAACTCAGCAGGAGGCAGGTAAATGCCACGCCGGTCGGTGTCCGAGCCTTCATGATCCAATCCATAGGCGCGCGAACCCGTGACGCAGCGGTAGATGATAAATTCATCCAGGTTGGTTCGAGTAAGTTCGGCTCTCCCGAAACGCTCGATGCCATCCAGTTGAAAGTGTTTGCGTACCGAGAATTGTGAACGAACCAACCAGGCTTCGGCACCGTTGGTAAAACTCACCAGGTATGGACTGTGCTGATCAGGGGGCACTGCAATAACCACCCCAACCGCACCGGCAATACAAACAACCTGACCATTTTCATCAATGATCTCTGAACGGGTGACGATCTGGGTTCCGTTTGGCAGGTCCAGTTGCGGAGTCTTTTTCATGCACGCAGAAGCTTTCGAATAAATTCGTCATAATTTTCCTTCATCGGCAGGTCAAAATCCACATGAATGCGCCGGCGCTCGGTTACAACAGTTTCACTTGTTAGTGGGTCCCGGCCGGGCTTTTCGTATGTTTCCCAGTAAAGACCGATGCCGCGTTTTTGCCAGTTGGGCAAATCATTGAAGTTGATCCCGTTTTGGAAGAGCAGCTCGTTCTTGGCCGCCACCGACAGCTTGAGCATGGCTCCAGTTGCCTGGTCAACTGTTTGGCCAAATTTGCGCAGCATCCAGTAGCAGTGGGCGTTCAGGGCATTACGGTGAGCATCCTCACTGCGCCAGCGAAAGTAATCCACCACCAGGTTTTCGTTTGGAAGCTGGGAGATGCGGCAGTCAAAAGCGGCCAGGTCGCCGAGCAGAAGCGAGAATTTGGCGCTGGCTTCGCCGGCCAGGATGGAATTGTATTTGCGCATTTTGCGCTCGAATGCGGTCTCATCGCGGTGAAAAAGCAGGGAAATTTCGTCACTCTGGGTGTAACCGTAGATCACCCGAAATCCGCACTGCATCAGGTGTTCCACGGTTGCAACCATAAAATCACGAAAGCGCAGGTCGTACGGCGCTTCAAAGTGGTGTGTTTCTTTGGTCAGCCGGGTAAAGCTGCGCCCATCAATTCGCGCTACCATATATAGACCCGGCAGCACACATATGTCTGCAGCGGTCTCAAAGACGCGCATCTTTGTATCCAGATCGTCAAATTTCATTTACATTCCCTGATCACAAACTCGCTGGAGAGCGGTCAATCAACACTTAGGAAAACCGGTCGAAGCCTTTGGCTGGTTTGAAATTTCCAAGCGCTGCACGTGAAGAATGACCTTCTGCTATCGTAGATATTTAGGTGTTGGTGAAAATATTAAACCGGTTCGCTGTTTCTTGAACAGTTGGCTATGCTTATGTGCAGTAATTGTCCTTATAAAATAGTAGCTACTTCAGAAGAACCTGCCGAAAATGCCCTTTTCTTTTTTGGGGCAAGTTTATTCAATGTCGAGAACTTCGGTGAGCGAAACAGCTATGGCTTTCATCGTTCGGGCATCGATCGTGCCCAGCTTGCGAACGAATCGTTCCACCGACACTGAGCGTACCTGAAAAGCATCGCAGGATGAAGGCTTTTCCAGACCGTTTTGAGTGTTGGGAGTGATCGCTGTCATCCAGGGTACTTCTGCATAATGTGCTTTCCATTCTGTAATCGGAGCCACAACCTTGAGTGGCAAAGTTCCAATATCATCACTACTAACAATGACTACTGGGCGCGTTTTTCTGATTTCTGCGCCGATGGTTGGATCCAAATTTATAATCCAGATCTCACCTCGCTTCATCGTTTGTATCCTCGTCAAAGTGAGCTGTTGTCAGATTGGTTAATTCAGGATTGTTGATGTATTCTTCCGCCATAAGCAACGCTGC
>CAYWXS010000203.1:0-6441 GCA_964462245.1 uncultured Anaerolinea sp.
AGTATTCTCAAGAAGCTTGAAGTACCTATTTTGTCTCATTCAGATAGTACAAACACCCCATTAGGGTAAAGGAGGATAACATGGCTACCGCTAAGAAAACCACCATCAAGAAACCAGCACCCAAACCGTCAATGAAAAAGAAAGGCTGCTAACCAGCATAAAAGGGAGTACGAGCTAATAACCCGTACTCCCTTTTTGTTATTCTTTGTAATTCTCGGTTAGATAGTTTAATACTTCTTGCAAGGAATCGTAATATCCACAATGCCATACGACATCGCGCTGTTTTCCAATGAAGACATACAACAAACATACACCATCGTTCTTTCTACGAAATACTGCGATGTTCTTTTTCTTCCAATCAAAACGCTCTCTATTGATGTCGCTTTCGTCATCTCCAACAAATACTAATTGAGGTTTCATTCTCTTTTCCTTATAGGTGATCGTATGTCCGAGATAATCAAAAATCTAAAAGAAAAATACCCGCACAATGCCGCTTATTTGGTCGGCCATTCCAGCATCAATGTATTCCCCGATCTCACTGATGACCAATCTAAATCCATCGGTACGCTTCCTCCAGGCCAACTCGTCTATGTAGATTTCACTATCATCGTCCCTGATAAACTCTTCCCGGATTGGTGGGTTTGGGGATCACTCACTACCATCAACACACCGAAATATATCTGTATGCGCAAACCAATCAGAAACCAACCCTCACTTGAGGGAATTGGCCCTGTTTTTGCTTTTTTTCGGCGTGCCTTTGTTCTTTTGGCACGTCGAAACCTTACACAAATTATTACGCGACATTATTTTCTAAACTTGGAAGTTTTCCAGCACTTGCTTTAGTGTTTGCCCCCAACGATGATCAATTCCCTGCGCTTGATGCCAGCGACAAATGCTGATTAATGTATCAACAGCGGCCTTCTCCGTATGCTCCCAGCCATCAAGCCAGTTCCAATTACTCACGGCCTTGCTGATCGCTATACCTGTTTCATATTCTTCTGCTTCCCAGGCGTGAGCCAACCAACTTCCCTGCCGTTCAAAGATGCTATCCAATTCCAGTATCTGTGACAATAGAAGTCTGTCCGCAGCTCCTTTCTCTATACGCGCTATTGTGGAGAAAGATATACGCTCATTGGCATGACTACGTAGGCTTTTGCCATCCTGTAGCCTGGCATATCGTATTGATTGGGTTACGTCCTGTATGGTAATTACACCACCGGCTGCATAGATAGTATCGAGTAGATATGGTTGAGGCGGGTAAGGTATTGCTGTAGAACCATGGATGGCATGATCTATTTGGATCTCCACCATCTCATCGGAACCAGGTGGATTGGGGTTACGGTAAATTTCCAGCAAACCATCTATCAGATTGGCTTCTACTTCTTGTGGCCTCTCACGGAATAATTGGATAAAGGTACAGATATCCATGGCCGTTGGGATGAAGTCCCTTGACGGAATTTCTGTATTTCTAATCATCAGGTAATTCAAGCAGGATGCATCCTGAAATATCCCCCCTTTTTGCAATTCAAGCAGTACATCTTCCAGACGAATACCCAAACCGAAAGAAAGTCGAACGAGTGCTTCGACCGTTATTTGTGATTTTCCATTCTCTATTCTGCTGATCTGAGCATTCGTAACACCGCTCTTGGATACAAGCGTTCGGACGTCATATCTGCATAGTTGTCTTTGTTGTCGTAAATAGGTAGCTAACCGCTCCACAAGTTTCTCCAGACGATTGACTTATCATCAGCTATAAATTAAAATAGTATCAGTTACGTATCAGAAGCGACTAATTTAGGAGTGAAAAATGACCGAGCACTATCCTCAAAACGTAATCAATATTGTACAGGAATTCCTTGCGTATCAGAAAACAGTTTATGCAGTCTCTGATGCCAGAATCAATGAATTCAGCCGTGATTTATTTTCCTATTTCCAGTATCTACAAGGCGCAGGGCATGATTTATCAAACCTGGCGCTCTCAGAAGAAACCATTTTAGGATTTGAGATTTATCTCCACAAATGTAACAAACCAGAAGATGTCCTGATGAAGAACTTATTTAACGTCATGCTTTTTGGATTGTTTCTGCACCGAAAACAGAGACTTGAGCCCGCCACCGATGCTATGAGTTATCGAACATCTGGAAGATCAACCAGATAAGCCCAACTTTTATTGAGATTGATAGACCAGGGAGAATTTGTCTTATGAAAACGCTTAAGAAGTCACCCAAAATTGTCCAGAGTATGACTGAATTTGTGAAAGAACGGCTTAATTATAGTCGCTTATTTTTTTCATTCTTTAGGGATAACCTAATCGACTACATTAAAAGCCCAATCGGCGTTATTTCGTTCCTTAATCAAATTCCTAATGCAATATTAGGCGGTTTTCTTATATATGTGTTGATTATGATCGCCGAAAGGACGAACATGCTCAATGAAGTAATTTTGAAATCCATAGGGGGAATACGGGTCACTTATTTTTCAATTTCGCTTTTCGTCATTTCCTATCACACCCTACTAACAATTCTTACCAATTATTTGTCTTATAAAGTTATTTTTCCCTGGCATTTTTCTGAGAAAGGCAAGCATTTTCCCTGGAAAAAACAATAAATTGAAATACCTTACCTTGCTCTTTCTTCCCGTATTGCTCCTGTTGTCCGCATGTGACTTGGTTTCACTTGAGGGAAATCCCATATTTCCCTCGGCCACGCCGGATATCTATACCCTATCGCTTGGCAACATCCAGGCTCAGAAGACACTGGAAGCCATGCAGGCCACCTCTCAAGCACTCTCCGCCAATCTGACAGCCACAGCCTACTATCCCACTGTTTCAGCACGTCAGACAGCCACAGAACGTGCCTGGCTGATGACCGGCTGGACTGCAACTGCATCGGTCAAACAAACAGAAACTTCTGCCAGTGGTACTGCCACCCAACAACATATCCTGGAAGTTTCCACCCAGCAAGCCAGCGACATCACAGCCACTGTCGAAGTCGCCGCTGCCAGTGCCAGGGCCACAGAATTCCACGCCCAGGCAGTCAGCGCCGAACTGGCCATGGAACGCGAACGCATGATGAACAAAGTCCAGGCATTGTCTCCCTTCTTCATCGGGTTCAGCATTCTGGCCTTTGTGCTCCTGATGATCTTTCGCTGGAGTCGAATTCGTCCCATTCAACGCGATGCCCGTGGGGATGCACCCTTGCTGTTCGTCAATGGCAATATCTACGACGCAGATCGCAATCCGTACTCGCTGGCTGACTTCTCCGGGAAGAAACCAGTCATCCCGGCCCTCACAAACGCTGAAATCCAATCCGCCACCACCAATCGCGATCAGATGATTGACCTGGCCACCCGCGGAAATCTAGATCAGCCCATGACACAGCGCCAGTCTATCGCGCAACAGTTGGTCTCCGAACACGTGCTGAATGCACCCGGTACGATTCAGGTCATTTCAGCCCAACAAGCTCGTCCACTATTGGGTAATGCCATTGACGGGATTATGCGCGATGCAATTGATGCGGATATCACATCCGAAAATAAGGGAGAACAAAATGCCTGATAGCACCGTTTCTCACCGTGAAATGCGACTGGCCGAGACAATCTCGCACAAACTGAGCGAATCTCTTTCGCGTCGCAAGCTCCAGCCCGCTTTCAGCAGCTTCTTCGTAACTCACCTGGCCGGGATGACACCCCTGATCGCTGTCCTGGACACTACCCGCCTGGGTGATCACAGTGCCTACCTTCGGCCCGATCTGCTGCACCAACTCAGCACCGATCTAGGAGGTCTGCCTGTGTACCTCTCCAATCATTCAGGGATTCGCTATGTCGTGCTTCTTTCACCCCTGCCCAAACTGCCGCACAAAGTGGAATTACCTATAGATTTCCCGCAAGGGAAACTGGCATTGGGCGTGCGCTTCTCAGGACAATCCGTGCTGCTGGACTGGGAAAACCTGACCCATATGGCTGTCCTCGGTAAGAGTGGCTCCGGCAAGTCTGTCTTCTTGCAGTCACTGGTGTACCAGGCTATTCGGAGCGATATCAAGTTGCTCATTTCAGATATCGACCAGACCACCTTCGGTATGCTCGAAGGACATCCATCCTTACTGGCACCACTCGCCAATGAACCACAGGCTGCATTTGGTCTGATCGAGAAAGCTGTGATGGAGTGCAACCAGCGGGCGGGATTATTCAGTGTCTTGCCGGAGAAGCCGCAGAAATTGAGCGAGTACAACGCACTGGCAATCAAGCATGGACTTCAGCCTTTGCCACGTATCCTGGTGGTGCTGGATGAAGCCAGCAGTGTACTGACAGCCATGGGTGGTTCTAAGGGCAACATGGGGCAAACTCTGGCAACCCTCGGCTGGCGTGGACGCAAGTTTGGGGTGCATTTCGTCTTTGCCGCCCAGGAGTTCACCAAGGATATTCTCGGTCCGATTCGTGAGCAAGTCGGTCTGAGCCTGTGCTTTCGGGTGCGCAATAATGTCATGGCCGAGAAGATGGGCTGCAAAGGTGCCGACCGTATCCCCGAAGGTCGTCCCGGTCTGGCCATCTGTGATCTATACGGTCCCATGCAAACCTATTTCATCGACAAATCTCTATTGGCCCACCGTCAGAATCTGCTGCCAGCTTTGAGCAGCAGCGAATTTAGCCTTTTCCAGCATGCCCAGGCCGAAGGTGGCAGGTTATCAACTGCCAGAGTCCAGGAGTGGGGCAAGACTTCCGAATGGCAGGCTCGTCGCCTGATCGAGTCCTGGGCACTCAAGGGCTGGCTGGCCAAAGATCCAAAGAAGGATAATGCCTACTGTATTACGCCTGGAATGCAGGTTTTGCTCTCAAACCACCAAACCCCTCAAACCGCCTCAAACCCTCTCGAACCCACTCAAACCGGTTTGAGAACCTCAGTTTTGCAAATTGGAGATTAAAAACATCATGGAAACCATAACCTTTCCCCTCGGTATCGACGCCGGTAATGGCGCCTTCAAACTCTTCGGTGAACCCGGTGGTTTTGAGTTCGTCTCACACGCTGCCACCAATGGCAGTCAGAAAGTACTCTCGACACTTGGTCTGCGTAAGCAAAAAATCCCATTGCAGGTGACCAATGAGAGCGGTTCGTTCTATGTCGGTCCGGGTGCGCATGATTACGGTCGTCCGGTTGAGAACCTGGATGTGGATCGTTTCAACGGTACGCCCGAGATGAAAGCACTCTTGCACGGTGCCTTGACCGGCTACCAGTTGAAGTACGGTATGTTCAATCTGCCGCTCTCTGTTACGGTCGGGTTGCCGCATGAGGTCCTCACAGGTGATCAGGCCGAACACAACGTCGATAACGTCAAGAAGTGGATCCGGGGTTCGCATACCTGGACGGCGGATGGCGTTGCCTACAGTACTGATATTGCTGAAGTCAAGGTAGCCAGCCAGGTGACCGGTGGTTTGTTCGACTATCTGCTCGATCCCGCAGGACGGTTCATCCCGGCTCGTAAAGGTGCTTTCACCGGAGAAGTGGGCATCATCAGCGTTGGTTTCGGGACCGTTGAGCTGATGGTGGTGCGTGACCGTACACCTGTGCAGCGCTTCACCTCCGGTTCGGCTTCGGGTGTGCGCCGCCTGCTGGATATTCTGAACGGTCAGCGTCTGTATTCCCTGGGAGAACTGGATATGCAGTTACGTTCCGGACAGCTGGATATTGTCGAGGCGTTACCGATCTGGGAACGCGAGGTGACAGGTGTGATTGAGAAGCAGTGGGGCACGACCTGGAAGCGTTTCTCGGCGGTTCTGATCGTGGGTGGTGGTGCGATCCTGCTCAAGAACACGCTGCCTTATCGCTTCAATGGTCGGGCTTTTGTTCCGGATGAACCAGTGCTGGCGATTGCACGCGGGCTGTACCGGCTGACTTTGCTTCAGAAGTCTCGCAAGGGTATCTAAATGAAACGCGGACGCAAACCGATGATTTGTGCTTCCTGGGAGACACACATTCACCTGCGCTTACGTGTGGGTGAGGATGATGACATCATCGCTTTCTTCAGTGATCTGCCACAGGGCAGGCGCGCTTCTGCCTTAAAGTCTGCTTTACGTGCCGGTGGCATGCAGGCACCGCACATTACCAATGCCGACATCGAAAATGAGCTGATTTCGGCTGCAAACGAGTTTTTAAAATAGTGGAATCCGCAAATATGCCAGTTATTGTGGTTCCCTGACGCATTATAGAGGCAATTATGGAAGAATTCATGGATTTTGAGAAGTTTTTGGTCCGAAAGGATTGTGCAACTACAACGGTGAATAGTTATCTGGCAGATATGGAGCATTTTGCGCGTTGGTTCAAGCAGACTAATGGCGAAGAATTGGCCCCTGATCGTCTGACACCTACTGATGTGAAGCAGTATAAGCAATTCTTGGCACGGTTCAAAATAGTTCAGAAAGGGGTCACAGCACCTTTACAAATTATGG
>CAYWXS010000204.1:0-6188 GCA_964462245.1 uncultured Anaerolinea sp.
AAGGTAAGGCTCTCAAGGCCTAACTTCTTTTCTATTTATGCCCAAGTGTACTAGTTATTGCAGAAGTATGCACAGCAAATATTGGAGGATCAGCCACATTGGTTGGCGATCCTCCCAACGTCATTCTTGGCACCACCCTGGGCTTTAATTTCGCAGATTTTGCTACACACACCGGACCAATCGCCCTGATTGCCGCGCTTACCTTTTTAGGATATGCCTATCTATCCAATCGTAAAGTACTCAAAACCGCACAAGTAGCGCTCACACCCGAAATCATCGATGAAATTGAACAGTTACATCAAGAACCTTTGCATGTTCACCTTACCCGTGTCGGCCTTTCTGGCTTTCTCATGGCTGTCTTCCTCCTAATTTTCCACATCCCACTGAGCGCATTAAGTGGGTTGCCTATCACAACCGCAGTAGCGACCTTGATTCCAGCCGGAATAGCAGTAATCGCTTTACGAGACGACCAACGCAAGAAAGCTCTTTTAAAAGTGGATGGCGAAAGCATATTGTTTTTTGCCGGATTATTTGTATTGATTGGTGGTCTGGAAAAAGTACAGGTTTTTGAAAAATTTGCAGAAGTGATGGCAATAGCCTCATCCTCCAACCCAAACGCCCTGATCCTCGCCTTGCATTGGGGACCAGGGCTTTTAAGTGGCATCGTTGATAACGTACCTCTGGCACTGGCTATGAGCTATGTATTAAAAGATCTCGCAGCCATGCCTGGTATGCCCGCGCTGGCACTCATGGTCTGGTCATTGGCCCTGGGTGTGGATATAGGCGGAAATCTAACCCCCATTGGCGCTTCTGCAAATGTGGTTGCATACGCCTACATGGAACACAACCACGGAACGATTGGCTGGAAGCGCTGGCTGCTGATTGCCGTTCCACCAACCATTCTCATTATGGTGCTTATTTCATTCTTGATATTCCTAAAAAGCCAAATTGGCTGGTACTAAAGGATCATTATGCACCCAGACCTCACATCCCAATTCTCCCCTGCCGCACTCATCTATATTGGTATGGGCGCAATGATTGCAAAAATATTAGTCGAAAACCCCGTCCAACACAAAAAGACCTGGCTGGAATGGTTGCAGTTTTTGGTGAAGGCCGGCAGTATTGTTCTTCTCTGGCCGTTGGTGTTATTTATCGAAAAATTCGAGCTGTGGCTAAAATCATCTGAACAGGAAATAAAATGACCCTCTCCACAAAACCCGCTCGTAAAACTCTGGGGCTAACCGGGGTAACCATCAATGCCATGGCGCTGGTGGCTCCCGGTGTTTTTACATGGCTTTTATACCAGGTACAAATAACCGGTGAACTCAATGGTCTTGGAAGCATTTGGCCAGGAGTTTTAACCGCCCTTGTGACTGCTTTATTAACAGCTTTTTCTTTTGGCGAACTGGCACACCGTTATCCAGAAGCTGGTTTGCGGAGTGCCTATCATTTTGCCGAACAAGTTTTTCGCGATTCCCGACGGCCTCTGAATCTTAGGATAGGACGCTTTGCTAAATTCGCGACCGGCTGGGCTGCTCATCTTTATTACTGGGTTTACCCCGGGGTTATGGTTGCTTTTATGGGTATTCTAGCCGATTATTTATTTCGCAAACTCGGTTACCAACCTACACCCTTTGGGCAGATCATACTCGCCATAGCCTTCTCTGCCTTCACGGGTTTCCTGGCTTTACGCGGCATAACAGGCACAACCACCTCCAGTATCGTCCTCAACACGATCCAAATAACCACATTAACTATTTTCAGCGTTCTCGCAATTCTATTTCGCGTTTTGAATCCAGTCCATTTATCAATTTCAGCCTGGGTAAACCCGGGCATCAGCAACGTATTTGCGGTTGCTCCACGCGGAATTATTTTTCAAGCTGCACTTGCCATGATGTTAATGGTTGGTTTTGAGTCCGTCACTTCACTGGGTGCACAAGCTGCCAACCCCAAACGTGATATTCCACGTGCTGCAATATTAGCCCTTATCATTCAGGGCGCATTTTCCTACTTATTGCTCTATTTTTGTGCCGGTATGGCACTGAACTCTGGAGTGGATTTTGCCAATTCACATGCTCCTATCGGTGAATTAGCCATACAAATTGGCGATAGCCTGCTGGCAGGCAACGGCTATTTATTAATGTACGTACTCGGTATCACCGTCATCATAGCGCTGCTTGGCGCCATGCTTACCGCTACAAATAATGGTGTCCGGATCAGCTTCTCGATGGCGCTCGATTCTGATATGCCTGATATGCTCAGTGTGCTGCATCCAAAATATGCCACACCGTATTACACTGTGATTTTCATTAGCATCGTTTCTGCGATCATCGGCTCGGCAGGTATTCTTGGAGGGCTGCCAACCTTAATCGGTATCATTCTCGCCTCAAATCTGGGTGCATTTCTTCTTTATGCCATTTTAGGATGGCTAACAATGGCTGCCTTTGCAGGAACAGAATCTTTCAACTGGGTAAAACATGCTCTACTCCCAATGATTGGCATTGTTTTAAACCTTTCCCTGGCTATTCTTGCTTTTGTTTTCGGCATTGGCGCCGGGGGCACCATTGCAGCAGGTGGAATGATCGGCTTGGGATTAGCCGGTTTTTGGCTGATCCTTAACATCTCCTATTACCTGATTCGTAGGTGAACCTTGGTCAAACAGGTAACACTCACGGAGTTTGAATCCGTCGGTTTCAGTCTTCAAGGCCCAATTCGCGAAGATAATCAAGATTCAATCCTCCTGCCAGGTTCAAGCATACCATCTCCAAATGGCGACCTATTCGCCGTTGCAGATGGCATGGGTGGCTATGCTGATGGAGCCCTGGCAAGTAGCCTTGCAATCAAATACCTGCTCAAAGTTGTTCGTGACAGCAATCCCCAAACATCCCCAGGCAGTATTCTGAAACAAGCGATGGATATTGCCAATTTTGAAATTTACAAAGCATCGCAGGAAATTAATGGCATGCGGATGGGAACCACGCTAACCGCAGCGCTCGTAATGGGCAAAAAGCTCTATCTTTTACACGTTGGAGATTCGCGCGCTTACCTCATCCGTAATAAAAAAATTACTTGCTTAACCAATGACCACACACTTGTTGGCGATATGGTCCGTTCTCATTTATTATCCCCGGAACATATAAGAACCCACGAAAAACGATCTGTTTTAACCCGCGCTGTTGGGTTGGGACTTTTCATTCAACCTGAATTATCCCAAAGTGAACTTCAAATTGGTGATCGAATTATTTTATGCTCTGATGGTGTTTGGTCTGTGATCGAAGATCAAGAATTTATTAATCTGGCTGACCAACCTGTAAATATTCATGCCCAGCATATCACCGACCTGGCTTTGGAACGTGAAACAGATGATAATTGTTCAGTCATAGCAATTCAAATACGAGGATTCCGCTATCAGACTTACGAAGAAGAACCTCGCAAAAACAAGTCCTGGAAAAATTTCTTTCAGTAAATATTCTGCTATTCTGAATTTTGACACATTTTAAAAACCACCCGGGAATCAAAATGAGCAACCAAGCAATAACCTTTAATAGACTGTTACAGGTAGGAGATCAATTTGACCAATTTCAAATACAAGCACATATAGCCCAGGGCGGCATGAGTGATATTTATCGAGCCTATGATCTGGTGCGTAGACGTGATGTCGCTATTAAAATCCCGCACCAATCCATGCTTGGTGACCCTGCTCAGTACGAGCGTTTCCAGCGCGAGCTGGAAATTATGAACAGCCTTAAACATCCAGTGATTTTATCCGGATTAGGCTCAGGACAATACAATCGCATCCCCTATTTGGTAATGGAATACATCGATGGCGAATCGTTGCGTAAGCTGTTAGATTCTGCCAGCCCGCTCACGTCCGACCATGCTCTTGCGTTGGTTAGAAAAATTGCGGATGGATTGGCGTATTGCCATACAAACAACGTCGTTCACCGTGATTTGAAACCCGAAAATATCCTCATAACTTCCGAAGGCCAGCCAGTCATTATGGATTTTGGCCTGGCACTTACCAAAAGCGCTCATCGCGTTACCTATTCAAATTTGAGCGAAACAATGGGCACCCCCGATTATATGGCCCCGGAACAAATCGAAGGTCACCGCGGAGATCAGCGCACCGATATGTACGCACTTGGCATTATATTTTTCGAGTTACTCGCTGGGGAGCCCCCCTTCACAGGCGATTCGAACATGGCGGTAATGGCACAACATTTGCACAATACTGCACCCCGCCTGGATCATATCAACCCTGCCATCCCGATCGAATTGGCAGCCACGGTTGCCCACTGCCTGGCGCGTAATCCTGAAAACCGTTACCCGGATATTAAAACCCTGCTATATGCCCTGGATCATCCCGAAACCGTGGACTTGGCCATTCTTGATAAAATGGAAAACATAAAAACACCGGTCAAAACATCCATTTTGCAATCTCAAACTACCAAAGCCATCGGCATTTCCATCTTGCTTATGGTAGCCATAATTCTCCTGGCTCTTGCTCTTCAATCTTTACGCTGAGAAAAGAAAAATATGACTGAAGTAAATTCATCATCAGAAATCGTTGCCGAGCGCATCAAGCAGGCCGAACAAGCCAAGATAAAATTCATCGACTTACAATTTATTGATGTAGTCGGAGTGGTTAAAAATGTCACGATACCCGTTCGCGAACTTCCGCAAGCTTTGGAAAGAGGAATCTGGTTTGATGGTTCGTCCATTGAAGGGTTTGCGCGTGTCGCAGAGAGTGATATGCATCTGCGACCCGATGCCTCAACTTTTTCAATTCTGCCCTGGTTAAGCGGTGAAGATGCCACGGCGCGCCTGATCTGTGATGTTTATACCCCGGACGGGCAACCATTTCTGGGTGATCCCAGAGGAATATTAAAACGAGCCATCTCCGAAGCTGAACAGATGGGTTTTAAATACAACACCGGTCCGGAACTGGAATTCTTTCTACTAAAGCCAGGCGAGAATGGTAATTTAATTCCACCCATCCCACACGACACTGCCAGCTATTTCGATGCCCCCTCAGACATGGCAGCAGGATTAAGACGCCAAATGGCGTCAACGTTGGAATCCTTCGGCATCCGGGTGGAAGCCATGCACCATGAAGGCGCCCACGGTCAACAGGAAATTGACTTTCGATACTCCGATGCGCTAACCACTGCAGATAGCGCCGTTACACTGCGTGTTGCTTTAAAGATTATTGCACGTCAAAACGGTTTATATTGTACATTTCTGCCCAAACCGTTTCGTGGAATAAACGGTAGTGGCATGCATGTACACCAGAGTTTGTCTTACCTGAAAACCGGAAAAAATGCCTTTGCCGACCCGGGCGACGCGCATGGCCTTTCCAGAATTGCCAAGCACTTTATTGCCGGTCAGCTTGCGCATGCGGGAGGAATGTGTGCTATTCTCGCCCCCTTGGTCAATTCTTACAAACGTCTGGTCACGGGTTACGAAGCGCCGGTCTCCCTCAGTTGGGCACGCATCAACCGTTCCGCATTAATCCGTGTTCCGCGAGCTACTTCAAGCGAAACTACGCGGATAGAATTACGTAATCCAGATCCAAGCTGCAACCCCTATCTTGCCTTTTCAGTAATGCTATCTGCCGGGCTGGATGGTATCAAACGCGAGCTCCCTATCCCCGATGCCGCAGATGAAAATATCTACCGGCTTGATAATGTAAACAATAGAGGGCTGGCCGTATTACCAGGTTCTTTGAATCAGGCTCTAAATGCCATGGAACAGGATGATATTGTTCGAGAAGCCCTGGGCACCCATACCTTTGAGCGCTTTCTCAGTGCAAAAAGATTGGAATGGGAAGACTATCGCATGGATGTAACTGAATGGGAACTGAATAAATACCTACCGAATTATTAACACTCCATATCTGAAATAATTGGTCGATGGGTTCCCGAACAGGTTTATAAACGCTGCTTGACATTACCTACTGCATCAGATAGAATAATTACGCTTTACGTTGGGCCTGTAGCGCAGTTGGGAGCGCGCCTCAATCGCACTGAGGAGGCCAGGGGTTCGAATCCCCTCAGGTCCACTGGTTGACAGTTTTGAAGTTATCGTGTAAAATTTCGGTCGCTTAATTAAGGGCCCATAGCGCAGCTGGGAGCGCGCCTCAATGGCATTGAGGAGGTCGAGGGTTCGAATCCCTCTGGGTCCACAAA
>CAYWXS010000205.1:0-6150 GCA_964462245.1 uncultured Anaerolinea sp.
CTTGAAACGAAGACGTTTGGCCTGGTACCCCAGGGAATACCCCTTTTCGTGACCTTGCGCTTGTACCACGATGGGTGACGATATGCGCCGTTCAATGCTGGCGGCAAATGCGATGCAGAACCCCCTGGCGGATGCGGCAGAGCAGGCGGTGGCGGTAGTGATCTACCCGCGCTGTATGGCCTGCACTGTTAGCGGAACGGTGGATGGTAAGGACGCTGAAAAAATGAGTGCGGCTGATTTTATAGCCTTGCCGTATGAGATTGGCGACGCCTGGTTGACGACTGCGCTGGAGCTCAACCCGGGCTGGCGACTCTCTCCGATGACTGAGGAAGAAGAAGACGCGGCTTAAAAAAACGCATAAACGCCATCCGAAGACTGGAGATGTTTTACTGCTCTCCGGTTGACGAGAATGGCGATTTTATAGATGCTGACTTCGGACTGGGTGACATTCCGCCCGGTCTGCTGGGCCAGGCCACAGATATCTTATTCTTCTTGGAAAGTATCGAGTAGAAATGGGATATTAACACGCTGTTGGAGCAGCCCGCAGATTTGTTTCATGCGGTTTTGAGGCTGATGATGGCTGGAAACAAGTTGAAGAAACAGGCTGATAACGCACTGTTGCGCTGACGCGAAATAAAAACCCCGAATAAAAAGCATTCGGGGTGAAGGCGACCCGGCGAGTGAGGCCGGGGGAAGAGTTACCCACCAATGAAAATACAAATAGTAAAAATAGGAATTCCGATCAAAGCTTCCAGTAGGAGCACGCCTATCAGCCATTCAAAAGGCAAGAATGCAAGGATGCAAGGGCTGATCAGTATTCCAAGCAAAATTAATCCTGCTAGTGATATAAGCCGAGGATGCTTGTGTTTCCAACCTGGTGCTGGTGAAGGCGGATCGAACATCATAAGATTTACCTCGAATTAAGTATACGCTTTAAAGAGTGGCAGTTTGCGATGACAAAAGATGAAGAAGGGTTTAGCCCAATTGCCCTTTGGAGTACAGTATGGCAGAGGCCAGGACGCCAGAAATCATCAAAATCGGGATCAGGCAGAAGGAAATCTTCAGCCAGGGTTCCGGAGAAAAAATTGTAAGGAAGATCAGGATGGTGATGACCGCCATAGCAAATATACCCTCGGAGCAGCCTGTTTGAAGTGAGTGAGGCTGTGAATGCGCGGCATCGATTTAAGTCGAATTTTGTGAGTACGACGATATATTCTTTGGGTGATTATCAATATTTTGTAAAGTAAATGTTCAAATTTCATCCGACCTTTTCATTTTGATACACACAATCCAATTTACAGCGATTGTAAACTAAACCCAGTATGATTGGAAACTTTTCTGGAGTTATTGTCAACATTTGTTACTCTATTGGCCAGCGGCAAACCTCTCCTCCCCAGGCTGTACATCGGGACGATCTATTTATGAGCCTATTAGCCGCTGCTGATGATAGACTTATAAAGCTCAAACAACAGAATGATAACAAGAAAGACAACAGATAGAACTCAGTGCATATTTTTTAAACAGGCGACACACAGCAGGATAATATTCACGATTGTGAGAATGGGCGTCACAAAAAATATAACGTAAAAACCAATATTTACTGGGAGGACTAAAAAACCGATCCCCAGTAAAGCAAGTGGACTGAATACAGTAAACAGGAATTGAGGAAGTAACGAATCCCAAAAAGCCGGGCTTGAATTTGCTTCATCAATTTTTGAGCTAAATAATATAAACATTTTTCGTTCCTCCTTACTATTGATACGTTGTACCGCCGAAGAAGGTTGCTATTATTAAAGATGAGGCGCAGGAAGTCGTGAGACGGATTAATAACCAATTACAAGACAATTTATATAGCTTGTTTGTCTCTGTCAAAAACCACCAATTTTGGAATAATCAAAAAAAATATTATTTTGATGCAGTAATATTCACCATCCAGGTAACGCCGAACTGATCAACGCACATGCCAAAAGTGTCACCCCAGTTCACCTGAGCAAGCGGCTGGTTGACCGTGCCACCTGCTGAAAGTTTTTCAAAGTATGCAGTTAGTTCTTGCTGGTTGTCGCCGCTGAGCGTCAGGCTGATGTGCGACTCAGGCTGATATTGCATGCCGAGGGGTGTATCGGCTGCCAAAAAATGGATCCCGTTCTTTGCTTCCAGCTTCGAATGCATAATCTTATCGTCCTGGCTGGGGTCCTGTGAAGCGTTAAAATCTTTGAAGGTGTACAGGATAAGCGTGCCGCCAAAAACAGATTTGTAAAATTGCATGGCTTCGCGGGCATTGTCCTTGAAAGAGATATAGGGGTCGAGACTGGTTTTCATGGTTGCTCCTGGTTGAATATAAAAAGGTTCGGTTGACAGAGAGAGGTATTCCTTCGATCATATTCAGATCCACCAAGAATGTGATTGGATTGGCTCGAAAATCATCCGCAGGAATTGCGGCGTGCAGCATAAAAATCGACGCGCTCCTGGTCAGCCAGGGTACGGTATATATTTTCGAGTTCCTCAAAAACATAAGGATCAGGCTCACCAGCCTGGTCACATTCGCGCTCGAGTCGCAATTGAATCTCAAGGGCTTCGTCCAGGCGCTCAAGGGCGCGCAGCGTCCATGCGATCATCCATTCTGCAATCCGAATCGACTGCAGGTTACCAGCCTGCGCATGCGCAGCGAGGGCGAGCTTGAACGCCAGTAATGCATCCTCATAGCGACCACACAGATACAGTGCATATCCGAGGTTGTTGTACAAAGCGCCAGCCCATTTTTTAGCCTCGGGCTGCGAGGAAGCGTCCATCAGCGCCAGCGCCTTACGGTTCCAGGCAACCTGCTCTTCGGGTGCTACATCCACCATGGTCAGCATGTGCAGAGCATCAATCGCCAGGGCATCCAGTGACCCGGCCTGTGCCAGCTCAAAGGCGTGCAGATAAGCCGGGCGTGCCAGTTCTCTCTGCTCGCTGGTCTGTGATTCTGGTGGATGCGTGGCGGATGCGTAAGTGCGCCCCAACTCAAGATAATAACGCGCTTGCGCTTCAAGACTGGCGCTCTGAAGCAGTGGCTCAATTGCAGCCAGAATCTGTTGGGCCAGCGAAAAGTCGCGGCGCAACCCAAATGTCCGGGCTATCTGCGTCTGTAGGATCAGGTTCTCGTCCGCCGTAGCAGTTTCGAGCAGCGAGCGGAAGCGCTGCTCGCTGATTTCTGGCCGATCAAAATCCCAGAGTGTGGCAATGTTGATGGTCATGGAATGGTCCCTCCCGCTTATTTCCTACTCGAGCGCATGCCTTGCTCATGGCGCAAGGTCCGGTCTTCGCAAAAGGCTCGATATTCACTTGATTCTATGGCATAGATGGCCACTTTCCCATCATCATTGTTGTGGATGCCCCAGCCGTAGCGCTTGACCAGGGGCGAAGAACGCAAGCACGGCTGACTTTTGGAGAAAAACAAGTCTCTTTCTGGCAGCAATATCGCCTCGGCGATGTGATTCCGGAGTGCATGTACACTGAAGATGACATCATCAGATGTATATACATAGGGATGATCTTTTATCATTTCATATTGCAGAAACGCAACCGTTTTCCCATCATTTTTCAATTCGGGAATTTCCGCCTGTCTGACCGGGCAATCCGCGGATGCTTCAATAAACGTCTCGAAATAATTGGTTGTATGCATTTTTTCACCTGAGTGGTGTGAAGGCTGCTAGCGTTCATCACCAAATATCCGTAAGAAACCGCAAAATAATAGAACAATTGTACTACATCCTGAAAATATTTTTGGAATATTCAACCCCGGCGGTCTACACCCTTAAACCTGTTCGAATAAGCTTGAGCAAGCTCTCACGCTCCGGCTGGATTTTTTCTTCCAGCCGCCCGGCGGCAATGACCGGCAGCCACTGCCGCAGTTCATTCTGCGTATCAGGATGATGAGATTGATAGTGTTTTAAATAATGGCGATGGTATAGACTGATCATCAAACGTAAAAGCGGGTTTAGTTTTTTGCCTTCACCCTCTGCACCCACCGTTAGCAACAGGCTGCTGCGGGCAACATCCGCCCAGGGGTTACCCGCACAGGCAGTCATCCAATCAATGATGACCGCTCCCCGGGCAGACATGAGAATATTGCCCGGGTGAAAATCGGCATGGCAAAGTTTGTCAGCATCCCGCAATCCCGCCAGTTGAACAAGCAGCCGTGTACGAGTATCTTCGTCCAGATACGGCGCGTGGCGGATGGGATTCACCAGGGCTTCCTTGTAAGACCTCAGGCCAGGGATGGATACTCTATGAATCCCAACCTGTAATTCCGCCAGCGTTTTCGAATGTGCTAACAAATTTTGTGGATGAGCATTCAGGTCCTGGAGCATAGAAATTCCATCGACCCTCTCGTAGATCAGACCGCGACGCTGATTGACTTCGAGCATGTCTCCAACCGCGGGAGTGGGGATCCCAACCGCGCAGATGGCACGCACAATAGCAGCTTCTTGCTCTGCCCAATGGGCCGGGCACCAAGTTCGAAAAAGTTTTAGGATGAGACCATCACCCCAAGGGTAAATTACAGCAGTACGGCCTTCAGCCAGTGGTGCAGGTAAGTTGGTTTCCATAGCTCCCATCCAATCCTGACCGGTTTCATCCCCCTAATTTTGAACCAAATAAAAAATAGACAGACGTCCGAGCGAGGGGGGCGCCCGAAAATCTGTCTAAGCCAATCTTATCATATCCGCGTTGTGAATACAATAGGGGAAAACCTGTAATTTTACTCAATCTTCTTGCAATAATTTTTTCCACCCTATAATTTAATTTAGCATTGTTTTTCCAGATTAATTTATTTGTGAGGAGCTCGATATGAACAAGATATACCCGATTGATTTATTTTTACAAGATCCAGCGATCACAGAATTTCTCATCGATGGCTACCAACATGTTTATATGAAAAAGACGGGAAACTTGAAGAATGCGCGTCACCATTCCAAAGTCATGCCGAGTAAATTGAGATGATTGCTGATATTTGCGTCAAAAATGGACAATCGGTTGACCAGTTCAACCCGATTGTCCATTTTCGCATGACAGATGGCCTGAGCTTTAATTTAGTCATGCCACAGGTAGCCATTAACGGCCCATTTGTCACGATAGCAAGATCACCGGTTAAATTACCCTGGCGTAAACCATTTTTTTGGACTACTGGCAATCCTATTTTGTGAAATAATTAATACATCTGTCACTTATGCAGGATAAGCATATTGGTTAGACTTTGTGCCAGCCACCAGTTCAGGGGAAAATCATGTCAAACCACACACTTACTTCCTATCCCATCCGCTACTTCGCCCACGATCTGACCAAACGCGACGAAGCCTGGCGCTGGATAGACAAAAAGATACCCTGCTGGATGAAATCAGTCAGCGCTTGCAGCAAAACACCGGACAGGAAACCCTGTTTGTGATCGCATGGAGTATGCTATGAACCTTGGGTTTGACCACGAAACACACGAACAACACGAAAAAGAGCAAAAGATTTTATATAAAGAAGAGTGCTACGGCATTCAGGGCGCGGTTTTCGAGGTGTATCGTGAAATGGGCTGCGGTTTTTTGGAGGCGGTTTATCAGGAATGCACGCAGCGCGAATTTACGCAACGCAATATCCCTTTTGTGGCTCAGCCTGAACTAGCCATCATGTACAAAGGCGTTAGGCTAAATCAGAAATACATACCGGATTTCATCTGTTATGAGAAGATCATCATCGAGTTAAAAGCCGTAAAAGACGTGACCGACCAACACCGCGCCCAGGTCTTTAATTACCTGAAAGCCACCGGTCTGCGGCTTGGCTTGTTGGTAAACTTCGGTCACTTCCCCAAAGCGACCGTCGAAAGAATTATTACCTGACATCAAAACCAATCGCAACGAAAGATACCCAATACACGAACCAAATTATATAAAAAGTACTTTAGCACTTTTTCGTGTCTTTCGTGTTGTTCGTGGTAAAAAACATGAAGCGGTCGTTTGATGTAGTAACAAATGCATCTGAAGTTTAACAAACGCCTTCCATAAACAAAAAGACCAGGTCATAACCTGGTCTTTTTGTTTATGTTGGGACATCTATCTTGCGGCTCTTGCCAGGTGCCCCAGGTGGGAATCGAACCCACGTCTGAGCCTTAGGAGTGCCCTGTTCTAT
>CAYWXS010000206.1:0-6120 GCA_964462245.1 uncultured Anaerolinea sp.
TCTTTCTTGATGCAACGTTAGTTTGTAAAGTAACATTTTACGTGATGCAATTCGGTCCATGACTATCCTTTATTTGTTGTGTTATAAGTAAATATTTTTCGTAGTAACCAATAGCCAAGCTAATGTTTCCTAAGTATAAATTCGCAGTCCCGATACCACATAAATCCGTACCTTCCCCTGCTTTATTTCCAATTCTCTGGTCAATATCCAAAGCTTGTTCATAATAATTTATCGCTTGCTTAAAATTCCCTAAATCTTTATGAGCAATTGCTAAGTAACATAACGCTGTGCTCTTTGCCGGCGAGTCGTCCATTTCTAATGCTAACCCATAGGCTTTTTCAAAATAGGATTTTGCTACATCGGCTCTGCCCATATCTTTGTATGAAAGTCCAATTGCATTGTAAGACCAACCCACTTGCTGACGCTCTTCGCGGCTGATCTGGGCTATGGCCTGCTCATTCGGGGCAGCCTGCCCGCTGATCGCGGAGAAAACCGCTTCCAAGGCGAGAATGACCTGCATCCAGGTCTGAAAACGCTCATTCTGCGCTAACGCCAGGCATTTGGACAGCAGGCTTTTGATCATGGCGGGTAGAGCTTCTGGCACGGGCTGCAACCTGCCATTGGAATGAGCCGCACGCAGGTCGGCCACGCTGAGCCCATCGGCAGCACGTTTGCCTGTCAGCATCTCGAAAAGGATACAGCCCAAGGCATAGATGTCGGTGTAAACGCCCACTGGCTGGCCAGTCCATTGTTCAGGTGCCATGTAGACTGGAGTTCCCAGGATGCCATGCGTCAGGTGGGTGCGGCCTAGCGCGGTCCGGGTATCATCCTCCAGTAGCACCTTAGCCTCACTTTCGATGATGGAGGCCAGGCCGAAATCGGTCACGCGTAAACGGTTAAAATTAGTGCCGGGCAGCTTGTCCGCGCCAACGAGGATGTTTTCGGGTTTGAGGTCGCGATGGACGAAACCAGGGATTTTGGTGTTGGCATGCTGCATCCCGCGTGCGATCTGCAAGGAAAACAGCAAGACCTGTTCGATGGGCATTGAGCTGCCCATCCAGGAACGCAGCGAGGCATCCTCGCGATCAGGTTCTTTGGCGATCAGCTCAAGGATCAGGAAGGCTGTCTGGTCGATATATTCAACTGCATGGCAGTGAACAATGTGTGGATGGCTGCCCAACTCGACCCAGGCGGTGCCTTCGCGCAGAAAGCGGTCACGTGCAGTACGGTCCGGAAGGTATTCGGGTTTGAAGGTTTTGAGCGCCACCGGGTGATCATTGTTGTTATGGTCGATGCAAAAGTAGACCACGCCCATCCCGCCGATCATGGGCTTGGATGCGATTTCGTACTGGCCGATCAAAGTACCAGGTTGGTAGGTTTGCATGAGGCATTCTCCGATGTTTTAAATGGGCAAGTTTATTAGACTATGCTGATTATCTTGAGCCAGGTACTGCTTGCATTGAGGATATCACCCGGTTGCAAGTCGTCTGGCAGGTGGTCTTCGGCTTCAGGGCGAAGAAGATGGGTGCCACGTTTGGACTCAGCAGGCTCCAGTCGCCAGCCGCTTTCCCTGAGCACAAAACGGGCCTGGGGTTCGCCCAGATCATCATCCCAAGGAAATGAGAGCGGGCTGCCGGGGGCGCGCGACCATTCGGTTTCAGTTGTCAAAGTAATATTTTCCCCATCCAGCGGGCCAGAGAGGATCTCAAGGGAGAGTTTGGGGTGGTCGCTCATGCTGCATCTCCTTCAGAGACAAGGTTAAATTTCCATGTAATCGAGATTCGATCAACCTGTACTCGTTGGCCAGGTTGATACTCCCCTTCAACCAGCTTTTCTTGCAAGGGAAGCAGAACTTCTTTATGCAAGATCTTGGCAAGGGTGACATTTTCATCATTCGACCAGGGATCACAAATTAGCTCACGAGCCTGTTTCGTAAACTCAATTGTCAGCCCATTTTTAAGCAGGGGAGCCAGGACTGCAGTCATTTCCTGTTCGAAGCAGGCCATGTTGTGAGCCCTGGTTGCTTCGCGTTCGTCTGCGGGAGAGGCTGACCTGTCAATAACCGCGGGTTGTGTATTCGGAACAGGAGATTTGTTTGGCTGCAAAGCAGGGGAAACCCCGGGCTGGGCTGCCCATTTAATTATCTTACCTTCTTTGGTGAACAAAACCTTCTTGCCCGGCTTGAGATCGCCTAACAGGATCTGATCGGTCAGCGGGGCGATGATCTCGTCTTCGATGGCGCGCTGCAAGGGACGGGCACCACGTTTGGTATCACTGTATTTCTGACAGAGTGCCAGCTTGAACGGCTCGGCCACTTCGATCACGATGCCCTGCGCCCGGAAGCGCAACAGTGCCTGGGCCAGGAATTTATCGAAAATTTCCAACAAGAGTTCATCGTTCAGGGGTTTAAAGTACACCACTCGGCTGATCCGGCTTAGAAATTCGGCCGAAAAATGTTTCTCGATCGCTATCTGCAGCTGTTCTTCATAAGATTTGCGCTCGGTTGCAAACCCCAGGGCTTCTTTGGCGCCCAGGTTAGTTGTCATGATAAAGATGGCGTTGCGTCCATCGGCCACATGTCCGCGCGAATCGGTGAGACGCCCGGCGTCAAACAGTTGCAGGAACAGGTGCTGAACATCCGGGTGGGCTTTTTCGATTTCGTCAAGCAGTACCACGCTGTATGGACGACGGCGCAGGCGGCCGGTGAGCTGGCCTTCTTGTTCGTGACCGATATAACCGGGCGGCGATCCAATCAGCCGCGAAACCTGGTGCATCTCAAGGTACTCGGACATATCCAGGCGCAGGATGGCATCCTCCTGGTCAAAAAGCGCCTCGGCCAGCGCCAAAGCCAGTTCGGTTTTGCCCACCCCGGTTGGCCCGGCAAACAGAAAGACGCCCAGCGGGCGTTTGGGGTCGGATAAACCGACCCTGGCGCGCTTGACCATGGCCGCTACTTCAGCCACGGCTTCGTCCTGGCCCTTGACGTGCTGCTTAAGTTTTTGCTCCAAGCCAAGAAGTTTGGACCTGTCGTCCTGCTTTAGGCTAGCCAGCGGGACGCCGGTGCGCTCGGCCACGATCTGGCGTATAATTTCCAGGCTGACGGTACCCCCGGCAGCCTGTTTTTGATCCGCCGCCACACCGCGCAGTGAGAAGCCCATCGTCACCCGCGGGCCGGCCTGGTCGAGCAGCTTGATGACCTTGCCGGGCAAAAATTCATCATGGATGTAGCGCACAGCCAGCCGCACGGCTTCTTCGACTACTGTCCGCGGATATTCGACTCCGTAACTGGGTCCCAGGTGCTCCTGTGCCACCTGCAGCGCGATTTCGACAGCTTCTGCAGGAGAGGGTTCTTCCAGCAAGACGGGGGTAAAGCGCCGCGCCAGGGCTGGGTCAGATTCGATATAGCGGCGGTACTCAGCCATGGTGGTTGCACCGATGCAAGGGAATTCGCCGCGCGCCAGGGCCGGCTTGAGCGCATCCGAAAGCGCACCCTGCCCACTCAGTAGAGTGTGGATTTCGTCGATAAAGACAATCACCTGGCCTTTGGCGGTGCTCACTTCTTCGAGCAGCTGTCTCAGGCGTTCTTCGATATCACCGTGATATTTTGTCCCGGCCATCAGCGAGTTTGGCGAGAGATCGACGATGCGCTTACCGGCCAACTTTGCGATCACTTCCTTGTCGTTTACCAGCCGCCAGGCCAGGCCTTCCGCGATGGCAGTCTTGCCCACGCCGGAGTTGCCCAACAGGATCGGGTTGTTGGCCTGGGTCTGCTGTAAAATCAGTCCTATCTGAGTCATGGCCTTGCGCGCCCCTGCGCCGACTGCCGGGCGCAGTTGTCCGGCGTGCGCTAGGGCGGTCAGGTCGCGGCCCAGCTGCCCGAGCAGGCCTTTGCCTTTTACAAGAGAGTCAACCTGTTTTCCTGAGGCAGGCTTAGCTTCCGGTTTATGCTCCTGCCCTGTTTCCTTTTCCAATTGCTTGATCCAGAGGCGCGGATCCTGACCGGCCTCCACCAGTAGGGCCATCAGCCGATTGACCGGGACTGCTTGAGGCTGCCCTAACGCTGCCAGCAAAAGGTGACGATCCGTGACTTTGCCATCCTTGGCCAGACGCAGCGCCACGCGCAGAATGTCCAACAAGCGCGGGGTGATGACGGTCTTTGGCATTTTATCGGTACCAAACCACAAGGCCAGTTCTTGTGGATCAACCTCCTCCAATCCGGGCAGCGCCTCGGCTCCTAAAGCCCGCACATCCAGTTGTTTACGCCAATCATTGGCACGGACAGCAGCCATCCCTCGTAGCGCGCCTCTAAAATCGCCGCCACCCAAACCAATTTCGGCCAGTTTTTGGGAGAGCGCGCTTATTTCCAGTTTGGAAAGACCCATCAACAGAAACTCCACGCCCAGCCAGAACTGACCAATGCGCAGGGACTCTCCCAATCCAATTTCCAGCGCGGCGCAGGACTCGTCCGATAGGCGAGGCAAAATCTCAGAGAAGCGCACAGGCATCGGGAGCGGTAAAAAATCGGGTTTCGGCTTGTCCACATCCGCGACTTGGGTTTCTAATTTTTCCAATTCCTTAATGGGATCGGCATTTTTGGCCAGTAAATCGAATATGGTGCGCAGTGAAGGATGTTCTCCGTCCGGAATTTCCTCGATTTTCCCGCCAGCATGGCATGGCCGCAGGATTAGCCTTTCATCTGCTTCATGCGCTTCGAGGAAAAACAAATGCTTCTCGTATTGCACCAGCAGCGGGTAGATATTCAAGACGGGCTTGCCAGTCTGGGAACACAAATATAAACGGCATTCTTTAAAGGGAGGCTGGTCTGCCGCGTTTTTGCTGGCATAATCTTCCCCGGGTGTGGACTGCTCCCCCGACCCGCTCCAGTCGGAAAGTTGATATAACCTGCCGCCATCGTTCTTATGAACAGCTTCAACAAAGCGCAATGGAAAATCCTGGATAAAGGACAGGGTCTCCAGAGTTTTCATAAGCGCCGGCTGCAAGCATTGCACCAGCAAACTCTTAATTTTCGCATCTTTTGGCACCACATTCGCTTCCCACGGCGTGTATTGGCGATAATCGAGCAGCGCTTGCAGGAAGTGCTGGATGGTCACCGCTTTCGATTCCGGGTCGGTTTGCAGCAAATGGTGCACCTGGTGGTGCGCCAGATGGATGGCGGAAGTGTCAAGCTGGGGACGCAGGTAATCCGAACGCAACCTGCCGATGACCAGAGGCTGTTTGTCTTCCCTTTCGGAAAAATAATCCGCAATATCATCCAGGATGATCTGCCAGTCGCTGATGCGACGGCTGGACAGGTGCCTCATCCATTCGCCCAGCCGCTCAGGTTCAGGTTCGTTAGCGCGATAGCAGGCCAGGGCCGCCGCGGCCAGGTACTTGACCGTATTGGCCAGCAAATGATCCAGTGCCAGGAAACGCGCGGTGTCATCCCCGGCATAGTTGAATTCTGCGCAGGGAATTGCCAGGGGAGTTGGTAGATTTTTCAGCCAGATTTCTGGAAAAAGATCGGGCTTACCTGCCTTGGGGAGATTGATATCGCCTGATGAGAGCTGTTCATATTCACGTTGATCCAGTTTCACATGGTTTTGAAGCGCGTCTATTTCTTTTTTATAGCGCACTTTTTCTTTTGGATCAACTGCGATGGCAAGTTTCTGTTCGTACTCGCTGATGAGGTGATAGTTTTCTTTAATGTGTTTTTCAAGAACGCGGCGGCGCTGATTTTTGATCTCGGGCAGGGCGGAAGTGGGTTTTCTGGGCATGACTGAACTCCTCTCGAGCAGGGCTTACACGACCGGCCGGCAGAGCACGGCCCAGTTTTGATCGACTTCGCTTTTGAATAAGGGGTGCTGATCCATGTGGGTTGGAATGATTTTGGATAAATAATCAAACAAATTGAAGACGCGCACGAAGCCATCCGCATCCGCCGCCTGGCCGCGCAGGCCTGCGAGCAGGTAGTGGCTGAACAAGCCGTTGCGCATACCAGCCAATTCCCAAGAGACTTCATTGGGCTGGCAGGCAGCCATCACCACGCGCCCCTGACCTGTGAGCAGGCTAGTACACTTGGGCATAAATAGAAAAGAAGTTAGGCCTTGAGAGCCTTACCTT
>CAYWXS010000207.1:0-6042 GCA_964462245.1 uncultured Anaerolinea sp.
TACCCAATACGCACGCGACTGGCTTGAGAACCGTCTGTCAAGCACCGTATCACGCTTGCTGGCTGGAATGCTGAACCAAAGCGTTGATGTTGAATTTGTCGTCAGCCCAGATGAACCAGATGGGAGTGATGAGCCCGAAGAACCTGGGAAGGCTGAACCACGTGAAGATGAAGCCGAGGTACAGGTCGTTAACCGGCTGCACTATGATGAGATCGTTTCGCCATCCAGGGTGGTTGCCATACCAGGTTATTTCAGTCGCCTGATCCCTGAGATCGGAGCGCGCAGTGCCTGGCTGTATGTTGGCTGGAGGCAGGCTGTCTGGAATGGTGAACGGGGCAATCAAGGTGGTTCACGGTCCCGGCGTATCCCTGTCTCGCACATCACTCGTTATAGCGGGTTAGGTCGGCGCACCTTTTTTCGCGCCACGGATGACCCGAAAACATGGCAGGCACTGGCAGGTTTGGTAGAACGCCAGGACGCCACCCCGGTTTGGATCCAGGGGCAGGATCGTCGCAGCCACCGTCTGCCTAACAAATACACCGTGCACATGACCCTGCCCCTCAGCCAGGCAGACAGTCAGGCGATCATGGCCTGGCTCAAAGAACAATTGGTGTCGGGTAATTCCTTGCTTGAAGTCCTGAAACAGGCTGCAGATGTCAAAGACCTGGTGGGTGAATTGCTGCCTATGATTGGCTCAGTCTCAACCCTGGAAAACCACGGGTTCGAGACTGTCATGGATATTGCCAGCCACCTCAATCAGACAGCCTTGACATCCGATCTTCAAACGGCTGCCGAAAAGCTGCACCGAAAAATCATCTCCGGTTTTGGCACCATTCTGGTAACGCACTATTTTTTGGAGCAGGTCATTCCCCAGACTGGCCTAACCCCACCGCAGGCCTGGCTGGTCACTCTTTTGCGTGATCGCTGTTTCACCAATCCCCAGACCGGGGAAGTTCGCGATGAAGTGCTGATCCGTGGTGGCTATCCTGAACTGGCGGATTGGCTTGGAATTGCGCGCCCCAAGACAATCTGGGAGTGGATTAGGGATGGGAAAGGTGCTGTTGGGGCGTTTATCGCGGTCCAACCGCTGCACGCCGGAGATGAACCAGATGCGCTGCGCCTGAAAGTCCGCCTGGATGAACCGCTTTTCGATGGCGCATCTGACACCATTAGCATGGCGCAAATGTCACTGGCGGATGGCGGGGATGGCACTATTAATCTGGCGCAAATGACACCATTGGATGGCGCAGTTGACACCGATGAATGGCGCAAATGGCACAGTATTAAGCTCTTAAACACCGATTCAAGCACTTATAAAACACATTCAACCACCTCGTTAGAACCGGTGGCGGTTCCAGAAAACTGGAACTTGCAAAAGTTGCTCCTGCAAAATAACGCTCATCCACGGGTCACCAAGGAACTGCTGGCAAAAAACGTGCCGGTTCAGCGTTTTCTGTCCTGGATTTTGTTTGCCTGCAGTCCGGCTGGCAAAAATATCAGCAGCCCGATCTCGTTCGCAATTTCATCCCTACGTCAAGAAGATTCAAGGGGGGCAGGCAAAAATTATGAGTTTTTGGCCGCGTTATCTCCGGCTGAATTGATCGAGTTGATTCGGCTGTCCTGCAACCCCTTCGGAAGCTTTAGTAACTCTGGGTCAAATAACACAAAATTATGGGAGAAAACGATGGGGCATTCTGGAAATCATGAAATCTTACTCAAGATTTTGATCGGAGAGTAATTCGAAATTCCAGGTACTTCTGAAACCCGGTATATCGGGAAGCGAATCTGAATTCATAGTCGAGAGGAATAAAGAAATGGGATGGAATAATCGCGTAACTGTATTTGGTGACATTACCGGGGATATTTACTATGATGTTCTACAACTCACCAATAAACCGCTCCCTTTTTTGCGCGTGTACATGATGATCAACGGAACGCGCGAATCAAAGGAGGTCAAAGGCTTGCGAATCGTTTTCTATGGCACTCAGGCTGAACTCGCCGAAGCCCAACTGAAAATGGGCAGCCGCATCCAGGTCGAGGGTCACATCCAGGTGCGCAAGATCAGGAATGAGGGTATTGTGGTCGAAGTAGTTGCCGAGCATGTCGTTTACATCCGCAACTACGATCGAGAAAAGGGCAGCCAACGTTACAAAGAGATGCTGGTTTCTGGAAAGATCCAGGCAGGCGAAGATGAGCCATTGGAACTCCCAATCACGGCTGAGGCCTGGGAATGAAAAATGAAATTGTCATTCCAAAATGGATATGGATTACGAGTATGGCTGTGTTGCTGCTTGGTTTGGGTTTGGTGATTTCGCCCCGCGACAAGAACAATCATCCCCTGCTGCTTCTGCCAGATGTTAAGGCAATGGAAGATTACCGCCGTTCGTTGACGGATTGGCATACCCGCTTCCTGGAACTGGATGGCCGCATGACCCGTTTGCTTTCCGACAACTATGGCAGCGACTTGTTCAGCCAGTCCAGTGAAGGACAGATTATCCAGGATGAAACCATCCAATTGATGAGAGAGATCGATCAGACTTCCACGCCTGCAGCGGCGGTTTCGGCCAGGGACATGGCCATTCGCGCAGGCAGCGCTTATCTGGATACCTCGCGCGCGATGCTCAGCTGGGTTTCAGCGCCGACCACTGCCAATCTGGATGCCGCCCAACAGACTCTCAAAGCTGCGCAAGCCAGTCTTGCTGAACTGGAGGCCAGTCAATGGATGGCGGTCAACCAATCCCACTAAATGATCGGGACTATTCCGTAAGTACGGTCACCCTGCAAATGCTAAACAGCCTGATCGATACCCAGACCAGGCTGCGGGATGCTGCCGAAACGCGCTGGGCCTCAGCCCGTGAAGCCATGTTCAACCTGGCAAGACTCATCGCTGCGGACTGGCTTGAACAAAAGCAGCACGAAAAAGGCGGCCTGGAAGCCATCCGCATGGAAGAACTGTCCAGGGTGGTTTACCAGCGTATTTCTGAGCTGCATGCCGTTTCCATTATTCCAGAAGTTGGGTTATTGCAGCAGGCCACCCAACATAATCAGGATCTCGTTCACGAGCGGGATGAATTACTTCTGCGGTGTGAAAAATTTGGTCAGGAAAACCTGAGACTTCTAGCAGAAATTGAACGGATGCAAAGCGATAACAATCGTCTTTCCATTCAAAACGAAAAACTCAAAAATAATCCGCCAACCGGAGAAATGCCATCGAACAACCTTTGTGTGCCATCCTGGTTTAATACCTGGGCGGCCAGTGCAGGTTTTGAACGCCAATCTTTTGTTATCCGGTTGATCGGCGATACCGGTATAGCGCGACGACCAGAAATCGTAAAAGCAATCGCAAATAAATTCAGTATAGATTCCACATCAGGGGCAGTTTCAAACGTCATCAGCCGATTGAAGGAAATGGGATTTATTACTATAGAAGACACTGCCGGTACCGGAAATGGCGCGCCTCCCCAGGTGTTGGCTCTCGACCGATTGGGAGAAACTGCCTATATCTTTTTGGCTCAAAAACTGCCGGCAGAGAATGAATACCACTCTGTTCGCTCTGCACACAGTACAGATGCGCATACCTTGCTGGTTTTGAAAGCAGCCACCATTCTTGAAGCAGAAGGTTATGAAATTGTTTCGAAAGGGGAAATCAATATTCCCATGAGTGATGGCCGCATCTCATCACCAGATATTCTGGCACGCAAGAACGGTCGGGAAATTCATGTGGAGGTTGAGCGGGATGTTAACAAAGGTGATAGCGAGGCGCGCGCACGTAAATGGCAGAACGCCTTCGATGCCGGCCAGGGCTGGTTGTATGTATTTTGCGAAACAGAAGAAGTACAGAAGAAATTAATTCAGGAAATCAATCGCGCCCTGGCGTCCGAATCCCGCCTGCAGCGAGCCAACACGCTAATGACGAATCTGGAAGTTATCAAGGCCGGCAAGCGGCACGCGGATGGCAGCATCTGGGTTTCCCAAAAACACCCCATCAACCAAAAATAAATAACTCGGATTCAGAACGAAAGCCTTAAGTGTTAAATTCAACCAGTTGGTGATAAAGAAAAAGGCCTGCCGTAGGGGGGACGGTAGGCCTTGCAAACACCACCTTATGAGCGGGGGATTGGGTGGTGAATGTTTGAGTATTTTATTACAGAACATATGTTCTGTCAATAGTTTGATTTCCGGCTCAATAAATCATCCCCAGGGATTGAAAATTGCACTTCGCGCGATCACGGACAACCCTTAAGTTAGCATCTAAAGTGATAAAAAGCTATTATCCATTTGGTTGGCTATTATCCATGGAAGGGTCTATTATCCAACCAAAATGGCCTATAGCGCTTAAGGACTAATATCCATCCCTTCTAATGAATGTGTCAAATATTTTAAACAACGCTCTCCTTCCAGGGTTACCACAACTACCAATCGGACCATTCATTTTTATTGACAGAAAAGAACATGCGTGCTATTAATGGACTATATTCACTTTTACCGTGAGAGACATAGTTTGCGAACGCCACATATTGTGGCAGGTCGAACCTGGACCAAGGAGAAAAGAGATGATTGGAAAACTGATTGGGAAGCTTGTTGTTTGGGGGTTGTTGTCTGTTGTTGTAGGCGTGGTTTCGCTGGTTGGGTATTTTTATTATAAAGCCGGCCAGCCGATGCAAGTAGCGGCAGCTCAGCGTCTCGCACCCGGGATCACGTATCGGGAATTCTGGGCGGACAGGATCCAGCGTTGGACCGAAATAGATGACCAGAATGTAAAAAAAGGGAAAGGAAAATCATGTGTACTTGTATCGACAATGATGCTACCGATGATGTATACAGGATCAATCTATGAAGTTACTTATCTGCGAACCAATCGTGACACGAAAGCTGCCGCAGAATTTTTGCGAAAAATCAGTAATATCGCGCCGCCTGACGAACTTATTTATGGTCCCTGGTGGAAATTGCCTGACGCCTGGTGGTGGCAAATCGAAAACATGTCATGGTGGGATTATTATCGCCCATTAGCTCGGGCATGGAATTGTGAAGTTGGAGCTCCCCACAAGCCAACTCAGGAATAAAGATAACATACTCAAGTACATCCTGAGACTGAATGTAATTCTGTCGATTACTTGTTTATTGCCGATAAATTTCCGTTTCATTGCCGATAAATTTCCGATAACTTGTAGGCCCGTTTCCGGCGTGAATCATCGGCAACCAACAACCAGCCCTGCTCGACCCACTCTCGCATCAGGTTGCGCACCATACGCTCCGATAGCCCCAGGATCTGGGCGACTTGCGTTGCAGTAATGGTTTCCTGTTTCGCAAACAATCCCAGCGCAATCCGGGCGCGGTGATCCAGCCGCCTCAGGAATTCCGGCTCTGGGGCAGGCGGCGTATCCATCAGGCGCAGCGCTTCATCCTTGGCAGTGCGGAAGACATCTGCCAGCAGGCCAACAAAATAGGTTAGCCAGGAAGTCAGGTCAGCCTGTGCCCGGCCTTCGTAGTAGTTGTGATGCGGATGGACCGAAAGCGCTCCGTAGTAGTTCTCTAAGTCACGGGCATGATATTCCTCCAGGGAAAAGAAACCATTCAGCCCATAGCCGCCGCGATGCAGTATTAAGGTAGCCAACAAGCGGGCCGTCCGTCCATTGCCATCATAATAGGGATGGATGGTGACAAACTGGTAGTGCGCCAGGCCGGCAATCAGCGGCGTGGGAATTTTCTCATTCTCGGCGCGCTGGACCCATTTCACCAGTCCGGCCATCAGGCCAGGCACATCCACCGCTTCTGGAGGCAGGTAAACGATCCCCCCACTGAGGGAATCGCGGATAACGTTTTGTCCATCGCGATAGGGTGTTGGCTTGGTGCGTGTGCCGTATTCCACCAGGGCATGCAGGCGGCGGATCAAATCATCAGTGAGTGGTTTTCCCTGAGCAGCCCAATCCTCAATCCGCAGGAGCGCCTCCCAATAATTGCGGACTTCACTGATGTCTCGCTCATATCCTCGGATCGCGATGTGCTTTTCCTGGATAGATCGGAAGAGCACACGTCTGAACT
>CAYWXS010000208.1:0-5902 GCA_964462245.1 uncultured Anaerolinea sp.
CCGCCGGGAGCCGTAGTAGGGATGCGCCGTGTAAATTTCGTCAATCCGATGTTTGGTGGCGATTTCGGCGCCCGTTGGGCCAACGGGCCGGTAGTATAACCCAGATCGGTTTAAACCGAGCAATTCCGCTTGCGTTTTCAACGCCAATTCTGGATAGCCCGACTCGAGCAGTTGGCAACGCTTATCTCTCGTTAGGCTCGAGACCAGATTTTTTTTTTCAACCAGGCCAGCTGAGTGGTCAGCCTGCCGATCTGGGCGTACAACTCGCTGGTTTCCTGTTCGTGAGCGGCCTGCAGCGCCTTCTCGGTTTTCCGCTCATCGTCGAATAGTTTGGGCAAACCTTCCACCGCCTGAGTTTTCCACTTGTAAAGCTGGGTGGCGTGAATCCCGTGTGCGGAAGAAATTTGGGCGATCGTTTGCTCTTCCTTGAACATCTCCAAAACAATTTCGGATTTCTGGTGGGCAGTATAGTGCTTTCTCATTGGCACAGTTTACCATCTTATTTTTGCCCATTTTTGTGTCTAGTTTTACTTTACCACTATATTACAGTAGGACCGTCCGAACTTGCCGGATACTTTTCATTAACAAGATGGAGCAATGGTCGAATTCTAGTTGATGATTATCAACACTATATTTTAAAAGCGCCGACATATGTATATGAAACCAATCAAATTAATATTTTTACCCGACTATCCTGTGACAATGGCAACAAATACTATATCTTAACGCACGCTTTTTCAACATGTCACATAAACGAGGGGAATTCGGTAATTTCCCAAATATCCACAAATTTCTTTGACAACATTGAAAAGGTTGAGTTGAGACGAGACGATTTTGGGATAATGCGCGTAAATGGGAAAAAAGTGCTTTTCTTGCAGCAATTTTTAAAATACGATCCGCCACCACCGCATTCTTTATGCGAAGTTTGGTATGAAACATGGCCAAACCCCGACAACCCCAATGACGTCTACAAAAGCGCATACATTATTCCTACCAGAGATATGGGTCCATATACACAAGACTGGTTCAAATAAATGAATGTTTCTTGACTGGTCACTATTGGGAATTAATTCAGGCTAAGTAATTAAACAGCAAAATTCGCTTGGCTATTTCAAGTGCCGAGTACAATTTTTCATAAGAATAGACACTTATCAGGATTGGAAATCAACCAAAGTATTAAGATTCGAGTAATCAAGAGGCAGGCTATTACGAAAAAAATCTTTCTGCTCTTATTAGTTCTATCGCTTTTCATCTCGGGCTGTGGACCAGGAATTGCCTTCAGCCCTATTGATGTTTCCGCACTGCGAACACAGATTGTGCAGACCATTGTCGCAATTGTGCATCAAACTGATCCAACATCAAAACCTGCGGATACCCAAACAAATGCAATTCCATCCCCAATCCCCGTACTGCCAACTGATACACCTACTTCAACCCTAATTCCGGTACTGCCAACTGATACGCAGCTGGCATTACCAACAGCCGCACTTCCACAAACTGCATCAGGTGTTGTCCACATCCGTTTCGTCAATGTTGGCCAAGGCGATTCGACTGTCATCCAGGCACCCGATGGAAAAATAACGCTTATAGATGGCGGCGATCCGAATACCGGGATTGTCCAATATCTGCAAATTCAGGGCATAAATCGCATCGACTTGATGGTGGCCACTCAACCCGCACGCAGATCACATCGGGGGACTCGTCCAGGTATACAAGCATTTCTCGTCACAAAGGTATTTTACGGCGGTGAAATCTACACAACAAAAACGCCAGTACCTTGTTACAATAACATCAGGAATGAACCTGGAAAGCGGCGGTGCTGGGAGGTTCGTTTCTACTTTTCGCAAGGTATGGTTGGATTTTGGGATGGATTAGTGATCTTGTAAATAATGCGATAATGGTGCAAAGTCATATCAGCCTTACTTGGCTGGATAGAAAATGTTTACAATAGTCAATAAATTAGTTGAAATACCAAATTGAGGAACAGGTAAAAAATCATGGAAGCTATTTCCGTCAAACAACCCTACGCTGGCCTGATCGTAGCTGGAATAAAGAACATCGAAAATCGCAGCTGGGCGCCCAAACACGCAGTCGGGCCGCTTGCGATTGTTTCCAGCAAGTCACCCGAGGCGCAAATATTATGGCAACCCTTGCGCGATAAATGCCGTCAACTAGGTCACGAATTTCCTGAGCAGCTTTGTAGCATCAATGGCTGTGTTATTGGCATTGTGACCCTCGAGCACTACGTGTGGACAGAGAAGGACGGCATCCCATCTAGCGACCACCCAAATTTTAACGATCCATTCTGGTGGAACCCTGAAATGATCGGGTTTATTCTCGAAAATCCACGTATTTTGCCCTCTCCAATCCCGATGTCAGGAAAGCTGAATATTTACAGATTGCCAGAAGACATTGTTCTGAATATCGAAAACCAATTGGCAACGTAACAACACATTACTATTTTCTTCTTCGAAAGATGGAATAGGTTGATTTTGGATGGCTGAAATCACGAAGCACTCAAAGATTCAAGTTGCGGTTGTCCAAACCGGTTCCGTGATGTTCGATCCAGATACCAGCGTAGGCAAGGCCTGAGGTTATCACTGGATATTGTCGATGCAGAACCGCACAACATCCTGATCGACGAGCATGAAATCGACCATGCAAAGAAAAGAATTATAGAAAAATTATCGAACCGTATTTTGCGCTCAGCCTTGAAAATATGCTGGCTAATTTAATAATAAAAGCAGTTGATCTTGCATCTTCGGGCGAGCGGCTTCCCTTCCAACAACCAGCGTATGCCTGTCTGTGTCCATGTGATGCGAGAGATGGTGCTGGCCGGCAATAATATCCTGCCTCCACATCCAAAAGGTGATGAAGCAACACTGGGGATACATATTCCATCTCCGAAAAAAAATGTATAGCGTGATGGCACATTTGTTCACGTTCATGAAGCGGAATGATAATTATCGGTAAGTTGCGTAGAAGGAAGTTGAAGGAAGTTGAAGGAAGAAGGACAAAATGAATACGAAAGAAAAGGCCTGCAGTATTTGTGGTCAGGAATTACCAGATCCGGCTTTTGCACGCAATTATCCCAACTTTGTCTGCCGGGAGTGTAATGCGCGGGCAGTCAATAGCCAGAGCGAGAAACCATGGACAGATTTAAACAATGACGATGGCGAAAACCCGGTCTTCATCGACGGTCTCAAGTGTTGGCGGCGTTACCGCTACGGTGGCTAAATCACCATGCGCGACGAGTTAGATTGCCGCGATATTGGCGAGTTTTATGATAAGCATGGCGGTATCTGATGGCTAAGATAACAGCCTGAAAACATGGGAGCGATAAAGTATGACATCGCAAACGATCAAGGTTACATGTCCGGAGTGCAGGACGAGCGTCGATCTCTCGCTGGCTGTTCAGGAAGAAATGATTTGCGACATTCAGACCCTGGAACTGCCGGAACTGCGTTAGTAAAGCAGTACGAGGTAGCTCTGATGTGTTTTTCTTCATAATTACGAGGAGAATTTACCCATGCGCACCGAAATCCAACCCTATAATTATCCACTCAATCAACGCTTCCCGGTTCAACGGAAGTTGTTTGATTTCGAAGGTGGCTACGTTTTGCTAGTTGAACAGGATGCGCTCTTTTATGTTATTTTGGACGAAAGCACGATGGCCAGCTTCCTGCTCCTCCCGGGCAAAGACGATGAGATTCTAAACCAGTTGATCAATATCGGTGTGTTTGAGACCGAGGCCGAAAGCGACGAGTTTTTACAGGTTCAGGGCTGGGCCAAACCAGGCCAAGCATGAAACCTTTCACCATCGCCGATGAGATCTGCAGCACCCTTCTCAATTACCTGACTATTATCTGTAGTTTTCTGGACGAATGGGTGGATGTGTCTCACCGAAGTTAGCCGAGATGGCTCCGCCGTTCATGTTCGTCGACCGGGGAGAGGATTAGCGAGTCGCTGGGCGTTTTCAGCAGTTCCAAATCTAAAATACAAGCAGGTGATGTAAGAAAGATTTCCAAACCACCCGTCATGAATTGAAAGAGAGCATCTCAATTATAAAAAATAAGATAGCGAGTTAGTGTTGTTTTCATTTTTAATTTTCCAACTACTACGGCCAGCTTAACAAGATCAGCAAGATTTTTTTGGTCACAACATGCTTCGTTACAAAAGCACTTTGGGTTAAGATTTTGCAAGAAATTCGCTTAACTCCGACTGCTCAACGCAAACGGCATTCCTATTTTTGCTGGCAAGCCTGAATTGTTACCAAATTTTACGAATATATAAAAATGCTCGGGCCAAGGCTAAACTCGGTCTGAGCATTTTTTTGAGCAACTTTTGAAATTCAAGGCCTCTGGCAACTCCAGCCGGAGGCAGGTCGGTTCTCGCTTAGGTAACTGTCCAGTTCCCTAACAGGCAAGGGTGGTCAAGGCAATGAGCGTGAATCCAACAAGGCAAGCAGCTCATCTGAACAATAGAATTATTTCCAGTCTCGACTTCTTTGCGAATGAAGAACGCATCATTCTGTCAAACTTGTTCCACATTCGTCGCAAAAACGCGCGGTTGCCGAACGGACCAGCCCTCCACAAGCCGGGCAGCGTCTGGATAGAGGCGTGCCGCAGCGGTCGCAAAACCGGGATGTGCTCCGTAACACCTGTCCGCAAGTTGAGCAAACCAGTCCGCCTGCCGGAGAGAGGCTCGCCGGTAGCGATGAATATCTCGGGATGTCTCGTTTTAGCCCGTTTGCTGCCAGGTCCAGTTCCTTTGAGGCCTGGACGGCCATCTTTTTCAACTCCAGCTTAGCTGATTTGCTGCGCGTCTCAAACAAGTCTTCTGTTTGTTGAAGACCTGCTTGCAAGGCGCTGCGCACCACCCCAGCCTGAGAATGAACGGTCCGTGTGCCCACTTCTTTCAGCAGCCAGGAAGCGAGCCTGCTCCGTAAGAAGAAGATGGTCAGGAGCAAAACCAACAGCCCAGCGAACAAAATCCAATCTCTTGTCAGGCCCGTGTTCCAGGCGTACAAGCCTGCCACACACAGCGCTGCTGCCAGAGAAAAAATTATCACAAACCACTTGCGAACGCGGACGTGAGGCCCCGGCTCGCGATTTTGAAAAGGGCGCTGGCGCTGCATCAGAAGCTCTTTTCAGCCAATCACTGTACCGCAGTTATCACAAAATTTTGCCCCGCTACGCAGGTCAGACCCACATTTCGCGCACGCAGCTTGCATTGGTTTGCCGCAGTGATCACAGAATTTGGCTTCACTGCGGGTGAACTCACCACAAGATGGGCAAGCGACGTCGGCTGTAACAGGCTTTTGAGGTTGAACGGACACAGGCTGTGAGACAAACCCGGTTGACATGGCGGGAGAGGCTCCAATCGAAACCATGTAACGTTCCACCAGCGACCAGGTTTCATCGATGATTTGCTTTTGCTTAAAGGAAGTATAGACGGGAAGTGCCAGGAGCGGCCAGAAGAGGACCGAGGCCGCCACAGCAGTAACTGCGTTCGCACCCCATTTTGCGTTGCCAGTCTGCACCAGCACGTTGTCTCCCTGGATGGTTGCCGTTACAGTCAGTGCAACATTAAATTTCTTAATGAAGTCTTTTCCACGAGACTGGATCATCACTCCGCCGGGAGAAGCCACGACCTGAACTTCGAAATCCTGGCTCTCGAAGAAACGGGAAATTTCTTGTGAAAAATATTGAAAGTCAAAATTACTGGTCTTGTAAGTTCTTTGGTCTGTCATCTGGGCTTCCTCCTGGGGGTTTTGTTGGGTGGTTTGGATTTCGTCAATTTACATAGACCGTAAAACTGCCTCACGTACAGCGGCAGAATACTTTTATAGGACTTACGCAAGAAGCATTTTAACGTCGGGTGACTTGAGTTGTTGGCGAAG
>CAYWXS010000209.1:0-5853 GCA_964462245.1 uncultured Anaerolinea sp.
AGATAACCCCTACTGTAAGGCACCGAGATGATAGCCAAAATCCGGTCTGCATCGTCCTGCGTAATGGCGCGGACAATCAGCCGCTCATTTTCAAAGTGGATTGTGGCAATAATTTCATCGTTGCGCGTGACTATGGCCATGCGCGGATTCTATCACGGAGGAATTTAAGCATGAGCGAAATCACCCTGCACATTGGCGAACCAGACAGTTACCACACCGTTCACCTGGAATGCCTGTTACACAATGGTGAAACGAAAACAACAGACATCGAGATCCACGTTCTGCCCCAAGCCAGACCGCGCGCGTACGTGATCACGATTGACGGGGTGCTGGTATACGAATCAGGAGAAGCGATCGATGCCCCTGAATGACTCTTTCTGGAACAACGAACAAGGCCACTTGCTGGCCATTCTGAAACCTCGTCTGGAACAGATGGCGTTCGATGCAGCCAAACAAGCCGCCCAGAAAGCCGGTATTGGCTTTAACCCCAACCTGGCTAATGCCAACGCGGCCAGCTGGGCACGCGATTACACCGACAACTTGCTCAAGCAGCTTGGAACGACCAGCATAGCCGGTATCGGTGAAATGATTGCGCAGTGGGTCGAGACACCCGGCGCCACCTACGGCCAGCTGCAGCAGTCGCTGATCCATTATGGAGAAATCCGCGCCCAGGCCATTGCAGTGACCGAAACCACCCGCGCCTATGCCGAGGGTGAGATCATGGCCTACAAGCAGGAGGGGATCACAGAAATAAAATGGCATACGAACAGGGACGAAGTTACCTGTAAAATTTGCGGCCCGCTGCATGGCAAGGTTGCCAAGATTGGCGAAGAGTTCGGAAAGGATAAGAAAGGCAATTCAATCAAGAACCCACCGGCACATGTTAATTGTCGCTGTTCAGTTGTGGCTGTAGTAAAGCCAAACAAAGAACGCGATGCGGTATTCAAGCCGGTAAACCTGCCTGCAACAATTACTGCAATACCAACTGTTTCAACGCCATCCCCTGTGCCCGTTACCCCGGTTGCTTCGCTTCCTGTCTTTGTAATACCAAACTATGCGCTTAAGGAACTTGATTTACACGCCAGCGAGCCTACCTGGGATATTCCACCAGGCGCAAAGAAACTACGCTATGGCGGTGTGATCTTCGATGATCAAGGCCGCGTCTTACTGCGTAAACCCACTGGTAATTTCGATGGATATGCATGGACATTTCCCAAAGGTGGCGGTAATTATGGAGAGCACCCGGTAGATGTTGCCATCCGTGAAGTCGAACAGGAAAGTGGACACACAGGGAAGATTATTGGTCTCGTCCCCAACGGATTCGACAGCGGTTCGAGCCGTAATTATTTCTTTGTGATGCGTTCGGACGGCTTCGACAAAGCAAAGATGGATAATGAAACCGAAGATACTGTCTGGGCAACACCCGATGAAGCAGTCAAGTTAATCGAGCAAACTACCAATGCGTCCGGAAAAGAAAGAGACCTAAAGATTTTACAGTCAGCAGTTTCAGAAAATGACGCTATCCTCGCTGGAAAAAAAGACCCTATCGCGTTTATGGTAAACGCTAAACCCTTCACACCGCCAGCTCCAATTACTCCGCCTGCGCCAACGATAAAGCCGGTCGTGAAACCGGTTGTGAAGAAAGCAACTACTACCAAAAAGCCTGCCGCGGTTATCGCCCCGACACCTGCAAAGGTCTTTGTGCCGACACCGATCCCTGCGCCTAACGTAGTATTGAAACCGAAACCGAATCCAAAAGGCTTCCCGAAAACTGTCGAACTACTTAAGCCCGTTAAGAGCCTGGGCGGTTCCACCGGTGCTCAGCTCATGCAAGACGCAAAGGGTAAGCAGTTCGTGGTCAAGCGCGGGGCGAGTGCGGATCATCTGCGCGAAGAAAGTTTGGCAGACGCGCTCTATCAAACGATTGGCGCCAACGTGCCCACTTACCAGGTCTACGATACACCGACCGGGCCGGTCAAGGTTAGCGAGTTTATACCGAATGCGCGCACGTTAAAGCAAGTTCTCAACGGCGGCGATACTGCTGAAATCAAGAAGGTCAAAACTCAACTTCAAAAGGATTTTGCAGCAGACGCCTTATTGAGCAATTGGGACGTGATCGGGCTGGATGCAGACAACGTGTTGGTAGACGAGAAGGGCAAAGCCTGGCGTATTGATAATGGCGGCTCACTGCGCTTCCGTGCCCAGGGCGGGCGCAAAGTGGAATTCAGCGAGTATCCCGAAGAGCTGTGGACACTACGCGGTAAAACTACTGTCAAGAACGATCAGACCAAGGAAGTATTTGGTGACATGAAATATAAAACTATTATCGATCAGGCGCGTATATTAAACAGCAAGCGTGTTGAAATCCTGGATGCAGCTTCACCCGATATACGTCCCATACTGAGTAAGAGGTTGGACGAAATGAATCACCTGGTAGAGACTGCCGATCAAATGAGCGCGGCGAACTGGACCGGTGATTACCAGGACCGCTTTGGGTACAACGCGGTCAATCTCAGGAAGGAAGGGATTGTCCAGAAGCTGCCGAGCAAGCTGGACTCATCGCGCGGATACAGCAAGTCGGCTTCGCATGGCGGTTCGGGTGCTTTTGACGGATACGACGTGCAGGTAAGAGATGAGAACGGGAAAGTTTATGATAATTTCCGTGGGCCGAATTCAACCCTGGCGGAATTGCACAAAACCATTACCGCGGCAGGTGGGGACCCGACAATACTGTCAAGTTGGATGGCTGCGCAGGGTGGATCGTCCTGGTCTGATCGTTCGCGGGCTTATAAGTATTACCTGGCTACGCAAGGGAAGAATACGACTTCTGACTTTTATTGGCGCCCAACGAAAAGAGGCGCGAAAGATGGTCTTTCTTATTCGAAACAGTGCTTTGATAATTTAACTTCTGCCCCAGGTGAATTAGATAAATTCAAAAAAACGATGGATGCCTACCATGCGTTTACATACGAAATATTGATGAATACGGATATGCCGAATATAGATAAGGTGAATAAAAGAGTTCGGCTGGTACGCATGGAAGTCGATGAAGCTATAAAGAAGCACAAACCAGGCGAGACAGATGTTATAGAAACTCGAGGCGCAGCCGAATCGCTTAGTCTATTAAATTCATCTCCGGTAGCAGGCAGACATTTTACCGAACAGTGGATTCCGTTTTCGAATGTGATGGGGACCTATTTCACAGACCGCGGGCCAAACGATTCTAGTTCAGCTTTTCTGGGTGAGGATGAAAACGAATTCTTGTGCCTGCTTGGACAGACGCCATTTGACTATATTTACGTACAATAAACAGCCGTAAGGTATAATTACTTGAAGGGAGAATGTTTATGAAGATTACAAATGCACAATGGACAGATGAATCCTATGGAATATCTCCGGGAATATTTTTCGACTTGGACGGTCGCCCCTGCGAAGCTTCCATTGAACAGCATCAACTTCCCTGGTCTCAGGGATACTTATATATAGATTACAGACCAGGACCATCCCCGCTTCCAGTAAGAACGATTTTACCGCCAGACGGGAATGTGAATAATTCAGCAAAAGGCGATCATTATTTACACTCACCCTGGTTGATCGAGCGCATGAAAGAACCGCACGAGTACGACCAGAAATTAGGCGACTGCCCAGAAGAGGCTTACTAGCATGTGGCTATTTACAACAATCGGCTTTTTCTCAGTCGTCGAGAAACCCATAGACGGCGCAAAGACCAACGCACCCATGCTGGCCGTGCGCTCGCGTGTGGAAGGTGATCTGGAAGCACTGCGCGAAAAGTATATGCCTGAGTTATCCGAACCCATCGCCACGCCGTACGGAGATTACAAGTATCGGGCGGCCGTCACCCACGAAGATTTTGCAAGAGGTATCGCTGCGCTAACCAAAGATATCCACTATGATAATTTCAAGAGCGCAGTAGGGAAGGCTCAGGGCTACAACCGCGAACACGTTTATCACGGGGTCTGGAGCGCAGCCATGCAACTTGAACACTTGAAGAAGGAGCGGCGCTGAAAAGCGCCGTTTTATTATGACCGACCCTAAGACCATCAACATCGAAGGCTTCGAAGCTCTGCTGAAGGCGCTCGAAGATGCGCCCGAAACGGTTCTTCCATTCCTGAAAGAAGCCATGACCAGGAGCGTGCGCGCAGTGCAGGCGCGCGTGAGCGAGTACCCACCCTCAACCGAAGCCAATCAGCCAGGGCGGTTCAGCGTCAAGACCCGCAAGCCGATGGGTTACTACGAACGCGGGCGCGGCTGGTGGTACCCTATAATGCGCCCGTGGACAGACGCCGGGCAAAAGGTGGGCAAGGCTTTTGGCGTACTGAATGCCAGTGCGCGTATCCGCAAAATGACACAGGTTCAGGGTTACAAACTGGCGCGTGGCGGTAAGAGTGAGCTGCTGGGCAAGTCTTGGGCAGTTTCGGTTGAAGCCAGTAATAATGGCGTGGTGGGCGAGATCGGCAACAATACCAGTTACGCACCCTGGGTGCAGGGTGATAAGCAGTGGAACGTTCACGCCAAGCGTGGTTGGATTACGATTGACACAGCCCTGGAAGAGAGCATGGAAGATATAAACGGCTTCTTCCAGGACGCATTGGACGAGTGGCTGAAAACCTTGCCAGGCTAAATTGTTGATAATATAAACAAGTTTCGCGTTTTGTTTGGATGCTTATTCATCAATAAACTTTTTCCTGTTCGTCAGCCGATTTATACAACTCCAAAGCCAGGCGCACGATCAGTGCCACAGGTTGTCCGGTGCGCTTACTTTCCCTTTCCAGCCATTCAACTTGTTCAGGCAATAAAGATACCAGGACGCGCCGCATTTTAGGCAAGTCAGTTGGTTTTCGGCCCGCCCCGGCGCGTGACCCCCCCCACTCGTTAGACGACATGGCGTACATCATGCGCGAAAGTTTCCAGGTCGGTAAGCATCCGGCGTATGCGGTCTGCGTGAGCATTCAAGTCAGCTGTAAACTCATCTGGATCCGCGATAACAATTTGACCTTCAATGTATTCCAACCATTCAGAAGCATCGCGCTGGTTCCTCCATATTCCCTTTGCTGATTTGATCAGCACCATCACCCGCTCAGAAGAAATAGCAACATCTTCGATCAATCCATGCCAGTGCTGTACCTTGACAAGCGCGCCAGGCTTGAGCCATTCTGGTTTATTCTTCAGTCCATCCATTGGAAAGTAACCTTTCTGCGATTGTTATCGCTTCACGCCGAGACATAGGATGAAACCCAAGCTTGTTCAAAATAAAAGCAAGCATGTAATGCTCTCCCGAAGCCGAAGAACCTTCATCAGGATCGGGAGTGCGGCTGAATTGATCGTTCAATCTATCCCATTCGTCGCGGCTAAGTTTTCGTTCAGTCATTTTTTTTCTTTCCTCGTCTTGATTACAGTATATACCATAATCATAGTGTCATCAAGGACGAGTTATCTATTGACATTGTCATTCAATATCATTAACGCTGGAACATCTGCACGAGGACACGCTGAAATAGTGACTGGTGGTAAACCAGGTCAGAGTAGGCGCAAAAATGCGGGCAGGTGGTTAGCGGGCTGAGAATTAAAGTTCTGGTCGAGGAAAGCTCACGCAGTATAACGATGATTAATCCCATCGTTTGCCGTGATTTTTCCTGGACCAGTTTTGTTTAACCAGGCAGAAGGCGGGGCATAACACGAGGTATAACTTATCTCCGCGTTCGTAAGAACCGAGCGCGATAGTCCTGCGAAAAGCGCGGGGATGAGAAAGTTATTGGAAGCGAAAGATAGCTTCGTGAGATGTTCGATGGAGATTGAAAAACCGCAATGAGCACACTTGAAACGAAGACGTTT
>CAYWXS010000210.1:0-5843 GCA_964462245.1 uncultured Anaerolinea sp.
ATTGCAAATATAAGTACATTATTGTGCCTGAACCCTGCAATAAAGTCTCAATATAAGAGTGATTTTGTTTCAAAAAGCTACTATTTTAAAAGCTTTTGACTAAGGCATCGAAAAAGTCAACCTACAACTTCTTGAATGGTGGTTTATTCGGATTTTAATTTTCTTGATTAAACTACACAAAAAGTCTTGAAACAGTAAGAATAATCTGTTTCAAGACTTTTATCGGATGATAAAGATTTTGTATTGGCTTTGTCGAAAAGAAGTCAATGATTTTAACGCAAAATATATGAAGCACTCAAAGGAGTGCTTTTCGATGACGATCCTACACGAATTGTAAACTTGCCCGGTTCGGCTTTCCATGCTTTGGTTTTTTCATCCCAAAAAGAGAAATCGGAACGAGATAATTTCATGGAAACGGACTGCGATTCTCCCGCTTTTAGGTTTATTTTACTGAATCCTTTGAGCTCTTTAATTGGCCTATCTATACTCGCCTTGGCATTCTGAACATAGAGTTGAACAATTTCTGCACCTTCTACGCTGCCTGTATTTTTCACTTGTAATGAAACGGTCAAGGTGTCATTAGCTGAAATTTTCAAATCGCTGTATTTGAATGTGGTATAGGACAGCCCGTAGCCAAATGGGAATAAAGGTTCAATATTTTTTTCTCATACCATCGATATCCAACATAAATTCCCTCGTTATAATTAACTGTAGTCTCCTTATTTCCTTCTTTTTTGTTTTCCTCCGAAGCCCGGTAGTCGTGACCCGGTGAGTCTGCAAATTCTTTTTCTATGGAGATGGGTAATTTACCTGATGGATTAATTTTACCTGTGATGATGTCCGCAATTGCATCTCCTCCATATTGTCCACCATACCAGGCATAAAGCACTGCTCCGGCTTTGTCAATCCAGTCGGTCATTCGCATACCACCACCTACTTGCATCACCACTACTGTGCGAGGATTATTTTCAACACAACGTTTAATCGTTGCTTCTTGTGCTGAATCAATGGAAAAAGACCGGTCGGAGCCTTCCCGATCCATAACCGCCACATTGACAATAACCATATCAGCCTGTTTGATTTGTTCGGCTGTCGTCTGTTTGATGTAAGTAAAGCGATTGCCCAATACGCGCTTTAGTCCGTCCAGCAGGCTGACATGATCATAACCGCCAACATGGCTGGAGCCTTTACCAGATACATAGTCATCTACAGATTCACCCGTCACTATAATATTTTTCACATCGGTAGCAATCGGCAGCAATCGGTCGTTTTTCAAGAGCACCATCGATTCGGCAGATACTTTCCGTGCGATTTGTTCATGTACGGGGAAATTGGCCAGCAATTTAGCGTCCTTGATAGGATGGTCGTAGAGTCCGTTGCGGAATGCCGCCGTTAGGATATGGCTGACTTTGTTGTTCACTTGCGCCTCAGTGATAGCACCATTTTTTAATAGCAGCATCTCATCATCCACCATGTCGCCGCCTGGCATGATGAGATCCACCCCATGCTGATAGGTCTTAATTATATCGCCCAACGAGTTCCAGTCCGACATCACCAGCCCCTTAAAGCCGAGTTGATCACGCAAAAGATAATTGGTAGTGAAATCGCTCTGCCCAGTCCATTCGCCATTCACCAGATTATAGCTGGTCATAATGGCACCCGCGCCCTCATCAATGCCCGCCTTGAAAGCCGGTGTATAGATTTCGTGAAGAGCGCGTTCGCTCACTACAGAGTTGCTTTTTCTACGGTTATTTTCCGAATTGTTCGCTATAAAATGCTTGAGCGTGGCGATCGTTCCGGTCGATTGAAGCCCTTTCACATAAGGCGCAACAATATGACCCGCCAGAAACGGGTCTTCGCCCATATATTCAAAATTTCGTCCGCATTCCGATGTACGGTAGATATTCATACCCGGCCCCAGCAAGACAGAAATACCTCCTGCTAGGCACTCTTCACCAATGGACTGAGCATATTGATAGGCTCGCTCTGCATCCCAAGTGGCGGCTAGCGCAATGGGTGAGGGAAATGCGATTGATTTTTGCAGCCCCTCGACTCGATCTCTAATATGAACCCCTCCAGTAGCGTCAGACATGTAGAGTTCTGGAATGCCAAATCGCCCAATGCCACCAATATAAAAACTACCAAAACCTCTAACCAAATGCAGTTTTTCCTCCAATGTCATTTGCTTTAAAAGGTCTTTTGCCCGTTCTGCCGCTGATAATTTAGTATTCCACATGGGTTCGTTTTGGTGTTTCTCCTTTGCTGCAGAAAGTGAGAAGTCGCCAAGGAGCTGCCCATTCACTTTCATCTCGCAAATTCCAAAACCACTGCTGGTTGCCGCCTTTCCACACTCAATTTTTAGGTAACGGGCATTCGTTTTTTCGCTTAGAATAATGTACTGAACTAGTGAGTTCATCTTGATGGAACCTTGTTTCGCATTCAATGGAATTGCATTCCAAGTGCTCTTGTCGTTTGAATAAAGGACTTTGTATGCCTTAGGCCAGCGTGTATCGAAATAGATACACACATTAGAAATTTCTGTTTCTTTTTCTAGATCGACAATTACCCAAGCGCTTTCTTTTTCGTCAGTAATCCATTTGGTAGAAAGATCTCCGTCCACAATATTTTCAGGAGATAATTCTTTACCGATAGTTTTAGAAGCCTCAACAGTTGCAGCTTTTACTTGTAATGAAGTGCTAAGCATCAATAGTACAACTATTCTCAATCGAATATTTATCGACTTTTTCATTTTATTGTTGAAATTGTTTTTTATTTCTAATTTTTTTCTTTATTTCTATCATGTGAAATGTATCGTCTTCGAAATCCTCATTTACATGTGAAAAATCACTGTTTTTCGGTCATATATTTATTCTTTGATAATTTTATCTAAAATCACACCATTATCCAATGAAATCTTTAAAAAGTACATTCCTTTCTGAACTGAACTTAAATCAACACTGTTTTTGGGGTTGATTGTTTTCATGATTAGTTTTCCACTCAAATCGCAGACTTCCACACTTTTAATTTCATGACTGCTTTTTAAGTTGATAAACGATTTTGTGGGATTTGGATAGATTTGCACATCATTGGCATTATTCATCTGGTGTTCAATAATAGCAGTTTGCGAACCATTTCTTAGAATTTTTAAAACGCGTGTCATATATTGTTCCATCGAAAATGCCAATTTCCAACCTTTCGTACTTTTCGTAACCGTAATTTGGGTATTTGATAGGATTTCACTGAAAGCCGGATTGTTTGTCAGCTCAAGTCCTGCCGAATCCACTTCAATTTCAACCGAAGGAGGTGGATTAGGACCCCAAACTGTCATATAGATCGTATCACCACGACCGAAGCGATTAATCGCCACTGAATCGGATGGATTGGAATAGGCGTAGGTGACTGGCTCCCAGCCCGCAAGACGAATGGCCTCGCTGGCAGGTATGTAATTGTTCCACAGCGCCTGATGCACTGGCGTGGAGAACAGTGAATTGATTGGGTCGTAGTAAGTAAAGTTGGTCGGGTAGAAATAGTTATCGGGCGCTTCGCAGGTTAAGCCGTAGGCAATGGCATCCGCCATGGTTCTTTTGACGATATCAATATACGGGGTCGTGTTCGTAGTATAATTGCTGGCAGGACCAAAACCAACCCGAAATGCTTTGCGACCCATATAGATGCGTCTCTCATCGTAGGTGGTGAGATCGTGATACTTATCCCCGTCCTCGTTCCAGCCGCTTTGCATTAACGAGCTCATGAAGAACATGCCCATCCGATTTTGACCGCCCAGCAATTCCGTTGTTGTTTTAATTTTAAAACTCTGCATGCCAGCGCCCTCATGAAAAAAGCCACCCTGATTTGCCTGCAACCGGAAGATGTTAAACAACTCATAATTCGTAAACAGTGTAGGCAGACAGAGACGCCCCGACTGATCGAAGGTGAGAGGATGTTGCGTATAGGCAAAATGTTCGCGACGGTAGTTAACGATCGTGCTCCTCCCGCCCATAACATCCCAGTGTATGAAGGTAAAATTTGGGTCTAAACCAAGGAGCTTTGCTGGCCTGCGCAGATACATATCGCCAAAAATCTGAAAATTTGGGTGGGCGGCATCCTTAAAAAGATAAGGGCTGACATTGTGACCGATGTCTAGCGTCCCTGCTGCCGGACCCATTTGCATGCTCCATGTTCCGTCGGGGTGATAGGCGACGCAGTTGCTGATAGCTAACCGACCGTTGACCAACGACGAATCCTGTAGTTTTCTATCGTAATGCATGATGTCGGTGCAATTGGCTATGGCATTAAGGTAGCCTTGGGTATCCGTAGCCAAGAGGGTTTCCACACCCGTCATACCCGCAGGGCGCGCAGTAATTTTGGTGTAGGCACAATACTGTCCCAACTCAGGAGAGGCGAGACCGGCCATATCGTTTTTACTGGGCGCCATGTTCTCATAATTCATGGTTAACCAATCGCGTCTATGGTTGAGACGCTTCATGGCCGATGGCTCGATGCTGTAGTAATCGGGATACCAGTCATAGTATTTCGCGAGTGCGTCACGGAAGCCCCACGTGCCGTCGATGGTGTAAATTCGGAATCGGAAGGGCGCCTTCGAGGGGAATTGGGTCGTCAACGGCGACAGACCGTAAGCCATCTGGATGCGGAGGCCGCTGGCATCCGCACTATTCTCAAACACGCACGGATCGGTCGGAGGGATACACAGCGCGATTCCGCCGTTGGTTCTCCATACGGCCGGAATAGGAATCAATAAACGATCATCCCCCGAATAACCGGAAGCAGCGCCGGTAACAACAAGATTAGCGGTGTTGAGGTGGTGACCCCAAGTCCAGCCAATCGTATTCACAGGCAAATTAAAGCCGAGCCACAAACCACGATCCGTGCCTGTAAGGTCTTTCAATTCACCTGTAACTTCAATAAAGCCTGCTCCTTCAGTAATCACTGCTGTCACACTGTCATTGAGGGAATTCGTGAGATTTAGTTGAAATTTTCCAGCTGAAATGGTAGATACTGTTCCTGTTAGTGGAACTTTTGTAGCGTTTAACGGATCTCGTGAATAGAAACCACCCATTGATCCGTTTGGTAATGTTGAACCATTCAATTCAACTGCGGAAATAGTTCCATTACTTTCTAATTGGAGTTTCAGACCGGCATGATCCAATAGCTGTAACGTTTGAGCCTGAACAGATGTGAATACTAAAAGCGAGAATACGAAATAATAAATTTGCTTTTTCATTTTCTATTGTGTTTAAATGGGCTGTCGTTCATCACTGACCTTTAATTACCACCGTTGCTTTTGAAAGGCCATCACTCTTCGCAGTCACTGTGATTTTTCCCGGACCGGTGGCACGGATGATGGCCAGTGCCAGGCCGTTGTATGCCTTGATATTCGGCGACTGGAACGAGGCGTGGCTGGTCGCATCGCCATTATCGGTGGCTACGATTTCGCCGGGGCCGCTGACGGTCAACGACACTAAGTTCTTCGAACGCGGCACCTTCGTTCCGCTCTTGTCGCGGATAGTCACTGTGACGAAAGAGAGATCTTTCAGATTGGCCTCTATCAGTGAACGGTCAGGTTCAAGGGTCATATTCGTCGCTGAACCTGCAGTTTTAATCGCATCTGTTGCCCATTTCTTACCGTTTTTGTAGACTACAGCCTTCAATTCACCAGGAGCGTATATGACGTCATCCCAACGCAATCGGTATTCGTATTGCCCCTTTTTCTTGCGTCCGAGGGACTTGCCGTTGAGAAAAAGTTCTGCCTCGTCACCAGTGGTGTAAAGGTGCACCGGCACCCCCTGACCGACGCGTTCCGGCCAAGTCCAGTGCGGCAAAAG
>CAYWXS010000211.1:0-5842 GCA_964462245.1 uncultured Anaerolinea sp.
TCAATTCATGCGCTTATTTTACTTTCTGCCTCTTGACAAAACGTATCCCTTCCCGTGCAGTGATCGGGACCATCCCGAAAAACGGGAAGGGGGTGCAAAACAACCTGTTTTTCGGGTTGTTTGTTTCAATTGGGAAGAAATTATACTTTGGAGAGAAAGGTTGTTTGAGTTGGATAGTGACCTACCACGTATTGCATAGCAAGTTATACGGTACTGCGAAAAGGTTTTGGATTTGCAGCCAAGATTTCAGCGTTTGGAGGGGGTGAAGCGGCTGAAGCCGCCACTACGATTCGAAATCATTATCTGAAAAGCTATAAATATATTTCTGGTCGAAGCGCTCAATTACTGCTAGCAGTTCGGGCGGGATGTGCTTCAAGACTTGTGTGGCAAGCGCCTGCGGGACACCAGCGTAATGGGCCTCTGCGATGGCGCCGGCGATGGCCGCCATGGTGTCGGCATCTCCACCCAGGTAGATGGCGTTGCGGATGGCGCTCTCGAAATCGTATGACTCTAAAAAGGCGATAATTGATTCGGGTACAGAGCCCTGACAGGTGACGTCCCATTTGTAAACGGGGCGAATACTATCCAACCTGCGGGATAGGTCATATTCAAAGCGCGTCTCAATTTCTGCTTTGATGCTTTCTTTGGGGGACCCGCTGCGCGCCAGGAAGATCGCGAGTGCCACGGCCTGGGCGCCTTTGATGCCCTCTGGGTGATTATGTGTGACCGCAGCCGAGCGTTCTGCCTCGCGTAGAACATCTTCAACCGTGTTAAAAGCCCAGGCGACCGGGCTGACGCGCATGGCGGAGCCGTTGCCGTAGCTGTGATACGGCTGCGGATCGTCAGCCTGCAGCCAGCCTTTGAAGGATTTGCCATAGCCGGCATGCGGATAGTGGCGCCCGTATTCCAGGATCTTCTGCGCATAGCTGCCGCCATCCAGGATGGCATCCGCTACAGCCAGGGTCAGGACGCTGTCATCCGTGAATTTGCTCAAGTTGGAGAATAGCTGAAAATCATAACTTTGCGCGGCATGGTGTTCATACACCGAGCCAATCACATCACCCGCAATGGCACCCAGTAACATGGCCTTCTCCCTGTCGTTCATGAAAGTACTAATCTGAAAACAGATTTTCATGCTTAGAGATGAAAACCTGTTTTTATGAAGACTTGTAAGTTTCGCGCGAAGTTAGCCCGAGTTGCAGGATTGGGCAGCTAACCTGCCGTCTGTTCAACCCAGGTTTTATGCAGATTGTACCAAACGGATGAGGATTGCCCAAGTTGCGCAATTTGGCGTGGGTGGGCGAGCGGTAGAACCTGCAGCTCTTTGCCAGCAACTTGCGCCTTATGCAGCCGCCCATAAGATTTGCCATCGCGCCCAAAGTCTGCGAGCTTATTCCAGCGCCCATCAAAGTAAGTTAAAAACCATTGAACAGGTTTGTCGCCGAGGATGATTAAAGTTTTTGCACCGGAGTCAAATAATTCATCCATAATCGCTTGTCTGCGATTTTCGGTGGTCATAATATTCGGGATAGGTGGAACCGACGGAGCAGCCAACCCATAGCGTTTAGCAATGGGCAGATACGCCCGTTCAATTGCGCTATTCTGAGCAGAGTTGCTGCAACTGTGTGGCACCAAATCGCACAGCCAGGCTTTGTTTCGATCCAGACCCAAAGGTTTCAAAATCAGGTTATCCAGTGCCATTCCGGAGGGCCCGTTGAATTCTTGTTCTGCCGGTATGAGTTTTCCCAATTCTTCGGGAATTTTTATTTGCTGAATAATGGATTCTGCGTTTTCGCCGCGCCAAAAAATTGTGGGTTCACTCGCAACTGCCAGGGCATGCACAAGCGTTTTATCGTTTGGATCAACCCAATGTGCATGAACTGCGCTTGCATAAACGCCAAGAATAAAAACGTCCTTGGGTGTGCGGTCTGTTTGCACAACTTCTTGGACTGGCTGCCCGAAAGGGAATGTTCCGATTGATTTCATAAGGAGGTTCTCACTTCACTGTAATTTTGTATTGCGTAGGCGGAATAAATAATCTGTGAACTTTGGATAGTGCCGTAAATAGGATTAATCGTTTTTGAAAATTGTGACAGAATCTATTGAGAGATTACCACGAATTCTAAATTTGAGTAACTTATTATAGGTCCAACCGTCTATCCCATAGGTTTCTTGAACTGCTTTTATTAAATCTATTCGCATTTTTACCCAATCAGAATTCGGAAATAATACAGGGTTTACATAAAATAACCATTCTGGTTCTCCTGTGGATTTCTGGTAAGGCAGCGGCTTGTCTTTTCCGATTTTAAATTTTAGCCAACCGTTTTGAGTTTTACCAGAAGCATTTGTCATACTGACGTACGTATAAAAACTATTTTGGTCAAAATCAAATTTTGAGACAACATCGATAAAGTTGCCAAATTCCTTCACTTTTGGACTTAAATCATAGTCCATGGCATAAAAATTATCGGAGGGGGTTGAAATTTTTAAGGCATTCCCTACAGTACTATCGCTGATATTCTCAAAGGCTATCTTTGCTGTATCTCCTTCGAATATATTCCAACCGTGGTTAGTCGGAGAATCAGCATAATCAAATTGGATAGTTTCCAAGGTCAGTAAATTTAGCGATGGTGAACGTAATGATGATAGAAATGTCATTATTGCGACGGTGCCTGCCGCAGTCAGGAGTGTAATTGCAATAGTAGGAATCCAATTAATTTGTGAGAAAATATCTTTCGTGTTAATTTTTTCAGGATAGCGGATGGTTGCTTGTTGATTGTTATCTTGCTTATGGTTAAATTTATCCTTTGAGTTTCTGGATATTTTTAACTCATTCTCAAGTTTTAATTTCTCAAGTTCGAAGCGTTTCTCCTGGATTTTGGTGATGATAGAGGCGATCGCTGTAATCAGGGCAGTTAATATGCCTGCGATAGCCGTAATCAGGACATTTATTGTTGATTCACTCATTTTTCGCTCCATTGTAAAGCTGTTTTTAGCAGAGTATGGTCTCGAAAAAAACGTCAAGCAACATGTGTTTCATTTGTTGCATTTGGTAAGAAAATTACTAAATAGTGTGGGGAAATCCGGGCACTTTCCCGAAAGCGCGGACAGCCCAGTTTCTTTGGATTATAGTCCTTTGCTGCGCCTTTGGTTTGGCGTTTTGGTAAAGCTGGTTTTAACTGCGTGGCGAAAGCTGGTCAGTGGTTTGCCATGGCGGTGGGGGTTTCTATTGAATAATCAGAATTTTCGTGCAGTTGTTAATCCCGGGAAGCATCGGGAAGGTGGGAGAGCCGCACCGGTCGATGACATTATCAAAGGGTCCAGCGTGATTATCTGAAGTGAGGTGCGGTCAAAATAATTGTGCTTGCGAAACGGGCGCCGCAACATACTCATCATGTAAACTGTCCAGGTTCGGAATTGTATGCTGGGCAGTCTCCATAAAATGTGGATCATTCAACATCTCATATGTAACACCCTTGAAAATCAGTGTTACCTTCATTTCAGAAAGATAATCCTCAGCGCTGCCAAACAATTTACGCAGCTCATTATCAATCCATTTTTCCAACTGGGTGTCATTAGAAAAATTTTCCAACCAGCGCTGCCATTCTTCGGTCGGGTTTTGCTGCATGGCGCGGAAAAGCATACTACCCAGGCGCTCTCGATTGGCATCCAGTTCACCTTGTAAGTTTGTGCTGATTTTGGCCTTGTAGTCAAGAATAAACTGTTTGAGCAATTCCACACCCTTTTGAAGCTCCGCCTTTTCATTTCGGAAAACAACCTGCCCATAACCGGGCAAGTTCCTTAGCCAGTGATCGACATATTTTTTGCGGGCCCGTTTTATTTCGTCTCCAGAAATGATGCTGCTGCCGCTTACCAACTGGTAAGTGCTGCGCATTCTCTCGCGTGAGACATGATCGGGGACGAACGCCATCAGATGCCTGGGGATTGTGATGGTCTTGCGCTCAATGTTGCAGCCTTTCACTTCGATTTCCACAAATTCAAACAGGCTGTTGAAAACACGCACTGTGCGCGAAATATCAAAACTCAGGGGCGGGTTTTGTTCCAATTTTGTGATGACTTCGTCCAACTGTTCATGCGAGATGGCTTCCATCTGCTCGAGCGCGGCAGGTGATTCCGCGTCTGCCCACCCGAATTCAGCCAGCAGCGAAGCGGGGATCTGCTCCAGGAACATGCCGTTTGGGAAAAAGCCATTGACCGAGCCGGCTTCGATTAATTCAGGGATGGGGGCATAGACCAGGGCGCTGTCGTCAATCAACAACGCGCCCATCCGGATTCCGCGCTGCTGCCGGATAATGGTATTTTTTGATTGTGCGTAGTTCAGCAAGATCTTTACGGCAGAAGTGGTTCCATAGCCCAGCCGGTCCACTTCCGGGTCAATATCCAGAATGACACGGACTGCGTCCGACCCCAACGCGTCCCACTTCTCCAGCAGGGCTTTTGCAATAGCCTCTGTCACTCCGGGTGCCATTAAGCCAACCCGGCGGGTGGCCGAAGCGATTAAAGAAATAATTTGTTGATAATCTACACGGGTGATGGCTGTGCTGATGGACATATTTTGCTCCAATACCATGTTGGGTCCGATCTTTACGGAAACATTCCTGGGTTGAAAAATGATTTTGTTTATCCCACTCTAATTTTTTCCAAACCACACTTTTATGGATCAATCATCTCGATAAAACTGAAAATATTTCCCTGGTGCCTGACGATTGTGGTACCCAGCGAAAAATATCTCTAGCCCTTCTGATTATAATTTAGAATGACTCGAATAAGACTTTTAACCCCAGCTTATGGTTGATTACCATAGAGAACACTCCACGCTTACCAAAAGTTGTATAATGAATCAATTCATCAAATGTTTTCCTGGTAGTTTGGTCTGAAATGATATAATTACCTTATTAACTCTTATTGGTGGTGTTTATCGGCTTGTTACCCGGGGAGTAGTTTTTCGGGGCTGAGGGTTGGACATCGCGGCTTTATCAGTTGAAATATTAAATGTGATCAGGGAACTTATGACTCAAAATGCAATCTCGTTGGCAAATATTTTTCAAACTATTACCCAAACGCTGGTTGAGAATCAACAGCCACTTAACCAGGCGGATGAGATAAATCAGGATCATGGCGATAACATGGTCCAGACTTTTCAATCCATTTCGCGTACTCTTTTGGAAAATAAAGATAAAACTGACAGCGCTGCACTGTCTCTGGCAGCCCGCCAGCTTTTGCAGAGCAGTCAGAGTGACTCGGGAAAACTGTATGCCCAGGGTCTGGCTCAGGCCGCTGCTCAATTTTCCGGGAAAGAAGTGGATTCTCAATCCGCATTAAAGTTACTGGAAACTTTGATCGCTGGTGGTCAGACAGCACCCGCCCCGGCTGTGGCTGAACAACCAGCTGCTGAAGAGGATCTGTTTGGTACGCTGCTGGGCGGGCTTATGAACGGTGCGCAGGGGCAAACCCAACAAACCAGCCCGGCCGGGGAGGATGCGCTTGGCAGCCTGATGAATGGTTTGATGGGTGGTGGCAAGACTGCCAGCGCTACGGATAGCGGTTTGGACATGACCGATCTGCTGAATGCTGGTCTGGCTTTTATGCAGGAAAAACAGAGTGGCGGAAGTAATATAAATGCTTTGGTAAAGGCTGTACTTTCGGCGAGCGGCATGGGCAGCACGCCACATCGTACCCAGTCGACCATGTTGGTTATTAATTCCTTTTTGAAAGCTTTGGGAACTTCAGGGCAATGACCCCGTATTACGGGTTGCTCTTTTGATTATTTCTAGTTCTAATGTTTTTTGTGGTCATCGTTTACAGCCAGACATGGAGGTTG
>CAYWXS010000212.1:0-5833 GCA_964462245.1 uncultured Anaerolinea sp.
CTCAAATTGTTAAGGTGCAAATTGCCTCTTGACGACTCAGTATAATCATCGCGAGCCGCGCCCCCGTTCGATGACATTTTCGAGGATTTAAGCAATAACCATGCCCACCGCCGAAAACCAGCGGATGGTTATTTTCCGCGCTTGTAACCCGAGACGTAAGACGGTACCGGAATCCCGCCCATCAGCAGCGGGTCATTGATCGGAGCCGAAGCCTGCAAACTTAACGGCAGCACACCCGCCCAGATCGGCAATTTATAATCATCCTCGTCGTCACCCGGTTGACCGGTGCGCACCTTGGCAGAGGCACTCTCGATCGGGATGGATACTACAGTGGTAGCGTTCAACTCTTTTGGCGTTGGTTTTCGCGCCTCAGCCCAGCGACCCGGCAGGATGTGTTCGGTGATCACCTGTAGCGCATGCATCTTTTCAGCCTCAGCTTTGACCAGCGTGCCCTTGCCAAACAATACCACGGAACGGTAGTTGACCGAATGATGGAATACCGAGCGCGCAACCACCAGCCCATCGATCAATGAAACCGCGATGGAAACCTGCCCACCTTCCTGAATATATTTCATCAGGCGGCTGGCTTTCGCGCCATGCAGCAAAATGCTATCATCCAGACGCGCATACAGGCTCGGAATGACAAAGGGTTCGTTGCCCTGGGTAAAGGCAACATGGCATATCAGGGCTTCATCCAGGATGCTGTAGATGGTTTCAGCGTCGTAATGACCGCGTTGAGGCAGTCGATTAATGGTGTTCCGTTTTGTGGTTGGGAAATCAGACATTTTGCTACCTCTTGGGCATCGTGCGAAAGGATATTTGTCAGATCAGGTTGTGCAGATATTATATCTGCCTGAGGATAAAAAGTGTCCCGCCGGACGAAAGTTGGCTCCATCAGCCCGGAAATTTCCCCTGGTCGGTTAAAAAAAGTGTCCCGCCGGGTCTTTCACCCAGCGGGACACTTTTATGGGCTGAGTTGTAATTTCAACCCGGCCGCTGATTAAGACTTATTTTTGGGCGGTAGCCAGGCGTTCGGCGATTTTTTCCCAATTGACCAGGTTCCACCAGGCAGCTACATAGTCTGCGCGGCGATTCTGGTAATTCAGATAGTAAGCATGCTCCCAAACATCACAGGTCAGGAGTGGAGTCAGTCCTTCGCTGAGCGGGCTGTCCTGATTGGCGGTCGAATGGATGATCAGTTGACCCTGTTTATCCAGCGACAACCAGCTCCAACCGCTGCCGAAGCGTCCAATCGTGGCGGCAGTGAATTTTTCCTTGAAGCTGGCAAAATCGCCAAACGACTTTTGGATCGCAACCGCCAGTGGACTACCCGCCGCAGGTTCCCCGCCCGCCTGGGGTGCCATGCCTTCCCAGTAAAAATTGTGGTTCACATAACCACCACCGCTGTTACGTACAACGCTGCGGATATTTTCCGGTATGGCGTTCAAATCTTTGAGCAAATCTTCAGCCGCCATTTTCCCTAACTCAGGGGCGCTTTCCAGGGCCTTGTTCAGGTTGGCCAAATACGTGGCATGATGTTTATCGTGATGAATTTCAAGTGTGCGCGCATCGATATGCGGTTCAAGAGCATCATAAGCATAGGGCAGAGGAGCAAGTACGTATGACATGCGAATACCATCCTTTTTTGTGTTCGTGAATGTGAAAACTGTCAATTTAAGTGTACTACATATTGCCCATCAAATTTATCGCCTGAGCTAATCCAGAGTATTTTTTCCTGCCCGTAGTGAAGCAAAACCTGTAATATAGGCTCGTTTGGGCCTCCTTCCCGTTTTTCGGGAAGGGCGGGGGGATAGGTCTGAACGCCAATAGGAACTGGTAGGGTAAAAAAACAATCAACCACACGGAACAAAATCTTCAACCCATCGGTTGATTTCAAAACCGCTCATCTTTGCTATCCTATATGCAACCAACCAGCATAGGAGCACAAACTGTGAACACACGCATATTTTTCAAAATAAATTTACTGATATTGATGTTTGCCTTGATCCTGATCAACGTCCAGCCCGCAGCCGCCCGCACAATCCTCGCGGATGGACCCAGTGACCCGGCTGAGATGCAAACATTTTTTGATGACTATCTGGCCCGGCAAATGGAAACCTATCATATTCCGGGCGTGGTAATCAGCGTGGTCAAGGATGGGAAAGTCTTCTTCTCCAAAGGCTATGGCTATGCTGATATCGAAAAACAAATACCCTTTACTGAAAACAGCCTGCTGACAACCGCCTCGCTCGGCAAATTATTCACCGCAGTCGGCGTTCTGCAACTCAATCAGCAAGGCCGGCTCGACCTGCAAGCGGACATTCGCCCGTATTTCAAGGATTTCAAACTCAACACCCATTTTGATGATCCCCTGACTTTTGCCAACCTGCTGACGCACACCGATGGCTTTGAGACGCGCATGATCGGAGTTGCAACCATCAAAGCCGAAGAATTAAAACCGCTTGGCGAATTGCTCGCCACCTATAAACCCAACCAGATTCTCCCTGCTGGAAAATTTCTAACTTACGGTGATTACGCTGCCAATCTGTCTGGCTATCTGACACAGGAGATCTCGGGTGTGCCCTTTGAGCAGTATATGGCTGAAAACATCCTCGCGCCGCTCGGGATGACACACAGCACCTTCAACCAGCATCTTTCGGACTCCATGCGTGACAGCCTGGCAACCGGATACAGTTTTGAGCAGGATTCTTACCAACCCGAACCGTTTTTTTATATCAATTATGCCCCGCAAGGTGGGCTGCGTACCACTGCCGCGGACATGAACCATTTCATGCTGGCGCTGCTTAATCAGGGAGCATATCAAAACACGCGCATCTTGAGCCCGGAATCTGTTCAAAGCATGTTCACACAGCAATTCAGCCCGCAAGCGGGCATGCCGGGCATCACTTACGGATTGTTCGAAGACTTCAAAAATGGACAACGTGCCTTGCTGCGCGATGGTGATGGGGTCGGGACACGCACGCGCATGATCCTCCTGCCCCAGCATAACACGGGCATTTTCATCAGTTACAACACTGGCGACAGCAACCTGCGCCTCGATATAATCGGTGCTTACCTGGATCACTATTACCCCGGCAGTACAACCGCTCCAGTGGGTATGCAAGGTTACCGCGAACGCGCAAAAATGTTTGCAGGTACCTTCCGACCCTTGCAGGCCGATATTTCAACCTTTACGAAGTCGATGTACTTCTTCTCACAATTGGTGGAAATCCAGGCTAACCGTGCTGGGACGATCACCATCCAATCGACCGGCATGGGTGATCACAGCAGTGTCATGGGTGGCTTTGAAGGCGCAACCCAATGGATCGAAGTCTCGCCGCTGCATTTCGAACGCCTGGACGGCAATGGGCTGGTGGCTTTTGTGGCGGATGAAAACGGCAGCATTATCCAGATGATCTCGGGCCAGGGCTATCACAGCACTTTCAAGAAATTGGCCTGGTACGAATCGCAAGAATTCCAGATAAGCGCTATCGCCCTTGCCGCATTCACCCTGCTGACGTTGGGGCTTGTGATCTTCATCATCCTTCCGCTGGCCTGGTTAATTCGCAAATTTCGCAAGCAGACCCGTACCCCGCAATCCAAAATGGAAATGGTCGCCCTGCTTTGGGGTGGGCTGGTGACGCAGTGGCTGGCAATGTCGGTCTTTGGTGCGATCGGTGTTTTGTATGCCATCAACAGCATTGCCGGTTTTCCCAATTTCGTCTGGGGTATCAGTCCAGAAATCACCAATGCCCTCAACAGTGTCTACCTGCCTGTCTTCCTTGCACTGTCCCTGCCGGTCATCGCGGTCATTGCCTGGTGCAATCACTGGTGGAATACCAGCCTGCGCATTTTATATACCCTGAGCGCCCTGGCTGGTTTGGTGGTGATTGGGTGGGCGCAGTATTGGAACCTGATCGGTTTTCATCTTTAGCAAGGATTAACTATGCCGTGCTGGAACCGGTATTCCCATGCCGTGCTGGAACCGGTATTCCCATGCCGTGCTGGAACCGGTATTCCCATGCCGTGCTGGAACCGGTATTATCATGCCCGACATTTTATTTTCCTGTATACTTTAAGCATGGCTCGCAAATCTCTGCTTCCATCTCTTCAATGGCTTTGGATCCTGGGTGTCGCCCTGGTAGTCCTGACACTCATCAGTCTCTCGGTCTTTCTATCCATCGCCGTCTACGCCGCCAGTGAAGCCATGCTGGGCAGCATCCCCGGGCAAGCCGAAATTGCCGCCTTCACCGAACTCTTTGGGCGCATCATTGGCGCGCTGGCCTCAGTTGCTCTAACGCTTTTCGCCACCACCTGGCTGGCTTTGCGTCTGCGCAGTGCGCCCCGGCTGCATGGGCTGATCATCGGCACGCTTGTGGCTATCGCCACCCTGATCTCGGATAGCTTTTTTTCACCACCCACCGCTCCCGATGAGTGGGTCGTCCTATTGCTAACCATCCTGGCCGGCTGGCTGGGTGGTACATGGGGTGGGTTTATTCTCAGTAATCGTGAAGCGGTCTATCGCACCAGCCAGGCAATCAAAGGCGCCAACCGCAAAGCAGCAATCAAAGCCATTGCGGAACACCTCGCCAATCCCACCATCCTTCTGATCACGCTCGTGGATCAATTTGGGGATTTGGATTTAGCTTCAGCCTGGCAATCGACCCTTTATTTGAAGGTTCCTGCCTCGATCGGACCCCTGCCAACCCCCTTTGAGCTTTTCAGCGTTTCAAAGGTACCCAACCTGCCCTGGCGTTCCCACCTGTTGATCGCCCTGACTGCCGAGGAATCCCTGCTGGTTGCATCGCGTAACAAAAATGGCTTCTCCCGCACGGAGATTCAAAACTACCTGACCATCGCTGAACAAGTCGGCCTATCCCTCGAAAACCTGAAACTTATCGAGCAAGCGCGCGAAAGTGGCATCCTGCATGAACGTCAACGTTTGGCGGGTGAAATTCACGATGTCCTGACCCAGGGTTTCATCAGCATTGTCACTCAACTGGAAATGGCAGAGTCAAAACTGGGAAAATCCCCGGCTGAAGTCCAGCCCCTATTGGATCAGGCCCGCCAGATCGCACGCGACAACCTGACTGCGGCTCGAAAGATGACCTGGGCCTTGCGCCCGGACTTGCAGACCGGAGAGCCGCTTTCTCTTGCAATAAAGACCCTTGCCCAGCACTGGTCCAGCATGACTGGCGTCCCGGCTCTCTTCACTGTAACCGGCAACGAACAAAACCTGCATCCGGATATTGAAACCGCCCTGCTGCGAACCGCCCGCGAAGCACTAAACAACGTCCGCAAACACGCCCAGGCCAGCCAGGTCACGCTGACACTTACCTACCTGGATACGCTGGTCGCATTCGATGTCCGCGATAACGGCCTGGGTATTCAACCCGAAATATTCCCCACCACCGGGGTCGCCAGCGGTTTTGGGTTGCCATCCATGCGTGCCCAAGCTGAACGCATGGGTGGAGAGCTGACCGTCGAAAGCGAACCCGGTACAGGCACCACGATTGCGTTATCCATCCCAATCAACTAACCAGCCTGGTTCAGCGCCGTGCTGGAACCGGTGTTACCATAACTAATGTCAATAATGGTTATAAACTTGAAGTACTTAAAACAGTAGAATTGTTTTTTTGTAGTGTTTTGCGGATGAACTCATCCGCAAAACACTACTTGCGGGGCAAACCATTGACGATTTAGCCTGATAGCTGTGGTTCATACTAAAGGTCTGAGCCTTATCTATTATTCAGGTTAACTAATGCCACCCCTTGCAAGAATCGGGGCCATCCCGTGCAATAATCGGGACCACCCAGGAAAAGGCAGCCGTATG
>CAYWXS010000213.1:0-5614 GCA_964462245.1 uncultured Anaerolinea sp.
ACGTAAGGCGGTGGGTGCGCGCAAGGATCACATCCTGTTCCAGTTTTTGGTGGATACCATGACACTTAGCATAAGCGGCGGTGTGATCGGTATTGCCCTGGGGGCTGCAATCGCGCAGGTCGTGACCTTGCTGGGTCTGATTACCGCCCAGGTGACCCTGTCTTCTGTGCTGCTATCCTTCTTTTTCTCAATGGCAATTGGCCTGTTCTTTGGCATTTACCCGGCTTTTCGTGCTGCCAACCTGCATCCAATGGAAGCACTGCGTTCTGAATAACCCCAAAAAAAGGAATTTTAAAATGACTTCTGCAAGACCAAAAACAATTACAATCATTCTTGTCACGCTGCTTGTGTTGGCACTGACCAGTGCGGTTTCTATCGGTTATTCTCAGCTTGCATTTGGCCGGCGGGGCAACAATCGTCCGGCAGGGCAGGGTACGACTGGTGGTACCACGCAGGGCAATAATAATGGGACAACCAACCGTGGTACTGGTAACAACTTTCAAGGCCGGAATGCTACCGGAATATTCAACCTGTTCAGCGTCACCCGTTCGCTGGGAATTAACCCGATGGTCATGACCTGGGTGAGCCTGGGCTTTTCGATCCTGGGGATTGTACTTTTGCTGTTGTGTGCCTACGGTATCTGGAAGAGCAAGGTTTGGGGTCTGAACTGGGGCATGTTTCTGGCGATTGTCTTTTTGTTAGGTGCGCTGCCGGGTTTGTTCAGCCTGGGTGGGCGTAATGTTAACTGGGTGCGGAGTGGTTTGAACATTCTCAGCCTGGTATCTACGCTGCCGATTTTGGTGCTGGGCGTGCTACCCTCGGTGCGGGATTATTTCCCCAAGCCGGTGCGTCGCAAGTAATAATGGTAGCCGAGCATTCCTGGTCAGTTTTAGTAAAGCTACAGCGATAAAAAGTCTCGATATGATTTACAGGGCAAAGTTTGTACAACCTGTGCAAGTATTGTGGGATATTCCGCTTTTTTTGTAGTACATGAGCCTATTCATCGGATAAGGAAGGATGAGCATGTCAAAAACCATCCTGGTAGTTGACGACGAGGAACGAATACGGTCACTGCTGCAGGCATACCTGACCCAGGAGGGATTTCGGGTAGTGACGGCTGCCAACGGCGCGTTGGCGCTGCCGCTGGTGGAATTGGAGCACCCGGATTTGACCCTGCTGGATGTGATGATGCCTGAGATGGATGGCTATGAGTTTTTGCGTCTGTATTCAAAAACACACAATGAACCAGTCATCCTGCTGACGGCACGCCTGGAAGAAAGTGACAAGGTGGTTGGGCTGGAACTGGGCGCGGATGATTATGTCACCAAACCTTTCAGTTTGCGTGAACTGACGGCGCGTATCCGCATGGTTCTGCGCCGGATGGGGAAAAGCCTGCCTGCCAGCAACCTGCTGGAGGCGGGCGATATTGTTATGGATCGGGATGCTTATCTTGTGACGGTACATGGTGATCCGGTTTCGTTAACCCGATCTGAGTTTGATCTGCTCTCCGCGCTGGTCTCCTCACGCGGTCGGACGCTCTCGCGCTTGCAGTTGCTGGATTTTGTGCAGGGGGTGTCGTTTGAGGGAATTGAGCGCTCGATCGATGGGCACATCAAGAATCTGCGAGCCAAGATTGAGCCCGACCCGCGCAACCCGATTTATATTGAAACCGTTTACGGGGTTGGATACCGCCTGAACTCTACCCGGAGGATAGACTGATCATGGCTCAGCTCCGGCGTTCCCTGTTGTTAAAACTCATTCTGGCTTTTTGGGTGGTGAGTATTTTAGGAATTGGCTTGATGGCCTTTCTGGCTGGACGATTCAGTCAGAATGAGTTTACACGTTATATAAGAGAGAGTCGCTACCAGGGCTTGATTGAACAACTCTCGGCGTATTACCTGAAGAATGGGAACTTCAGCGGGGCTGATTATTTGTTGAAGGATGCGCAAGCGCTCAAGACTGGCAATGATAAGGAATTCCTGGTGGTAGACCCAGGTGGGAACGTGCTTTTGGCGCTGGTGGCTCACATGCCACCTGGTATGCCTTCGCCAGATTTCGTACGTTTCGGTTTCCCAATTGAATCGAATAAACAGGTGGTGGCTTATTTGATTCCAATGCGTCCGCCGCGCAGTCCAGATGAATCGGCTGCAGAAAATATTAACCGGCTAAATTTTAACCTGGCGGTTGGGTTGGTGGGTTCGCTGCTGGTAGCGCTGTTCTTTGGCTGGTTTGTGGCACGCACCATCATCCGCCCGTTGCGCAACTTGAACGATGTGACGCAGTCGATTGCGCAAGGCGACCTGGAGAAAACCGTTAACATCCATTCACGCGATGAAATCGGGACGCTGGCGGCTTCGTTTAATCACATGATCGGCAGTTTGAAGCGCTCGCGCGATTTGCGACGACAGATGACAGCCGATATTGCGCACGAACTGCGCAATCCGTTGAGCATCATCATGGGCAATGCTGAGGCGCTCAGCGAGGGTGTGCTGCCTGCCACTCCCGAGACACTGGATATTATTTATGATGAAGCCCGGCATCTTTCACGCCTGGTGGATGATCTGCGCACGCTTTCGCTTTCGGAATCGGGTGAGCTGCACTTGCAGCGCAGCCTGGCCGAACCCGCCGAGCTATTGGAGCGCTGCGCGACGGCTTATGCCCTGCGTGCTGCCGAGCATGGTCTGACGATTCGAACTGATGTGTCTCCCACGTTGCCGCAGTTGCATGTGGATGTGGAGCGGATTCAGCAGGTGCTGGCGAACCTGGTGGATAATGCGCTCAAGCATACCCCACCGGGTGGTTCGATCGTGCTTTCGGCTGTGGCGCTGCCGGCCGGCGGGGTGGAGCTGGCGGTACAGGATAGCGGGAATGGCATTCCGCCTGAGGATCTGCCGTTTGTCTTTGACCGGTTTTATCGCGGCAAGCAGAATGCTGCACGCATAAAGGACGGCTCCGGGTTGGGGCTGGCTATTTCACGCGCGTTAGTTGAGCTGCATAATGGGAAGATCGCTGCCAGCAGTCAGCCTGGTAAGGGTACGCGGATTATGGTGCGCTTGGGGATGTGAGGGTGGTTTGGACGTGGTGGGCGGATGGCATCCGCCTTTACAGGTTTTAGCAGGGCTGGTATTGCTCGACGCGATTGCGTCCATTCTTTTTTGCGATGTAGAGCGCTAGATCGGCCTGGTTGATTAGTTTATGCAGGGTCAGGTTGGGGACGAGGGCGTGGTTACCTTCGAATTCGGAGATGCCAATGCTGATCGTGACCGAAATCTGACCATCTTTATAATCATGTTGCAGGTCGTTAATGGTTTTTCTGAGTCGTTCGCCAACCAGGGCAGCCCGGGCTGAGGTAATTTCCGGCAGGATGGCGATAAACTCTTCGCCACCGTATCGGCCAATGATGTCGGATGAATCGCGCAGGTCGGTCTGGATCGTCCTGGCGAGTTTGACCAGCACCTGATCGCCAACCTGGTGCCCATACTGGTCGTTGATCTGTTTGAAGTGGTCGATATCCAGCAGCAGTACGCACAGCGGATGGTTGTAGCGGATGGAACGCTCGAATTCCGCTTCTGCCAGGATCGAGAACTGGCGGCGGTTGAAGAGGTTGGTGAGCGAGTCACGCATTGCCAGGTTTTCCAGTAGGGATTGGCCCCGTTTACGTTCTTCAATTTCGTGTTGCAGCTCACGATTTTGATTGCGGAAAGTTTCGGTTTCACGGCGTGAAAGCTCGATCCGGTATTCGGCTTTGAGCAAGGCGATTTTACGGGCCATGTCTTTACCGCTGATGCTGACCTGTAAAGCTTGGAATTGTTTGAAATGTTCCAGCGCCAGGTGGTACTGGAGGGTGTTTTCATATACGGCACATAACTGCTGGTGGCATAACATCTGGGTGGTTTTGAAATCGTGTTGGCGGGCGTTCTCGAGCGCCTGGAACAGGTAGGGCTCGGCAACCTGATACTTAGCTTGTTCCATGTTGAGGCCTGCCAGGCCGAACATGATCAGCATGAAAACGTAGGGGCGTGAAAGATTACTGTTTTGGTATTTGGTGAGAGCGTCTTGCAGGTACAGCCCAGCTTCTTCAAAGGATTTCATTGCGACTAAGATTTCTGAAACGGTTGAAATTAGTATTATTTCTTCCGAAATCAAGCCCTGGCTGCGCGCCAGATCGATAGCTTTCAGGCTGTAGGGCAGGGCTTCGCTAAAGCGCTTCATCTCATAGAGTGTATTGGCCAGGTTGTTAAAGATGATCATGCTGATTTCTGGAATGGCGATTTCATCTGCAATTTGCAGGGCTTCGTGGTGGTTTTCGAGGGCGTGGTCGTAATCGCTGGATTTGCAATAAATATTACCAAGTGCATCCAGTGCGTATGCCTCGCGTTCCCGGTCATGAAGGTCCCGGGCGATTTGCAGGGCGGGCAGGCCATATTCTAGGGCGGTGGAGAAATCACCGGTGGTCAGGTTAATCCAGCAGATGGAGATGCGGGCATCACTGGCAGCCGGCAGGAAAGGAAAGCCTTCCAGGATGGTCAGGGCCTGGATGGCTTCGTTCATGGCTTCGTCGAGGTCGTAGCGGATCTGGTGAATCAAGCTGGAGGTTGCCAGGCCAGTTGCAAGCCCAATCAGATAGGGCTGTGCTTCAAATTCGGCAGTTTGAGAAAGCTGGCAGGTGCGCAGGCAAATCCGCAATGCGTGTTCTTTTTCACGGTAGCGCCAGCGCCAGGCCAGATCGTTGAGTGCATCGATCCGATTGGAGAGGGGGGTGATGTTTTCGATTGCGGCTTCCGAGATTTGAAACTGTTTCAATGGGCTCGCCTGGGTTGTTTGAATAGGTTATATTCCGTTTTTAGATGTGTGGGTTTCCGCCGGGCACAGCAGGTTGGCTGGGTTTGCGGCAAGTATATCTTGTCCTTTGAGGATTTTAAGCATGTATGGATGAAAAGGTAATTGTTCTAACTGGGCTGGTAGTGTTCGACGCGGTTGCGTCCGTTCTTTTTGGCGAGGTAGAGGGCTTGATCGGCCTGGTTGATCAGTTCATCCAGGGTCAGGCTGGGGACGAGGGCGTGGTTACCTTCGAATTCGGAGATGCCAATGCTGATCGTGACCGAAAGATGACCATCTTTATAATCATGCTGCAGGTCGTTAATGGTTTTTCTGAGACGTTCGCTAACCAGGACAGCTCGTGCCGAAGTGATTTCGGGCAGGAGGGCGATAAACTCTTCGCCACCATAGCGGCCGATGATGTCGGAAGAATCGCGCAAAGTGGTCTGGATTGTTTTTGCGCAGTTGATCAGCACCTGATCGCCGACCTGATGCCCATACTGGTCGTTGACCCGTTTGAAGTGGTCAATGTCTAACATTAGCACGCAGAGCGGATGGTTGTAGCGGATGGAACGGTCAAATTCCGTAGCAGCCAGGAAGGAGAACTGCCGGCGGTTGAAGAGGTTGGTAAGCGAGTCACGGATGGACAGGCTTTCCAGCAGGGCTTCGACCCGTTTACGTTCTTCAATTTCGTGTTGCAGCTCACGATTTTGATTACGAAAATTTTCGGCTTCTCGGCGGGAAAGCTCGATCCGGTATTCGGCTTTGAGCAAGGCGATTTTACGGGCCATGTCTT
>CAYWXS010000214.1:0-5401 GCA_964462245.1 uncultured Anaerolinea sp.
GACGCTGACCGTTCAGAATATCCAGCAGGCGGCGCACACCCGAAGCCGAACCGGAAGTGAAGCGCTGCACAGGCGTACGGTCACGCACCACCATCAGTTCTACGGTCCCGAAACCAACACTGATGATGCCAACTTCTCCGGTGAAAGCACCTTTACGGGCCGGGATGAAACGTCCTTCGGGATCGAGCAGGTAGTCGAACAAACCACCGGTCACCTGGCTGGCTACCTTGACTTCGGCAATATCAGTACTGTAGGCAACGCCATCCGCCGTCCAGGTATGCGAACCCCTGATCCACTTCTTGACGTTATCGACGTTGTGTTCGGCCTGATCACCTGTGAGGACTTCATGCGGCAATCCGACCGTAACGGAGAGCGGCAGATTGAACATACCGTACTTCAACTGGTAGCCGGTCAATGCACCATGCAAGAGTGCTTTCATCTCGGGCGTACCGTTGAAACGATCCACGTCCAGGTTCTCAACCGGACGACCGTAATCATGCGCACCTGGACCGACATAGAACGAACCGCTCTCATTGGTCACCTGCAATGGGATTTTCTGCTTGCGCAGACCAAGCGTCGAGAGTACTTTCTGACTGCCATTGGTGGCAGCGTGTGAGACAAATTCAAAGCCACCGGGTTCGCCGAAGAGTTTGAAGGCGCCATTACCGGCGTCGATACCGAGGGGGAAGGTTATGGTTTCCATGATGTTTTTAATCTCCAATTTGTAAAACTGAGGTTCTCAAACCGGTTTGAGTGGGTTCGAGAGGGTTTGAGGCGGTTTGAGGGGTTTGGTGGTTTGAGAGCAAAACCTGCATTCCAGGCGTAATACAGTAGGCATTATCCTTCTTTGGATCTTTGGCCAGCCAGCCCTTGAGTGCCCAGGACTCGATCAGGCGACGAGCCTGCCATTCGGAAGTCTTGCCCCACTCCTGGACTCTGGCAGTTGATAACCTGCCACCTTCGGCCTGGGCATGCTGGAAAAGGCTAAATTCGCTGCTGCTCAAAGCTGGCAGCAGATTCTGACGGTGGGCCAATAGAGATTTGTCGATGAAATAGGTTTGCATGGGACCGTATAGATCACAGATGGCCAGACCGGGACGACCTTCGGGGATACGGTCGGCACCTTTGCAGCCCATCTTCTCGGCCATGACATTATTGCGCACCCGAAAGCACAGGCTCAGACCGACTTGCTCACGAATCGGACCGAGAATATCCTTGGTGAACTCCTGGGCGGCAAAGACGAAATGCACCCCAAACTTGCGTCCACGCCAGCCGAGGGTTGCCAGAGTTTGCCCCATGTTGCCCTTTGAACCACCCATGGCGACAAGCACACTGCTGGCCTCATCCAATACCACCAGGATACGAGGTAAAGGTTGCAGTCCATGCTTGACTGCCAGTGTGTTGTACTCGCTCAATTTCTGCGGTTTCTCTGGCAGGACATTGAACAATCCGGCTCGCTGGTTGCACTCCATCACCGCTTTCTCGATCAGGCCAAAGGCAGCCTGGGGTTCATTGGCGAGCGGAGCCAGTAAGGATGGATGTCCTTCGAGCATACCGAAGGTAGTCTGGTCGATATCGGAAAGGAGCAACCTGATATCGCTCCGAATGGCCTGGTACACCAGTGACTGCAAGAAGACAGACTTGCCGGAACCACTCTTGCCGAGGACGGCCATATGGGTCAGGTTTTGCCAGTCCAGCAGCACGGATTGTCCCGAGAAGCGCACACCCAGTGCCAATTTCCCTTGCGGGAAATCTACAGGTAATTCCACTTTGTGAGGCAGTTTGGGCAGGGGTGAAAGCAGCACGACATAGCGAATCCCTGAATGATTGGAGAGATAGACTGGCAGACCTCCCAGATCGGTGCTGAGTTGGTGCAGCAGATCGGGCCTGAGGTAGGCACTGTGATCGCCCAGGCGGGAAGTGTCCAGGACAGCAATCAGGGGTGTCATCCCGGCCAGGTGGGTCACGAAGAAGCTGCTGAAGACGGGTTGGAGCTTACGGCGTGTAAGCGATTCGCTCAGTTTGTGCGAGATGGTCTCGGCCAGTCGCATTTCACGGTGAGAAACGGCAATGTCAGGCATTTTGTTCTCCCTTATTTTCGGATGTGATATCCGCATCAATTGCATCGCGCATGATCCCGTCGATGGCATTACCCAGCAAAGGACGGGCTTGTTGGGCTGAAATGACCTGAATTGCGCCGGGTGCATTCAGCACGTGTTCGGAGACCAACTGCTGCGCGATAGACTGGCGCTGTGACATGGGCTGATCCAGATTTCCACGGGTGGCCAGGTCGATCATCTGATCGCGATTGGTGGTAGCGGATTGGATTTCAGCGTTTGCGAGGGCTGGGATGACTGGTTTCTTCCCAGAGAAGTCTGCCAGCGAGTACGGGTTGCGATCTGCGTCGTAGACAATGCCATTGACGAACAGCAAGGGAGCATCCCCACGCGCATCACGTTGAATGGGACGAATTCGACTCCAGCGAAAGATCATCAGGAGCACAAAGGCCAGAATGCTGAACCCGATGAAGAAGGGAGACAATGCCTGGACTTTGTTCATCATGCGTTCGCGTTCCATGGCCAGTTCGGCGCTGACTGCCTGGGCGTGGAATTCTGTGGCCCTGGCACTGGCAGCGGCGACTTCGACAGTGGCTGTGATGTCGCTGGCTTGCTGGGTGGAAACTTCCAGGATATGTTGTTGGGTGGCAGTACCACTGGCAGAAGTTTCTGTTTGTTTGACCGATGCAGTTGCAGTCCAGCCGGTCATCAGCCAGGCACGTTCTGTGGCTGTCTGACGTGCTGAAACAGTGGGATAGTAGGCTGTGGCTGTCAGATTGGCGGAGAGTGCTTGAGAGGTGGCCTGCATGGCTTCCAGTGTCTTCTGAGCCTGGATGTTGCCAAGCGATAGCGCATAGATATCCGGTGTGGCAACTGAATTTGTGTCAGCAGCCGAATAATTTGCGAGTGGGCTGGGTCCACAGGCAGAGATCAGGATCAGGGGTAGAAGTAGCAGGTTATTTTTCATGGTTACCATACTGGAGTGACTGGAGTGACTGGAGTGACTGGAGTGACTGGAGTGACTGGAGTGACCTTTGGTGTAATTTTTGCGAAAACCTTTTTACCTTTCCAAACTGAATATTTCTGTTTTTGCGAAATAAAGTTTTTTGGAAACTTCTTTATTAATTTCGATCGTCGTTTACCGATTGAGAAATATAGCTTTTGCGGTTCGTCATTAGTCAGTGTTTCTTGTGTTGTATCGACACTGATATCAATATGAAAATCCGAGAAAAAACAAAACTCAGCGTCAAAAAACTCATTTTTAATTTCAAATTGAAGGTTATTTGTCAACCATTCACTAACTTCTGTGCTTTTCACTTGAATTGAAACAGACCATGGAGTCCAATCAATTAATTTGGTATCACATAGGTACGAATTCACTATCTCGGAGGAGAAATTATTAGCTACCTTGTCGATGAACTCAGCCCAAGAATAATCCAGGCCATTTAGTAGGGTAATATTTTCATAGTAAGGTGGGATGCGAGTTTCATCTGAATCGCACTCCGGTATGAAAATTACTTTACTAGAGGATTCATCAAGCGAGAAATTGGAAAGAATGTCTACAATCAAGTGAGTTGTCAGCCATTCAGCAGCATATTTGTTTTTTACTGAAATGCTAATTTCTGTCTGGGTAGTGTCCGGAGCGTAACTATATGATCTTTTTACACTAATTAATTCGGTATCGCTTAAGTAAGTATCAAAAATTACTAATGGCATTCTCACTCTCATTTCGCAAAGAAACAGAGACCAGGTTTGATCGTCTTCTGTCATCTTATAGAATTCGGGATCAGACATTAATTCAATTTGTTCTGGCGTTTTCCCCATAAGTATGGGAAGTTCAAATTGTTCTAAAGGTAATTGTCCCGTTTGAATACCTTTAAGGAAATAACCTGCGCGTGATTTATAGATTTTGTCATAACCGATAGATTCTGCTAACCATGAAATTACTAATTCTGGGTTCCTCTTATAGGTGCTTAGAATTTCAGTTGTATTATTTCTCCACTCTATTACTTCTAATGATTTTAGGATATATCCAGGTAATCTATCAATAACAGGATTATTCTTTGAAAATTTTTGAGGCTGAGAATCAACAACAACAACAGGTTTGCTGTTATTCATTAATTTTGATTGCCCCAGTACTGTTGTTGTTGTTGATTCTATAGTTAAGTTTTTTTCAAAAGTGCTTTTAGAAGTGTCTATTAAAGTGTCTAGAACCGATCGCGCCTCATTAGTGGGATTCGAGTCATTATTAGTGATACTCACTCCATCATTAGCGACATTGATATCCTCATTAGTGACATTGACATCATCATTAGTGAGAATGACTCCATCATTAGTGATTCCGTTTTTAGCATCATTAGTGGTATTGACCACATCATTAGTGGGAATAGCATCCTCATTAGTGCTACTGACTACATCATTAGTGATATTGATATCCTCATTAGCGATAATGGGTTCTTCTGACCAACGGCCATCTTTGTCGACAAACATGGATAAAAGCCGCAAATTGAACTCGCGAGTGGATAAGCCATTCTCGTATATTTCCCTAAAGACAACAAATTTCAAAACTAAAGATTCATTCAAAGCCCGATTAATGGTGGATAAACTAAATCTAGTACCATTGTCATAACGGGAACTATTTTCATACATGCGACCATTCGCAATTTCTTCGATAGTCAGCCACTTACCAGATGGGTTATTGAAGCCCCACGAATGACGAAATAAATATTCCACTATAACGATCACTGCCGCACTACTAACGTCTCGTGTTAGGTTTGTCCACTCTTTTGAGACCATAAAGAAATTCATTTTTGGATCATCAAAGCCTTTGAATTCAGCCGATGTGATAATTGGGATATTTGTGTCTGCTATGCGTGTCTGATATGTGCGCATCCGACGTGCCTGGTCTTTTGTGTCTTGGGTTAGGTTTATAAGACCGATTTTTTCCAGGCACAGTCCAGAGTCTTTAATGGCATTTTGTGATAGTCCTGTACCCCGATCCAGCCGTTTTCTATTACGACCATGTCGTCCATTTTTTATTTCATCTGCTGAAAGACAGATAGCGCTAGTAAACTTGCTATTGCCCCATGTGTGTTTGATTATGTATTCAAGCATTTTCACAGGTGCGATAATACGATCTCCATTCTCAGTGCGAATGAACTCGATTATTTCGAACCAATTATTAGGTAGCCGGTAGAAATTATCTTTTGGTTCAGAAAAGCCAGGGAAAGTAGGGGGTGTGGCCATTATGCGATTACCCCCTGGGTAAAATATTGTACGACGGTATTATCTGTCCATTCGCGGAAATGAATTTGACTTTCGTCAATTATCCGCAAGCTGAGAAT
>CAYWXS010000215.1:0-5290 GCA_964462245.1 uncultured Anaerolinea sp.
TCAACTTGGGCTGGTCATATTTGCCTGCCTAACCATGACTTATTGAGAAGATACCGGGGAACAATATTTTTAAAATGCAGCGAAAGCACACATGGACACATTCGTGTTAGCATCCGGGATACGGGTGCAGGACTGTCTCCGGAACAAATTCCGCAGCTTTTCCAGGCATTCAACCGGCTCGGACAGGAGGTTGGGGGTGTAGAGGGTACGGGCATTGGACTGGTGGTGGCCAAAAAGCTGGTCGAATTAATGGGTGGTGTAATTGGTGTGGAAAGCAGCGTTGGAGTGGGCAGTGAATTTTGGTTTGAACTTCACTCAGCTGGGCAGCCACACTTACCGCCCGTTGCGCATAGTGGATTGCTCCAGGAACAAGAGAAACGTAATCCGCTAGTTTTGCATACTTTGCTTTATATTGAAGATAACCCTGCTAATCTTAAATTGGTTGAGCAAATCATAGCGCGTCATCCAGATATGCGATTATTAACGGCTGTCAACGGTGTTAGGGGCATAGAGATTGCACGCGAGGTCCTCCCGGATGTGATTTTGATGGATATCAATCTACCGGATATTAGTGGTATCGAAGCTATGAAGGTCTTGCGTTTAGAAATATCCACCCGGTATATTCCCATTATTGCCTTGAGTGCTAATGCAATGCCGCGAGATATTAAGAATGGTCTTGCTGCAGGTTTTTTCAGTTATATCACCAAGCCGATCATGATTAATGAGCTTATGAATGCATTGGATACTGCATTGGAATTTGTGGGCAACCAAATGGAAGAAATCCGATTGGTCGCACCTGGTGAGGCGAACTGAAACGAATGATAACAGCGTCGGATATTTTTCACGGTAAGGTTCTGATTGTGGATGATCAACCTAATAATATCTTGCTGCTTGAGCGCATGTTAAGTGCTGCAGGATATGTTTCACTCAGTTCCACATTGGATTCGAGTCAGGTCTGTGAGATGCATGTCAAAAACCGTTATGACTTGATCCTGCTTGATCTTCAGATGCCAGGTGTGGATGGCTTCCAAGTGATGAAAGCACTCAAAGAAGTTGAGCCCGATGGTTACTTACCTGTGCTGGTGATCACCGCCCAGCCCGGTCATAAGTTAAATGCACTGGAGGCCGGGGCAAAGGATTTCATCAGCAAGCCGTTTGAGCTTGCGGAAGTGTTGGTACGTGTTCATAACATGTTGGAAGTACGCTTGTTGCACGAAGAATTGCGTATAAATAATAATTTACTAGAACAACAGCTTCATGAACAATCTGTTTTGATAGACATTTCGCATACCCTGGCATCCACTTCGGAAATCCTGCCAGACTTGATTCTCAAGCAATTAAATGATCTCATAGAGTATGCGCAGGGTGTATTGTTTGAAGTTGAGGACTCTAAATTGGTTGTTTTTGGAATGCGTGGTATGCAACAGCAGGAGTATTCTGTGAATATCCAGATACGTCTGAGTACCCCAGAAGTATTGATTACTTTGCTTAATGCTTATCAGCCAATTCGTATTGCGGATATTTGGAGTGAAGAGCCCCAGGCGCAAATGCTGCGTTCACTCTTGGGGGAAAGCGTAACGGAGTTGCTGGAAGGGATGCATTCATGGATGTGGGTACCGCTGGTGGTGCAGGGTCGTTTGCTGGGCGGCATTAGCTTGGCAGAAATTAAGAAAAACTATTTCACAGAACATCATGCAGATTTGGTACTGAGTGTAGCGAATCAATCCGCTATCACCATGAGTAATGCTGAATTGGTTGGACAGGCAAAAGAGCTAGCCGTAATGGAGGAGCGACAGCGCTTGTCGCACGATCTGCATGATGCTGTCAATCAGTCACTATTCTCCGCTGGTTTGATTGCTGAAGCCTTACCGCGTTTGTGGGATTTGGACCAGCAAGATGCAAGGCGGTCACTCGAAGAATTGCGTTTGTTGACGCGCGGCGCATTAGCTGAGATGCGTGCTCTTCTTGCTGAATTGAGGCCAATTACAATGACTAATTCAAGTTTGAGTGAATTATTGCATTTGCAGGCTGATGCGTTTTTTGGCCGAACCAATATTCCTGTTGAAATTATTGCAATTGGTGAGTTCATCCTCCCAGCTGTAGTGCAGGTGGCTTTTTATAGGGTCTGCCAGGAAGTATTCAATAACATTGCCAAGCATGCCAACGCCAGTCACGTTGTGATAACCCTTAATCAAGACGATGCGGGGATTGAGATGTTTATCCATGATGATGGCCAGGGTTTTGATACAGAAAAAGTCTTCCCAGGTCACTATGGCTTGGGCATAATTTACGAGTATGCCCAAGAAGTAGGGGCAAAATTATCAGTCATTAGCCAACCTGATAATGGAACTGCGCTTACTATGAGCTGGATAACAACCATACCTAAAGTGTTTGTATGACATTTCCCTCATCCAAATTAATCCGCGTTATGCTTGTTGATGACCATGCCATGGTTCGCCGGGGTCTTGCTGGCTTTTTGAAAGTCTCTGGTGATCTGCAATTGGTAGGTGAAGCAAATAATGGCCAGGCTGCCATCCAACTTTGTGATGAAATCCGACCAGATGTTGTATTGATGGATATGGTCATGCCTGGTATGGACGGAGTAACTGCAACTCGAATTATTTGTCAGAAATATCCACAAATACGTGTTGTTGTTCTGACCAGTTTCAATGATGGCGAACTGATAATGACCGCCCTGGAAGCCGGGGCAATAGGTTATTTGCTAAAAGATGTCTCAGGGGAGGACTTGGTTCAGGCGATCAATGCTGCGTATGACGGGCGCGCTACTCTCTCACCAGAGGTAGCTCAAACATTAGTTCATACCGTGCATCAACCACAGCTGCGCGGGCTCAACCTGACTGAGCGCGAACACCAGGTATTGGCTGCAATGGTTGAAGGATTGAATAATAAACAGATTGCAGAAAAATTAAGCGTTAGTCTATCCACGGTCAAATCTCATGCCAGTAACATCTTTTTTAAATTAGGTATTACCAACCGTACAGAAGCTGTATCCATTGCATTGCGTAATCACATTATTCCCTGATCATCCAAATCTCCCCATAATGACCGAGCCACAAACTCCCCCGATGCAGGATACGTCGCGGGAGTTTGTGGCGTAAGATTGTTTTAATGAAACCGCAGGTTTCATAAACGAAGTGCCTGAAATTAGGCATAAGAACAAATTCTAAAGGAGCATGCAAAATGAAAAAATCAACATTTCATTTATTTGGTAATACAATCCGTTTGATGTTAATGGCAATCTTAGTGATTGTACTCAGTTTTGGCGTTGGTGGATCGGCACAGGCGGCATCTGGTCAGGCCACCGTAAACCTTGGCAAAGCTGCTTCATTTGCGATTTTGACAAAATCGGGCATTACAAATGTACCTTATTCTTCCATTACTGTAGATATGGGAGTGAGTCCGATCGCTTCGACAGCTATTACCGGTTTTGCTCTGGTAGCTGATAAGACAAACACGTTTTCGAAATCTACTCAAGTTATCGGGAAGATTTATGCTGCCAATTATGCAAGCCCTACGCCTGCCAATCTGACCACGGCTGTAAGCAATATGCAAACTGCTTATACAGACGCTGCTGGGCGAAAATCCCCTAATTTCACAGAATTCTACGCTGGAAATTTGAGCAATAAAACTCTCAAGCCGGGTCTTTATAAGTGGGGCACCAGTGTACTTGTCAACACCAAGCTGACACTCTCGGGTGGACCAAACGATATCTTTATCTTCCAGATTGCTGGCAATCTTACCCTTGGCTCAGGCGCTAAAATTGTGCTGAGCGGTGGAGCCCAGGCTAAGAATATCTTCTGGCAGGTTGCTGGTGGCGCTGGTGTTACGATTGGAACTACTGCTCACATGGAAGGTACCATCCTGGCCAAGACTGCAATCCATCTTCGTACTGGCTCTTCTCTGAACGGCAGAGCTTTAGCCCAGACCGCGGTTACTTTGGATAAAAATAAGGTTGTGATCCATTAGTACAAACGATCATTTCTGAACCTAAAGCATTACAAAAATCCCCGTGAGAATTTCACGGGGATTTTTGTGATAAAGCGCTCGCTGGGTTCCCTTGAAGCAAAAGTTGGGGTGTCCCGAATTGGGTTCGTATGTTTTCCATCTTGGTAAATCCAATAACCCTGCCTTGCCGGTGGTTTTCTCTCTTTTTTGCACAAAACGCAATATTATGTCACAGCCAGTTTGAATTGACCTACTATTATATTTAGCTCTTGTGCCATGGTCGCCAGGGATTTGCCAGAATGACTTACGTTTTTTACTTCGGAGGTCATTTCTTCAGTACTGGCAGAAAATTCTTCAATTGCCGTGCTGTTTTCTTCGCTCACACTGGCAATGTTATCAATATTCTGAACCACCTCTGTCGAGTTTGAAGGCATTGTATGTTTGCTACCTGATCAGGGGACGGTGATAACCACAGAGAAAAACTGCCCGAAAGGTAGACCACGATCATTTGCCAGACACCAGAAGCCACTATAATTTCCGGGAAGGTCTGGGGCTTTCATGGTAATTGAGATTTCAATCTCATTTCCAGGTGGAACATCATTGGATAATTCTACAGGTGTTCCGGCCATTTTATTCCCATACCCAAATACCAGCTCGGAATTTTTTTTCCAGGAACAGCTGCCTGAATTTTTTATTTTCCAGGTTTTAACAAATTCCTGTCCTGCTGATAATTGTGTGCCATCGTTAATGGATGAATCGCTAATGAAAAATGAAGCCTCGCAGTCAGCAGTTGTTCCGATACTTCCTGCCGAATCTGGGCTGGTTGTGTTGGTCGGGGTTGGTGTAGATGCTGTATCTTGAGTGGGAGTGGACAAGGAAACTGCGGTCTGGGTAATTTGCGCAATGATATCTGAAACGGTCGCCGTTTGCAGGGTAGATATGTCAATTTCAGTTGGTTGGGCCATTGCAGACACATTTCCAGTACAAGCACTGATTAAAGTAGTAACTAAAAACAATAGTAGAATATGTTTTTTTTTCAATCGTGACCGCCTGGAAATTCTATTATGGAAAGTGATATGGTTTGGTAAATGTTTTTTTTGTTTACCAAGATGATGAAAATAAATTTTTTATAGTTTTATGCAATTATCTCACTGATGGTCTTCCCATTTATCGTCGATTTGTCTAATTATTTTTGCTTATTGGTTTATCCGGAACAGAATTTGGTTGGGAAAATTTGATTAAGTTTATTGTGAGACTTTATTAAAGTACGGGCTTTCGAAGCAGTAGATAGATAAATAGAAAGAGATTTGGCGAAAAGTGGGGT
>CAYWXS010000216.1:0-5235 GCA_964462245.1 uncultured Anaerolinea sp.
CCATGGGCTGGGATCCAACTCCGCGATGCGATCTGAAATCGGAATGGGCGAATGTAGGTTATCCATTCATGAACACCATCAGCAACAATACCCCGGAGAATTTCAAAACCGCACTGCAAATAACCAAAGATAAATTATTGGCCGATCCAAACGGACCGCGAATCATGAACATCAACTGCTGGAACGAATGGACCGAAGGAAGCTATCTGGAACCAGATACGAAAAATAAGTTTGGCTATCTGGAAGCAGTTAAACAGGTATTTGAATAGCGAAAAGTACTGGTGCCAAGACACCCGATCGCAAAACAGTATGTGTTCTGAGTTGAATTAACTGACCAATATTGAATCTATTCTACTTCAAGGATCTTTGCCCCTTTAAGAGTACCATTTTCATTGAATGCGTCAATCGTAAAAAAATATTTCTGAGTACTGTTCAGACTTCTTATCGTCAAACTGTTTTGGCCCAGTACCTGGTAAGTATGATACAACTTAGCAGGATGGATTCCATAGCGAATGTTGTAACCAACCGCGCTTTTGGGGGGATCCCATTGAAGATTAACTTCACGCCGGTCGTTTTGAGTCCGTTCTGCTGTGAATTTGAGAACCTTACCGGGATTGCTGCCTTGTCCGTTTCCAAATATGCGCAAGCCGGACAAAGCAAAAGTTCCATCAGGAACACGGTAGTTGGTTAGTCTTATGTAACGCGCTTTAATCGGAACTGATAGCTGGAGGTAATCGTGTGGCACATCTGTTTTGTTCTGTGTTTTGTCAGCCAGTACTTTCCAGGTCTTTTTGTCGATTGAATATTCCAGAAGATACTGATAATAGTTGTTTGGATTACGCCCGTGCAAGGTTGTTTGGTTTTCTGCAAAATTCAACTGAACAGCATGGAGGGTGCATTCTTTCTCTAAATCCATGCCAATCCATTCACCTTTATCCCCGGTTTGAGCGCTCCAGTAGGTTCTGATTTCTTCATCCGCAGCAAGTCTTCTGGGATGGTCGGACATTTCAGAGGAGACTTCCAGGGGTTTGTTGTACGAAAGCAACATCCAGTTTGGGAACAGTTCATCGGGAGATGATATTTTTTTCCTGGGAACGGTAAATGGGAAATCCCCAAAACCGGTAGAGGTATAAAGCACTCCTTCCTTGTCAAAAAACATAGGGAATAAACCCAGACGGCGCTCAAACATGTGTTTTTGGGAGATGGCCATGGTGACAATGTGCCAGTAATTACCATATTTATCCTGAAAAGTGCAGCTATGACCTGCTCCGGCAATAAAACCTTCGGGTTTTAGCGAAATGGGATTGTGTTCTGCCAGTTTGAATGGTCCCAACGGCTGATCCGAAACATACAATCCATCGCTGTAGCTTTTGTATTCAGTGCCCGGGCCTGCATACTGGAGATAGTACTTTCCTTCATGCTTTGTCATCCAGGCTCCTTCAATCCAGGGTCTTTCAGGCTGATTGTTATAGTCTCCTTTCTGTTCCCATCCGTTTATTTCCTTGTTGCTATTGAAACATACCACAGGAGTTCCTTTGGGTTGGAAGCTTTTTGTGTCCAGTTCAACCGCATAGATGGGTTTTTCATTCGAGCAGCCATAATAGAAATAGAGACGGCCATCGTCATCCAAAAACAGGTCGGGATCAATCATTCCTATCGGGAAGGTGGAAGTGGCTACCTGCCATTTGGCTGATTTTGGATCCTGCGTCTTATAAATTTTTACGGGTGCAGGAGCTGATGCCATGAAATAGAGAATATCGTTAATTACCACAGCTGCCGGGGCATAATCTTCGACAGGAAGATCTGTACAGGCAATAAAATTCCAACTGATCAAATCAGCAGAATGCCAGTATCCACCTGTCTTGGAGGCAAACAACCAATACTCGCCTTTGTACAAGACAATCACCGGATCGGCAGCCTCTCGCCGCGAAGGATCGTCGAGGCAAAAACGGTAACTAAGGTTCAGTGGGTTGCAAAGAGTGGTCTGGTTTGAGTCTGGGATTGTTTTCACAATCGATTGCCCAAATGTCAAAACAGATAAGGCCAAAAGCACGACAATTAAAAGCGATTTTTTCATAATTGAAATTAATAAAAACAGATGTGAAAAGAGTTTGGATACCAATCACAAGGAATAATCTACTATTCTGGGATCTGTTTATTGTCTATACAATGATACAAAAAAACAAATAAATTACCTATGCAATAATACATAAATATTTAAAATATACCTATGCAATGCAACAAAAATTGATATAAAATTGTATCTTTGACTTTGTATATTAAACGATTAATCAATGTTCGTCAGAAGTATAGAATCGGAATTGGAAAAATGGTCATCGAGAACGGATCGAAAGCCCTTGGTTTTACGGGGAGCCCGTCAGGTTGGTAAGACGACTGTTGTCAATAAATTCGGAGAACAGTTCGAAAATTATTTGTACATTAATCTGGAGAAGGCAAGTTCAAAGCAACTGGTTGAATCGACTGATGATGTAAAAAAACTCCTGCCGCTTTTGTTCCTGTATTGCAACAAAACACGGAAAGAGGGTAGGACCTTATTGTTTATCGATGAAATACAGGTGTCATCACACGCTTTATCGTTGTTGCGGTATTTCTGTGAAGATATGCCCGAACTCTTTGTTCTAGCAGCCGGATCGTTGTTGGAAACATTGCTTGATAAACATGTTTCTTTGCCGGTGGGCAGGGTGGAGTACATGGCAATTCATCCCTGTTCGTTTATCGAATTTCTATCGGCTATCGGCGAGGGCCGTTTTGCGGAGTTACTAACAAAAGCGGAACTTCCCAATGCTTTTCATGAGGAAATTTTACAGCACTTTAATTTGTATGCACTCATTGGCGGAATGCCCGAGGTGGTGGCGCGTTATGCTGCAAGTAAAGATATTGTGGCGCTTTCAAGAATTTATAACCAATTGCTAAATGCCTATAAAAACGACGTTGAAAAATATGCCGATACCAATACACAAGCAAATGTTATCCGATATATCCTGGATGAAGGATGGGCTTTTGCCGGACAAACGATTACCCTGGGAGGATTTGCTGCATCTGTATATAAAGCAAGAGAAACAGGCGAGGCTTTTCGTACCTTGAACAAAGCCATGCTGCTGGAATTGGTCTATCCAACCACCAATGTAATATTACCTGTCGCTTCCGACCTTAAAAAAGCGCCCAAACTATTTTGGCTCGATGCAGGCCTGGTTAATTACTCTTCTGGAATTCAGAAGGAATATCTGTTAAACAAAGATTTAATGGACACATGGCGGGGCATGGCTGCCGAACAGATCGTCTATCAGGAGCTTAAAGCGTCTAGTTTCGAGGTAGGTTTAAAACCTAATTTTTGGATGAGAAACAAGCGGGGAAGCACAGCTGAAGTTGATTTCGTCCTTCGTTATGATGCTAAAATAATTCCCATTGAAGTAAAATCCGGACATAATGCACACCTGAAGTCTATTCATCAGTTTATGAATGAGACCAACCACGATATAGCCATTCGAATCTGGTCGGGCAAATACAATGTTGGCAAGGTTAAAACCATATCCGGCAAGGAATTCCGGTTAATCAATCTGCCCTTTTACCTGATTTCTGCTATCCCTCATATTCTTGCCAATGCGAAGCTCTAAAGTCACAACCTTTGTAAAAAAAATGTTAACATGACGAATAATTTTCGAAATATTGCAATCTTAAATTTTTGTCAGATTCCCTGAAAATCTCATTTTCTATTGCTACTTTGGTTGACATAAATCATCTCTTGACTTTGAAACGACTGTTATCCAGACTTGCAATGAAACCCTCACGCGCAATAGCTAAAAAAAGAAGAGGTAGTTTGCCCTGAGGGTTCCTTACGACAATTGAAAACATTTATATCCGTATGAAAAATAGATCAAAAAATACCTTCATTGCCGGCTTGATGCTGGTTCTTCTGGTTGTTATTGCCTTCCCGGGGATTTGCCAACCTCAAATTTCGCAACCAGGCTGGCCAGCCATCACCAAAGAATCCAAACCCTGGAGTCGCTGGTGGTGGATGGGCAGTGCAGTGGATGAGGCAAATCTTACCGATCTGATTTCCAGGTATGGAAAAGCTGGTTTTGGCGGACTGGAAATTACTCCCATTTACGGGGCTGTGGGTTTTGAGCCTAAGTACCTCTCTTTCCTTTCGCCGGGATGGATGAAAATGCTCGATGTTTCTGTCAGGGAGGCAAGGAAAAACAACATGGGTATTGACATGAACACAGGCACCGGATGGCCTTTCGGTGGACCGCAGATCACTGTTCCTTTGGCAGCGTCCAAGCTGATTATTCAAAAATACGAACTGAAGAATGGCGAAATTTTCAAGGAGAAGCTGCTTCCCAATGATCCGAAACAATTGAAGGCAGAGGTTCAGCTCCAGGCGGTTATGGCCTATGGACCGGACAATAAGATTAAAGACCTAACCATGCTGGTTAAGTCGGATGGCACACTGAACTGGCCGGCGGCAAAGGGTGACTGGGAAATACTTGCCCTCTTTTGCGGGAAAACACTTCAGCAAGTCAAACGGGCAGCCCCCGGAGGTGCAGGACTAACTTTTGATCACTTTTCAAAAGAGGCAACAGCCGTTTATTTATCCCGGTTTGATTCGGTTTTTCAAGATTCAAATCACGGGGTAGGATCGTTTTTCAATGACAGCTATGAAGTTTATGGAACCAACTGGAGTGCTGCAGTATTTTCTGAATTCCTGAATCGACGTTATTACGCCCTGCAACCTTATTTGCGCGAACTCTCTGAAAAGAAACCCTCGTCGGATATCTCCCGCAGGGTGCAATGCGATTACCGAGAGACCATTTCAGATATGCTGCGCGAAAATTTCACCCAATCCTGGACAAAATGGGCTCACGACAAAGGCAGTCTCACCCGCAACCAGGCACATGGCTCGCCCGGTAACCTGCTGGACTTGTATGCTACAGTCGATATTGCGGAGTGTGAGACTTTTGGCAGCAGTCAGTTTGCCATCCCAGGACTTCGCCGCGACAGTGCTGATATTCGGAATGTGGATCCTGATCCGGTGATGCTGAAATTTGCCTCCTCTGCCACCAATGTTTCAGGCAAAAAACTTACTTCCAGTGAAACTTTTACCTGGCTTGGTGAGCATTTCAGGGTTGGACTTTCGCAGTGCAAACCCGAAGTGGAACAGGCTTTTCTTTCCGGTGTTAACCATGTCTATTACCATGGAACCGCCTATTCTCC
>CAYWXS010000217.1:0-5155 GCA_964462245.1 uncultured Anaerolinea sp.
CAAACATCGGATTGACGAAATTTACACGGCGCATCCCTACTACGGCTCCCGGCGGATGACGGTGATTTTGAGTAAAGAGACGCCCATTTCGCGGCCCACGGTTCAGCGTTACATGCGTGAGATGGGGATTGCCGGGGTATCGCCTGGCCCAAATCTCAGCCAACGGAATTTAGAGCACAAAACCTATCCGTATTTACTGCGTGGCTTGAAAATTCAGCGCCCGAACCAGGTCTGGGGCATCGATATCACGTACATCCGGTTGACGGGTGGCTGGATGTATCTGGTGGCCGTTTTGGATTGGTATTCACGCTACGTCATCAGTTGGGAACTGGATCAAACCCTGGAGATGCCCTTTGTTTTGCGCGCGGTCGATACGGCTCTGGCGCTCGCAACACCTGAAATCTGGAATAGTGACCAGGGCAGCCATTTTACCAGCCCGCAGTACACGGAGAGGCTGCTGGTCGCCCAGGCACGCATCAGCATGGATGGCAAAGGCCGTGCCTGGGACAACATTTTGACCGAACGGCTATGGCGAACCGTCAAGTACGAAGAGGTCTACCTGAAGGCCTACGCCTCTCCGCGTGAGGCGCGCCAGGGTCTCACGCAGTACCTGAACTTTTACAACCAGGAACGCCCGCACCAGTCCCTGAATTATTGGACACCGGCCCAGGTCTTTTTTCCGGCCGTGCTGATGTAAAAGCTAACCCCGCCAAGCTTTCCGCAATGAGGCCTTCGGCGGTAAATCAACTGACCCGCTTGTTAAGCTTCATCCGAAACTCAAAATCTTGAAAATTCTAGAAAGGAGAAAACCATCTTAAATCAGACCATTTTCGTGTCAAAAAACCTTGACCACTTAACTGGGATGCCTGTCGTTTTTCAGCATTGCTGACGGGCTTCATCCCTAGTTCACCCTCCATCTAGGATTCGCCAATCAAAAGGTCGAGTTCATCCAATGACATGGATAAGAGTTTTTCATTATCATACATAGCGGCTGTCTCCTGTTGTTTTTGAAACTCGCTTGCCTAAAATGTCTTTGTCTGAGGCGTGTCGAAAGCATTACGCCTGGAATCGATATGGTTGTCAGTTACGCTTTCCGGATGAGCATGTCAGTGTTGGCCAATCGCCGGTCTGAGATGTTTTCTCCCGAATCGGAAGGATCAGCCTTTTGCTACTGACAACCCTGTTATTTGAGTATAAAAATCTGTTTTCCTAAAATGTGCTTGAAGCTTAATTTTCATGTCTGTTTCAGGAGTCATGGCAAGTGCGCAACTGTCTCATTGACCAAAACTGGATGGTACGGCTGAGAGGTGTCATTGAGTTTATTTTCTATTGAAAAGCTTCTTGAAAAAAGGTATTTTGGTTTCGCTTTCAGTTTGCTCACTTTCAGCTTTGAGCCGTTCTGCATTTGCTTCCCCAACTCCCTCTATGAGGATAACCGTTGAGTCTTTGTTGATATGTTTACGTTTTGGATCTTTGCTAAAGACCTTGCTGAATTCAATAAAAAATTTGTCAATATCCGCCCGTAATTTAGTTTCGGAACCTTCCATTATTGTTGTGCCGTGGGTTGCCATATGCTGGGTCGAAGCGATCAAAGCTTCGACAGTGTTATGGGGGAGGTCTATTTTGTTTATAAAAGTCCAATATTGTTGGCCGCAGGTCAAACAACGAGTTGCTACAATCGCACAACTTGGGGGCATCGCAGCATAATGATTTGAAAACCGCTTAATGTGTGTGCTGAAGCAGCCACAAGGTTGAGCAAGTAATTTATCTTTCTCCTCTGATGTTAAATCATCCCCTTTTTTGTATTTAACCACCACGCCTGCCGTTATCTTTTTTGGTATGTCAAAGAGTGATAGTTTATCTATACGCTGAGTAATTTCATCCATTTCTTTAAAGGATATTGCTGGACGAGGTGAATCTTTTTTGTCTTGGTCCCCTTTAGTTGCAAATATTCGGGCTTCTTCCAGCACTCCACTTCCAAAGTAACTTGGTGATCTGCGCAAGTTTTCAAGTGCATTCTGTCCGAAATATATATCACCGCAGGATTCACAATAGAGGTAGCTAGAACCAAACAAGTAGCCAGTATCACGAGGTACAGGAGATTTGCAATGGTCGCAATCAGCATGTTCTCTTAATTCTGTTGCCCACCACTTTTTTGCGAGATGACGCTTATATTCTCGAATGGCATCCAAATCGCTTTGAGTTATCTCAAGAGTATTCATTTTAACCATTGCGCTATTACGGGCGTATCCCGTCGGATACTTAAGTGCGCCGAATATTTTTTATGATGGTATCGCAACCATCATTGCGGTTAATCTGTTATTTGCCCGATTATTTACAGAAATCCCGGTGCTTCGTAGGAATTGTTGTGCATATGGGTGTTAATCACCAGGAACCTCAGTGCCTTCTCGCTGGCTTTGTCTATTCGGTTTGTAAGGTGCTGCCTCTTGACAAGACTTAGAACATCTTCGTGACTATTGTCTGGACAAATATGCATGGTTACACTAAAACTATACATCGTTCGGGTTTTGGTTTCAAGCATATTTTTTTTTGCAGAAGGTAGAAATGTACCTCTGTTTTCCTTTTGTACTTATTTAACGGCTATTTTGTTCTCGCGCCAATTTCATCGTTATTTTCCAAGTGGGGTCCTTGACATAATTGATCAGATTTATCTCGAAATAAACAGAACGCAGGTTCTAATTATAGCCTGATTAATTGGACTTTTGACAAAGTCAAATATTGCGAAAAAGAGAGAACTACTTAATAATTGGAAGTGCGACCAACTAACTGCAACAGTTCCGTACTGAAGTTTACCAAAACTTTAACAACAATAAACGAACCGATACGTTAATGGATTTGGTGGACGCTCTCAGTAGCAACGTCACAGCCAAATCAGTGTTCGAATTAACTTGAACTCGCAATTTCAGCGGACATACACAGCTTTGAATAAAGCTATGATTTTATCGGCAGTTTTAATTTATTCTTGAATCTGACCAAAATGAGCTATTATTATTTTTATGTCCTCTGGTAATTTATTTTGTCAAGGAATTATTTACCAGATAAGTGAATAGTTTCGATGGTTTTGTCTTACATGAGGTTCGGTGGTTTATAATTCGCTAATTGTGTAAAATATCACAACCATTTGGTTGCAGGTGTGTTTTAAAATTTACTTTTTAAATCAGGAGTATTACGATGAATGCAGTATCCGATATTGGATCATTTAAATTTCTGGATAATAAAATCATTATCCGGATTCGAGATCGAGTTTGCGAATCGCCCGATGCATTACTATCCAGTCAGTTGTTTGCTAATGTTTTAGAGAAATTTGTCAAATTATTAATTCGACAAGATTCCCCGATGCTGGATTTATTTGGGAAAGAACCCAATCTGATCGAGAAATCTGATATTAATATGTTAATTAACACAATACGTTTGGTAGCGCGTGTCCAGACAGATTGGGCAATTAAATTGGTGGATGATAAGCGCTTTCTCGAAAAGCCCGCATTATTGTATGAATTCATTGAGGGTTTGTATGATTATTGGCGAAAATTTGAGCGTTTCCTGATATGTGATTCTGATGGAGATGTACTAGATCAACGGCCTTATCGGACTTTCAATTCGACGGTAGAAACATTGATGAATCTGGTACGTGGAACATATAGAGATGTGCAAGAAGCTTTAAGCGGTAAACACCCTCGGATATACAGGCAGGTTAGTGCCGGCGCTGAGGTTGCAACGATTGCCTTACCAAAGAATATGCCAGGTTTGGGAATATATAAAGCCAAATTGGGATCTATTCCGGTTATCAGGCAGGTTTGTATTTACCCACCGATGTTGATTAATCCACCCATGAATAAACGGACAGGGAGTTTTGAGCGTATTACAGTAAATCCACTTTTGTCCGCTGATATCAGGGATGATGAATGGTTGTGTTATCCTGCTCGAGTGGGTAAGAAGTTAGTACTTGTATATTTTCACGAAAAATTTTTTGAATTAGGTTTTGCCTTAAGTAATTTATTCGAATTAGCTGATGATGTTAATTTGCTTTCCAAACCGGATGCTATATTTCTTTTTGGAGTAGATGAACATTCGTTGGATCACTTGGCGGAATTGCCGACTTTATTTTTTGATGATGGGAATATTCTGGTTGGTGTGATTCCAAGACGTGAGGAATTTGGCTATTTTGGTTATCTAAAGAAAATGATATTAACTTTGCACAATATCAAGGTTATGCAGCAAGGAAACTTCCCATATCATGGTGCGATGGTACAACTCCACCTAAAGGGGAATAAAAGCGCCAATATCGTCATCGTTGGCGATACTGGCGCAGGAAAGTCTGAGACGCTGGAAGCGTTTCGGGCTTTGGCAGGGCAAAAAATTCGAGAAATAACTATCATTGCTGATGATATGGGGTCTTTTGAGATGGCGTCAAATGGTCAAATTTTGGGTTTTGGTACCGAAATTGGGGCATTTGTGCGACTTGACGATTTACAACCAGGATATGCATTTACACAATTAGATCGCTCTATCATTATGAATCCTAACCAGACAAATGCCAGAGTAGTATTACCTGTCACTTCACTTGAAAATGTTGTCAAAGGGGTACCGGTGGATATTGTTTTATATGCCAATAACTACGAAACAGTTGATGATCTGCACCCACTAATTGAACCATTTGATGACTACCTTTCAGCGCTTGAAACTTTTAGAACTGGTACTTCGATGAGTAAAGGTACAACAACTTCGATTGGGTTGGGAAATACCTATTTTGTAAATGTTTTTGGACCACTACAGTATCCAGAAATTCACGATGCCATTGCGGAAAGTTATTTCCGCGCCTTCTTTGATAAAAAAGTAATGGTCGCAACTTTGCGTACCCAATTGGGAGTACCGGGCATGGACAGAAGTGGACCCGCTCTGGCAGCAAAGGCCTTGCTGGATTTCCTTGAGACCAGAATTTAATAAATATTTTAGTACGATGGAATTAATGAAAGTTGGTCTATGGGTTGGCAAAGTACGGTAGTTAGTATATAATAAACATAGCTGAGGGGCGCTCTGCCACTCAGCTATGTTTATGGTTTTTTTCCTACCCTGTCCGTGACACACGCGAAGAGCCACACCCCCTGCGGCAGCCCTCGTGCGACGGCAGGGTGGG
>CAYWXS010000218.1:0-5147 GCA_964462245.1 uncultured Anaerolinea sp.
TTTCCTTTGCCTCAACGCATTCTGGTTGTCGATGACGATAAATCTATCGTGAAGGTGCTCAGTGCTTATCTTGAACAATCCGGCTACCAGACCATCCCGGCCTACGATGGTGAAATGGCCCTGCACACTCTGCGCCGTGAACACCCTGACCTGGTAATTCTCGACCTGATGATGCCCAATCGCGACGGTTGGGAAGTGACCAACCTGGTACGAGCCGATAAAGCCCTGGTCGCCACACCTATCATTATGCTGACTGCGCGCATCGAAGACACCGACAAAATCGTCGGGCTTGAATTGGGCGCAGACGATTACATCACCAAGCCCTTCAACGCCCGCGAGGTGGTGGCGCGCGTCAAATCACTGCTGCGGCGAGTACGGATGGATCAATCGCCCAGTGCCGCGCCCCACGTGCTGACCAACGGCGCGTTAAAGTTGGATTTGGATCAGCTCACACTTTTGGTGGATTCTGCGCCAGTCGAGCTGACCAAAACAGAGTTCAACCTGATCGAGGCGTTTTTATCCAATCCCGGCTACACCTTGACCCGTGACGATCTGCTCGAAAAAGCCGTTGGATATGCCTACGAAGGCTTGGGACGCGCGCTCGATACACATATACGCAATTTGCGACGGAAGATCGAATCTGACCCAGACAATCCTACCTATATCCAGACCGTTTACGGCGTTGGCTACCGGCTGACCGGAGAAAACCAATGAAACGCTTATGGGTTCGGCTCAGCCTGATGATCAGCAGTGTGTTGTTCTTGATGTTTTTTCTACAATTTCTGACGATCTCGCTTGAGCAAACTGGTCTCAAGCCTGATCTGGATGGCCCGCCCCCCGCGCCACCCGCTGAAATTCAACGGCGGCTGTTTGAATTCATGGCTTTTTCAATTGTGGTTGGAACAGCCGGCGGAATAGTCATTGGGTGGGTAATCAGCGCCCCAATCAACAATCTGGCTAAGGCGGCTCACCGTGTTGGCAAAGGCGAACTGGATGTACGCGTGCCTGTTCGTGGCAGCCAGGAGATGGTCGAACTGGCTGAAACCTTTAACAAGATGGCCGCCGAATTACAACATGCCGAAACCTTGCGCAATAACCTGATGGCGGATGTCTCGCATGAACTGCGCACCCCGCTGACCGTTCTGGAAGGCAATTTACGCGCTGCGCTGGATAAGGTCGTCCCGCTCGATGAGGCTGAAATTGCCAATTTATATGCGCAGACCCGCCACCTGATTCGCTTGGTTAATGACCTGCGCGAACTTTCCATGGCAGAAGCGGGCCAACTCCCGCTGGAAAAAACAGCCACTAATCTGAATAACCTGGTAGCTGAGACACTTCAGGCGCTGGAACCACTCGCCGCTGAAAAAGAAATACGCCTTTTGGGAGAATTATCCCCACTCCCCGAAATTGTTGTTGACCCATTCCGCATCCGGCAAGTTTTGTTCAACCTGCTCTCCAATGCGCTGCGCCATACACCGTCCAGTGGAAAAATCAGTGTGACCGGCAGTGTTACTGGTAAATTTATTAAACTTTCAGTTTTGGATACAGGCGAAGGGTTGGAAGCAGATGAACTGGCGGCGGTCTTCAACCGTTTTTATCGCGCCGACAAATCCCGTAGCCGTGAGAGCGGCGGCACCGGACTGGGCCTAGCGATCGTTAAGGCGATTATCGAAGCCCACGGCGGACGCGTGACTGTGAAAAGTGCGGGCAAAAACCAGGGCAGTACCTTTACGCTGACTTTGCCCATTGCAACAAACTCATAATTTTGACAATAAATCACTCCTTCCACGAAAAAGAAGGGGTGATTTATTTTTTTACGGCTTCGGGTATTTTATTTTGCGGGAACCAGCCCGGCGGCAAATTTCATAATTTCTTCAAGGGGCAAGTTGGAAAGGATCTCCAATCGTGTGTTGCCATCCACCCAGGTCAAACGAATGGCATCCTTGTACTGCAACGTGACCGCAGGGGCGTTCAGATTCGGATCGGCATTCGGGGTCAAAATATGGGTACCGGGTTCAGTCTGATCCACTGAAACAATGCCGCTGGCCTCAAGGGTGCCTAAAGCCGGGTTAGCGCTCGGATATTCCCCGGAAAGACCGGATTCCATAACCGCAGGCTTTCCATTGACCGAGGTTGCCTGACCCGCAGGCAGGTTTTCACCCCTGCTGGCCTTGGTTTGCTTGAGCACCAGGAACTTCTCGCCTGCCGGATCTTGATAGGACAATTCGGAATCAGTGGCATCGGCAGTCTCACCAGTAGAGGTAACCATGCCATTTCCAATCAAACTGTCTTTGAATACTGTCGGTTGGTAGCTGGGCTGCATCATCTGGAAACCCATGCCTTCGCCAGCCTGGTTGGTAATCGTAGAAATGGGTGTACCATCCGCAGCAGTAATGTGAAAAACGAAACCAAATAGTTGTTCAGCTTGTGCACGAACCGGGGGAACAAAAGCCACAGTCGCCACAAGTATCAGCAGGAGCGCCAAAGCCGAGAAAGCAAATTTGTTTTTCATGAGAGAAAATCCTTTTAGGTTGGGTTGAAGGGGGTTGGCAGTCGGCGCCGAGCGCTTTCGCCCCAGGGAGAGCCAGGAAGTTGGTCTTTGCGCGAGTTTCGCCCGCAGATGGCTCAAGGCCTGCGGTGAGGGGGCTGCCTGCGCAGCCCGGTTTATCAGGAATTGGCTGACGCGGCTGCGAGTTGCGCTGAGCGTCGTCAATTCGGCTTGACAAGAGTCACATCCGGCCAGATGCGACTGAATCAACATGCGTTCTGATGGATTAATTTCGTTATCCAGATAAGCGAGCAGGTATTCACGTACATTCTGGCATTTCATTTTGAAACCTCCGAACTCGGTAACGTGCCGGTAGCGTATTCATCCTTCAAGTTCATTTGCAAAATGTGGAGCGCCTGGTTGAGACGGGATTTAACCGTGCCAAGCGGTAGATCAAGGATTTCGGATAGCTCCCCATAAGAAAGGTCCCAGTAATAACGCAGGATAAGCACTGTGCGCAGTTTCAGACTCAGTTTTCTGACCGACTGGCGCAGTGCTTCAATCTCTGCACGTTGATCATCTGAAATTGTCGGCGCTTGCAAAGCGTTCTCGGGTGTTTCATCCAATGACACGCCGAAAAACTTCCACCGGCGGCGCCAGTTGAGACAACGGTTGACTGTGATGCGATGCAGCCAGGTTGATAACGCGCCTTTCGCCTGATCGTATTTTCCGAGCGAACGATATGCCTGAATAAAGACCTCTTGCAGAACATCTTCGGCGTCATCCCGGCTGTCGAGAATTAAAAATGCTGTCTGGTAAACAAGATTTTTGTAGTTCTCAAAAATTTGCACGGCAGCACTTTCGTCGCCAGCCTGGCAGCGCTGAATAAGGGTCACATCCAATCGGGTTTCTCCTCGAGATTTCATTCTATAAAATAATACACGTAACGTAGTCAAAATGTTCGATCAGGTTACCCCAGCACAGGAAATTCTTGAATAAAAAAAAGACAGGCTGCGAGCCTGTCTTTACAATATCTACTCTCCACGTTAATGAATGTGCAATTATCTACAGAAGCCCAAGCATGTGCCACCAGGTCACTTCAATTGGAACAATCACTATCAAAGCCACGATGGTAAGGGGCTAACAGACTCCAGCCAACCGAAACCACAAAATGAACCATCGTTAGGAACACAATAACCATACAGGCCAGCGCGACAAATTTGTGTTAAGGGCTGGCTGGAAATCCAACGTATTGAGTGAGACTCAAAAAGTGAGCTAGCGACGATCACCATCTCACTTCTGAAACACACAACTATAATGTGCCCCCAAGGGGCCACGTATCATAGGTAGAGTCAGCTTTGAAAGGGTGCCCTGATCAATCAAGAAGAAGCTTGATAATGCACTAATTTCTGTATCGCCCAGTCATCCGAGATGGCGCCTGATCCATTCGATGTAAGTTTATTCGGTGCGATAAATGTAATGCTTGGCGCGAAGAACGTCGCTAACTGTTCGAGCCATTTTTAACTTTTTGAAACAGGGATAGGGTTTTCAGGCATCAGTTTTCTTCATGCTTTGTGCTAAAATAATACCAAATATGTCCCATTTCAACCCATCACCGCCTAACGCCCCAATTAATTTAGATGATTAGCCGGATAAGAAACTAAAACATCTTTACCGGTTAACTGACTTCTAAGTACATATTTGGCCGGGCTAAATGAGAAAGAAATTTGGCCAATGATTCAACATCGCCATCACTATGCATGCTCGCTACTTTTTGAAGTCAAAACTTTACTCATTCCGGCTTTATGTGAAAGGGATTCAGGATGTTGGTGCGGCAGTACGGACAACGACAGCGATGTTTTTTCTGGAATTCAATTCAAAACATCCGGCGGTTTTGCAAAGAAATCACCGCCATTCGCTGCATGATTTCTGCAGGACATCGAGACCTGGATATCGTTGTAGAAGTATGGAGAAGCCTGGAAGGCAACACTCTCTGTTACCACCCTGCGGAAGATGTCACGAAGTTATCAATCAGCGACTTCAACCCACAGGCCTGGGGATAACAACCCGACCTAAGTTGTTTGTTTTGGTTTACAGGCATTCACCAGCGCGCCGGAAGACAAAATCCTACGATTTATGCTGCTCCAGTAAAGGGATCCATTTAGCATGCCACACACTCCAGTCATGGACAAAGTCCCCCCTCAAGCTGCGTTCCTGGATTTGAGCGACTACGCTCGACCAGCCGCGTTGTGGCTCGTCCAGGCGTTGCTCGCCACGCCTGTCACGCCCATACACCTGACGCTCGCCTTCACGGGGGTAGGCTTGGCCGCCGCTGTTTTGTTTGCGCTGGATCGCTGGCTGGCGTTGGCGGGGGTGCTACTGATTCTTAAAAGCATGCTGGACGCAGCCGACGGTTCGCTCGCTCGAGCCCGCCAAAAGCCATCGCGTGTGGGCCGTTTCCTGGACTCAGTATGCGACTTCGTTGTCACCATCGCCGTCTTCGGTGGAATTGCCGCCGGTCAACACGCCCGCACCGGCGAAAGTTACTGGGTATTGGCGGCGCTCGCCGCAGTGAGCGCCACATTCCAATGCTCATTATTCAGCAGGGCTGTTCCTAAATAACATCAGATCAGAAGAAAGTTCCAGAGACCTGCACCTA
>CAYWXS010000219.1:0-5129 GCA_964462245.1 uncultured Anaerolinea sp.
CGAGATTTCTGAATGTGACTGGAGTTCAGACGTGTGCTCTTCCGATCTATAATTGCAAGCACTGCCGAAACAAGATATCGCAATTCCTTTAATCCATGTAATTTTGCTCTGAATTACGGTCACATAAGGTTCCAGCCCCAGCGCACTATTATTTGCAAAATAGATATCATTGGCTTTTCCCAAATCCATCGGGCGAACCTTTCCAGAAGCAATTACTTTAGCTGCCTCACCTAGATCAAAAGGAATTTTCAAAGCGTAAGCCAGGTCATTGGCTGTACCCATCGGCAACACTCCTACAGGTGTAATTTGATCCGAATTCTCAGAGGCATGAGCAAGTGCGTTTACCATCTCCCCAATCGTGCCATCCCCTCCAGCTGCAATCAACGGAGAAAAACCATCTCTTATTGCCTGACGGGTGAGTTCGGCAATATCACCTGGCCCTTTTGACACCGCCAATTCAAAATCAACACCTGCAGAACGCAAGGCTGCTTCTGCTTCACCCCAACGCTTTTGCGCATTCCAACGATTTGAATATGGATTCAGAATTACTTTTGCCGTCATAAGATTTTTTCACCTCTCGACCAGAAGTTGAACACACATTATAACTTTTTCAGAATCCAACAATTACTCAACAGAAATATAAATGCGCTTGTTTATGGCTCCCTTGGATTTGTAATCCACAACACGAACATGTCCCACCTCACTAGTATTATTTACGTGGGTACCTCCGTCAGCCTGTAAATCCAATCCAACAATCTCTACTGTCCGAATTTTTGTAATTCCTTCCGGTAAAAGATTAATCTTAGTGCGGATCAGATCTGGTATCTGAAAAGCTTCTTCACGCGGTAAAATATTTACTTTAATTGGTCTGGAAATTGCGATTTCCTGGTTAACAGCCTGTTCTATATCATGTACAAGGCCAGCCTGCATTCGCTCAAATTCGAAATCCATACGTCCACCAAGCGGTTCCATATCACCACCGGTAACCAGTGCGCCATAATCACGAAAAACAGTACCGCATAAAATATGTAATGCAGTGTGCGTTCGCATAAGTTTGTAACGGCGATCCCAATCAATGATTCCATGGACAGAAATGCCAATCGCCGGCATTGTTTCATTTCCGGCAAAAAAGTGCAGAACAGAATCACCCAGTTTTTTGACTTTATTAACTGGTAATTCGATACCATTGCAAATAAGTTTACCAAAATCACAAGGTTGCCCCCCACCACCAGGATAAAAAGCCGATTGGTCAAGGGTTATAGTTCGAGCTTCAAGATCAATTTCGGTGATATTGGCGTCAAATTCACATAGGTATGCATCAGTTTGATAAAGTAAATTTGTCATTATTTTTCCTTGTGTAATGAGTTGCGAAATAAAACATCAGCAAATATCGTTCCAGCCTGGTCACTACCAAGCAGGAATTGATTGCCCCTGTGCATCCATTCGGAAAGGAGTCCATGCAAGCGCAACCAACTGAACATTAATATCTGCCTTCTTTGGATTGATGTTTAAGGGAACCAATTGTTCTGTAATGGGGTCAATTTTGGTCTCAAGCAAACCTAAATCAGCCTGAAATTGATTATCCAGCTCCGTAAGCAAATTATTTATTGTTTCGACCGAATCCTGGGCTCGATCAACGTCACCCTGGGCCTGCATACTTCGTCCAACTCCACGTATGGCACTGGAAGCTCTACCTAAATTACCTGCGCTGGCAATTTTTCTTCCTGTAAAAGCGCCAAGTAGCGTAGCACCAAAAGAAATAGCCGTTTGCATTTTCGCCTGTCCAACTTGGGCAGCTTCCCTTTCTACTGCCTGCTGAGCTTTGCGCAATTTTTCTTGCAATGCAGCACGCTTCGGAGCATATTTTTTGCGAAGTACATCACCCTGCGCATCGCGCTGTTCACGAGCTGTCTGTTGCAGTCGAACACGAAAATCGCGTTCGCTTTCACTTGATATAGAATACTGACCAAGACTTGGGCTGAACAAGAGCGTAAGAGACTGACTACCATATAGCCATGTGCTAAAGTCCTTTGTCCAATCAGCAAAGTTTTTTGTCTTGGATACAGCCCCAGGCAGTTCTCCAAATTTTATCCCTGCGGTTGGTTTTTTTTCCAATTCATTTACCTGAAAACTGGCTTCCTGAGCATTGTCCCAGTTTACCGCCAGTACCTCATCAAGAATCGGCGTCAGCGCAGTAATATCACGTGAGGTATCCACGCGAGATTTTGTATCAGCGAAACGCACTTTTGCAGACCCCACCAGCATGGGTTTATAGATAACCCCATCACTGCTCCCCCGCAATGGCACAAAATATTGCAAAATATCTGCTGACAAGGCGGGTTGCAATCCCAACAAAACACCCGGTTTTGTTTCGACCTGAACATTTCCAACCTTTGGCACAACACCTGGTTCCTGAGATGGTGCCTTCTTATAAACATCCATCAATTGCTTGATCTGGCTTCGAGTTAATGGTCCAGATAGATAAGATAAACTCCAACGAGTTTGGAATAATACTGGTTGGTCTTCGTGGACATTATTCATTAGAAAAACCCGGCTGCCCAATCCTGCTAGAAGCTGCTCCATTTTCTGCCGATCAAAATGGCCGCCAGTTCCAGCAACAACTCCCTCCAACCCATCCATGACTTTTTCCTTATCACGCTCTGTTTGCAAGCGACCAATAAACCATGTACCTGCATTCGCCAAACCTTTGTAATCCAAATCAACCGGATTTTGGGTAGCAAGTATCACTCCAACACCAAAAGCACGAGCCTGTTTTAATAAAGTCATTAAAGGCTTTTTGGATGGCGGGTTAGCTACGGGTGGGAAAAAGCCAAAAATTTCGTCCATATACAGGAGAGCGCGTAAACTATTGGTACCCGGCTGTGTGCGCATCCAGGCTAGAAACTGGTTTAATAATAAGGAAACAAAAAACATGCGTTCGTTATCAGAAAGATGAGCGATGGAAAAGATAGCCACCCGCGGCTTGCCACTCTGCGAATGTAGAATTTGGCCTATATCCAATGGCGCCCCTTCCAACCAGGCAGCAAAACCAGGAGAAGCAAGCAAATTATTAAGAGCCATAACCAGAGAAAATCGATCTTTGGTTGGATAAAAAGACTCAATTTCAAGAACTCCAATTTTTGTAATTGGCGGATTCTGGATTTGATTAATGAGAATTGCCAGATCCAGATCCTGTCCCTGTTGCCACATTTTACCGATAATAGTTGACATCAGGATATGTTCACGACTTTGAAGTGGATCTGCATCGATATTCAACAACCCCAAAAGGCTGGTAACTGTAGTGGAGATACGTTCCTGGAATAGCTCGCCATCTTCCAAAATTTCCGCAGGTGGGGCTGAAAATGATTTAAGAATAGAAACAGGCAAGCCAGCACTACTACCTGGTGTGTAAATTGCAAAATCAGCGGCATCGCGCAAACGCTGGATGCGTGCAGAATCCTGACCCCAATCCGCCAGTCCATTTTTCCATAATGTCGCCTGCTGAGCTGCATAGTCCGCAATTGAGAGGCCTTTCCGATCAGCATCCTGATTATTTACCCACGGCAAAAAATCTTCTGGTCGTAACTGTGGAAAATTTAATAACAAATTGGATAAATCGCCTTTTGGATCAATTAAAATAGCAGGCACCCCATCTATGGCCGCTTCTTCGATCAAATCAATACACAAACCAGTTTTTCCACTACCTGTCATCCCGACTGCAACGGCATGTGTCACCATATCACGTGAGTCATAAAGAATTAAATTATCCAGAAGTTTTTTGGCACCAAGATCATATTCTCGTCCCAAATAAAAAACACCTAATTTTTCATAATCTTGCATAGCAATTTCTCCTTTGATGAGTTTCTTAACATCAACTATTTTTTTTTGAGCAAACCCAGGTTCTACTATAAAACAATTCAGTTAATCGGCCGACAATCAGGTTAATTCATACTCAGGCTAGAAAATAAAATTTTTTAAATTAATCCTTGATTGAGGCAAACGGATCAGGTTGCCCAGGGTCTAATCCCAGCATAACTGCCATATTCTCATTACTTCGATCCAGTATAAATTCTGCCCAAAGTGGAAAATGGTCTGACAATCGGTAAGACATTTGGGCCAATGATAATTCTTTATAAACCGCCCCTGCGAAATCCACCACTCCTGCCTTTCCACTAAAAGGCAGGTTTAAGCGATCCATAAACCAGGCGATCTGGTCATAATATTTAGGTTTTGAATCATATGTCGATTTCAGGTTTAAAAGTTGAGCAGGTACTACCAAACCACTGGAAACAAAAGCTTTAAACAACGGATTTTCTCCGCGATCATCAATATTAAAATCCCCCAAAACGATCAGATTCTCTTGTTCCAAATCAACCGTCGACCTTTGTCGAATTTCAGCAGCAACATAATTTGCAAAATTAGAAATTTCTTCGATCCGGTCTGAAGGATTACTTCCATATCGGATATGAGCTGTTAATAAAGAAAACTTTTCATGTCCGGTCTGGAATCCAACGATATATGGTGTGCGATCAAACTGCTGAACTGGATCCCCTGTAGTATTTGCGGGAAGAACAATTTCGCCTGCCAACCCAGAAGGTTGCACGCGTCGTCTGTCATAAATAAAACTCAATCTTTCAGAATTTCCCTTTGAACCTGCGGAAACATCACTGATAATCAAGCCCCAGTTTGGACCTAAAAATTCTTCCGTTAACAACCTCAAACCAGATGTATTGCGTTTAACTTCCTGGATGGCAATAACATCAAATTTGCGAATAATTTCGGCTATATAAACCATTGCGCGTAAATTTCGTTTTGAATTCGCTGGACTTTCATCCCAGTTTTTTATTATCTCCCCAAATGCACGAATATTCCAGGTACCAATTATTAGATTTTGATCAATAATTTTTTCCGGGATGCGTGATGCAATTATCCGGCGCTTTAACCGGACAAGATCTTCGGCAACAATACGAGCATAAGCTGTGTAATCCATTTTTTCTTCCCTCACAGGTAAGATGATTAAATACTCAACATGAACGCTATTTGGATACCAGTTTGGCCTAATTGCAAAATAGAGTAGACCTCTTGCAAAAGTCGATCAGTTGACCATCTTGAGTTCAAGATTGTAGATG
>CAYWXS010000220.1:0-5028 GCA_964462245.1 uncultured Anaerolinea sp.
CGAAAATAGGGGAGGAAAATCCCCTCAAAAATAGCCACTCCAATCGATCAAACCCAAGTTCCTCCCCCGTTTTTCCGGGGGAGGCTAGGAGGGGGTCCAACCCCACAAAAAGAATAGACCTGGCTATGGGGGCATAACACCAGGTCTATCGGGCTTCAAGCGCAAAGCCTTATATCGAACACACTAAATCACACTCACCAGTCCTAGCGAACGTCAACCAGGACTGCCCGAACCAGGCGGCGATGAGCGTATTTGTCACCAGTAAAACTAAAGCCCTCACACGTCACCAGGCTGACCCAGGAGTGATCTGCATAATGCTTATAGACGGTATTGACATCATATTCACCCAGCAATAGAGATTCGCGCACTTCATAAACATAAATCATGCTGCCGGTCTGAATACTGAATTGATCGCCAAATTTCAGTTTCTTCAAATTGTTGAACAGACCCGGCGTGTTATTCGCATTCCAGACATGACCAGTCAGCACCGAATTTCCAAGCCAGGTTGGGAAAGCGCTGCCAGCCAGATAACCAACCCGATCCCCCAACCAGCTCACATCCCAGCTGCCATCCGTGAGCGGCACGCCCACAATTTCGGCCTTGACGTTCAGGACTGGAATGCTCAGTGTAAGCTGGCTGTAAGCAGTGTAGACCTTGTTATCAGGCTGGACCTGCAAGGGGTTGATACCATTCGGGCGAAACCCGGTTTGTGGCAGCTTGGAAAATCTGGATTTTACAACGGTGGCTACCAGTGTGGCTGTCGAAGGCAGCCCGGAAGTAGCCGTGGCACTCGGCCTGAGCGTGCGTGTTGGTGTGGCGGTCTGTGTGCGTGTTGGCGTGGAAGTTGGATTGGAGGTTGGTGTGCGCGTTGGTGTGGCGGTCTGCGTGCGTGTTGGCGTGGAAGTTGGATTGGAGGTTGGTGTGCGCGTTGGTGTGCGCGTTGGTGTGGCGGTAGCTGGGTCTGCTCTCTTAAAGTTCAGCGTAAAATTTGTGTCACCATTGATTTTGGCGCCCACCGTGTCGCGGATGGAGTTTGCACCGCAAACATACAGACGATAATCCCCAGCCGCCAGCGGCAAGGCCGCCGCCGCAATGGTCAGCGTGGCAGTATCGGTCGCGGTATCATAAATGATGCCGGAAATGGCAATTTTGACATCATCCGCGACCGGCACATGCGAGGCGGTACAGATGGCAGTCGAGGTATATGCTGTATCGAAGCTCAGGTTCGGGCCAGTGCCGACCAGCATATAGTTCGCCAGAGAGGTGGCGGAATAGGCGCTCGAGTCGTGCCGGACGAGTTTATTGAACTGCACTTCCAATGTGGACGAAGCGCTGGGTAGATTCTGACCTTCTGTAGGGGTGGTTGCTAAAATCCCTGGATCGGCTGCGTAGGCTGCAATGTAATTTGCTGGGCTTGCCGCGCCCGCACTGGTAAAGGCTCCAACTGCCCATATATCCGGTCCGCTTATGCCGATGCCATTGACAGCAGCATCTGTGCCCGTGTCCAAGGGGCTCCAGCCGGTCGCGCCGTTCCATTTCGCAATCCCTGCGCAATCAGTAGGGGAAAAGCAGCCGGCAATAGGGGGAAAGGGGATTGAGCCAATCGAGGTAAAAGTTCCACCGACAATCACATCCGTGCCCTGGATGGCGATGGCGCGCACATAGCCATTGCGAATCCCCCGTGTGAGTGCCGACCAGCCGCTGCTGGCGTTCCATTTTGCAATGCCGTAGCAATCAGCCGGGGTTGCGCAGCCTGCCACGCTGGTGAACATTCCACCCGCATACACATCCGTGCCATTGATGGCAATCGCGCGCACATCGCCATTATCGATCCCGGTTCCGAGCCCCGACCAGTTGCTGCCATCCCACCTGGCGATATATTTACAAGCGTCGCATGGATCCCCATTTATCTGGAATGTGTTGGTGAAGTCTCCGCCAACAAGCAGATCTGTACCCGAAATGGTAATGGCGAGGACCTGCTCACGATTTACTCCATGAACTCCCTGGCCAAGCGCTGACCAATTGCTGCCATTCCATTTGGCAATTCCGGTAAAAGCGTATGAGTAGGTTCCTGCAACATTGTAGAAGTTGCCGCCTGCATACACATCCGAGCCTTTGATCGCGATGGCATAAACATTCCTATTTAGTCCTATGCCAAGCGGCGACCAGCTGCTGCCGTCCCATTTGGCAATGGCTTTACAATCCGCTGGCGTTGCGCAGCCTGGAACTTCTTTGAAAGCCCCGCCCACATATACATCCGTACCGCTGATCTGAATGACCTGAACATTTTCTTGAGCATCAGATGGGTCGAGCCCGACCCCTGTATCCAGCGCTGACCAGCTGCTGCCATCCCATTTGGCGATGTGGTTACAATTATTAGTAGTAGCACCAGGGCCGCAGCTTCCACTCACCAATTTGAGGAAATTTCCGCCTACATATACATCCGTACCGCTGACTGCGATGGCATAGACCTGATCCTTGATCTCGGTTCCCACTCCAACAGCTTTCCACACATAAGTTAAAGCGCTTCGGGTGTTAGTGAAGATCGGGCCGCGCTGTGGGTCAAGTTTGACGTCCCAGCCGGTCAGGTCCAGGCTGCCGCTGACACCCCTGGCCTGCAGCGAACCATCCGGATTAAGCATGTCAGCCACCTTCAAGCCGCCAGAGTCGCTGCCAACAGGCGCAGGCGCAGCCGAAACCGGTGCCGTGCTAAGCGGCATCGCTCCCAGGGCCAGGGCCAGGATCAGGATAAAAAATAAGATGGGGTTATAGCGTTTGATAGACATGACTTTTTTCTCCGAAAATAGAAAATAAGATAGTTGGTAAAACCTTGCATCACAAGCTTCGTACATCCTAGCGGGGCTGCACCCACTGACGAGATAACACGCGCAGCCTGTCATAAACCGTAGTAGCCGGCTTCAGCCGACTAACTTTGCCATTACCAGAGCCTCAGCCCGCCGCGAACACGAGCAGCCAAAAGCCTGGCATGCTCTGCGTCTAAGAAACGTCACGCAGACCAGAGCAACTTTTCAAGCTTTTTTATGATTAATAAATGACTGAGGAAATATACCAACAAGGCCGGTTAAAAGACCCCAAAAAAAGTGCCGTCCTGGTTCCATTAAAGTGCCATGCGCTGTCCAAAAAGTGCCATACCACTCTACAAGTGCCAGAGGCGCGCCCCTGGGAAAACAAAAAAGTACCAGATTTATTTCAAATCTGGTACTTGCTCAAAAACTTGTGCGCTGAATGCGCTATTTTGGGGTGCTTCTGGCGGGCAGCGTTTGTTGTGCGAAGGCCTTTACCGATTGTCGATTTTGAAGCTGGAGAGTTTCGACCACCTTGCCCATCTCGCGTTTGATAGTACGCTCGCTCAAACTCAATTCGTAACCGATTTCTTTATATTTTTTCCCCTCGGATATCCGTTCCAGGATCATCTGCTGACGCTTGCTTAATCTGTCCAACCCGCCTGGCTTTTGCGCACCCACGGCCGGGCTGATAACCTCCGCGCCGGTTGTTGAAAAATTATCCAGCATGCATAATGCCATTCCTGGCGAGAGCAGCATCTCGCCCCGGCTGAAGCCCGCCAGTAAACGGATGAACTCATTCACATCCATACTCTTTAACAGATAGCCCGAAGCCCCATTCTTCATGGCTTCAATCAGCGTCGATTCATTCTCCGAGACGGTCAGGATGATGACCGTTGCCTCTGGCAGCATGGCCTTGATATTGCGCGTGGCTTCCAACCCATTCCGACCGGGCATATTCACATCCATCACGACCACATCCGGGCGTAAAGCCTGCGCCATGCTTTCCGCTTCCAAACCATCATGCGCCATGCCCACCACGGTTAAACCACGCATGCGCAGCAGATTGCCCAGGCCTTCCAGGAATAAGGGGTGATCATCGACCAATAAGATGCGCCGTCCATGCACAATGCGCAGATCATCGTCATCCAGCACCGGGGTTTGGCGCAGCAAACAGGGCAGCTGGATGACCAGACGCGTGCCCTTATTTTGCTCGCTATAAATATCCAATCTTCCACCCACGATTTCGGCACGTTCACGCATCATTTTCAGGCCAAAATGGCCCGAGCCCTCCGGCGAGTCCGCACCGGCCTGCCTTTTGCTTTCCAGATCAAATCCCTGGCCGTTATCCATGATTTCGATCTGCGCAAGTTCGGCCGTAAAATTAAATTTCACTGCAACCTGCTGCGCATTGGCATGCTTGCCAACATTGGTCAGCGCTTCACGCATGATCTGATGCTGCGCATATTCCACTGCCGGTTGAAAAGCCGGGTTGGGAGCATTTTCCGGGTAGTCCAGGCTAACTTGCAGCCCATAGCGCGCCTGAATATCTTTCATCATTTCCGCCAACTTCTCAGGCAAGTTCTGATGTAAATTATCGGGTCTCAAGCCCAGGATAAACGATCGCACACTGTCATGCCCATCCCGGACCACATCCGCAATTTCATGCAGCTTCTGCCGCAACCCACCCAGCTCATTGTTTTCCAGCAGTGAGACCGAGACCTGGGTTTGCATGTTCAAAAATCCCAGCAGCTGTCCCAGCCCATCGTGCAGTTCGCGGCCCATTTCGTTGCGTTCATCCAGGGCTGCCAGTTTGCGCTGCTGCTCAATCGTTTGTTGCTGAAGTTTTTCGCGATTCTCAATTTCTTCGCGCAGCCTGACGTTAACCGATTCGAGCATGGCATTCACGTTTTGGAGCTCAAGCTCTCGCAGGTGCAGCTCAGTTGTATTGCGCAGCACAAGCAGCCTGCCAGTCAGGGTATTGCGCCAATCGTAAAGTGGCGTACTGTGGATATCGAAATAATTGGGCTTTTCATCCGTGCCCAAGTTTATTTGTGTATGAGTCTCAACCGTGATGGCATCATATTTTTGCAACAGGTTAAGTTGAAAGGGATTCAGGATATTCAGGACCTTGCCACGCTCTTCCAATTCACGGGGCACGCCAGCCAATCTGCGGGCAGCCGGATTGGCATCTGCAACCTGTAAATTCCGATCCACAACCAGC
>CAYWXS010000221.1:0-4888 GCA_964462245.1 uncultured Anaerolinea sp.
TTTTGCTAATTTTGCCTCATTTTTGTCAAAACCACAAATTCAATTAGAACCAGAAGAATTAGTTGTTGTCAGGCCGGCAGTTCCGCATTATTATGGGAGCTGCCGGTTTACTCAATCTTAAGCAAGTTTACAACTTTTATCACGGCCAGTCAGTTCTTCTCAAAAATTTTATTGTTTTCAAACAGGTTCCGCCCAAAAAGAAAAACAGTATGCAGAAAACCATATCACGGCGCTTTTTTTCCCTTGTATTTGTCCTTTTTTCCGTTACTTTTCTCACCTTTGTGGTGAGTTATCTTGCGCCGGGTGATCCCATTTTAAATATGATGGGCGGTCGTCAGGATCCGGTGCGTTATGCTTTTTTACGGCATATGTATGGATTGGATCAACCCTGGCTTTTGCAATATTTATCCTATCTCGGAAATCTGCTGCACGGGAACCTGGGATATTCGTTTAAGTATCCCGAACGCCCGGTTTGGGATTTGATTGCAAACGGTGTGCCGGTCTCACTGCAGTTGGGTGGCATGGCGTTAATCTTCAGCATTGTGGTGGGTGTGCTGGCTGGGGTCTTGTCTGCAATTTGGCAGAATACCTGGCGGGATACTGGCATAATGGCTGTCATGTTGGCACTTTATTCTGTTCCCTCTTTTGTAATCATTCCCTTTGCATGGGCGATTGACCTATCATTATATAACGCAGGTTTGCCATCACTGCCCGTGGCGGGCTGGGGCAAACCAGAGCAGATCATTCTGCCGGTTTTTGTTTTGGCGGCTGCCAATGTGGGCTTTATTGCGCGTCTGATGCGCAACAGTATGCTGCAGGTTATGCGTGAAGACTTTATCCGTACGGCGCGTGCCAAGGGACTATCCTGGAATATTGTTATCCGAAAGCATGTCATGCGCAATGCGCTTTTGCCATTGCTGACTGTGCTTGGCCCGACGACAGCCTTCCTGGTAACCGGGGCCTTTGTAGTCGAAAACTTGTTTGCCATTCCCGGGATTGGCTACCTGGCGGTACAGTCGATCGGGCAGCGTGATTACCCTGTCATTCAGGCTACCACCCTGCTGTTGGCACTGGCTGTGGTGGTCATGAACCTGCTGACAGACCTGGCTTATACTATTGCCGATCCACGAGTGCGGGTGGAGTAATTATGAGCACAGTCGAACTATCCATTAAACAAAATAATTCACAGAACCAATGGTGGGTTTCCTTTTATCGCAATCGTGTTGCGTTTGTAAGTGGTATTTTTGTGCTGGTTTTACTTGTTCTTGCGTTGGTCGGGCCGCAGCTATACCAGCAAGCGCTGCCGGTTGATCAACAACGGATTCGTGATGGGGTTTTTCAAAATTACGAATCAATCAATGCTGCCCCTTCAGCCGATCATTGGTTGGGTGCGGATTACCTGGGCCGGGATATGCTCACCCGCTTGTTGGTCGCTGTGCGGGTCTCACTCCTGGTAGCCTTTGTAGTGGAAAGCCTGAATGTTGTTCTGGGCGGGGTGCTGGGTTTGTTGGCTGGTTACTTTGGCGGCTGGATTGATACGCTGATCTCACGCGCAGCCGATATGCTCTTTGCCTTTCCGGGTCTGTTGCTGGCCATTTTAGTTTCGGCTGTTTTTGGCAGTACTGCGCGTGAATATTATGGCGGCATGGGTCGTTTGTTGCTGGTGGCTGGCGCGCTCAGCCTGGTTTCCTGGCCGCTGATGGCGCGCCTGGTGCGCAGTGAAACGCTTTCCATCAAGTCACGGGATTTTATCGTGGCGTCACGCAGCCTGGGTGCATCCGACTTTCAGATCATTCTTTCGCATCTGTTACCAAATGTGGCCTGGTTGATTGCGGTAGCTGCCACCCTGGACGTGGCCGGGGTAATCGTTAACGAAGCCACGCTCAGTCTGCTCGGGTTGGGGATTGAAGAGCCCGGAGCAAGCCTGGGTTTGATGATTTTTCGAGCGGCAGGCAAGATCGAACGTTATCCGTTGCAAGTCTTCATTCCAGCCCTGGCAATTACAGCACTGGTGCTGGCTTTTTCATTTTTGGGTGATGGCCTACGGGATGCCTTTGACCCTCGCTCACGCTAGGGCGATCGGTAGTTGAATTTTAGGATAATTAGCACCATGCCTACGAATACTCATCCGATTATTGTTGAAAATTTGAGCAAAACTTACCAGGTTTCGGAGCGTGAAGGTGGCTTCAGCGCTGCCCTGCGTAGTTTTTTTAAGCGCACTTATCGTAATGTGCGCGCGGTGGATCAGGTCAGTTTTCAAATCCAGCCGGGTGAAGTCGTCGGGTTCCTCGGGCCAAATGGTGCCGGTAAAACCACCACATTAAAAATGTTGTCTGGGCTGCTGCACCCTACGCAGGGCAAGGCTCAGGTGCTCGGCTATACCCCCTGGGATCTCAATCCGGATTACTTGCGGTCTATGACGCTGGTGATGGGTCAGCGAAACCGGCTTTCCTGGGATATTCCCGCTTCGGATTCATTTCTGCTCAATCAGGCCATCTACCGTATCCCGGATGATGAGTTCAAAAGAACAATGGGCGAATTGGATGAACTGCTTGACCTATCACCCATTGTAAAAAAACCGGTCCGAAACCTATCACTTGGCGAGCGCATGAAATGTGAACTGGCAGCTGGGCTGCTACATCGTCCGAAAGTTCTCTTCCTGGATGAGCCAACGATTGGGTTGGACATCAGTGCCCAGGTACGCATCCGGGAGTTTCTAAAAGAGTACAACCGGCGCAGTGGTGCGACCATTTTGTTGACCAGTCATTACATGGCGGATGTAACCGCATTGTGTGAGCGTATTATTATTATTCACCAGGGACGCTTGAAATATGATGGTGGGCTGAATGACCTGGCACGGAAAATAGCACCTTTCAAGTTGATTGGGGTCACGCTGGGCGATACCGTCCAACATGACCTGTCAATCTATGGCAGCCCGGCTCAATCCGATGACGGTGACGAAAAAACCTATATAAAGGTGCGTGCTGATCAGGTTACCTCGGTCACGGCGCGTATGTTGGCAGATCTGCCTGTCCACGATATCACCATCACTGACCCGCCGATCGAAAGTGTGATCGAGCAGGCTTTTCAGGGATGATCTGATGTTGAAAATCTATCAGCGTTTGTGGCAAGTTAATTGGGCAGAACAGTGGCAGTATCGTGCCAATTTGATGATGTATTTGCTTTATTGGCTGGTGTCGCCAGTAGTGTACCTGGCAGTCTGGACAACCATCGCTCGCAGTCAGGGCAGCGTCAGTGGGTTGACCGCCAACGATTTTGTCACTTATTACATGACTTTGCTGATTGTGGATCAGCTTACTTCGGATATTACTATCCACATCTTTGGTTATAAAATCCAGGACGGTACACTTTCTGGTGAGTTGATCCGACCGATCCACCCGCTGCTTACCAATGCACTGGTGAACAACCTGGCATTTAAAGCGCTCACATTTCTGACACTCATCCCAATTTGGGCTGTGTTGTGGCTGCTTTTTCAACCGGATTTTGCAAGTGTGACCTGGCAGGGTGTTTTTCTGGCACTTCCGGCAGTGCTGCTGGGTTTTGCAATTGGGTTTCTGTTCAGCGCAACGATAACTTGTGTCGCTTTTTGGACGACTCGCGTCTGGGCACTTTATGAGTTTTATACGGGGCTGGTGGTTTTGTTTTCTGGTCAGTTCGTACCGCTGCAGTTGATGCCCAGGTTGATCCAGAATATTGCACGTTTTTTACCTTTTCAGCTATTTAAGTACTACCCCATTCAACTGATCCTGGGACGCCTGACCCCAACCGAAATTATTGAGGGTTACCTGTTGGGGTTATTCTGGTTGCTGGTGGCGATTGTCTTGTTTCGCTGGGTTTGGCGTAATGGAATCAAAAAGTTTTCTGCGGTGGGGGCTTAATCCATGTTCACACTGCGCCTGATCAAGACTTTCATAAAGATTAATCTCCAAATGTCCCTGGCCTACCGGGCGGATACTGTGATCAATATTCTTATCAATTTGATGTGGTTGGGCTGGGAACTGCTGAGTCTTAATATCATATTCAGCAACACAAAGACTTTGGGGGGCTGGGGGCCCGGTGAGCTGATTGCCCTGTTGGGTGTTTTTCGCCTGGCGAATACCCTGATGCTGGCCTTGTTATGGCCCGCTACCGAGAAATTTAACGCTTCGATTAGGGACGGATCACTCGATTACACGCTGCTTCAGCCAGCCAACAGTCTGTTTCTGGTCAGTTTTGCGCGCATCACGGTCTGGCGTATTTGGGATTTAGCGCTGGCGTTGGTTCTGGTAGTGGTCGGAATAAATTGGGCTGGGAGTGTTACCACGCCGATCAATATTCTCTTCTTTATTATTTTGACCCTATCGGGTGCTTTTGTAATTTACAGTCTGTGGGTGGTCCTGATTGCGCTCACGTTTTGGTTTACCAAATTCGACAACAACGTCACCATTCTGCATGCATTATTGGATTCTGGCCGGTACCCGTCTACAGTCTACCCTGTCTGGCTGCGTGCCATTGTTACTTTTGTTATTCCAGTCGCGGTTGCCACAACTGTTCCGCTGCAGGCACTCCGTGGAGAGTTTGGTGTAGAGCGCGTGTTGATGTTTCTGATGGTGAGTGCTGTCAGTTTTTTGTTTGCGACCCAGGTTTGGAAGTTTGGAGTGCGTCGCTACAGTGGGGCAAGTAGTTAAAACGAAAAATGGATGGATTTGGGTTCAATTTCCCCTAAAATGATTGCCCATTTTTCTTATTTTGGCGAATGAAACCGTATGAATCGATAACTTATGGTAAAATTTTATCCGCTCGGAGGGATGACCGAGCGGCTGAAGGTAACGGTCTTGAAAACCGTCGTGGTGAAAGCCACCGTGGGTTCGAATCCCACTCCCTCCGC
>CAYWXS010000222.1:0-4566 GCA_964462245.1 uncultured Anaerolinea sp.
CACGGGATGGTCCCGATTTCTGCACGGGATGGTCCCGATTTCTGCACGGGATGGTTCCGGTCACTGCATGGGATGGTCCCGGTCATTGCACGGGATTATTCTTCCGCAGGAAGCAGGAAGTCGCCGTTTTCGAGTAAGCCTTTGGTTACGGTCTGCATGGCAGGGGAATAAAGCAGTTCGCGTGGGTTAAATAATTTCAGGCGGGCATGTGTGCTGCGTACACCTGTTTCAAGGAATTCGCTGAAGGGCAGGGAAGTGCGGAAAAGTTGATAGTATAGAAAGCGGCGGGCGTTGATGCGGTAGGTCGGGGGTATCGCAAATGGTTCATCACCAAGGAACTTTTCGAGCGTGTTGGCGTATTCGGCTTTTCCAGAAGGGAAAAAGACTGTTGGGTACTGTGTAAAGCGAGCTTTGCCAGCGCATAAGACCGCAGCTCCCATGATGGAGGCTTCCAAACCGATGGTTGAATTGTAGATCAATACGAATTTTGCGCGTGCTATCAGTTCATATGAGCTCAGGTGTTCCTGCGGGGGAATAAAGATGATGTTAGGCCGCTCGGATACGTGGCGGTCTTTTACCCAGCCTGCTACCGTCTCCAGACTGGCTTTACGCAGGCGGGCTTCGTCCGGGTGCGCGCGGATGACAAATAAAGTTTCCGGGTGGCGGGCTGCGCTTTCCAGCAACAGGTCCAGCCAGTCGAACATGTCTGCAAAGAGAGTGTTAGCGTGTGGTTGACTGGTATCAAAGATGACGTTCGTAAAAACAGGGATAATTTGTTTGAATGTTGCGGCTTTTTGCAGGAAGGATTCATCCAACCCGTGGATGGAAGACCAGAATTTGATACCTGCCATACTGAAATTGCCCTGAAAGCGTTTTTGTAAGTAGGCATCCAACTGGGCGTTTTGCGCAGCAGACATTTCGAAGGTATCCGGGATGTGGATGGGGTATGCGGTTGATTCGCCTTCGGTAAAGAAGCCGGTGACTGGTTGGAGACCCACTTCGTGACTGATGACGCGTAGCCCGCGTTTTTGGGCGACCCATTTAGCAGTTGCTTCCGGGTAGAACTGGCCATTAAAGACAACCACAGATTGCGGGTTGACCTTATCGAGCATTTTTTCGAAGATGACAGCCACGTTCCAGGCCGAGAGGATGTATTCCCGCAGGAAAAAGCGGGTTGTGTCGTCATCATTCAGGTTGTGACGTCGCAGTATCCAGCGCAGGCCCGGCAACACAAGCTTACCGAGCGGGGTATTTTGATATTCAAAAATCATCAGGTCTGCGAGTGGGAGATTTGCAATTAAACCTGCCAGGTGTTCATTCCGTTCGTAGCCGAACCAGTTTACCTGGGCTCCAGTGTAAAGTGTGCGGGACTGATAGACGCATGACCGGCAGGGAGGTTGTTTGGTGGGGTTGTCGCGATCGGTGCCAAGTACACAGCGGCTCAGGCCGTTCTGGCAGGCAAAATAGATAATTGGTATGCCCTGCAGGCGTAATCCCCAGGAAGTCAGCAAGTGAAAAGCGCTGTTCCAGGAAAAATCATCGATACCGCTGGATGCTTTGAAAAAGATTATTGGGCGTGTTTCGCGAAGTGGTGCGAATTGCTGTAGCATGACGGCATGGCGCACCCTGTGCGCCATGCGAAAAATTTTCCAGTTGTTTAGGTGTCTGGCAAATCGGCGCTGAATATTTTCAGTCAAAAAATTCTTAATCATTGGACCCTAATTTTATCAGGGTTAACCCAACTTACGCGTAGCGGTCACAGATTTCTCCGAAGAGGTCTGTGCGTCCCGACGTGCAGCGGTTCGAACTTTACCTGAAACCTTCCAGATACTTATCGATCCGTATTCTGACATGCTCAAAATGGAGCATTAGTTGTTTGCGGGTCAGGCTTGGATCACGTGTGCGGATTGCAGCCAGAATATCTACGTGGAATTTTAATACATCTTCAGGGTCAGCATCCTGCGTAATCTCTTTGTCCAGACTGGTGAATGCGACCCAAAAAGCGGAAAAGAGTTTAATCATGGTCTGGTTCCCCAAGACCCCGTAAATGATGTGGTGGAAAGATTCATCCAGGTCAGAATAACCTTCACCAGTACGTACTCTTTCAGCCCATTCTTGCAATACAGTTTCCAACCTGACCAGGTCTTCGTCATCCAGGTGCCCGACAGCATCTCCAATTACCGAAACTTCCAGCCATGTGCGGATTTGAAGCAGCTCAGCCAGGGTATTTGGGTCAAACTGCATACCGAAGACAAAGGCTTCCAGCATAGGGTCAAAGTTTAATTCGCGAACATATAATCCATTTCCCTGGCGTACATCAACAATTCCAACAGATTGCAGTGATTTAACGGCTTCTCTGACGGAACTACGCCCCACGCCTAAATCCTCCACCAGTTGTCCTTCGGGAGGTAGCGCATCACCTGGTTTTAGGTCATTTTCCAGGATGTATTGTTTGATGTAGTCGCGAATGGCTTGGTATAAGGCAGGTCCTCGCAACGATTGTTTCATTTTATGCTCCGTGAGGTAATAATCGTTCCAAATCGCTTGGTAATGGTCCCGATCTCTGCATGAGATTATTATGTTACCACAGGCGTTCTGGTTTGTATTGTTGGATAACAACGACAGGAAGGTTTTTTTCTTTGCGTTTTCTACTGTGGTTATTTTTTAGGGGCGTGATTGCTCAAAATTGTTGTTGACAACTGGAAAAAAACTATTTACAATATATAAAACTCGAAGATGTCTGATATCTTATATCAGACAATATTATACATCGATTTTCTCTTATTTTATGCAATTATGTGGACAGTCTCCTTGATTTTGGGGCTGCGGTGAATTAATAAACCAGGTTATGAAGGAGGTTATCCGAAGGAGTCGTCCTGAAAAAATGATTGTTGTATGTTACCTGAAGGATTTGTTCTGAATTTCATTGAATTTCACAAAGGAGAAAAAGATGAAGAAACTAACCTTTTTGTTGGCAGTGATTATGATCATGAGCATGCTCCTGGCTGCATGCGGAGCTCCAGCTACAGAAGCTCCGGCAGCACCGCCACCTGCCACCGAAGTACCTGCTGCTCCCACAGCAGTTCCCCCCACTGCAGTCCCTCCCACAGAAGCTCCGGCGCCCGTAACTATTTCTTACTGGGCTTTTGGAAGTGAAGGTTCGGCTATGGCTGATGGTACTCTTTGGACTGATTGGTACATGAAGCTGTTCAAACAATACCAGGAATCTCACCCGGGTGTCACCATTGATTTTGCTCTCAAGGGTTATGATGCCAGTGGCAGTACCCTGGCTGTTGATACAGCTGTTGCAGCAGGTACCCCTCCGGATGTTTATTTTGACACCAAATTCCGCGTAAAGAAATATCAGGATGCTAAGCTGCTGGAAGATTTGACCCCGGCTCTGACCGCTGCGGATCTGGCAGCCTATGACTCAGCTGCCATGGCTGGTTCCAAGAGTGGCGACATGATGTGGAGTATTCCCGCAGATGGTGGCTATTGGAACATGATTGTCAATAAGAGCTTGTTTGACAAGGCTGGAAAGTCTGACTTGCTGCCAAAGGCGCCAGATTACAGTTGGACAACTGAAGAGTTCACCAAGGCTTGCGAAGCGATCAATGATCCTGCCAATAAAGTGTATTGCACCGCGTTCTTTGCAGGCAGTACTTCGATGGACTCAGCCACGAATGAATGGCTGGCAGGTTTCCCTGACTGCAAATTCTTTGATGCAGCTACCACCAAGTACACAGTTAATAGCCCGGCTTGTGTGGAAGCATTCACGTTTATGCACACTATTTACGAAAAAGGTTTGATGGTTCCCGGCGCTGCTGGTCTGATTGACGATACCACCGATCCGTTCTGGCTTACCCAACAGGTTGCCATTCTTGGACAAGGCAATTGGTACGATAGCATTACCAAAAAGGGTGTTCAGGATGGTTCCATCAAGGCTTTTGATTACATTTTTGTCCAATTCCCGAATAAACCAGGTGCACCTGTAACCCCAGCCGGTATGTCCAATCCGGATGTTTGGGGTGTATTCAAGCAGAGTGATCCTGCCAAGTTGAAAGCTATTTTTGAGCTGGTTCAATTTATGCAGCAGCCGGACATTGCCACAGCAATCGCAGTGGGTTGGGGCAAGCTTCCGGTTCGTACCGATGCCAAGTTTGAGAGCACCGATCCCGCTGTCGCAGAACCTCTGGCTGCAGCCCGCAAATTTGGTTCCTATGATCCATATTTTGTGAATGGTGTTCCTTGTAACTACAACGATGTTCGCCAGGCATGGGCTGAGACTCGCCAGGCTTTCTGGCAGGATAAAGCCGATGTAAAGGTGCTGTTGGATGGGTTTGTCGAACGTGCAAATGGTATTGTTACCAGCTGCCCCTAATTCTTAACCCATAATAAAAATCATCTGCCCAGCTCGAAGTGTTCCAGTTTTTCACCCAGGGCTGGGCAGATGATTAACAATCAAGAATTTTCCGCGCAGCGATTTCTGGGATGTCAGCCAGAGTCCCGGTTCCCGTGCAGAAATCGGGACCATCCCGTGCAGAAATCGGGACCATCCCGTGCAGA
>CAYWXS010000223.1:0-4375 GCA_964462245.1 uncultured Anaerolinea sp.
CGAGCAACAACATTTTTTCCATTGGGAATTAGAGTTTGCGGATATCTTTGCCAATAACGGTGGCTTTGATTTGATCTTGGGGAATCCGCCGTGGTTAAAAGTCGAGTGGAAAGAATCAGGGATTTTGGGGGATGCGAACCCTTTGTTTGTGTTGCGTAGTTTTTCTGCCAGTCAGTTGAATAATTTAAGGGAACATGCGCTTTCAGAATATCCAAATTTAAAGGCTAATTATTTTGCTGAGTTTGAGCAAGCGGAGGGGACGCAGAACTTTTTGAATGCGCAGGTTAATTATCCGCTATTGAAAGGGATGCAAACTAATTTATTTAAATGCTTTTTGCCTCAGGCATGGATGGCAAGCAGTTCAATGGGTGTATCCGGATTTTTACATCCTGAAGGTATTTATGATGATCCTAAGGGTGGGATTTTTAGGGCGGCTGTTTATCCGCGATTACGTGCGCATTTTCAGTTTCAGAATGAGAAAAAACTATTCTCTGAAGTTGCTAATCGCGCAACATTTAGTATTAATATTTACGGTAATAATAGTTCAGTTAACTTCAATAATATTGCTAATTTATTTATACCAAAAACAATTGATGCTTGTTTTGAACACGATGGTATTGGTGATGTAGTTGGCATAAAGAATGACGATAACGAATGGAATATTGCAGGACATAAAAGTCGAATCATTGAGGTTAGTGACAGCGCTTTAAAACTATTCGCGACACTTTATGATGAAGCAGGAACGCCTGCTTTACAAGCTCGATTACCTGCTTTGCATACTAAGCATTTACTTCAGGTATTGGAAAAATTTGCCCAACAACCCAAACGCTTGGGCGATTTTCGGGGAGAATATTATTCGTTAGAAATGTGGCACGAAACCAATTCGCAACAAAACGGCACGATCAAACGTCAAACACAATTTCCTGCTTCGGCGGAGCAATGGATACTGTCCGGCCCACATTTTTTTGTTGGTACACCAATATATCAAACTCCGCGAAAGGTTTGCGAAACCCATAAAGCTTATGACAATTTAGATATTGCTAGCTTGCCTGATAATTACCTGCCGCGCACCAATTACCTGCCAGCTTGTGACCTTACCGAATACCAGCGACGTATTCCACGTGTGTCATGGATAGAGGCAGGGGAAACCGAGCCGCGGCGGGCAACGGAGTATTATCGTTTAATTCATCGTAAACGATTAAGTCAGTCTGGTGAGCGAACAGCAATTCCAATTATTGGCATTCCAAATATGTGTCATTTAAATACGGTTGTTGGCACTACCTTCCGAAAAAAAGAAACCATGGCGGTTGTTTCTGTTTTAACACATTCAATTTGTTTTGATTATTTTGTTAAGTCTATGGGTATTTCAGATCTTACTACTGGAAATATGCAACTTATTCCTATTTTGGAAAAATCAGAAAAAACACAAATGGCATTTATACGGATTTTATCTCTGAATTGTTTAATCACCCCTTACACCGATCTTTGGCAATCCTGCTATCAATCTAACTTCACTCAAAACTACTGGGCAAAATTCGACCGGCGCCTATCTAACGAGTTTTTCCAACAACTTACCCCTGACTGGCAACGAAACTGCGCTTTACGCACCGATTACAATCGGCGCCAAGCCCTCGTTGAAATTGATGTCTTATCCGCTATGGCCTTGGGACTGACCTTAGAGGAATTACAAACCATCTACCGCGTGCAATTCCCGGTTATGCGCCAATACGAACAAGATACCTGGTTTGATAGAGCCGGTCGCATCGTCTTTACCGTCTCTAAAGGTTTAGTCGGCGTTGGCTTACCGCGTAAAGCCATTAGAAATGACACGTCCTATCAAATCAAAATCCCACCCGCAGACATAAAAGCCCGCTGGTTGGATTGGTGTGCAGAACAGGTCAGTCCTAAGAATGGTCAATTTGTGATTGATACCCGCGACTGGGAAACTCAAACCGGCGCAATCGGCTGGGAAGATATCCAAACCCTGGATGGCGCCATTGTCGAACGCACCATTCAAGATGACACCGTCCCCAATGGCCCCATAGAACGCGTCATCCAATACGTCGCGCCTTTTGATCTCTGTAGCCGCGAACAAGACTACCAAACCGTCTGGCAGTATTTTGAACAACATTTAAAGGAGCTTTAATATGCCTATTATCAGTCGTTTTCTTGGTATTATTATTTCCATGTATTGGAAAGATCATGCACCCCCGCATTTCCATGCTAAATATGGCGAGTATGAAATAATCGTTGAAATTAGAAGCGGTATTGTTGAGGGGAAATTTCCTAAAAGAGCTTTAAAACACGTCTTGGAATGGTCTGATCTTCATCAAGAAGAGTTATTGAGTGATTGGGATTTATGCCAACTCAGTCAAATGCCAGCACCTATTGATCCTTTGGAGTAATTGCTATGTTTTTACATGTTACTGAAGCCCGTTATCTGAATGCTTATTGTATTGAAGTTGCTTTTAATAATGGTAAAAAAGGTATTGCCGATTTAGTTGATGCACTAAAAGGCCCAGTGTTTGAACCTTTAAAAAGTCCTGAAGCCTTTGCCAATTTTAAGGTAGATCCTGATTTAGAAACCATTGTCTGGGAAAATGGTGCTGATTTGGCACCGGAATATATTTACTACCAGACCTTTAAAAATGAGGCTTCCTTACAAACGCAGTTTAAGGAATGGGGTTACGTTAAATAAGTGGTGTTGATGTGGCGTTGACTCTATCCAGCACCGCATTTCATTGTTTGCATGAAAATTATCTCTTCAAAGGACGTATTAAATGATTGCAGGGTCAAGACAATTACCTATACAGCATATTACCGTCAGAGTACCTTGGCATGATAATGGATGGAAGGGCACTTTTTGTAATAAACCTTGTGTAAACACCAGTTGTACTGTTTTACCGAGAATTGCAACAGGTCGGAATGACCCGCATGAAGCAGAGATGGCAGGCCACTCAATTGATGATTTAGATCAGAAGGACTATCCTCCGTGTGTAGATGAGCATGTCACTATGATGGCGAGCTTTAGTCAGGTTTTAAATAAAAATCACCCGTATACGCTGTCAGCTCCTGAAACTCACGGGCATTTTGAAAATACACCTTATACGATACGGCCTTATTCCGTGGCAGCAATTCCTTTTCGCTGGATGCTTAAAGAAAATGCGGATACGCGAAGAGAAGAATTACAGCTTGATTATGCACCTGATCGCGAACCTAAACTGAGCTGGAATGATGCTTGGATTCAGGAAGGGAAAAATCAACGTGTGATGCTAGATAGTTTTTTTAGCGCAGTAAAGCCGCAAGAAAGTTTAGTCTTTTTTTATGCGAAACGAACGCCTTTAATAGAAGATCCCAGGCGAGTTATTGTTGGCGTTGGTCGTGTTAACTCGGTAGATGAACCCACTGAATATCGCTATAAAATTGATAAACCTGTTAATGCCATTAGTGGGTTTTTATGGGAACGTGGTATCAATCATTCCATTCGAGAAAAGGGTAAGGAAGGCTTTTTATTGCCTTATCAGCAGTTGCTTGAGTTAGCTGAAGCTGATGTAGGTATTGATCTGGAGGCTTGTACTGCTTTTTCGCCAGATGAATATTTTGAAAAGTATTCTTATGGTTCGGAGCTATTGCCTCAGGATGGAGCTATTGCATCTTTATTGTCTATTGAAAAGGCGATTAAGGCGATGCGCGATTATTTTGAGGCTCCGTGGGATGAGTACTTAAAGTGGATAGATAAGGAATTAAATCGCTTATGGACCGTTCGTGGAGCATTTCCTGGTTTGGGTGCTGCATTTAATGCCTTTGGTTTGCCCCATGGTAATTTGTTAGCTTGGTATTTATGTTCCAATTTGGAGGAAACAGAGAGTCCCTGGCCATTGCTTGAATCAGCATTATCTGATCCTTCATCGTTACCGGAATATTTACAGCAGGGTATTGGTAATACTTTGTGTCAAAAGTGGCTGCTGTTACCCGCTGAGCGTAGAGCTTTATTGAAATTGGTCAGTCGTTTTACGCTGACCAATGAGCAGGCAGAAAGATGGTATCAACAAACAGAGCGTAATAAAGCCGACATTGATATCACCGATGCCGATATTTTGGCAAATCCTTATCAGATTTATGAAAAGGATCGTTTGCAGTTTGATGCTGTAGCTTTTTCTATCATTGATAGAGGGCTGTTTCCCCCAGAGAATTTGCGTAAATATTTTCCTATTCCAGAACCCAGTTTAATTAAGGAAGCCATTGATAAACGCCGTATTCGCGCGCTGATGATTCAGACTTTAGAGGGTGCTGGGAATCATGGCCATACCTTGTTACCGGATAATTGGTTAATCCAGCAGGTTCGTGATAGAGCCATGAAACCAGAGTGTCCATT
>CAYWXS010000224.1:0-4323 GCA_964462245.1 uncultured Anaerolinea sp.
GGCCCGTGGAAATGCAGGCGGATGGAATTCGGCCCATCGACCACGAGTATCGCGATGAGGTGGATGCGATCTTTAAACAGATTTATCGCGAGCGGCGCTTCGGGGTGATGTCACACAAAAATCCGCCGCACTTTGTTGAATTGTTTGGCCCGCGGCAACAGCGGTTGGATCAATTGCAGCAAGCGATTGATGAAGTGCAATCTGGCAAGCGACGCACGTAATAGTATTCGACGGATTAGTTGCTTGGGTTGTTGCAGTGGGGCGGTGAAGTTTGCAAGGTCAACTTACATAGACAAATCCAACTCAGCCAAGCGGGTACGCACCAAGTCCTTCACTAATTTTGTATCGACAACCCAATCCACCGGAATCTGAAAACAGTTTTTAAACACGACATACTTTTCTAGTCGCGGCTGAAAGTTTTCAATGATCGTGGCGCTCCACGGAGCCAGCGTGAGATGATTCTTGTACGCCGCAACGCCAAACACATACTTTCCATTGCGGTGGATGGTTGGAACATTCCAAGAAATTTTGCATTCTAGTTCTGGAAACTGCGCAAGAATAAAATCAATCACGGACTTCAGAGTCTTGGCTTTCGTGCCGTCCTGCGCGGCCAAATAGTCCTTGACGGATTTATATTTGAATGCAGGCATTGAAACGGCAATGCTAGTGATTCATGCGCCAGAACAAATCTCTCAATCACTATTGCATTGAATTAGGATTGTTGCGCACTCACAAACAAAATCCACGAGGTTTGTATCTCGTGGGTTGGAAATAATTTTAAATTTTGTAAACAGCTTAGATTTATTACGGAGCCGCAGGAGCACTCACATACTTTTGAAGCTCCTCAACGAACTGCTTCACATGTGCTGGAAACTCTTTTGGGAACTCGAATTCAGAGTTTGCAAGTTGGGCTTCGATTTTTGTTGCAGCAGCGAAGGCTTTTAATTGTTGTTCATTTAGGTTGAACCACATATTTTCGTAGCAAGTCCCATGCTTAAATACTTCAGATGATCTATGAAAACATTGAATATCAAATCTATCTTTGCTATCAATAATTACTGTCATGTTAAGTGAGTCAGGTTTCCGAAGGAATCGCCATTCGGGGTTCATGCTTGTGATAAATAATGAAATTGTTGGAAGGCTAGTCGCGGGCTTCTTTGTTACAGCTAATAAGAAAGCAGTAAAGTCTTCTGGACAACTTTTAATTTTAATTAGCAAAAAATCTTTTTGACTTTTTATAGTGAAAAGATCTTTGAATTTATCGAATTCTGTATTGATCCCAATGGGCTTGGCAACAGGTGGGCTTATAGTTGAAGTTCCTGGTCGATTAATTGGCTTAATTACCTCTTGAGGCTTCACTGCAGACAATTTGTAGGTCATAGATTTCTTTATGCCTTCAGGAATCAATTCCATGTAGCCGCCACCAGATTGGGTTTGTCTGGTGACATTCAGATCGATGTAAGATATTTTAATTTCTTCTTCAGGCTTTCTTTTTGCAACAAATTTTTCTATTGCCTCATATGTCGAAACGGTTTGCCCGTTTAATGTGAGGATGAGATCGTCTTTAGAAAAATCCTTCTGGTCTGCTGGAAATCCAGGCAGAATTTCAGTCACAATCACAGCGACTTTTAGTTTGAGATTTCTTTCTATGCGTAAGTGCTTCAGTTCTGCTTCCGTGGCAAGTCGATAACGAAACATGAGGCGTTCTTCGGTTAAGCCTTGATCAGCCAATGCTGGTATGGCGCGATACGCCAAGAGCATTACAAAACAAAGAATTAGTTTTTTCATGTGATCCTCCAGAATCATGGATTTGCTTGATAGCCAGAACCGTCTGACTGAAGACTACAACATCACTGTTTCGTAGTGTGTGAGTAGCCAACAGGATGCTTGTAGAGACGCCAGGATCGGTTCTGAGAGCTTCTTGTACCTAACTTATGCCACAGGGTGTTTTGTGACGTACTGAGTTCAATGAAGTGGGATTGTTGCGCTCTCAAAAAGAAAAAACCACGAGGTTTGAATCTCGTGGTTTGAAATATTTTTAAATTTTGTAAGAGTGTTGGCGTTGTTTCAGGCTCTTCGACGACGTGAGACGAATCCTGCTAGAGCTAGAAGCGCAGAAACCCCTGGAGCTGGGACAAGATTGCCAAGAGTTGGTGAAGTAGCGAGAACTCCAGGTGAAACAGGGATTCCAAGATTGCATTGGAATTGATTGCTGCTTTCATCGTAAAGAACTGTAGTGCCTGCAGACTCATTAAATTTTAATAAAAGTTGAGTTGATGCATCAGAAAGAATCTGTGTTTCTAAAGGAGCGGTGAAATTTGAAAGGTATTTCGCTCCTGCACTAATCCGAATCCAGTCAAGATCGCCAAGGAATGATGGCTGCGCTCCAGTCGCTGCATATCCCGCGCCTTGTCGGAACATGCCAATTGACATCCAGGATCCTGAATCATCGCCGTAAGCGGCAGACACATGAGAAGCAGATAAAACTCCATTCACATAAAAATTTGTGTTTGTTCCATCGTAAACATAAGCCAAGTGAAACCATTGTGCAGTTGGCATGCCAGACAATGTGCCTTGATTATTTCCCGAGGCGTAGCTGCTGTATGTGCCTGATGCAATGTATTGCCCATTAGCAGCCAATTCGATTGTTTTATCTTCAGTAGAGTTTCTTTGTTCGGAAATCACATGTCCAAGTGGAGCATTGGCGTCTAGTCGAATTTGCATTTCGTAAGTGAAGGCTCCTTGATTGAATACGGTGTTTCCAAGAATTTGAATCGTGTCTGACTGTGCTCCAAAGTGTGCGTAGCCGTTTGAGTAATCGGCAAAGCAGATAGAAGATGCACAAAGTGTTGCCAAAGTACAAACAGATTTCGTGTAATGAATGTGACGCATAGTAAAGCTCCTTGAGTCGCATGACTCAAAATAATCACCAAGCCATATTGAAATGGTGGCAATTCCAAACGGCAGAAAACGCCTGCCAGCGGTTAGATTGAAAGAGCTCAACGTGAGCAATTACAATCTGGCTTTTCTTGCGTTGCTGTTAGAAACCCCGAAAGAATTGCCCCGAAATGGAATGAATTTGTTGGTTGCAGTTCCCACTGCTTGCAACATTTCTTCTTCCATAGATGTAAACGTAAAAAACAGGTGTTCTCAATCACGAAATGCAAAAGATTTTAAAGATTTATTAAAATTGATAATTGTTAAGACTTTAAGACTTCCCAGATTCCTAACGCTTTGGTGCACTAAGCAAAAGAAAACACGGCTGTTTAAGCCGTGTTTTAGAAGCGGGCAAAGGGATTCGAACCCTCGACATTCAGCTTGGGAAGCAAAAAGCTTCTCTCGTTTTCATGCAGAAATTCAATGGTTTTCAAAGCATGTACAGCAGGAAGGTCAGTAAGTTTTTAAGAAGCGGTGGGGGATAATTACCCATTGGTATTTATGTCTAGAACAACTGGTGCATGATCTGAACGAACAACATTTGTGAAGTCGTCAATCAGCAAATCAGAGATGTTTTCATAGAAGAATTTGCTTCCAAAAATATGGTCTAGATGGTGCTGATGGGCGACCCCTTTGCGTATTTGACGAAATGTTGAATGATTTGTTTGGTCATGTGGGAGTTTAAAGAATTCGTGATAAATACTTTTCATCCCCGATTGGGACGCTATGTCAACGATTTTTAAAAAACTCGGTTGTGAAAATGTGGGACCCAAGTTCCAGTCCCCAATAATCAAAGATGGATCAGAAAACATTGGCTGGTAGTGGCGAAGTGCTGAGTACTCCAAACATTCTGGTCCTCTAAGATCTTTAAATCGACCTTGTTTCGAGGCGTAGTAGAAGTTCCAAACTGCAAGAAGGTTGAATGCGAAACTATCTTTTGTTACACGAAGAGGAATGAAGATTTCCATTTCCCCATCCCTAGGAAGTCGTGTGAGCTTGTATCCATTAAACCCAAGAACACCAAGACCTTTGGGAATTGGATTTGTATGGTTGTTTGTGATCCATTCTGAATCATCAGGTTTTATTTGGTCAATATTTTTTTGTTTTATTTCTGGGATAACAGCAATGTCTGGATTGAATAATTTGATGTAGTCAATCTTTGACTGATCCCCAAAGCCATTGCAGCAGTTCCATAGAAGGATTCTCATGGTGTGGTCGAGTAGAAGGAAAGAATATCTGTTTCAGACCACACTTTCACACCTCTGCAAACAACCCGCTCCACTTAGGGGAATTCTTACGGTCCACGAAATATCTCGTGTGGCCTTGACCTCAAAACGCAATCATATGAGTTTACAAATGACCCTCCAACCACTGGTGTTTTTATTG
>CAYWXS010000225.1:0-4295 GCA_964462245.1 uncultured Anaerolinea sp.
CACGGGGCGAGGTAGTCCCGGTTACAGCACGGGGCGAGGTAGTCCCGGTTACAGCCGGGGCGAGGTAGTCCCGGTTACAGCACGGGGCGAGGTAGTCCCGGTTACAGCACGGGGCGGGGCAAACCAATCGATTTTTATTCGCCCTATACAGTAAAATCTTGATGGATAAGCCCCAGGCGCAGGAGCCAGTCAGTAAGTACGAATAATTTAGATGCGATTGCCCTGGTTATGATTCAGTGATTGTGTAATTTCAAATCACACGTGAGCTATAATGCCCAGGGACACCAATTGCGTTTTCATCCGAGTGGAAACAAGGCACAATTGGTGAACGCGATAGTTACAGAAGGAATGTATAACTTTTTATGCGTGTTTCTTTTGGTCTGCAACATACAACTCAACCGCGCTCAACATAAATGCTGCCAGTTCTGGGTGCATCTGATCGTATTTTTCTTTAAAGCGCGGGTCCAGGTTGTACATGCTTGCCAGACCAATCAACTGCTCCAAATTGGGAGACCAAAAATAATCCATATGCGCCCGCCATCTTCCAACCAATGCCTGTACTTCGGGTGAACCTGGCCCTTTGTGCATCGCTGCCAGCATTTCAACATAGACCTGCTGCCCTTCATTCAGTATCTGTTGTTTCTGTTCAGCAGAATAAGACTTCCATTTGCGGTTGGATGTTCTAACAGTTTCGGGGTCGTACATCTGTTCAGCTTCGATGGCATATTTTTCCTGCTCTTCTTCGCTAAATCCAGAAAATAATTGTTTATTACTCATTTTTGTTTTCCCTTTTAAATTTGAAATTGTGTTATCTACCGTATTGATTAATTCTTCCAAGCGAACTATTCGCTTACCAAGCTGAAATTTATGGCATTCCAAGGCAGCCAACACATCAAAATCCTGATGCCCCATTATTTTCTTGATTTCATCAAGCGACAGATCCAGTTCACGATAAAACAAGATTTGCTGTAAAAGCAAAACAGACTCTTCACTATAGTATCGATAACCGTTCTCACCTATACGAGCAGGTTTTAGCAACCCAATAGCATCATAGTGGTGCAATGTACGTGGGGTGACCCCGGACAGCCTGGAAAGTTGTTTAACGGTGAACATACGCTTAATATAAACCCTAACGTTACGTCAATGTCAAGCCTTTTTAGAAAACAAAAAATCCGCCAGATACTGATCTGACGGATTTTTAGATTATCGCGGGTTCCAACCTGCCTGTCGCAGCGAAATAAATGTTTCCACCAGGTCAGGATCAAAGTGCGTTCCGGCTTCTGCTTTCAAATAGGCAATCACATCTTCCTCAGACATGGCTCCGCGATAAGGACGGTTTGAACGTAATGCATCCCAGGCATCCACAATAGCAAACAAACGTGCAAATAGCGGAATATCTTCACCAGAAAGTCCATCCGGATAACCTTTACCATCCCACTTTTCATGATGGCAATAAGGGATATCCAAAACCGGACGCAGGTAATCAATGGGAGATAGCCATTTGTACGCATATTCGGGATGCTTGCGCATGACAACCCATTCTTCCTCGGTCAATTTGCCCGGTTTTAACAAGATTGCATCTGGCACACCCAACTTTCCAATATCATGCAGCAAGGCCCCTATGCGAACATAATCCAACTGCGCTTCATCAATCCCAACAGCACGAGCAAACTCAACGCTCAACTGGGTTACACGTTGGGTATGGCCTTCCGTCTCTTTATCGCGCAAGTCCAGAGCACTCACCCAACCTTCAATTGTTTTTTGATACGAAATCAGTAATTCCTGATGTGCTATTTCCAACTCTTTATGCGCATGTTGAAGCTCATCGCGCTGCTCAATCAACTTACGGTAACGGTTCAGGCGCGTGATGGTGGCAAGGCGTGCGAGCAGTTCAAGACTGTCAAATGGTTTGGTAAGGAAATCATCCACACCAGCGCGCAAACCTTGCAACCGCGAATCGCGATCACTAAGTGCGGTAATCATAATTATTGGGATTTCTGCCAGGGCTGGTGTGGCACGAACCTGACGGCTAACCTCAAAACCATCCATTTGAGGCATCATAACATCCAACAGGATCACATCAGGCTTGTTTTGCAAAGCCCTGGCCAGGCCTTCAACACCATTTTCAGCAAAATAGAGTTTATATTGGCTACCCAACAACATATCCAGGGCTTCGCGAATTACTTCTTCATCATCAATAACCAAGACGGTCGGTTCATTAGTCATATTTTTAATTCCTTTGCTGAATATCTACTTTTTCAAAACGTCAACGCCAGAAACCCGGAAGGAAATAGGGATTGTGGACGCAACTCGAATAGGAGTTCAGCGTCATTTTTCCCCAAGGTATAGCTGTTTAATTTTTTGGGACAATTGTTTGATGGTAATGGGTTTACACAAATATTCATTCACACCTGCCTCCAGACAGCGCTCCTGATCCCCAGGTATGGCAAGAGCAGTGATTGCTATGACAGGTATGGAAGCTACATCGGGTTGGTAACTTGCCCGCAAGCGCTTTACAGTTTCAAAAGCATCCATGCCAGGCATTTGAATATCAATCATAATAATGTCGGGCTTTAGAACTGAAGCCAGCTCAAGCAATTCCAACCCATTGCGAGCAGAATAGGCTTTCAACCCCAGTCTTCCCAGAAAATCGCTGACTTGATCCAGAGTAACTTCGCTGTCATCTGCGATCAAAACAGAAGGGGCGGGGTGCCCAGAGCCAGGAAGCTGATCTGGCATAAAAACAAAATCAGCCGCCTTTTTCAATTCCTCCTGCAGATCGTGTAGAGCAAAGGGTTTGTTCAGGTAACTGAAGGCACCAGACTTTATGTATTCAGAGCGCCTATCCTCTACAGACGTAATGATAACAGGGATACCGCATGTATTTTCATCAGCTTGCAAATGTGTTAATAATTCCAACCCAGAACCATCTGATAGATTCACATCAAGCAAAATTGCACCCGGTCGTAGAGATGCGGCTTTCTCGACTGCAGCCTTCATAAAAGGATGAACAACGCCCTCCAATCCCATTTCTTTAATATATCGAATAGTTTTTTCCAGATCCAATTGATTATCATCAAGGATGAGAACATGCTTGACAGCTAATAATTCAAAATTATCGCTGACGGTTAGTGGCTGGGCTGCGTAGGCAGACCAGGGCAGAATAACGGTAAAACGACTACCCTGACCCAGCGTGCTTTGCACATCCACGCCACCGCCATGTAGATCCACCATACGGTGAACCAGAGATAAGCCCAGCCCCGTACCTGCATGTTGACGGACCAGACCGCTATCCAATTGAACAAAAGGTTTAAACAGTTTACCGAATTCATCCTGCCTGATTCCAATGCCCTTGTCCCACACGCTGAACAAAACGACCCTGGCATCTTCCCTGACCTGAACTTCCAGTCCCAAATCACCACTTTCTGGAGTGAACTTGATGGCATTGCTCAGCAAATTAACCAGTATTTGTTTTAATCGGAGTTTGTCTGCACGTACCAAAATGGATGACTGATTCATGCTGAAATTTATATTTTGTTTCTTTTGGTAAGCCATCCCTTTTACCAATTGCAAACTAGCCTGACAGATATCAGCCACTGAACAAATTTCAAATTGCATATCCAGTTTTCCAGCCTCAATCTTGGACAGATCAAGGATATCGTTGATCAATTCCAACAAGTGGCGCCCACTTTTTTCTATACTCACCACAGCTTTTAACTGTTTTTCATTTAAGGCACCATGGGACTGCATTTGGAGCGCTTCTGAAAAGCCTAAGATGCCGGTTAACGGGGTACGCAATTCGTGACTCATGCTTGCCAGAAATTCATCCTTCAAGCGGGAAGCCTTTTCAAGGGCAGCATTTGCCGCACTTAATTTGTCCCGGCTTTCCAGCAGGATCTTCTCGGCATTTTTGCGATCCGTAATATCGCGCACTACGCTCTGAACCAAAATTACCTTGCCTGCGCTATCCCGGACGGCAGATAGATTGACTTCTGTTTCAATTTTCTTGCCATCTTTCGTAATGACGGTCCTCTCATAAAGAAGCACACGTTCTCCACGGGTTATGGCAGCAAAGCGATCATTGGCATCCACCTGTTGCTCCGGGGGTATCAATGGATGCAGTTGGACAGTGCCCTGATACACATATTCTTTCTGTGTGTACCCGATCATATCCAGCGCGCGTTGATTTGCCTGCAGTTGTACCCCAGCTGGCGAAAACAAGAAAATAGCATCGTTTGAGTTTTCCTGGTTCTAATTGAATTTGTGGTTTTGACAAAAATGAGGCAAAATTAGCA
>CAYWXS010000226.1:0-4195 GCA_964462245.1 uncultured Anaerolinea sp.
GCAATCTCCGTGGAACTTTACCTTTAGCTGCCTGACAGCTTTTGCGTGCACACGTTCAGCCAGTTGGCTGGCTGCCGGATAATCAGACGATTGTGTTTGGCGCACAAGTTGGCGATATCTACAACCTGTACGAACATGTTTTCAAAACCTACAACCTGCAAAGCGGCGAAACAAAATCGCTCTTTCCGATCGCCATCAAAACAGCCATCGGCGCACTCTCGCCTGATGGGCAGTGGATTGCCTTCAACGCCAGGCTGTTCGGAGCCAATTTGGATGGCGCGGTCTTTGTCTCGCGGTTGGACGGCTCTGAGCGCAAACTGGTTGCCATGCTGGATAATACGCTCGCGTTTCATCCCACCTGGAGTCCGGATGGCAAATGGTTGGTCGTCAGTGTTGTAGTGCCTTATAAACCAACCCGCCCGGTTTTGGTTAACCCGTTCACCTGCCAGGTCATTCCGCTGACAGGGCTGGATGGTGAGATTCAGGCGTGGGTGAAATAGGATGTGCAAACCAGGCCGTGGGTTTTAAAAGTCAAGGAATAATCTTGTAATACAATCATCTTTGGGTTGTATATATAGGTAGAACCCTTTACCGGAGGACTCTTTGAAGCCATTCTTTCGAGCTGGGCCTGTCTTGCTTGAGCAGGCATTCGAGTGCTATTACCCAGCCATCTTTCGCTACTTTCGCTTTCGCGGCGCAGATGCCGACACTGCCAATGATCTTGCCTCAACAACCTTCGAACGCGCGTTGAGCCATATCTCCGCCTTTGATCCGCACCGGGCGCAAATCCAAACCTGGCTATTTTCAATTGCACGGAACGCTGCCATCAACCACTGGAAAGTAGAAAATGCGCATGGGTTTGTTGCTCTTGATGATGACCTGCCCACCCCGGACGATCTGCCTTTGGAGCAAACCATCATCCTTGCGCAGGATAAGGCCCAGATCCTGCTTGCCTTGCAACTATTGGATGACCGTTCCCGCGAAATTGTGGCCTTCAAATTTGGGGGGCTGTTAACGAACCGCCAGATCGCCGATCTTACCGACCTGACCGAAAGCAACGTGGGGGTACTCCTTTATCGCGCTCTCTTAAAACTGCGCACCCTGCTCACTGCCCCTACGGAGGCGCGCCATGAATAATCAACTCAACCAGTTTTCAATGCGCCTGGACCAACTGCTTGGTCTTCATCCGGGTTCGGCCAACACCGCCGACACCAGCCTTACCGAAAATTCTGCGCTGCAAGTTGCCAGCGCACTCAAAGAACTGGATTTTGAAAGCGAACTCGCGCCAAGCGCTGAATTACGTAGCCGGTGGATCAACCAGACCCGGCCAATTACCCCGAACATTACCCCTCGCCGCATATTCGCATCTCGCATGGCCTGGTTTGCTGCCTTGCTCCTGGCGCTCGCGCTTCTGGCTGCTTTCCGTCAGCCGGTGCTGGCCGCTGTAAGCCGGCTGTTGGGGTATGTCTATATTCAGGAGGCTGGTTTTCTGCCATCCGACTCAACCCGAATTTTGGAGCAGCCTGTCCGCCAGGAGCATTCCGGGCAATATTTGACTGTTACACGGGCTCTCAGTACCCCGTCTGAAACGGTCATCTGGCTTGAGTTCAGTGATCCAGCTCGTGCAGTGGATGGCGCAGCACTCACAAATGAAACCGGCCTGCGACTGGATGTTTCTCACTGGCAATTTTCACCCAATACCCCCGCATCCCATGGCGTGGTGATGTACTTTCCCGCCATGCCTGCTGACGTCGGACTAACTACCCTATCCTTACGGGAAGGTTGGCAGCTTCCCCTGACTTGGATTCCTGCTTCGAAATCGCACCTGCCTGATGTGCGCGCTGTGCCATATCCGGCACAAGCCCAGCCAACCGCTCAATCGCCGTCCAGCACGCAAGCGCCGGCAGCAGCCACGCTTTGCCAGCAGCATCATGATGTGAAACTCTGCGTTTTGGCGGCCACAACCACAGTGGATAACACTTCCATCCTGATCGATGTCCAAACGCTTACTGCTAACCTGAAAGCAGGCGGATGGGTGGGCCAGGTCTGGCAAACCGATGGGCAGTCCATTAACCTGAAAGACTCGCAAGGCAATGAGGTTCCGCTGACCCAGGAACAGGGCAGCACACTCCTGTTTCCGCCAATTCCTTCCGACCAAAGGGTAACGCTCACTATTCCGGCTGCGCTCACCAGCCTGGAGCTAAGCGGCCAGTCAATCCGAGTGGATCTGGGCGCAAACCCTCAACCAGATACCGTGATTCCGCTTGACATTACCATCCCGGTTATGGCAACCGCTGTACACTTCAGCCAGGCCACTTTTGTCGGAGACGGCATCAACAGTCTGCGATTGATTCTCGATGCCGATCCGGTTCAACCCCTGGATGGGATCACCCCGGTTTCCATTGAAATCGGCAAACCTGACCGTGTGGATGATCTTTACGGCGGTGGTATGTTGGCGGGTAGCAAGGATATTTTCGTAGAATTGATCCGCCCAGGCGGGAAGATAACCGGCGTTATCACGATTCCATTGGAAACTGCCATTGTTGCTGTCCAAGGCCCGTTTGAGTTCACAATCAACCTCACCGGTGCAGCCTCGCCCACACTTGTGCCCGTTTCTGCTGATCCAGGTGCCTTTTTTCCGGCGCCAACGGCCACCCCGGTACCCCTCGATGCCTATCATTACAGTGGAATAGCATTGGAAGCTGGTGACCTGGTTTATACGGTTCTTGACGGTGAAAATACAAGTGTCTTTCTTTATAACCCGGACAACCAGCAATCAAAATTAATAGCTACAATACCAGGGGCAGTTGCTCAAATATATATTCATCCTGACCGGCAGGGTCTGGATTACCTGTCTGGCACCCATGAATTCAGAGATGGGTTCAGCTATATTGATCATGTATCTCTTTACACTATTTTGTTTGCAGATGTCGCTCCGCACCTATTATTCAGCTTTGAGGCTAACCCGGCTACCCTGGTCGGAACCACAGTGAATGGCATCTGGTCGCCGGATGGTCGCTATGCAATATTCCGTTACCAACATTCTATTCCGGGGGATGATAACTTGAAATTTCTCTGGCTGGATATGACCTGTAAACTCGAAGTCGAACCATCTGGCAAATTATGCACGCCCCATGACATTCCAGTAAAACCAGATCTTGCCCTTGGTGAAGCTTCATTCTCTCCCGAGGGGAAGCGCATCCTTTTTTCAGGTTCAGATAGTTCCGTAAACGGCGCTCCAGCCTTGTTTATCCTGAATTTCAATCCATCCGGTAAAAATGACACTATCACCAATATTCCACTCAATCATTCAGACCTTAAACTTGGCGAAAATTTGGGCAGTAACTGGACTCCAGACGGTTCCATTTTTACGCAGTGTAGTGATGGCATGTCAAAAACTTTGTTTTGTTCCATAGACCCTAATACGGGCAATGTCCTGACCAGTGCTATTTATACCGAGCATTTGCTCAACTACCAGCTTACGTCATCCGGGAAACAAGTACTAAGTGTTGTGATCAACCACAATGCTCCAGGAAAAGGAACCCTCGAAATTCACCTTTTTGACAGGAAAGGTGCTGCCGGGCCAAAATTGGCGGAAGGGCGTGAGTTCAGCAACGTGAGCATGTCATCGTCAGAACGTTATCTTGCCTACGTGCAGGAAGATGCCAACCAACTGAATTTGATTGACTTGGAATCAGGCGTAACCACCATTGTTCAACAAAGTAATGAACCCTGGGCGATTTCATGGGTGGGCTGGGTCAGATGATGGTCCATTTTGCGTTACACTTGATCAATGGAACAAGATAGATTGTTTAGCGAACGCGAAAAACAAGTTATTGAACACCTAATTCAAGGCAAGAGCAATAAACAGATTGCTCTTGCCTTGGGTATTTCTGTCCGGGGCGTGGAATTTCACCTGAGCAACATCTACGCCCGGCTGGAAGTGTCCTCGCGCACCGAAGCCGCCATGAAACTCACTGAAAATCGACTGTGGAAATCCACAGGGAATAACGACAAAGGGCCATTGCGGGAATCCGCAGTTGTAGAGCTGGGGACAATCGCCGATAATGATGGGAAACCTGTTTCAACCCGGAGGCTTCCCCTGAAAAATCTATTCTTCGCGGCTGTGACCTTGCTTGCAACCACCCTGATCGTTATTCTGGCACTTGCTAATATGCCTGCAAAAAGTGGTCAG
>CAYWXS010000227.1:0-3909 GCA_964462245.1 uncultured Anaerolinea sp.
GCCAGTTCCTTGAGCGCCGTAACTGCCTCCAACCGGTAACGCGTGGCGATGTCCCGATAAAGGACATCATCAAAGAGGGTTCGTAACAAAGGCAGTTCAGGGTATTTGAGTGCATCAGGAATGCCGCCAGACTGCAAGTAGGTGCCAAGTGAAGTTTTTAACCGGGCATTTTCCACGGTAGTCATGCGTTGAAGGTTGGGGAGCTTTTCCCCTCGGAATTGCAGGAATTCCTTGAACGAAAATGGAAATAACTCGATCGGCACATAACGACCGGTCAGACGAGTTCCCAACTCCCGGCTAAGCAAGGAAGCATTGGAACCAGTGATAAAAAACTTGAAATCCATGTCCATGAATCTGCGGACAAAATGCTCCCAGCCAGGGATATTCTGGACTTCATCGATAACGAAGGTTTTGCGCTCACCGAAAGCTTCGACCAGCGCCTGGTAGAAATGGTTGGTATCCTCAGGCTGGAAACCGAGGAAGCGGTCATCCTCGAAATTGACATAGTAGAACGCATCTCTGCCAAGTTTATGGGCCATCTGCGCCAGCAGGGTGGATTTTCCCACCCGCCGCAGACCGGAGACTATTACCGCATGGGGAACATTCTCCGCGCGTTCGATTTCGTCCAGTTGAGTACGTTCGGTACCGATGTCACGCGTCCAAAAGGAGTCGAACTGCTCAATGAGCATGGCTTTGATCTGGTCTTTCGACCAGCGGGAATTCCAAGAGTTTTCATTCATGCGCAGCACCTTGTAATGAAATGATACGTCAAATAGTTTTCATTGCCAATGAAAACTATTTGACAGTCAGATAATTACACCTTGAGATTAGAAATAAACGAGAGACGAGTGTGTTTGACTAAGAGAGATTGATGTTGCAATGTTTGAGCAAAAAAAAGAATAAACGTACAGGTTCTGGCTGTAAAGCGAAACCACCGAACCACCCGAAAGAACCACATCGATGCCCTGCTTGCGCAATTGATCATGAACGAAGGCGGCCACTTCAAGCAGGGTCATCTGGCTGATGGGCTTCACAGGGTGACACCTTGTGCATCTGGTTTTCCTGTCCGGCGCGGGCGGCGGCGATTCATGGTTAAATCCAGGCGTTTAGTTTCTGGGTAAAAGGTAAGCGCTTTTTCAAGCAGATCTTTGAGTTCGGTCAAAAATGGGTAGCGCGGATTAAAGGAATAGAGCCGGGTACGTCCCACCTGGCGGCTGGCCAGAACCCCACCGGCTTCGAGCTTTTCCAGTTGTTTTTGAATACCATACAGGTCCGTTTCAAAGAAGAGCATGATTTCACGAGCATAGCCATCTCCGCGCGCCAGGAGAAAGATTAAGACTCGTTCTGCATTGGTTGACCCAAGCAATGGTTCCAACATGATGGTTACCTCACCGTATGACCAACTATATTGGTTATATGACTAATATTATTGGTTATTATAGTCAGTTTTCCAATTGATTGTAAGTCATTTTCCACAACGACGAGATGTAATTCAGAATTCCAGATCATGGAGAAAAATAATGGAAACCCAGTCCCATTTACGCCACCTACTGGGTTTCCTTGCAGATACAGTGATGCTGGCTCGTATATAATTCCCCCAATGCTATGGCTTAAGGCGAATGAATAAGGGAAGTTCGCCCGCGAAGCGTGATGCAACTGGCGCGTTTGAACAAACTAGATTTGGAAATGGGGCGAAAGATCTTGAAAGATCCGAAGGAAGTTCAAAGATTGTTACCAATAACGATCAGCGAAACAAAAAATTATTTCTGAGAGTCAGAAATTCCACCCAAATATTTTCATTCATGTTGAAATCTTTTGGCAAATAGTTTTCACTGACAATGAAAACTATTTGGGTTTGTAATCATACGTTTTGCAGGGAAAAGAACTTGATAACCAAATTGTAATAGGGTAAAAGGGAACGCGAGTTATACCGCATGGCTATTCTGATTATGGTATACTAAAATTGTTTTCGTAATTCGTCACTAAATACAGATTGGTGACGAATTACGAAAACAGAGAGCAGGCCAAAATGAAAAACGATGTTGCCCAATTGCATTTGAATGAATTGACCAAGGCCTTTCTTGCCAGCGGTCAGGTTCAAAAATCTGCCCTACGCAGCTTTTATGCTCGCTTTGAGCCGACATTGACGGAGCAGACTTTTCGGAGAATTTTGTACTCGCTTGAAAAGCGCCAGGTGCTGACCCCCATTGCAGCAGGGATATATGCCATTCATGAAAACGCCATGCCGCCCTCGAAAAAGAACTACGTTCCCGTCCTATCTCAATCACACCAGACGCTGAAACAAATGTTGCAGGAAACATTTCCGTACCTGGAAACCCTATCGTGGGAAACGGGGATGCTCGGTGAATGGATGATCCATCAACCTGCCAATAACCAGATTATTCTCGAAACCGAGCGCGAGGCCTGCGAATCGTTTTTTAATTACTTACAGCAGAAATATTCCGGACAAGTATTCCTGGAGCCTGATCGAACGATGATGGAACGCTATATACTACCGTTGTCCGAAAGCATCCTGATCACGCGCTTGATAACCCAGTCCCCCAGGAAAAAAATTGGCGGGCTGGTTTTTCCTCGCCTGGAAAAAATCCTGGTAGATGTTTTTGTTGACTCCGACAAATTTTTCGCCTTTCAAGGTGAGGAATTGGTTCATATTTTTGAGAATAGTTTTGCCGCTTATTGGATCAGCGAAAAAACACTCTTCCGCTATGCGGGACGGCGAAAGGTGACGACGAAGTTGATAGAGTTTATCGAATCGCGTACTGATATCAAACTCAACCAGACACAGGAGCGTTAGAAATGATCAGCAGCCGTTCATATAGTCAGGAATGGATTATAGAATTCGGGAGACAGCCTTCGGTCGAGCCCTGATCTTGATGAAAAGATGATCATGGCTTTGACTTTGCTGGAAATTCTCTGCAAAAGCGGGTCAGATTTTGTTTTCGAAAACGGTACATCGCTGATCTTGTTGTTTAAAACGCTGCTGCGCTTATATCCATTAACATCGATATTCTGCTACAGGATGAACGCGGCCTGGTCACCCTCCTATTTTAAGATAAGAGTTTGGACTATAATAGTCCAAACTCTTATCTTTGCGGAGGCGAAATGTTTGTTGACCGACGAGAAGAACTTAATTTCCTTAACAGCCTACTCACCCGAAACCGCCCAGGACCTGCTCAACTCGCCTTGATGTTTGGTCGCCGGCGTGTGGGAAAATCTGAACTGCTCATGCAATGGGCGGCACAGAGTGGTCTGCCTTACACGTACTGGGAAGCCGTTAAAGAGAATGCAACCCAGCAGCGCACGCGGTTGATGGCTAAATTGCTGAATGTCCCCGTTCAATCTGCACCTGTTTATCGCTCCTGGCCCGAATTATGGGATGCCGCCGCTCCACTATTGCTGGGAAAACGCCAGATCCTTATCCTGGATGAATTACCCTATTCTGCGGATGCAGATCCGGCAATGTTGTCGGCTCTACAATACGCCTGGGATCAGCACTTCCAAAAATCCGAACTTGTGATTATCCTATGCGGCTCACATGTGCGAGCCATGGAAACGTTATTGTCGCGCCAATCGCCGCTCTTTGGCCGCATGGCCGCGCAGTGGCATCTGGAGCCTTTGCCCTTCTCCAGTTTGGCTGAGTTTTTTCCAAAGTGGGATGCGGATGCCCGTGTAACTGCCTACGCAATCTTAGGCGGAATTCCGGCATATCTCAATTGGGTGGATCCAGAGCTGGATTTGATTGGAAATATTCGACAAGTTATTCTCAGCCCTGGCAGCATGTTCCTGGCAGAGCCGGCTTTCCTGCTCTATGACGAAGTGCGGGAACCAAATAATTATCTGAGTATTCTAAAAGCTATCGGCGGCGGTGCACATACCATGACTGAGATC
>CAYWXS010000228.1:0-3871 GCA_964462245.1 uncultured Anaerolinea sp.
GCCCTAATTAATAGACTGAATTTTGATACACAATTCTCTTAAGTTAGCGCCTATGGGGTTGGGGGGATAGGTCCGGGGCTAAAAATAGGGACAGCAGCCAGGCTGCTGTCCCTACCTAAATTTACCAGGCGTAGGCTTCCGGCGCTTCGCCGCCAGGCCCGGGGAAGATTTCATCCAGGGCTTTCAGCGCGGCTTCGTCCAGGTGGATCTCCAGCGCGCGCAGCGAGCCAGTCAACTGCTCCAGGGTGCGCGGGCCAATGATAGGTGCCGTCACAATCGGGTTGTGTAGCAGCCAGGCCAGTGCCACATCTGCGGGCTGTTCGCCGATGGATTTGCAGAAGGCTTCCCATTTTTCCAGACGCGGGCGATTCTTTTCAATCGTCTTTTGCATGTCTTCGGAGGCACGCCGACCACTTTCGATTTTTTCGAGGGCACCACCCAGCAGACCACCCGCCAGCGGTGACCAGGGGATCAGACCCAGGCCATATTCCTTACAGGCCGGGATGACTTCCAGTTCAATCATGCGGGCATTCAGGTTGTAGAGACTTTGTTCGCTGGAAAGTCCCAGGAAATGACGCGCTTTAGCAACTTCGTTGGCCTTGGTGATATGCCAACCGGCAAAGTTGGACGAACCAACATAGACCACCTTCCCCTGCTGCACCAGAACTTCGCAGGCCTGCCAGATCTCATCCCAGGGGGTAAAGCGGTCGATATGATGAAACTGGTAAAGATCGATGTAATCAGTCTTCAAGCGTTTTAGCGAGGCATCGCAAGCCTGGCGAATGTTGAGGGCGGAGAGACGTTGCTGGTTGGGCCAGTCGCCCATCTTGCCGTAGACCTTGGTAGCCAGGACGGTCTGCTCGCGCCGGCCAGCCCCCTGCTCGAACCAACGCCCAACGATCTGCTCGGTGGCGCCTGGTCCGAGTGTGCGACCGTAAACATTGGCGCTATCGAAAAAGTTAATGCCCAATTCCAGGGCTTTGTCCATGATTGCAAAGCTCTCAGCTTCGCTGGTCAGCGGACCGAAGTTCATGGTTCCCAGGCACAGGCGGGAGACTTTCAAACCAGTACGACCCAGTTGAGTAAATTCCATTGTTTTTCTCCTTTTTCAATCAGACTACCATAAATAAGACGTAACCAGGTTGACCCAAAACCAGTCTCGCGGGCTGGACTACTTTTTGGTCATGTCCAGGATGGTGGCATCCATGACCTTAAAGACATTTTCCAGTGAAACATTTGGATAACTTCGATTATACGCCAGCATGCCATCGGCCAGAACTTTATCCGCCAAATGCCACGAAGCGCTCTGGGGATAGTTGAAGGCCTGTGGGATTAAGTCGAGGGCAGCGCCCCACTGGGCACTGACCGTGATGTCTGTCCTGAGCATTTTCAGGGCGGGCTGGGTGACCGGCAGCAGACCGGTGCCACGCGACCAGCGGATCTGGTTCTGCGGTTCCAGCAACCAGCGCAGAAACAACCAGGCAGCCAACTGCCGTTCCGGGCTGGATTTTAAAATGCTGTAATCCGGGCCGTAGGGCACAATCCCAGGCCTGGAACCGGGGAAAGCCAGCAGAGTCCACTTATCCGGAGAAGCGATGGCATTGAAGGCTGCATTCTGAGCAGCGATATCTGCCAGACTGCCAGTAATAAAGAGCGCATGCCGCGTGGCGAGATGCTCAAAATTAGTAGGGGCATCGGATAACCAGGCACAATCATCATCCCGCAGTTGGCTGACAAAACCCATTGCGCTGATGTTTTCAGGTGTATTAAAATGAAAGGCACCCTCCGAATACACCTGCCCACCCCCGGCGACCAACCAGGAAAAACCAGTCTGCCAGTTGGGATCATCGAGCCCATCCAGCACCAAGCCACCAAAACCATCATTGGTCTGGTCAGTATCCTGTTTCCAGAAAGCATTGGCGGCACACGCCTGCTTACGAAATTCATCCAGGCTGCCAGGCGCAGAATCAAAACCCAGGTCATGCGCAAAACTGGCATTGTAGAAAATAAAACGGGCTGAACGAGCGGCAGGCAGGGCGTAGGGCAGACCGTTGAGCCGGGATTGATCGGCAAAACCGGCCGGGATCGAACCCGCATCCAACCCAATTTCCTTTTGCGCCATGTAAGGCGTTAGGTCCAAAAGTTGGGGCTGCCAGGCCAAAATTTGTTCGGGTAAAGCCACCACAAGATCGGGTTGTTCGGGTTTCCCGAGCGCTTTTTCAACATTAGAGGACAGCAGAAGTAAATTCAGCTGCGGGACAACTTTGATCTTGAGACCCCATTTATTGGTCAGGTTGTATTCACTGGCCATTTGCTCCAAGAGGCTGGAGGAAGTACCATCCCAACCGTGCCAGACCAGTACCTCAACCCCTTTCAGATCCTTTGGACTGAGACCAAGGTCATAGCCCGGCGTGGGGCTGGGAACGGGCGTGCGGGCCTGAGGCTGCGGCAGGGCGCTGCTGGCCTGGGTGGGAGCGGCAGGCGCTTCCTTGCCCAGCAGGGTTACGGTTGGGGTGCAAGCATTCAAAACCAGGATTAATAAAAACAAGAGGAGCAGATATCGACGCATAAGTGAGCAATTTAATATGAAATCAGGGGAACCGGGATGAAGACCAGGATAAAGACCAGGATCATAAAATACGCGAGTGCACGCCGGGTGGGGTCAAGCTCGGTAATTTGATCGAGTGGGTCAGCCGCACGCCGGCCCATGAAGAGCAGCAATACCACCCACAGCCACCAACCATTCCAGAAAAAGCCGAGGATGCCCATCAGGACCAGAATAATCGGCAGGGCGTATTTAAGATTCTTGCCAAACAGAACATACATGACATGCCCGCCATCCAACTGTCCGGCCGGGATCAAGTTAAGTGAGGTGACCAGCAATCCGGCCCACCCCGCCATGGCTAAGGGTGAAATAAAAACATCGGTGCCGCCTGTTGGAAATGGTGAGCCGGTGAAGAAATATTTCAACCAGTAGAGGACAGGTGAGAGATTGCCGTAACTGACAGGCGCAGGCAGCATTTTACCGAACACAGCCAACTTGGCGAGCAAATAAATAATGGAATTGCCTTCGAGAAAACCACCTGTCGCAGCTACCACCGGCCCAGTCTTGGAACCGATCAAGCCCAATAAAACAACCGGAATAGCGACCACCAGCCCGGCCAGCGGACCGGCTATGCCGACATCAAACAAAATACGCTTATTGCGAGGCAGTTCCTTCCAAACGATGACTGCGCCCATGGTTCCCAACAGGGTGGGAAATGGAATGAAATAAGGCAGCGTGGCAGCGGTCTGATGGCGGCGAGTCATCAGGTAATGGCCAAATTCGTGCGCCAGCAAGATGGATAGCAAGCCGACGGCAAAGGGCAGGCCGCCATGCCAGAGGGCGGCCCAGAACTGACGGATTGGGTCACTGATCCCGGCCAGCCAAAGCGGATCGGTATAACCCATACCTGTCCAGATCACGCTGATGACTGTCAGGAGGAAAAGCCCGATGTTTATCCAAATGTTGGATGGTTTGGGGTCCGGCAGACTGGCACTGATAAAAATAATATGCCCGCCATCTTCATCTTTACGAAAAAGCGGCATGAGCTGCAGTGGGTGTAACAGTGCAGTCAGCTGATCAAAGGCTTCGATTGAATCGATGATTAGCTGACCACGATAACGGACTAAAAAACCCGCACCGGTTTCACCCAGCGTGAAGTCATTGATGCGAAAAACCCGGGCGACAAGTGCGTTAAGTATTTCCTGATCTGGTAATGTCATTGAACCCTGTCAATTGTTTGGCGCGAATAGTTGGGAGAAATTTGCTATAGATTTTCAGATAATGATTTCGAATCGTAGTGGCGGCTTCAGCCGCTTCACCCCTCCA
>CAYWXS010000229.1:0-3806 GCA_964462245.1 uncultured Anaerolinea sp.
TTAAGCTTACGGCGGGCTTCTTCGGTAAATACAAGTTGTTTAGCAGCCATAGTTCAATCCTCCGTAAGGGTTACTTAGCGTCAATAATACCGAGCAAGTCGGTTTCGCGCAGGATAAGCAGTTTCTTGCCATCCATCTTCAATTCGGTGCCGGCATATTTGGCAAACAAAACTTTGTCGCCAACTTTTACATCCATGGCAATGCGCTTGCCATCATCGTCCCGTTCACCAGGACCAGCAGCCAGGATCATACCCTGTTGGGGTTTTTCCTTGGCAGTATCGGGCAGCACGATGCCGCTTGCGGTAACATCTTCCTGTTCGATCGGCTCAACGACCACTCGATTACCAAGGGGTTTCACTGAAATTGTCATACACGCCTCCATTTGAAATTGTGTGTTTAGCGGATTGGATAATTACTTTTTAGCACTCACTCTTGGCGAGTGCTAAATGTATAATACCTTCGTCCTTTATGAGAGTCAAGAGGGGGTACCCAATTCTTACATTACTCTGATAATTAGCCCCTCTCACAAAAACATGCCCAAAAAAATGCCACAATAAACGCTGTCAAACCCTGGGTTCAAAAGTTAATTTATGCCAGACGAACAAAGCCAACCTCACTTTATTCAGGCAACCTTCACTGGTACGGCGTGAGACTGGGTGTAATCGTCTGGGTCGGCTCTGGGGTGGTCGAAGTCGGTGCTGGTGTGGCAGTCAGGGAAGATACCGTTATACCGCTCCCTACCAGGGCACAAATATTTTCGTTTTCAGTCAAAATTGAGCGCACAATCGGATCTTCCCCGTAACCGCTTGCGCGGATTTTTGCAATCACCTTCAACGCTTCGGGACATTTATTGGCCCGAGGACGGCTAAGCGCTGCCAGATTTGAAATATAAGAATAATAATAAACGACACTCCCTGGCGAAAGCTCCATGCCTGTTACCGCTGCACCCACCTCTGTCGGACCACAGCCCCCACGTGCATCACAACTTTCAGCGGCGGTACAACCTTCAATGGCACACTTTAGCGCAGGTATGGCACCTTCAAAGTTACGAGAACGAGTAAAAACAATCCCCAATTGACCATAGACATCTGGATTGGACGGGTCAAATTCCAACGCCTTTTGTACATTGCGTCCGGCTGCATAAAACTCGCCCAGTTGAGAGTAAGTTTTCGAAATCGATAAATACGGGCCAGGATCTTTTACTCCCAACTGTGCATTGATCTGGGCTGCCATGGCAAAATAATCCAGCGAACTCGCGTACAGCGCAGCGCTTTCCGCTTTGTCAGTCGTCTTAAAAGCCAGGGTACGATAATTTGCCCCCATGCGCATGTAAAGAAAAGTCAAATTGGGTGTAATCTCAACCCCCTTTTTATATTCTTCAATTGCCTGGGTGTAGAGTCCCTGCGTTTCAAGCAGATACGCATTAACCCGGTGAACATCCATCAGATTTTGGCCAATAGCCAGTGCCTTTGAAATGTTTTGTTCTGCCTGGGTTACCCGCTGTTCATCAATCAATATTTCGGCATAATATGCCAACGCCAAAATATTGGTATTATCAAGATTTAAAGCCCGGACTGCCTCTTGTTCCGCTTCCACCAGCAAACCGGCAGCGCGATCACCAGATATGGAAGGGGTTGCATTCCAATCCAGAACAAATGCCCGGGTCGCAGCCACAGTGCTGTCATCTGGAGCCAGGGCTTTGGCCTTATCAATCGATGTCATGGCATCAGTCAAGGCTGTCCTGCGATCAGCATCCGTCGTCTTCATGGAAGAATTATAGGTCTGGATACGTGCCAGGGTTGCCCAGATACTGGCATTATTCGGATCAAGTTCCAACGCCTTGCCATAAGATGCAATGGCAGCCCCCAGGTCACCTGATGTAAAGTGCGCATCTCCCTCAGCCTGATAGGACTGGGCAGCGCGGGTTGCAGTTGGCGTAGGTTGGCCGACGGGTTTTATCAGGCCACGATTTACACCAAAATAGATCCATAACCCGGTACTGATCACGAGTAAATAAAGAAATATTCGATAGATATTATTTTCAGGCCGCCGGTTAAAAATCGGTTGGCGTGGCGATACATTCATGGCAGGTTAGGGGGTGGGCGTTACATCGGGAACCGCCGGTGTAACGGGTAAGGTTGCTTCAGGAGTTCCAGATTTAGGTGAAGGTGAGGCTGTGACTGCAGCTGCCTCGGAACACAGGCGAATACCTTCATTTGCATTAAAGACAGCAATCTCATCATTGGCTGCAATACTGAGCAGTTTCTGAAAGATCGGAAGGGCATTCCCACAGCGATTCAAGCGCACCTGCACCAACCCATATGTAAAGAAATATTCAGCAATACGCGGAGCATTCGCCGTCAGCTCAATCGCGTTTACATCCACGCCGTCTGCATCTTTCCCACCAGCCACCACCAGTGCGAGTTCGCCCGAAGCTTCCTGATATTTAAAATTTCGGTAATACATCACACCCAGGTTGCCCCGCAGTGCTGTATCAGTTGGATTGGTTTTTACGGCTTGCTGGGCATACTGCTCAGCCTTGGCATATTCACCGATCGTGGCATAGACTCGGGAAATATACAACAGTGGGGTTGAGTCAGATGGATTGAGCTGGTTGGCAATTGTGAGCGAATTAACAGCCTTGTCATACACACCCAGGGCTCGATAATTTCTACCCAGCGAGACATGTACATCGGCTATATTTTTGTTAATAACCACCGCAGCTTCATATTCACGAATAGCTTCTTCGTAATTACCGGTTGCCTCAAAGACATAGCCACGGGCGCGATGCGATTCAAACAAACCCGGAGCCAGTGACAAGGCCACTTTTGATTCTTCGCTCATCTGGGTTAATGCGTCAAATGGGCCTTTTCCCTCAAGGTACTCATCTGCTATCAATTCTGCATAATATGCATGCGCCAAAGCGTTATTAGGATCAAGCTCAAGCGCGCGCTTGATTGCGGTTTCAGCTGCCAGATAATCCCTTTGTGCTTCCAATGCCCAACCATGTACAGCATGTGCTGTCGAATTATTTGGATTTAACAAAAGCGCATTCTCAGCACTGGTCTGGGCTTCCTTGTATTTCCCAGCCCATACCTGGGTACGAGCCAGGGCAATATAAACAGCGGCATCATTTGGCAAGGCACGCACTGCCTGTTCATAGGACAAGATAGCCTGTGGCAGCTTACCCTGGTCAAAAAATTGGCCCGCTTCTGTTACAAATGATTCCGGGGAACGGGTAGCTGTCGGCGTAGGCAAAAAATTCCCCTGGACACTTGGACTGATCACGACACCAAAATACATGACAAAAGCGATCACCGCCACCAGCGAGATGATCTTGAAATAATTGAACGGCCTGCGCCGTTTGTTCATACTCCACTTACTTCCACGTAGATACATAGCACTTCATCTTACCATCTTCGATTAATCAGCGTCAAGCCAGTAGCTGAAAATCTAATAAATTTATTAAAATCCAGACTTATTGGATTTCAACCAGCTCGAAATTAGCAACCATCTTAATCACACTGCTATGATTGTACTCCCATGCTGGTTGGCAGACAAATTCCCAATCCAAAAAACAAGTTTTCGCTTGCCATCCGCACTCATTTTCGGCTAGAATGAACCTATGCGTTTTGATGTTTTCACCCTACTCCCCGATACATTTGCACCCTACCTTCAGGCCAGCATTCTGCAAAAAGCTTCAGAACGCGGATTGCTGCAGTTTCATGTTCATAATATCCGCGATTATGCCCATGACCGGCACCATACAACAGATGATACACCCTATGGTGGTGGGGGTGGCATGG
>CAYWXS010000230.1:0-3802 GCA_964462245.1 uncultured Anaerolinea sp.
CCCCCTTCCCGTTTTTCGGGCAAGGGGGCCGGGGGGATAGGTCTGAACGCCAATAGCAAGTTAACCTCCATTGCAAAAAACCATTTTTCATATTAAATAAAAAAACCGGCCTGATTACCAGACCGGTTTTTTTTATCAAATGTCTTAGGCGACCACGGTTGGGACAGTTACAAAATACACATAAATACCCATAATAGTGGTCAAAATTGCCAGAAAAGCAAACATCAGGCGCATATTGCTGCGTTCGTCCAGCAAAGATGCCCAGGCTGCAAAGGCCAATCCAACTGCGGTGATCAACATGACCAGTTGAAGTTGGTCACCACGTGTGTTGAACTTCTCCGCCAGTGCAAACTTCGCATCTGCATCTTCAAACATTTTATTTGCTTCGGTATACATGGCGTCGTAATAACCCTGGTAAAAAGGATCATCCGGTTGAGCTGCGATCGAAGCCTTTAGTGAATCCGAAAAATTGGACTGGAAATATTCAGCCTTGGCACCAGTTTCATCCAGGAACCAGCCATCATACATGCTGTAGTCATAAACGATAAACTGATTGGCAGTTAAATATTCGGCATTGGCATCCGTCAGCGTCTGCATGCCTTCATTCTGGTATTTATTTTGATCTGAATCTGACATGGAGCCTTGATAGCTGGCAACACCGGTGAACTTCTCTCATCGTTTTTGAAATTACACTAAATGTAAAGTTGCTTTGGTTGGTTGAGCCTTACCTGTATATTGGGATAAATTTTATCCAAATATACACTTACGTTTAATAGTTTAACATATAATATTTATTTCCGGGATAAATTTTATGTTAAATTGGTTAGGTTGGCATGGTCTGTATTTGTCAGTAAATAGACGAATATTTGCCCGGTATTCGATGTTATTTGTGGTTACTTTGATAATGTTGATCTTTCGCGACGACACTTTAAAGTGCGAGATTGCCACATCAGTAGGCGCGCACATCATCCCGATGTCTTTCCGGAATGACAAATTTGTATCTGGTCATTCAAGCCAATCGGGCATCGAAGGCACCTGGTTTGGGGTGCTTCGATGCCCGATTGGGGATTTATAAAAAGCTGAGCATTCTACAGTTTAAATTTAGTTACCAACTGTTGTAAACTTTGGGCCAATTTCATCAAATCGGATGCCGAGTTCGAAACATCCTGCGCCTGGGCTGAGACCTGTTCGGTCGAGGCCGAAACTTCCTCAATCGCGGCGCTGTTCTCTTCACTCACGCTGGCAATGTTCTCGATCGCCATTGTCAATTCTTTCGAGTTATTCGCCATCTGTCCAGTCGCTTTCGTATTTTGTTCCACCACAGCCGAAACCGCGTCTACAGCTCCCACCAGCTCGTTGGCCGCCTTACCCATGCGACCAGCTGCGTCCCCGGCCTCTTCAGCCTGCTTGTAAACCGATTCAGCCGCGCCCAGGATATTATTGAGCACATCACCCGATAAATTGGCGCGTTCCACGCCAGATTCCACTTCGCTGGCCGATTCCTTCATCGCACTCACAGCTTCGCTGACAGTTTTCTGGATACCCTTGATCAGTGTCCCGATCTCCTTGGTCGCCAGGCTGGATCGTTCCGCCAGTTTGCGGACTTCATCGGCTACCACTGCAAAACCCTTGCCCTGTTCACCGGCACGCGCCGCTTCAATGGCCGCATTCAACGCCAGCAAGTTGGTCTGGCTGGCAATATCTTCGATCGTCTCCACAATCGCACCAATCTCTTCTGAACGTGCCCCCATTTCCTGCACTTTTCCGGCAGAGAATCCGACTTTATTGCGGATACTCTCCATACCGGTGATGGTTTCCTGAACGGTCCGGGCGCCATCGCGCGAAAAACGGGCGGCTTCAGCCGAATCACGTGTCACCGCCTGGGCGTTATTCGTCACCTGTTCAATCGCCTGGCTGATGCGCGTGGTCACGATTGTGGCTTTAGCGATGGCCTGGGCCTGATCCTTGGCACCCTTGGTCACGCCATCGATGGCCCGGCTAAGATTTTCCACGGATGTGGCCGTTTTGGTGACCGATTGGGTCTGTTGCGTGATGCCTTGTGTAACCTGTTGAATGGTGGTGGCGATCTGGTGCGTGGCTTCACCGGATTGGCCCGATGTGACTGCCAGCCTTTTGACAGAATCTGTCAGGGCCTGGGTGTTTTGGGCTACCTGACTGATCGTATTTTGTAAATCCTTAACCATGTGGCTGAACGCGTTACCAAGCTCATCTTTTTCTGATTGGGGAGTAACACTGATACTCAAATCATTATTCGAGATGGCGGTGGCCGCGGCTCCCATTGCTTGCAGGTAATTGATTAATCTGTCGAAAGCTTTTCCGATCACACCAAATTCATCTTTTCGCAAACGAATCTTATCTTTTTCCTGATCACTCACGTTACGTACTAAATTGCCCACGGCCAGCGCTTCTGCCATTTTGGTTAATTGATTGAGCGGATTCGCAATGCTTGATTTAATAATCAATGCGGTGATAATCACACCTATTATCATGATCCCAAAACCTGCCAAAAAACTAACCGGAAGGCTGCTGGCGGCAGACTGGGTGATTTCAGACAAATCCATGTTGACCACCATTTTCCAGCCCAATGCTTTGGCCATTTCGCCCCCCAAAACACTCGTGGAAAGGATGGCTGGGTGTCCATCCAGATCAGCCCCTTTCTCCCAAGCTTTTTTACTGGTGGCAAATTGTGCCAGAATGGCTTCGGGGGCAGGCTTCATCAGTTGTTGCGGATTTTTTGTGTAAAGGACAAGTCCATTGGCGTCCAATAAGGTCACACCACCAGTATTTCCGGGTTTGATATTTTCCAATGTACTGATCATGACGGAAATATCCAGCGTTCCACGCAGGATCCCAATCACTTTGCCTGCCTGGGTATCCCGGATTGGGACACCGATATTCATGGCAAAAGCCTTGGAGCTCTCATCGTATTCGACTGAATCGATGAAGGTTTGACCACTTCCATCCGAATATGCAGATTTCCACCAGCCTTCATCGCCCTGCAAAAAATCGCTGGTCTGGTTGGTCATGGCAATATTCAAACCTTTGACATCGGTGACGAATACTTCAACTTCTTCCGGGTTGTACTTCACAAATTCTGATAAAAATTGGCTGAGCTCATTGGATGCGATTTCTTTTTGAGTGCTGCTGATGCTGGCATCACTCGCAATCCAGGCTTTATCCAATTTAGCGATTTCTTCAGCCGTCCAACCAGTGCGATCAATATTGCTTTTTTTGACCGCCTCAATAATGGAAGGGGTCCGCGCCAGGGTTTCCAGGTTCTTGACCCCCGCTTTTACTACTTCAGCAGAGCGTAAAACGGTCTGGTCTCCCAGAATTTTCATCTGCATCCCCGTTTCATCCGTCGATAGAGACAGGTTGGTGTAAAAATTAACCGCCAGCAGGATCGCCAGTGAGGCCGTGGTCACGCACAGAATACTTGAGGTGATTTTGTTACCAATACTCCAGTTCAGCCAATACTTATAAAACTTTGTATCAATGAAGTTGCGCATAGCCTATTTCCTCTGAGAATGGATTGGATATTATTTCAAGATTTGTATTTTCCACCGGCGCTGCTACGCGCCGAGCAGACGACACATCGTGTAGCTGTCATAGCATCCAGATGCACTGCTGGATTGCAAGTGATTCCACAACAGAGAATCACTGTTGTTCAATGGGCTAGAACACACCACGCGTAGGTGTCATAGCATCCAGATGCACTGCTGGATTGCGAGGAGCGTGCTCGGCGTAGCCGCGATATCATGCCCGCACTTGGGTATATCAT
>CAYWXS010000231.1:0-3701 GCA_964462245.1 uncultured Anaerolinea sp.
TTTACCCCCTTTTGCATATGTTTTCGTGATTTATTGTACTTGCACAAAATCATAATTCTGGACGCTATTGAGACAGCGGATGAATCCGCTTTGTTTGATTTATTGGGCGTCTCACTTGCCGTGTGATTTGTTTACCGGCGATTATTACCAACGATTTATCACCTGAATGGCAATCTGTCGGCATCACTCAAACCATTCACGGGCCAGGTTTTTTAGTGAGGCACCTGGTCCGAAGGGGCGGAGGAGGAGGCGCAGGTTGTAGGTGCCGGGCTGGATCAGGTATTTGTCGAGGGTGCCGGGTCCGCAGGAGGCGCCGCCTAATCCGGATTGGGCGATATCGAGGTTCAGGATGACTTCGGGACGTGCTGTTAATTCGTTGGTGTGCATGGCTTGATATAGATCGGCGGCTGTGTAATGACTGGCGGAGGCTTCGATGAGTTTGTTGGCACTGACCAGCAGCCCGGTCCCGGCGGCGTTGGCGAGGGCGGCCCAGCGGACATCCGTTTTATTACCGTGTTCCTGCGGCATGATATAGGGCTCGTACTGCCCGGTTACGGTTGACTGGTAGAGCCCAACTGGCAGCCCGGCTTTGCGATCCTGGTAACTTTCCTGTGGCCCACGCCCAAACCAGGTAAATGATTCGAAACCGGCGGGCAGCGCCAGGCTAAGGCCGATACGCGGCAGAGGCGGCAAGTCACCGAAGCAGTTCAGAGCCAGATCGAGCCCCAACATGCCATTCTCAAAGATTTGGTAGGTAAGTTCGTGATTAAAACCGGCATCCAGCCCCTGGGCCTGGGCAAGCAGGCGCGTTTTGACTGAAAGCATATGCGGCTGCGACTGGTCGACCTCAAAAGAAAGCAAGTTGTGCTGTAAGCGGTTCAGACCGGCCTTCAACCAATGAAAAAGAAGCTTGCGCTCATCGCTCAGATCCCACTTCATGCCATCATTATCGGTGGCGGCACGCCAGATATTCAAGCGCGGTCCACTTTGCAACAAGGGTATCGTATGCCAGACAAAGTCGGTTAACAAACCAGTGGTCCGTTCAAAATCCAAAGAAAAACCTTGCCCTGCAACAGTCAGAACCTGGCCGCGCTCGGAAATCTGCAGAGGGGGCAAGCCTTTAAATGAAGGCAACAAAGTGCGGGAGAGCGTGACAGGCAATTTGAATTGTTCCCAGGCGACCTGGTGCCCGGCATCCGCCCAGGAGGCGGCATTGGAGAGTGTAAAACGAAGGTTTAACCAGACCTCAGCCCGCCCGTTCGCCCGCGCAAGGCTATAAGGAATCTGGATCATTTCAGAGAAGCCGGGGCGGGTTTTTAATAATGGCAGCAGCCCACTTTGAATCACCTCGCCATCCTGGATCAATTCCCAGGTGGCGGAAAGATAAGCGAGCGTTGAAAAATTATGCCAGTTACTGATCTCAAAATTGCCATTTTGTAAATCCAGGGCCCGGACCCGCACAGGCTGAAAGAGTTTACGAACCTCAAACATGGCGGAATGCAGGCTGCGATCTGGATAGACCAGGCCATCATTGCAAAAATTCATGTCATTAATCGTATCGCCAAAGTCGCCACCATAGGCCCAGTAAACCTTCCCGTCCGGTGCTGTCTTGCAAATACTCTGATCAACCCAATCCCAAATAAAACCGCCCTGCAAACCGGGCTGGCTTTCGATCGCTTCCCAATACTCCTTCAGGTTACCAACCGAGTTGCCCATAGCATGAGCATATTCGCACATAATCAGCGGTCGAGAATCAGCGTTTTGTAAGACAAAGTCAACAATCCGATCCACGCTGGGATACATGGGGCAGATAATATCCGTTGAAAATTGGCCTTTGCTCCAATCCGGATTGATGGCGCCTTCGTAATGGATGGGACGGGATGGGTCATAGCCGCGCATCCAACCGGCGAGCATGTCGTGGTTAACGCCATAGCCACTCTCGTTACCGAGCGACCAGACCACGACCGAGGCATGGTTTTTGTCACGTTCCAACATGCGCGCCCCGCGCTCCAGAAAAGCGGCTCGCCATTCAGGTTCCTGGCATAAGCGATTGTAGAGGGAATGGGTTTCGATGTTGGCCTCGTCCCAAACATAGAGCCCAAACTCATCGCACAAATCGTACCAACGCTCATCATTCGGGTAGTGACTGGTTCGGACGGCATTGATGTTATGCTGCTTCATCAGGCGGATATCGGTCAACATCGACTGCAAGCTGAGCGCTTTGCCGGTTGTATCGTCATGTTCATGCCGATTGACGCCACGGATAAAAACCCGCTGACCGTTGATCAAGAGATCACGATTTTTTATTTCGACACTGCGAAAGCCTATGCGGTGTGAATAATACTGAATAGGCTGACCTTGCGGATCACATAAACGGACGACAAGGGTATATAGATAGGGTGTCTCGTGTGTCCACTTGAGCGGGGATTGAATCGCTTGCTGCAGGGTAACCCGATCGGGTTCGTTATCCTGGGGTGTGAAAGTTTGTGAAATATAATCGTCAAAAAGAGGTTGCCCCTGTGCATCAAACAACTGCATCTGGACCTGGCAGCCGCTGGCCAGCTCCAGGGATCCAGCCAAACGCGCCTCGACCCTCAGGTTACCGTGCAGGTAAGCCTGATCCAGGCTGGGCCGGGCAAATACATCGGAAAGGTATAGATTGGGCAGCGAGTAAAGATTCACAGAACGGTACATGCCTGCCAGGCGCCATTGGTCCTGATCTTCGAGGAAGGATGCATCCGACCAGCGCATGACCTGCGTGACGATTGTGTTTGTGCCGGCGTGCAGGTAATCTGTGATGTCGAACTCGGCAGGCAGGCGCGAATCCTTGCTCAGCCCAACCTTTTGAGCGTTGACCCACAGGTAGAAAAATGAATCCACGCCACCAAAACTTATTATCACGCGGCGCCCGTCCCAAGCTTGAGGCAGGTCAAACTTCTGACGGTACAGCCCGGTTGGGTTATCAAATTGGGGCACAGTTGGCGGCGTGTTCGGAATTGGCATTTGAACGTTGCAATAGATGGGTTTGTCGTAGCCTTGCTGCGTCCAATTGCCCGGGACCTGGATTAGATCCCAGGCTGAGGCATCGTAATGCTCTGTGATAAAACCTTGCGGCAGAGTCTCAGGATTGGGGGCCAGGTAGAATTGCCAGGCGCCATCCAGGCTTTTGACCCAGGGGGAGCGCTGCGGATCACGAGTGAGAGCGGCGGCTTCGTCCGGAAAAGGGAATCCGGTGGCGTGCATGGGCAGGCGATTAACGGCGATTATTTGGGGGTTTTCCCAATCATTGATTATTTTTGTAGTCACAATTTTTTCTCCAGCTTGATAATTTTTGTCGAATTTAGATTAACTCAGATAAGCAATAAGCTAAATTTTCACCACGGAGTGTGGGGAGTCCTCTGAGAAAACCATTTACTAAAACTCCGGGTGCTTTGTGTTTTGAGTAGTGGGAGATTTTGTGCGCGAATATGGAGATTGTCAGGCCACGGAAGAGCAAAACGGTGGCTCATAAGATCTAATTCGCCGTGCCGATGCGCGGGAACGCTACGCGTGCCTACGCCTGGCATCCCAAAAGCAGCGGGGCTTAACTTGGAGGGTACTGGGCTACTACTGATAACATGATTTTAGTGCTGACGCGAGAGCAGATTGCCACGTACCCAAGTGCGGGCATGATATCGCGGAGAGCACGCTCCTCCTAATGA
>CAYWXS010000232.1:0-3639 GCA_964462245.1 uncultured Anaerolinea sp.
ACAGTAACCGTTTTTTGTTCAATAGTCAAATTTTCCGTCTTGCGTAAGTCCTATTTTAGATAAACAATATCTTATTAGTAAGTATACAGCAATTCTCCGTAATTACCTAACCCACCCAACAAGTCGGGCAAGGCGTCCAGGCTAGTGTACCCGCACCGTTTGCAGTAGTTCTGGGATGAATATCACTCACCCCTTAGGCTGACTTTTTTTTTGCCACGACACACCAATCACCGTGGCCAACCTGGTTGGCACGACCCGTGTACTCAAAGTCCCTGGCGTTTGTTTCATTTTGACGATTCTGCCCATTTTTTCGAGGATATGAATTACTTTGAAAATATCACCCGGACTTTTCGTATATGAGCCAAGCATAATATCCAGATAGCCCATAAATATTTCTTCTGTGTTTCAAGTTTCCCCTACCCTATCATATTTACAGCACTTCATTTAGATTTTGAATTGCTGGTACGTTTTTTGAAGCTTTGAAAGCGTACTAAAATGAATTGAAATCGGCGGCATTCTTGCCCACTCTTGAAAGGAGAACCGCATGTCCATCCAACTCACGATTCCTGATTCTGTTACACTGGCCATGCGCCTGCCAACCCGGCAACGCAAACAGCAACTGCTGCTCGAATTGGCCCTGACGCTGTACGCCCAGGGGATTCTCTCTTTTAGCAAAGCGCGCGAACTGGCGGGAATCGAACGGCTGGCCTTTGGACGTCCCCTGGGCGAGCGCGTCATTCCCCGGCACTATGTGGAAGACGATTTACAGGATGACTTCCAGTATGCCAGTGGTGAGTAATATCTCGCCCATCTTGGGGCTGGCTACCATTACCTGATCCCCGGCGATTATAGTGGTAAAGTAAATCTAGACACAAAACGGGCAAAATTAAGGTGGTAAACTGTGCCAATGAGAAAGCACTATACCACCCACCAGAAAGCCGAAATTGTTTTGGAAATGCTCAAGGAAGAGCAAACTATTTGGCATCCATTCGGAAACTAAACACTTATCTCCTTTTTTTTCAACAGAGACTTTGGACTCAGTGTCTTATCCATAATGCGTTTTTTTTTTGGCTTGATATTGTTGAATCGATTTTGGATTGAAAATTTTCAATAGAAGCAGGGGTAAAGAGCTTGGCAAAAAACAGTATAATAATTATGGAACAAAAAAATATTTGTTCTACGGAGGAAAAACTTGCCTAAAGATACCCTGACCTTTGCACTCGAAGGGGATGTGACACTTAATAACTTTGCCAAAATGCTGAGTGAATTCAATTCGCTTTTAACTAACCTTTCCAAGGAAGTGAGTAATAACGCTGCGATTGATTGGATGGTGGAAGAACTGTATGCAGGAAGTGCAATTGCCACTTTCCATGGTTTTTTCGAAGACATAAAAGTTGTCGAAAACGTAGTGGACGCTTACGAAGTGGTAGGCGAATCTCTAGCATCTGGTACTGATATGCCTTTTACAGATGCAGTTCGCCATAATGCCTGGAATATTACCAATATCCTTAATGGACAGATTACTTCGCTGCGCTTCGAAACTCCGACTAAAGATTTTGTTATTAGCGGTAAAACCTTGTCTGGAGCGAAATCGGTACCAATGAAATACAGTTTGGGAACTATCAAGGGTATGGTTCAAACCGTGAGTATGCGGAAAAAGTTGAGTTTTACCGTATGGGATGCATTGTTTGACAAGCCAGTCAACTATTACCTAAAAGATGGCGACGAGGAACGAATGCGTAGTGTATGGGGTAAACGTGCTGTAGTTTCGGGCAGAATTGGCCGGCAGGCAGAAAGCGGGCGGCCAATTGTCATTCGAGATGTCAAATCCATTCATATCTTGGAAGATGTAGAACCTGGAAGTTACAAACGCGCCAGAGGTGTATTACCGTGGAATCAGGGGGACGAAAAGCCGGAAGAAACGCTCAGGAGAATGCGCAATGCCTGAACCACGTTTTATATATTGGGATGCAAATGTATTTTTGTCATATCTGAACAATGCCCCAGAGTGATTTCCTACACTGGAGACTATTTTTGAAGCTGTTGAATCTTCTAATAAGAAAGAACGGATTGTTACATCGGTTATTTCAAAAGTGGAAGTACTATGGGTCGCCCATGAAAAACTTAACCGTGCTCTGAGTAGAGATGAGGAATCGCGTATTGATGCGATGTGGAATAATTCCGAGGTCATAGAAATGGTTGACTTTAATGATGAAATTGCTATTGCAGCTCGCAAGGCGATGCGCGAGGGGATGGCTAGAGACTGGAAACTGCGTACACATGATGCCATCCATCTCGCTTCGGCGCAATGGGTATCGGCCAACGAATTGCATACATATGACATTAAACATTTCGAAAAATTTAGCGAATTGCTCGGTTTGATAATCTGTGAGCCTCATGTTATACAACCAAAACTGTTTTAGTACGATGAAATTTGGCAATTCTATAAAATTATATTAATCAATTGAAGAATGGATCGGGGTTTCATCGATCAGGAAATCGGGTCTATTGGTCTTTCCTCTTTTAAATTTCAATGGTTTGTGCCACCCGCTCAAAAATAACTGAAGAAAAACATCCCGCCTAGTGAAAATGGGGACGGAATGTTTTAATTAATCGGATATTTACTAATTTCCCGCTTTTTCTCCGAGGGAAAAGCTGCTCATGCCAATGCCCTGCCAGCCTCCTGCAAAATGTAAAAAATCTTTTCTTCAGCATGCTTTATTCCTGTGCTTGCCTTAATCTCAACAAATCCCTTCACAGGGCTGTACTCCGAGCAGATCGACTGGTCGGTCCAACGACCTCCACACTTCTACCAGAAAAAATCACCCGTTCGATCACAAATAAGAAGTCCCAGTTTCCGGTCATAAACCCAAACCACCTGCTGTACGTTACACGAGCTGAAGCAAGAAAAAGGAAGTTTATCCGCGCAGCATGATGCGGTTTGTCCGCATGAACAAACCGGAAGGAAAATCTAAACAAAACAACATTTTGTGAATCACAGTTTTCTTTACTGACTGAGCAACCACTCGGCCACTGACCGTATCTCGACGGGAACCCCATTGATCTCAAAGCTGTTCTCATTCGCATCCGACAAGATCAAAGCACTTTCGGCTTTTACTCCAGCCAGGGCGTCACTCAGTGCATGGATTTCGCGTTCGCGGGTGGCCGAATTCTCCAAATTATGAGCAACCTGGATCAGTTGGCGTTTTTCAGGGAGATAGAAATCCACTCCCAATCTAGACCTAGGACTATTCCGTTCATAACCACTGGGGGTGGCATAATAATAAATTTCTTTCGTTTGCCGACGTAGCGCGAGAAAAACAAGATTTTCCAACAATTTACCAATGTTAGGAGAAAAGCCAAATCCCACCGCATTGGATAAACCCGTATCGATACAATAAACCTTCTTGGGGGCAATTTGCGGACGTTTGACCGAGTAGTCATACAAATTCAGGCTAAAAACCAGCCAGCTATTTTCCATGTAGTCGATATAGCTCTTGATGGTATTCACGCTTCCCAACCGAAACTGGTCCTTCAGCTTATTGAAAGAAACCAAGCAAGCTGGGTTACTCATCAGATAAAAAGCCAGTTCCTTGAGCGCCGTAACTGCCTCCAACCGGTAACGCGTGGCGATGTCCC
>CAYWXS010000233.1:0-3632 GCA_964462245.1 uncultured Anaerolinea sp.
GAATTTTTAATCATATTCACGCCAGACCCGTTTTACATACGGGGTTCATTTTTCCGATAGATGTTTTGGTTCGCAAATCGTGTTTTAGAGTCATTTCAAACCGCCACAATATAATTAATATCCACCACTAGTTGCTGATGGATATTCCATATAGACCCCTCAAAAGTGTCATCGTTACACGATGGCGGGTCTGTTTATTCCAATTCAGGGGGGTTGGTGACGGCGACTGGTCTAACGCCATTACCTCAGGAATTACCCTCCAAATCCATTTTAAATGATAATCAGTGGCATTCCTGTACTTTCCGTCATCGTCACCCTCCACGATCCGGAAGACATAACCCTGTATGCTTATTATTTGAATAAATGATGATTACACGACTGGTTTACCGATTAAATACCGTGGTCAACCGTAACACTTGGCACGAAGTGTAACAAAATAGTTGACATTTAAGGGGATAAGTGGGATATATCCGATATGACGAAAGCAATCGGATATGTAAGAGTTTCGACGGAAGAGCAAGTCAAAGACGGGGAATCCCTGCGCCGTCAGGAAGCACTTATTCGTGAAGAAGCGGATCGGCAAGGTTGGGAATTATTGGCGGTGTTGCGGGATGAAGGAATTTCCGGTAGCAAATCAACTAGCAAGCGCCCTGGCTTTGCGGCGTTGACGGCAATGGTGGCAGCGAAATCGGCGGAAGTGGTAATCGTGGCCGATCTGTCCCGACTTTCCCGGAGTCAAAAAGATACACTGATTTTTCTTGAAGATGTTTGCGGTCCAGCAAAAGTGCGACTTTTTACACTGGATAAGGGGCATGTTGAAAATCAAAGCGTAAGCGGCACAATGGATTTAACCTTGAAAGCGTTGCTGAATGAGGTTTACAGGAAGGAAATCAGCGAAAAAACACTTCGTGCGATGAATTATAAGCGGCAGCGTGGTGAGAAGTTGGGCGGCGATGTGCCTTTTGGATACCGTGCCGATAGTGGCAAACTGGTTGCCGATGAATCCGAGCAAGCGGTGATCCGTACGGTGCTAGAGCACCGGCATCGTGGTTTTTCGCTACGAGAAATAGCGGACAAGTTACAAGCGATTGGTGCTACAACGAAACGTGGACTTACAGGATGGAATCCGGCGCAGATTCAACGAATTCTAGTGCGGGTTGCCTCAGCATAGCGCCACAACCAAAACTAAAGGGATGTAAAATGACACGTCCAATGAAGAGCAAAAATGGTCCTGCGGTGAAATTATCAATTACAATTTCACCAGAAAGTGCTGCTAAATTAACAGCCTATTGTAAGAAGAATGACCGTGCTGTTAGTTGGGTCATTGATAAATTACTGGCATTGTACATAGGTAAATTGCCGTAACAGCAAACTAACCAGAAAGGAATCAATACTATGCGTGAATATATCAAGGATGCCGCTGGAAGACTTATTGGACAGGTAGATGAAAGAAATGGTGATACCTGGGTTTATAATGCCAAGGGTAACTTGCTGGGCAGATTTCAACATTCAAATAATCAAACCGTTGATGCCCGTGGTAATCGTATTGGTGTTGGTAATCAAGCAATGCGCCTTATCCCATCTCACGATAAGCAATAAATACAATTATTGCCAAGACCACTTCTACACGATGAGATTAATATCATCAAAATAGTGGGATTGGACCACCATTCTGATAATAAACTAATTCTTTTGATAGAGATTTACTGTAGTAGTCGCAGTTTTAGTAATTGGTTTTTTAGGGCCAGGAACTTGATATTTGTACTGTAAAGTTGTCGTTCCGAGGAATGAGAAACCAACAGGGGGAACAGGGCCGTGTTATTTTGCTTCAGGGGTCAAAATGAAATCATTTTGAGCCGCCCTATCTGTTGCTCCAGTGGCGGCGAAGTCAACCACTAGAATCGAAATGAGCCCACAGTCGATTAATAGCCCAAGAAGTGTCACAGCATCAAATTCGGTGGGTATGGTGGTTGATTTGGAATTAAAGCCTGCCTTCTCAGCACGTAAGACGGCCCGGCTAAGGTCCTTTTTGGGAATCGTTGTAACCGCTGTGGTTCCCGTGCCAATTTCACGTTCGTTCATAAAGAAACGCGTATTTGATTCTTCACTCCTTACGTGAATTTGCTCCGAAGTTCCGTGAAACATCGAAGCACAGCCGTTGGTAAAAATAGTGATACAGACCATTAATGCGATGACACGTTTCATTTCCATAACGAACTTCTCCTAGTTGTTGAAATGCGATTAGATACCCATTTCAATTAATAGATACTTAAATCGCTAAATATTTACGGGTTTAAACAGGACTAAATCTATCTGATTATATCCGGTAATTTTTACCAATATTTATTCCGTGAGCAGTTGGGTAATTTAAATGATTAATAATGACTTTAAACTCATAAATAATAGTTTATAAGTCTTTCGATGAAAAAAACTTAAGACCCGTTTTAATGTTGACAATTTATGTCAAGTATAGTAGTATTATATGTATGAAGTTAATGCGTCAATGATTTGGTTCACTCCCTCAAAACATCAAGAAATTGGTGTTCTGAAGCGGTGACCTAAGTCACGGATTCATTGCCGAAGGTTGGTTGGTTATGATCCACGACCTCAGTTCCACACATCGTGTGGTGTTGAGTTCATAGTTCAGATTCCCACCTCGCCTCCGATTCATCCGGTGCCTCTCACGGGGAAAGTCCGTAGCAGGAAATAACTTCTGTGTACGGCACCAGAAAGGAAAAAAATAAAAGAAATCGAACTATGGGACAGAAATTTACGAAAATTAGAACCTACAAAAAGGACAATCATAATTATTGGTTGGTGGATGTTCGCTCAAAAAAGTTGGGATTGAACATCCGAAAATCATTCAACTTTAAAAATCAGGCGGTTGATTATGCCCGGGAATTGGAAAACCAAATTCTGGAAAAGGGAAACCGGGTTTCAGAAAATCTTGTTTACACAAATCCTGAAATTGACAAATTAACTAGTCGCCTCCAATCACGAGGGAAAACCATTCAAGATGCGGTTGAATTCTATTTCAAATCGTTGGACTTGGAATTGAAACAATCGTTGGTTCCTCCCATCAAAGAATTATCTGAAAAGTGGTATACCGAAAAAAAAGACTCCACCCTTCGTCCAATTTCAAAACGGACCAAGATCGAATTGAATTGCTACCGGAAGTTCATCCAACACCATTTTGGACAATCGAAACCTGCTGAGGTCACCTCAAAACAAATCGAAATTGTTCTGTCAGCATCCGGTGGTAGCAATGCCACCAAATTACACCGATGGAAGAAAATCCGTCAGTTTTTCAATTGGTGTATCAAAAACAAATTCATTTCATCCAATCCCACTGATGGAATTGAAATACTTGTAGAGCAAAAAGAGATTCAAATTTGGGAACCGAATTTGATTTCCCAAGTGTTAACCCACGTTGAAGAAAACTATCCATCCCTCCTTGGATATTATGTTCTGTGTGTTTTTGCGTGATTACGGCCATCCGAAGCAGAAAAAATTCTGTGGAAGGATATTGATTTTGAAATCAAAGAAATCTTTGTCAAATACCCTGGGAAAACCGGTTCGCGGCGAGTAATTTTAAAGGAGACCACTAACAAAGAAACCGACACCTTGTGGTT
>CAYWXS010000234.1:0-3584 GCA_964462245.1 uncultured Anaerolinea sp.
CAGTGTTTTGCCTCCCGAAGTGGCAGTGTTGGAAGGCGGGGACGAAAATCAGGATAAAGTTCAAAATTTTTATCCACCAGAGGCCTTGGGCCAACAATGCTCATGTCACCAATTAGGATATTAATGACTTGAGGAAGTTCATTGATTTTAGTTTTTCTTAAAAATCCTCCCAATGGCATCAACCTTGGGTCCTTTCTTAAGGTCAGAACTCCTGACCCGCCAATTGAGAATCAATAGTTTGTGAATTTTTGTGCGCAAACAAAAATGTCCATACATTTACAAAAAAAACCATGCAAATGCAGATGCCTATATTTCCAGAAAACACCAAGATGATTAATTCATCTGTTGGTTTTTTCACCAAGGATGAGTTCGTATATTATCTTCACAATGGGTCACCCGTATTCTGCCATTCGAAGGATCAATTAAATTCTTATCGTTATATTTTAGCCAATATGGCTACAACCAGATTATGTACCTGTACCGAGCTCAGCAGAGCATTGGGTATAAACCTAAAGAATGTACAACGCTATAAGCAGGCACTGGAAACACATGGCGTTGATTGGTTTTTCAATCGTGAAGATAACCGGGGTCAATGTTATAAATTAACAAAAGATAAGCTACAAGAAGCGCAAGAGTTACTTAATAAAGGATGTTCGCAGAACCAGGTTGCCAGAAGCCTTGGAGTAAGTGATGGTGCGGTACGTTATCATTTACGTGGTGGCGCTTTAAAAAAAACTTCTAGCCCTTAACCTTAACCAATCTACCACACCAAGAGAGCGAGACAAAACGGACACAATTGCAGGTGAACAATTGGGAATAGGAGCCACCAGAGTTGAAGAGCGTATGTTTGCTGCGCTGGGACTAGGTTCGGGAAGTGAAGTGCGTTTTGAATCGTGTCAAAGCCTGGAATACGGTGGCGTGTTGTTCCTGATGCCATTTATATTGGCCAACGGACTACTTAGTTACCAGAAGTATTATTCAGAGCGAGATGGTGGGTATTACAATTTCGATCAAGCCTTGCTGAGTCTTGCTCTGATGTACTTGTGTCGGATTAAAACGCCAGAACAGCTGAAACATGTACATCCGGGCGAATTTGGCAAGCTAATGGGCTTGGATCGCGTGCCTGAAGTAAGATGCCTGAGGGGAATGCTTAAAGAGTTATTCCTTCAAAAGAAGGCTGAAGAGTGGGGTGCAAACCTTGCGCAAGAATGGATAAATGATGAACAACCGGGAATTTACTACATTGACGGTCATGTGCAGGTTTATTCTGGCCATCTGGCTAATTTAGGCAAAAAACATTCAAGTCGCCAGCGTTTGTGTATACCTGGCATGATGGAATTTTGGGTGAATAATGCCCAAGGTATGCCCTATTTTTTCGTAACTGGAGAGGTCAATGAAAAATTACAACAGGCCATAGAAGAACAGATTGTTCCCCAGCTCAATGTATTAACAAAAAAAACGACACCGCAGGCACAACCCGCCTATGACAACGAACCTGTCTATACGCTTGTTTTTGACCGTGAAGCCTATAGTCCTGCATTTTTCGCTAAACTTTGGACAAATCAGCATGTTGCAGTAATTACCTATAATAAAAACGTTAGAGACCAATGGGACGAAGCTGAATTTGATGACTTTGAAACAATCACTGATGTAGGTATGATAAAGATGAAACTTAAAGAAAAGCATTTTGAAGTTGATCGTGTGAAAATGCGCGAAATCCGAAAACTCAACCCTTCAGGTCATCAAACCAGTGTCGTTACGACCAATCCTAAACTCAGCACCATCCATATTGCCATTTACATGTTTGCTCGCTGGACACAAGAGAATTTTTTCCGCTACATGAGACAAGAATACGCCTTTGACAAAATATTGGAATATGGTGTAGATATGATAGATGGAGCTATCAAAGTAGTTAATCGGGAGTACAGTAATTTGACATACCTGATCAAAACAATCAGAGTAAAAATAGCCAGAAGAAAAGCGATATTATTTGAATTTATAGAGGAGAATATAAATACGGCATTAGAAGAAACTCCGAAAAGTATCCAAAAACAGCTTAAAGTAAATGAAGAAATCAATAGCCTTAAGAAAGAAGAAAATCAAGCTATTTCAAAACGAAAAAATACACCTTATTATATCTCAATAGACCAAATGCCTGAGAATACAAGATATAATAAGCTAAAAACAGAAAGTAAACATTTGCAAAACATTGTAAAGATGATTTGCTATAGAGCTGATACCGCTTTTGCAAATATGTTAGCCCCTTATTACAATAAATCAAACGAAGAAATAAGAGCATTGGTTAAAAGTATAATATTCTGCAAAGCTGATTTGGATGTCGATTATACAAAAAATAACATCACAGTTACTTTGTATAGCCTTGCAACGCCAAGAGATAATAAAGCAGTCAAAAATATTTGCACCCTGCTCAATGAAACCGAAACTGAATTTCCGGGTACTAATTTGATGCTCAGTTATAAATCTGCGACAATTTAGTTTGTTGCCGAATCAGGAGTTCTGAATATTAGCCTGCATACTGTCAATACACACCGACAACGCGTACTCGCAAAGCTGGGAGCCAACAATTCCATGGAAGCAGTAATTTACGCTTCTAAACTCGGATTGCTGTAATTTTGGGTTACTGATAAATCAGTATTGTCGAACACCTTTCCATAACTGACCTTTGTGTTTTATGAAAGCACAAAAAAACAGGAAAGTGACAAGAATAATTGCATTGATTTTAATTCTCCTTTGCGTTTCTACCAGAACATATTCGCAAAAATTCACACAGACCATCAGGGGCAAAGTAACTGATATGGCCACCAATTTGCCTATCCCATATGTCAGTATCTCCCTTGTAGATACGAATCAGGGTACCACTACCGACAGCCTCGGCAATTTCACCCTTAAAAAAGTTGCGATTGTCAGGTATGGGCTAAAGGCTTCTATGGTTAGCTATGAACCGTATCTGATAGACGAGGTCCAGGTCTCATCCGCAAAAGAGCTATCCCTGAACATTTCATTAAAAGAGAATGTAAATGCCCTTTCTGAAGTTGAGATAAGACCGAGAATCAACAAAGAGGTACCCTTAAATAATACTGCGACCCTAAGTGCCAAGATGCTTAGTTTAGAAGAGGCCAAACGCTATGCGGGAGGATTTGACTATCCGGCAAGGCTGGTCTCCTCTTTTGCAGGGGTATCCAGCAATGTGAGCAACAATGCCATCGTGATCAGGGGGAACAGTCCCCAGTCGTTGCAGTGGAAAATGGAAGGAGTCTAAATACCAAATCCCAACCATTTTGCCGACATGAGTACCTTCGGCGGTGGTGGTTTGACTGCTTTGAGCAGCCAGCTACTGGCCAATTCAGACTTCTTTTCAGGTGCCATGCCCGCTGAATACAACAATGCCCTTTCGGGGGCGTTCGATATTTTTATGCGTCCTGGAAACAACCAAAAGCCTGAACACACCTTTCAAATGGGGCTGTTGGGGATTGATGCTGCATCTGAGGGACCTTTTATAAAAGGGGGCAGATCTGCCTATTTGTTCAACTACCGCTATTCCACACTGGCGTTGCTCGAGCCAA
>CAYWXS010000235.1:0-3551 GCA_964462245.1 uncultured Anaerolinea sp.
AATTCGGAGTTTTTCTTTCTATTGCGCGTACCAAAAAAACCTACCCTTAAAAGGGGTTGGGGAGTGGATGCCTTGCTGGGCGAACAAACCCGCAGACATGCTGATCTGGATATTGCCATGCAGCATAAAGATGTTCCGAAATTACGCAGGCTGCTTGAGGACCGTGGATACGCCCAATTACCAATCGCAGACAGTTGGGAGTGCAATTTTGTAATGGGGGATGAGCAGGGACACCAGATCGATCTCCACACTTACACTTTTGACCCAGATGGCCGACATATTTTCGGGCTGGCATATCCACTCGAATCGTTGACCGGTAAAGGCCTGATCCGAGGACATAAAGTAAATTGTATTTCGGTCGAATGGATGATTAAATTTCACAGCGGGTACACGCTAGATGAAAATGATTACCATGATGTAAAAAAGCTTTGCCAGCGCTTCGGATTTGCAATCCCTTCAGATTTTGATGCGTTCCGAAAAAACGACAGTTCAAAGGCTGGGACCTAAAATAACAGTTATGTTAATAATTTCAAACATAAAAGAAACCACCCCGAATCATGCAAGGGTGGTTTCTTTTGATCAGTAATCGATTTAAATTAGCCCATCACCAAAAATCGTACGGTTCCAACGAGAGCCAGCCTTCGGTAGACAGTTGACAGGCACCATGTAAAGGCTTAAGTTTGTCGAATGCATAGCCATACAGCACGCTTGCCGTCAGAAACTGTGGACTCTCAGAGAAATTTGCAAATCCCGGGAAAGCGTGGAGAGCTGCGCCATGCTCCCCAGCATCGGATGGAGCCTTAAAGAGGGGCAGCGGATGCCGGTAGGTCAGACCAAGTTCTTGAAAATAGAATACGCTCAAACAAACGTTTGGCTTCAAGGTTTGTAGAAGAAGATGTCAACAAACATTTAACCCTGAGCGTTATTTTTTACCCAAGAGCCAGTTCAGCCAGGGCAATGGCACCCAGGACACCGGAGCGATTACCCAAACCAGGTAAAACAATGTATTGATCAATATGCTGGGTGATTTGCGCGGATTGGACATAGCCGCCCAGGATTTTTTGAACTTTCTGTTGGATGAGAGGCAACATGTGAGCCTGCTGTGCCACCCCACCTCCAACAACAATTTTTTGAGGCGAGAAGGTATAAATAATATTAGCAAAAGCCAGGGCAATATACTGTGCTTCAATATCCCAGGCGGGATGATCGGCAGGCAGTGTTTCTGCCTTTTGGCCCCAACGCTGTTCAATGGAAGGACCGGCAGCCAGGCCTTCGAAACAATCGCCATGAAAAGGGCAGGCACCCGGGAAAGGATCGACACTCAGATCATGTGGAATTTTCATATGACCCATTTCAGGATGGGTCAAGCCATGCATAAGCTTCCCGTTGACCACAGCGCCACCACCAATACCCGTACCGATTGTGAAATATACGACCGGGTCACAACCCTGGGCAGCACCCCAACGTGCCTCTGAAAGGGCAGCCCCATTTACATCGGTATCAAAACCGATTGGAAGATTCAAGGCTTTTTTGAGTGGACCGACAACATCCGAGTTGGACCAGCCTGGCTTGGGTGTTGGTAAAACATAACCATAGGTTGGCGAGACCAGGTTTGGATCAATCGGCCCAAAACTGGCAAAGCCCACGGCAGATAAACGCCCGATTGCTTTTTCCTGTTCTTGGAAAAAACTGATTGCTCGTCCAATTGTTTCTGCAGGAGTTGTCGTTGGGAAACGTGTTTCAGCGCGAATATCATCCGGTCCCGTGCCAACTGCACATACAAACTTGGTTCCACCACCTTCAATACCACCGAATAGCTGCATAAGTCCTCCGTTATTATGATTCCAAAGCACCAAACCGGGCAGGGTTCAGTTGAAAGATATCCAAATAATTAATTTTTATTTTGCCACTTTCAGTAAAGATGTCAAGACCCAGGTCCTGGCTGAAAGGGAAAATAGTATCCGTAATCACTGCCAAACCGTCATTGCCAAAGACTTCCACCGAAGAACGGTCCAAAAAGATGTGCAAGCGGATCGTCCCGTTTTTGGGAGCCAACTCAACCGTATGCCTGCCAGCAAATGACTTGTGAAAGTCTATTTGACCGGAATGGGTGCGATCCACAAATAATTTCTGGGTGACTGTGTCGTAACCAATCGTGGTGTTTTGTTCCGGACCCACCCGCAAGTGGAATCCAAAGCATGTCAGCTCGGGATTGAGTTCGAATTCAGCCTCAATCTCCAGACAATCGCCCTCCAGTCCCGGAAGAATGTTTTGCCCAGGTATCAGAGTTTCGTCCTGCAAGTGAATGTGCTTGCCACGCAGCGAACGCAGCTCCGGCACAGGCTGATTGACCAGACGGATGCCTTGTTCGGTTGGAACAAGCGTAAGCTGGCGGGGTAGACTGAACATACCACGCCAGGTGGAGGCCGGCACGAGCACTGCATACTGCCAGTTATTCATCCAGGCCAGCACCAGGCGCCTGCCATCGGGAGCATCGCTCCAGGATTGCGCTGCATAATAATCAGCACCGTAATCAGCCCAGAGCGTCGTTTCCGGGGGATTATCAGAAATAAAATTGGCACCATCAAACTGTCCGATGAAATACTGGGTTGCCGAACCACCCGCCGGACCACCCAGACCTCCCGAGCCAACGCCTACAGAAAGCACCCAACGCGTCTGGCTGCCACCAGCCACAGGAAGTTTAAACAGATCGGGTGTCTCCCAAACGCCTTCTTGAGAACCATAGGTGATACCAAACGTCCCACCAAATTTCCAATTTTTCAAATCAGATGAAATATAAAAACGAACTGCATCCCCAACAGCCAGGCACATCACCCAATGCCCAGCAGCATTTTCAGAATACCAAAAAACCTTAGGATCACGAAAATCTCTGACCCCCAACGGACCCGGCAAAACAGGATTACCCGAATACTTGGTCCAGGTACGTCCCCGGTCATTACTATACGCCAGATTTTGATTTTCCGGATTTACCTGACTGGCTGTATAAAAAATAATCAAGGCTTCCTTACCAAAACCAGCGCTATTCTCCCAATCCACTACAGCACTACCAGAAAAAATCATGCCGTGTTCATCCGGATAAAGCGCAATGGGCAGGTATTGCCAATTGACCATATCTGGGCTGACGGCATGCCCCCAATGCATGGGACCCCAGACCATACCGTCAGGATGATACTGGTAGAAGAAGTGATATTCGCCCTGGTAATACACCATTCCATTGGGATCATTAGCCCAATGCGACTCGGGAGAAAAATGAAACTGGGGGCGAAGGACATCTTCCTGCCGCAGATCTTGCTGAGAATTTTGTTTTTCTACCGATGACATGGTTTAAACCCTTGCTTCAATGAAGGTGGTACATTCCGACCTGATGATCACTTGTGCAGACCGGCAAGTCTATATTTCAACAAGAAAAAATTTCGAACTCAACTCCATTATAACCGCTGGAAGACCAGCGCCCCGCCAATAGTCACCAACAGACCAGGGCAATCGCATCTAAATTCAGATTTTGGCTAATTTTCCGGATTCGCCTACCA
>CAYWXS010000236.1:0-3515 GCA_964462245.1 uncultured Anaerolinea sp.
CGGTCTAGCCCACGTTAACTTGGATAGCCTGGTCCACGACGAATTCGCCCCGCGCCCTTGGATAATCCGCGCACTAGTTTGGGCATGAGGCTTTGGAGAACATTACCAGGTAATGAGGTGTTAATCACAACAGCCGGACCATCTGCCCGGATGGATGCGCGCGCGACCTGTTCAAATGCAGCTTCTGCTATCCCTGCTGCACCAAAACGCACCCGCGCGACACCAAGTGCCATAGTGCGCATATCTGCTAACGTCTGCGCCAAGTCTTGGGCTTTACGCGGATCAGTACTCAAGGCCACAAACTCAAGCCGTGCTTCATCCATGCTCAGCTTGCCCTTGATGAGTACGGCGGCCATATTTTTTCGGAATTGAGCAGAAAACAACTTAGATGGATCCGGAACTACTGCAATGAAAGATACAGGGTCATGCAGGTAGTCTTCCAAGATAGAAAACCGGTCATTCGTGGTAGAATCAAACACTTCCATCTGCTGTTTCCGCACTTGCTGATTTGCCAAAATCATTACATCGCGCCCAAATAATGACAACAGCGTCTGTCCTGTTTGGAAAAACTCCTCCGGCAACTGTCCTTTCCAGAATCCTTCCGTGCTGAAAGTAGGCATGCGCTCCACATTAAGGTCGCCAAAAACCTGAATAGCAACGTCACGAACCTCACCTTCCGCCCGGTAAGTGACCAGCATCATGCCAATTTCTCCTTTTTGCAAGGCCGGCTTTTCGCTTATGGCTTGTTGAAGTTGGCCTTTGACTTGTTCCAGCAAAACTGGATTATCGCCAAACGCCATTTGCAGAAATGCTGAGGAAAACTCTCGGCGTGCCGGTGCTTTTACAACCATTTCTTGACGCTTGACAGCGTCCTGCACGACCGAGCGGATTTGATTTGTTTCTTGAAGAACTTGACGAGCTCGTGTGGTTACATTGAGCGCAAGCACACTCGTTCCCAATGACAGGACAACGACAGCAATCCACGTAATGGTTGACGTCAGGCTTGCACCGTTTCGATTTTTATCTGTGCGTGCCACGTTAAAACTCCCTACCTTTTTGTCACCAGCAATTCCCATCGCTAACGACTCAACTTACCATCCTTACACTAGGAAAGCAACAGTGATGCTGCGCGCCATTCCTACTAAAGCGCATTTACTGCGCTGCCGCCAGTTCCGAATTTAATTGGCTCGTTCTCTTCAAGCATTTCAAATCCGATGTCAAAACCGAGAGTGTCGACAGCCCGTCGAGCTTTCTTGAATATTTCAAAGCTCTTGCCGCGCACAAGAAAAACAATGTATTGAGCGTCGCGATTGCAGGAGCGCAGGTATTTTTGAAAATCGCTATTCGGCTCATGAATTGAAACACTATCGTCCCCAAGTACTCCCGGCTTCGGTTCAATAGCCATCATCATAGCCAACAAATAGCTTGGAATTACCTTGTAATATTTATTACCCACTTCATTTCCGCTGATGGCTTTAACAAATGTGGTCGGATCACCGCTCCGCATATTGGGGCTCAACACGGAAAGCATGTGCTCGACCTTCTCATCTAACTCAACCTTGTTAATATAGAAGACTTGGTCATCCCGGCATTCAAAGAATACCGGCTGTTTTTCACGACCGTCAGGTGTTTTAGCAACGTGTGCCATCGGTGGTGGCTGGTAAACAGGAATCTTCACAGCCTCTTGGACTGTGATTAACAATGCAAAAAACATCGCCGCAGTCGTAATTGTGACAATGTCACAAAACGACACAATCAGCATTTCCGGCTCTTCTTTTGGCTTGCGACGAGACATACTGGTTATTTAGAGACTGCTAACGCTTTTTTGGCTTCGTCCCAGTCCACTTTGTACTCAGCCCTCACAACATCGTACCCGACGTCAATCTTATGCTCGCCAATCATCTTGCGAATAGCACGAAAAACCTTGACTGAATCTGGCCGAGCCATGACAACGACATACTCCTTCACTGTATTTTTTTCTACTTCGTCGAGCATCTTCTCCACGTTATTATCAGGTTGCTGGAGACTCTCAAGCGTATTGGTCAAAAGGGATGGATACATAACCACACGATCTTGGTAACAATCAATGTACCGTGGCTCTTTGGCTTTATCTGAGGTGGTTTTGCCATGCCAATCGTCATCCCCGAGCATGACAATCTTTTTTCCCTCAGCATTGACTGCAATGCGCATGACAATGACCACTAGAATCAGCGAGACCAACTTCAAAACAATCGCCATAATTGACAGGAATGGCTCAACGTCAATGTTGATCTGCTTATAATGTTTCTTCCCTGCCATACCGGTACTTTAACTCCACTGTCCGAATCGAACTCCGATTACGCCTCGTCGGAGCGGGCTTCCTGGAAAGTAACTTTTCGTGGCCGTGACAGCTGTTTCAGCAACTCGTCGCTTACCACCAGGTGATTGCGAAGATTTGACAGAGTTTGACGGAACTCATCCGAGCTGCCAACCTGCCGTAACGTCATTTCCATGCTTTGTGTGGTATGCAGCACCTTGTCAATCTCGACACCCAACTGCGTGACATGATCCAATTGCTTGGTCAACTGCTCCGCCGACTGCTGGATACGATCAGCATACCGGCTCGATGCAGAATCAAGCGAAACCACCGATTGACGGAAAGACTCCGCGAGCTTAACTGATAGCTGGTTGAACTCACTAACCATCTTTTCCCATCGCTGGACTTCTTTCTTGTCGAATTCCCCAACAACATCTACGTAGCGTTCGTGGACTTCGCCGATCCGCTCAGAAATTTCCTTGCCCATGCTGCTGACTGATTCGGCCAATTCCTCAAACCGCTCGGTCAACTTCTGCTCATTTTTACCAAACTGCTCCTGCGTTCGCTCTTGCGCCTTTGAAAAATCAGCCATCATCCGCTGAGTACCGGTGCTGAAATTGCTCGATACCACTTCGAGTTTCGCACCCAACTGCGACCCTAATTCGCCAACGCGCCGCTCGTAGTTTGTTTGAAATTCGTCATACTTCTGATTGATAATTTCACCGGCACGCGTCACCGCCTTCGAGAATACTTCCTCATAACGCTCAGGATTAGGCAACCGACGGAACCCGGCGTCAATCGCATGCGCTAATTCCTCAACCGGGAATTTTGTCTGCGCTTGTAGTCCTTCCATGCCGGCGCGAATGGCCGTTACAAGCTCGTCGGTGGGGAAAGCACTCTCGAGAGCTCCGCCAGACGGCATACGCGAAAGCAACCGATCCTCGACCAATTCATCGATTTCCGCCAACGCTTCTTCCTCGTTGCGCTCCATCATTAAACTCGGAAATGCCGCCAGACCGGCTGTTAGTAGTCCCAGCAGTGTGCACATAAACGCCACCGCTAAGCCCGTTGTAATCTGGCCGACCTGCACTTTAATTTCTTCCGGCGAAACACTTGCTTGCTGCAAGAACGCCGCAAACCCACCGATGCCAGCTGCGACACCGAACACCGTACCGACGAACCCCAACAACGGCATCGCCCAAATAAATAAACGATTCCG
>CAYWXS010000237.1:0-3515 GCA_964462245.1 uncultured Anaerolinea sp.
GAAAATGGTCATAGCTTCCTGTAAATAAATGGCCGGTTCTGAGCGAACCTTGATGTGATGCAGATAGAAAACCTGCTTGGTTTCCTTGATTCCAGCCTCGATATCTTGGCGGCCATTGTACCTACCAAACCAGGCAGGCAAATCTTGTGTCACCGGGGCGTCACCAATATAGAGCAGGGCGCTGAGCTTGAGTTTTTTGTCGCCAGTATGAAAGCGTTCCAATCCAAGGGAAAGCGGGTAGGGGTAATTATCCAGCTTGAGAGCAGGCCAGGCAACCATTTCGGCATTCTTGCCAACCCGTGTCCAGGTATTTTCTGCGTGAGCGTGAGAGAATTCACAGGGGGGAATGTTATAATCACTCAATTCACGGGGGAAAGATTGGACTCCCTCCATCGGCAAACGTTCACTCACAGGGAGACTTCGCCAAGCAAATCTATGCTCCCGGCACTTTGATCGGTTCGTACGAAATCGCATCCGACCCTATGGTCGGTGGGATGGGCGTGGTCTACTTCTGCCTAGATCACGGTAACAACGATCACCCAGTGGCTTTGAAGACCTTCAAACCCGAGTACCTGCCAGACCGCGCAGCACGCGACCGCTTCCTTCGCGAAGGCACCATCTGGGTTGAGTTGGATCACCATCCCAATATAGTGCGCTGCCATGAGGTAGAGTACTTCCCCCCAATTGCCTTTATTGTCATGGAATTGATCGCCAAAGAACAGGGTCGCGAAGATGCATCCCTGCGTTCCTGGTTAGGCGCGCCCATGCCCGTGGATCAAGCCCTGCTTTTCGCCCTGCAAATCGCGCGAGGGATGAAACATGCTTCAGAGAAAATCCCTGGATTCGTTCATCGTGACCTGAAACCCGAGAATGTGCTGGTCGGCGCGGACAAGCTGCCCGGCACAGACATCAACCGCCTACGCGTCACCGACTTCGGCCTGGCTGCGATTTTACAGAGCAGTGAACCGGTATCAGGTATCAAAGAGAAGTCATCGCTCGATGAACATCAGAGTCCCCTTGCGGAATCGTCCGCGGTCGGTTCACGCACTCAGCTGACCCACGGAATGGTTGGCACGCCGCTTTACATGGCACCCGAGCAGTGGCAGGGAGAGCCGCTGGGAGTTTACACAGATATCTACGCCCTGGGCTGCATCCTGTTCGAGATGCTCAGTGGGCAGCGCGCCGCCGGCGGGAAGACCATCAAAGAACTGCAGGCCGCGCATTTCTTCGGAAACCTGCTCCCCTTGCCATTGGGATGGCCGCATGAAGTGCGCGAACTGTTGACAAAGAGCCTATCCCTACGACCACAAGCGCGATTCCAGAGTTGGGACGAATTTACGCGCGCACTGGAGCAGGCTTACGCAGCCCAGGGTCTTGGATCTGCGCCGCCGAGCGATACCCTGCCGGACGAGAGCCTGGAGGAACGGCAGCAGGCTGGTTGGTCTTACAACGCTATGGGCCAGGCCTATCTCGATATGGGCAAGTCCGAGGTAGCAGTCGAATACTACCAAAAAGCGCTCGCTCTCGCACGCGAGATCGGCGACCGCCGCGGCGAAGGCAATGCCCTCGGCAACCTGGGAAACGCTTACGCGGCTCTCGGCAACCCACGCCAAGCCATCCAATTCTACGAACAGGATCTAGTAATTGCTCGCGAGATCGGCGACCGACTCGGTGAAGGAAATGCCCTTGGCGGCCTAGGAAACGCTTACGCGATTCTCGGCGACCCCCGTCGCGCCATCACCTTCTATGAAAAGTCCCTAGTGATTCATCGCGAGATCGACCATTTGAATGGTGTGGCACTGGATTACTTAAACATGGCACTCCTGTATCAACAACAAGGTGATCGAGCCCACGCTCTGCCCCTGGCCCAGGAAGCTGCTCAGGCTTTTTCGCGTATCGGCCACCCAGAATACACCCAACGCGCCCAACAACTCATCGCTCAGTTACAGGGTGGCGGCACAGACCCAGTTTCGGAAGCCAAAGCGGCCCAGGATCCCTTCGAAGCCTTCCTGCGTGCGGATACTCCCCAGGCTATGCTTTCCGCCGTCGCCCTGCATCCCTTGTTCACGGACGCACAGTTCATCCAAGCCCTCGCAAAATTTATCAATGAGCAGGTGCAGCCTGAACAAAAACCCGCTTTCGAACAGCGCCTGCACTGGCTCAGGCAGATCGCTGGCAATGAGGAGTAACGTTATGACCCAAAAAACCAAAGACTTTTTCATCAGTTATAACAGCGCCGATAAGAACTGGGCCGAGTGGATTGCCTGGCAGTTGGAAGAAGCGGGATACCAAGTGGTGATCCAGGCCTGGGATTTTCGTCCTGGCAGTAATTTCGTATTGGTTATGCAAAAAGCTGCGGTAGAGTGCGAGCGCACCATTGCTGTGCTATCGCCAGACTTTTTGAAATCCGCCTATACCCAGCCGGAATGGGCGGCGGCTTTTGCCCAGGACCCAACTGGAAAAAATAGCACCCTGGTTCCGGTTCTGGTTCGCGAATGCGAGCTGACTGGCCTGCTCAGCCCGGTTTTGTATATCAACCTGGTCAGGCTCAGCCAATCCGAGGCCGCCGAAACCCTGTTACAGGGGATCAAGAATCAGCGCGTCAAACCTGTGAACCCGCCCGGTTTTCCGGGCGTGGCTTTGCAGCACTCCCTAGCCACTTTGCCGCCTTTTCCCAGTCCGCTCCCGCCGTCGCCACAGCCAATCGGGGCAGCCTCCCGTCTTCGCGATCTTGAAAAGCATATCCAGGACACACAAAAATTGATCAGGGAGTATGAACAGAAAATCCGTCTCTCAAGTGAACCAAGAGAACTGGTGCGCTCCAGGCAGGAAATAAAAACATTACAGTCCCTGCGACGCAAATATCAAAAGGAGCATGACCATCTGAGTGACAAAACAACAATATCTGTTCCAGCCCCCGCCAATCCTGGTGTTCACCTGGTTAGCAAACCTGGGCCACCCTCCAGGCCAGTTTCCTCGATCAATCATTTTTATGCGCTGATCATTGGCATCGGTAAATATGAGCATATTCAGCCATTGGCAAAAACCACGGTGGATGCACAAGATGTGTTGGACCTGCTAGCCCAGGCGGGTGTTCCATCTGCTCAGTGCAGCTTGCTTCTGGATGAACATGCCAGTAAGGGCAACATTAATGACGCATTGGATAGCCTGGCGCGCAAAGTAAAAGCGGAGGCTGAGGCTACGGTTTTACTCTTTTTCTCCGGGCACGGCGCGCAACGGGTAAGTGGTTTCGAACAAGGGGAGTATCTGTGCCCGGTCGAAACCGATTGGTATAAGCTGCGCGAAACCGCCATTTCCAATCTGGAACTGACCAGCGCCTTGCGTGCCATACCGGCCAAACGCATGCTGGTTTGCCTGGATGCCTGTCACTCGGGCGGTGTTGGCGAAGCGCGCGACGCGAGCCTGAACATCAAAAACGGCCTTTCGGAGAGCGGTTATGCTAGTACACTTCGGCGTAAATGATAATGAAGATAGGAAAAAAAGGTTGACCAGTG
>CAYWXS010000238.1:0-3499 GCA_964462245.1 uncultured Anaerolinea sp.
ATATTGTGGTACTCAACACCCAGATAAGTGTTTCTGCCGGATCGACCCAGGAACAGTGGCTTCGACAGGATCTAGCCGCCCATCCCGGCAGCTGCACGCTAGCCTACTTTCACCGGCCACTTTTTTCCAGCAGCAGCCACGGCAACAACCCGGATGTCAAACCAATCTGGCAGGCACTCTACGACTACCACGCCGATGTGGTGGTAAATGGACATGACCATTTTTACGAACGCTTTGCACCGCAGACACCCAACGGTTTAGCAAGTGCAGATGGGTTGCGTGAATTTGTCGCCGGTATGGGTGGGATGAGTCACTACGCCATCAGCACACTGCAACCCAACAGTCAGGCCCGCAACACCGATACGTTTGGCGTGCTCAAGTTCACACTGCATACCAACAGTTATGACTGGAAATTTGTCCCAATTGCCGGAAAGACCTACACAGATTCCGGCACTACCCTCTGCCGTCCCTGATCTATCACTCCTCAAACTGGCATAACTTAAATCCAGCAACAATAAAAAGCAGCTTGAGCAATAATACACCGGGCTGCTTTTTATTCACACTTCTCTATCCAGAAATCCTATCCACCCTTACTCATTGACGTGTGAACGTCCATGGCGAGTGCGTTTATCCATATACATGGCAGCATCAGCTTTTTTTACTGTCTCTGTCAGTGTCATCGATTTTTCTGCAGTACTGCAACCCGCTGAAAAGCTCAGCACTCTATCAGTCTGTAGAGCATTATGCTCCTGTAAGACGCGGCTCAAGCGCTGCATGGCGATCTCAACTGTCGGCGCATCCGTACCGGGCAGAATCACCACAAACTCATCCCCTCCAATACGAGTAATAATATCATCCGCCCGAAAGCTGGCCTTCAAGACCTCGGCCGTACGCTTTAGGATTTTATCCCCAGCCTCATGCCCATTTTGGTCATTCTCTTCTTTCAAATAGTCAACATCCAGCATAATCAAACTTACAGGAAACTGGCGTCCTCTTTGCAAACGGGCAATTTCTGCCTCAAAAAAGCTGCGATTGTACAAACCAGTCAGGCTATCCTTAATGCTCATCTGCCTCAACTGCTCTTCCATCTGTACATGTTTGGTAATATCGTGCAAAATAATCAACATGCCACTCGAGCGCTTGCGCTTATCCCACAAAGGGATAAAACGCAATTCAATCACGCGCGGCGGTGCTACTGAAATCTGCAGGTCAAACTGCGTCTCAGACCGGACATTGTAATATTCACTCAAAACAGGCCAATGTGCCAGGGCCAAATCTGCCGCTCTGCCAATTTCACTCAAGCCAACTCCGGTCATATCCTGGGCTGCCGGATTGATCTCCACGATTCGTTTATGCACATCCAGTACGATCAACCCATCCGGCATACTGGTAACTAATTGGCTATGCGCGATCGGGACGATATCCATCAGATGGTAATGCAGTAACCCGAACGAAAACAACAAACCGGACGCGATGAAGCTAAAAGGTGTAATGTCCAGATCATGGTAGGGAAATAGACCGGAAAAACTGATTATATTTCCAACCCAGGGAATCAGCGTGCCAACCAGGACAACAGCGGTTTGTTGGCGATACAAATGCGAAGCATGCCAATATTCCCGCGCAAAGAAACCTACTATCAGTAATAGCAAAATATAAGAATAAAACACATGGATATAAAACCACGGTCCCCCGCTTAAAATAGTTCCGGTAGTTTGTTTTCCCGCATAAAACAATCCATGATACTGATCGGTCCAGAGCATTAGCAACGTAAAAATGGGTTCAATCGCCAGAAGAATCAAATTTCGACTCGTCAGCAAGTGCGAGCGATTGGTAAACTGTAATGCCATCACAAGCATGGCAGTCGGAACGATCACAACCCCAAAATAAGTGGCATTCAGCCAGAATATTTGCGTCGCCTGATCCACCACACTCCAGCGGATGGCATAGGTAAAAGACCAGATGGCAATCCCGATCATCAACAAGAATAAACCAACAGCCCCGGGTGCGTTACGACGCTGCCAGACAGACAGAGCCACTGTGACCGAAATGGCGGTGGATACGAATAAAGCTGCAGCGTAATAAATATTCATTAAGAATATTCTACCTTATTTGCAAAAAATAATATTTATAAAACCAGAGCCATTACTTGCTCCAGGCTGCCAGGATGGGACTGGTTTCGGGCTTGGCGGTATTACCCAAATCCGGCAGGTTCCAGGCTTGCAGGATGGTCTTCAACAGCCCGTATTGTGAGTAGGCAGTCGAGTCTTGCATCGGCGCGTTGGCCAGTGGCGAAATCAGCAACGTAGCTACCCGCCCACCCGCCTGTTTCCCCATACCGCAGCAGGATTCAGTCTGCTTATCATCGGCTTCATCCACCGTCACAATGATCAAGCTGTTTTTCCCAAACGCATACGAAGCCTGTAACTGCGTAACCATGGTCTTCAGCCAGGCATCACTTGTTTCCAGCGAACAGTCGTGACTCGAATTGCAAATATTCGGCATGATGAAGGCAAAATCCGGCATCTGCTGGCTTGCCAGATCCGGCTGCAGGCTGCTGAGTGGCAAAACACTTTTCAGACAGCGCGCCGGGTCAAGCCGGATTGAGTCAAAATACATAAAAGGGTTATGCTTCTGAAAATACGGTTTTTTATCCCCAACATAACACGGCTCGGGCATATCTTCCTGGTAGGTTTTCCAACTACGCCCACTGGCTTCGATCAAATCCGCCAGGTTGGGCTGGTTTAAAAAACAGTCTTTGCAATCCTTGGTGATACCCTGGGTATTGCCGCTAATCATCGCGATATAGTTGGGTAGGCTTGGGTGCGTTATTGCAAAATAGTTGGTCAGCAATACATTCTGACTTGCCAACTTGTTAAAAAACGGCATGGCCGCATTACCAATCATCTCATCGTACGAGCGGTTCTCCAGGACAATCATGGCGATATGCTCAAACTGCGGTAGCACCGCAGCCGGGCCAGGAACAGGCGTGGGTGTCACCTGCGCAACCATCTCAGTCGGAGTGATGCTCGCCAGGATAATCGAGCTGATACTTGTGGTGGCTGTTGCAAGCATAGGCGCTGAAGTTGCGCCAGGTATTGAACCAGACACCGAAGTCGTGGAAGCACAAGCCGCCAGCAGAAAACAAACGCATAAGATAATGATTTTATTTTTCATTTCACCTTGATCTATCTTTCGACAAAAATATTCAATAAGCTGCTAATTATCGTCACGAAAATCACCTTCGTTCACTCGTGAGATTCCAGCCACCCGCGCAAGTTACTTGGATTGGAGCACTTCACCCACCTTCAGATCACCCTTGACGATCACCAACTCACCAACGCTATTACCACTCTGAACTTGCACCTGTCGGGTGCTGCCATCCTTTTGGATCACCATCACAAACTCACCATTTTTATCACTCTGCACGGTATTAAAAGGAACAAGCCTGGTTCTAATTGAATTTGTGGTTTTGACAAAAATGAGGCAAAATTAGCAAAAA
>CAYWXS010000239.1:0-3338 GCA_964462245.1 uncultured Anaerolinea sp.
GACTAATTTTAGCACTACTAGAAATTATCAGCGTAGTGACTCAGACGGAAGTTTTCCTTCTCGTGTAACTTTTTACCAGGTTTTTATTGTTAATAATTCAATTATTATTTTTCGCATTGCACGTTTCATATTCCAAAACATGTCTGTTTTCAAGAAAAAAATCTATTCTGCACAACTTTTTTTCTGAAAAAGGGTTACCTGCTTATTCGAAAAGCATGCGATAAAATAACATTGTTATTGTTTATAGGACGTTATCGGTCTTGATTATAAACAGCTTTAACCTGTTTAAGCAGGGCATAAATTATGTACAATCAAGCGTGATTCAAATAAAAAAGCCCCCAATTTTCACAGGGAAAATTGGGGGCTTTCTTATAGTAAAAGGAAGTGGAGTAAGTTTATATGCGCAAACCGCCGTCAATACCGATGGTTCGGCCCGTGAAATAATCGTTTTCAATGATATAGCGTGCCGTATGGGCTATTTCATGCGGTTCAGCCAAGCGTCCCATCGGAACCTGCGTCTTGATTTTTTCAAGTACTTCGGCCCGGATCTGCTGTACCATTTCGGTATTGACATATCCAGGGGCTACTGCACCTACGCGAATACCGTAGCGCATCAACTCCTTGGCCCATGTTGTTGTCAGGGCACTGACACCCGCTTTGGCAGCTGAGTAGTTGCTCTGACCCATGTTGCCGTCACGGCAGACGCTGCTGATGTTTACAATTACGCCAGGATTTTTTGTTTGGACCATACGTGCTGCCGCTTCCCGCCCGCACAAAAATACTCCCGTGAGGTTAACGTCAATAACTTGCTGCCAATCGCTGGTCTTCATTTTCTGGATTTCACCATCCCTGCTCTTTACCAGCAGAGAATCGCGTGTAATGCCGGCATTATTGATGAGGCCGTCAATCCTTCCAAAGTCAGCAAGAATGCTGTCAAAAAGTGCCGTAACAGCCTCGTCGGATGTAACATTGACGGCGTATGTCTTAACTTCGGTGCCCTGTTCACCCAATATACGTGCAGCCTCCGCCAAACCTTCGGCGTTCATATCAACCAACGCCAACCTGGCGCCAACTTCTGCGAGATCTTTGGCAAAAGCAAAACCCAGTCCACGAGCTCCACCGGTAACGACAAAAACTTTATCCTTAATAATCATTTGAATTCTCCTTTTTAGTATGTTGAAACAAAATACCTAAATTTATCGAAGCATCAAATTCTTGCGTTGACCCATTCGGCGATCTTCGGTGCCAGAGTCTTCTGAGTTTTGCCGGAAACAAACATGCCGATATGTCCGACCGGGAATGTTAATTCCTGCACATCCTTACTGCCGACGTGATCTCGTAAGACTCTGGATGAGCGCGGGGGGACCAAAGTATCAAGCTCGGCATAGATGTTGAGTATTGGCATAGTAATGTTTTTCAGGTTTACGGTACGTCCAGCCATCGTGAATTCGCCCTTTACCAGTTTGTTGCCTTGATAAAAGTCTTTCAGAAATTGACGTAGAGTTTCACCCGGTTGATCGGGGCTGTCAAAAATCCAGGCTTCCATACGCAGAAAGTCACCTAGTTTATCGGCATCAGACATGATACCGACCATGTTTACGTACTTACTGACGCTCAGGGTAAACGGCTGAAGCATCATATAGGCGTTGTTCATCATGTCACCTGGGATATTACCGTAGGCATCTACCATCAGATCGGCATCGAAGGCCGAAGCCCATACATTCAGGAGACTTTCATTTGTCTCGAAGTCAATGGGGGTTACCATCGGGATGAAATTTTTAACCTTCTTCGGATAGAGTGCTGCATAGACAGCGGAGAAAGTACCACCCTGGCACACACCAAGAAGATTTATGGAATCAAGTGCATGTTCATCACGCATAAAATCAACGCAGTCGTTGAGGAAGCCGTCAATGTAGTCTGACATCGTCATGAAGCGATCCATACGATCGGCATAGCCCCAGTCGATGATGTACACATCCTGACCGTTATCGAGCAGATTGCGAACCATGGAGCGATTTGGCTGCAGGTCAAGCATGGTGAAGCGGTTAACCAGCGCGTACACAATCAGCATCGGCACGGGACAGACTTTCTGTACACGCTGTTTGTAGCGGTAGAGTTTGCGCTTGCCATCCTGATATACTAGCTCCTTCTCAGTTTGACCAACTAAGACTTCATCGATAGCAGCCAGGTTTTCCGCCCCTTTTTTGAGGTTTTTGGCAAACTGGTTGAATTCTTCCAGAGATTCCTTAAATTTATTCGGCAACGTAAGCATCGTGTCCTCTCCTAAACGTTCTTAGATTTGGTTTTGGTGGTATCCTCGGGGACAGCTTTGACGGCTTTGCTGTCGATTTTTGCCTGCTTCGCCAATTCATCCGCTGCGGCTTTGGACGCTTTTGCTTTTTTTGCCTCTTCTTTTGCAGCAGCATCAGCCTCTTTCAGGGCGAGCTTTGCTTTTTTCAACTCATCTTGAGCGGCAGTTTCTGCGGCTTTCTGTGCAATTTTCGCTTTCTTTGTTTCATCTTCAGCTTTGGCCAGAGCATCACGCGCGGCCTGAGCCTCTTTTTTATTATCACGCAGCTCGCGCTGGAACGTTTTTAGGTCCCTTTTCATTTGTTGAATCTCAGCAATAGCGAGATCAAGGTCGCGTTTGAGAGCGATAGGGGTGGGCTCCAGTGCTTTTTCTGCCAGCTTATTCCATTGGATCTTAACGCGATGCCCGGCGTCAATAAAATCACCCTGAAGTTTTGCAAACTCATCAGTACCCATGACCTCAAGGAAGACGGCTTCATTTTCCGATGCCCAGAGCGCACAGATGTCAGTGAATTTTTCGACCGGTTTATTTTTAAGGGCCGACTCGCTCAATTTGGTCTGAAAGCGAACACCAGCCTTACGGGAGGTAGCGTCAACGAGTTGTGCCATTTTGCTGAAAGCTTTCATGTAATCTTTTGACATCACCAACGCCTTCGATATGTCATGGGCCATTTCGCGATTGATACCGAGCTTGGGTGCCAGGATATTTTTTTCCATTTCTTTCGACCAAGCTTCGAAGCTTTCAGCAAGTTTTTCAGTGCCCTGGGCAGTTGTAGTTTCATATAATTTACTAAAATAATTTTGGTAACCGCTGGCAAGTTCACTAAAAGCGCCGCTATCCTGGCCTAAAGTACCTTGCAATAATCCGAATAGACGGCTCATCTGTTCGTTGATCTTATTATTGCTGAAAGTGGCAAAAAACGGATTTTCTTTTACCATTAAAGATTTGAGGAATCCGGACACCTGCTGCTAGCTACCGTCCTTCATGAGCGGATTTTTAATGCCACCCGGCAACTCGATGTTGGAAA
>CAYWXS010000240.1:0-3313 GCA_964462245.1 uncultured Anaerolinea sp.
ATAAACAGTTTTGAGAGGTTCTTCTATGGCAAGTTTTTCCAGTTGTTCAAGGTCGATTGCCGAAAGTGCTGATTTTGCAGCATGATCAAGTGTTTTGTAAAACATGCAAAGAGTATGATGGATGATCTCGTAACGGGAAAACAGTGCAATGTTGCTGCCAATGAGTTTGCTGTCCATACGGATGCTGCGGCCATTTACATCAAACTCTTTGATCTGTTCGCTGGTAATTTGTGCGAAGGCTTTTCCCATCAAATCTTCACCATTTTGCTTTTGATGGTCATACATCCGTTTGCGCAAAAGGTAATATGTTGATTCTACAGGTAACGGATCATTCATATTGAACAGTCCTAATGCACTGCGAACCAGAAGGTTGAAACGACAATGCTCGAAAAGTTGAGAATCACTCCATACAAAAGATTCTTTCAATATCATCATGCCAACAAGTGTACGGATCGAAGAATTAGGAGCACCGGTGGTAGTATTGAAGAGGATGCTGAATATGGTTTCATCTATGCGCATTACAACTTGATCATGGAACTGGTTATGCCAATGGCCCTGATCACTATACTGTTTGAATGCTGAACTCTCCAGCATCATCGGAACGCTGGCGAAGGCATCTAACTGTGGTTCTTTGTTTGACTTTTTAAACATGGGTTATACTTTACTTATCGAAACAAATCTACCCTAAAAAAACGACATAACCAAATTATGTTATTGACAATCATTTGTTTATAACTCCGACAAACTGAATGTGTATAAATGCTATTATAAATTTTGTCTAACCAAATCAACCCAGCCGACTTTTCGGAGTGGGCTCATAAATAATCTTTCATATTCATGGAAATTAAATTATTGAGTTTTTTAAAAGATCTTGTCGTTTCTGGTTATAATCTTCATTAACGGATAATATAGGCAATTCCGACTTTAAGGTTCAGCATTTGTAAATCTTTCGAGGACTTGTCTTTATACAAATCGATCTGATTTGTGGTCCATTTGTAGTTGAATGCGACAAGGGCTCCCCATTGTGAATAGTAGCCCAGTTTTATCAAAGCACCAATTTCTGGGGTCAGGGAGAAATCCCAGCGAGTCTTGTAAATATCATATTCCTGGATCATCAGGTGGTGTTCCATATAATCCCCACCAATTCCAAGGCCGATATAGGGCGAAACCATTCTATCCGGCATAATATGGTATGCAATAACTGCCTGGAATGGGACCATCCAGGTGAAACGATAGTTGGTCGCAGTGATTGCCTGTCCGGTGGCAGGTATCGAATAAGTCTCGTTGGCATAAATCTGGGATACGCGTTGCCATGACATGTTAAACCCGGCTGCCAGGCCGCCCTTGATAAAGTAACGGCCACCGAGGTCAAATCCCGCGGGACTCGCATTTCCAACCCATTTATTGAAATCACCAAGGGTAAAAGTGGTATTCCAGGAAAAGGTATAGTACTTACTGGGGATAAAACCCGCAGAAGCAGGTTTATCCTGGCTTTGCACAAATTCATGCGAAAAAAGCAAAGCAGTCAGGAGTATAAATATTTTTTTCATTATTTTTCTTTTTAATGGATGGATGATTGATACCGGTTATGGTGTGGTTTTCAAGGCTGGCGTCTGGGTAAAAGCCTGATCCACACTGTTTGTAATGTCGGCCTGGGTGTGGGTGTTCGTCATTAATCCCCGGATGAACGCATTCCATCGTACCATGACGGTGTTGTGTTCAACCTTCTTTAAGTCGACCAGATCAATGATCACCGAACCTGATGAATAGGATGTCACATAGGTCGGATAGTAAGGATAACCATAACTTGGATAACCCCACGGATAATAGCCGGGGTATCCGTAGTACCAGCCTGGAGAATATACCGTGGTCGTGGTTGTTTTGATAGCAGTTACATTGATACCGAAATCCGGCTTGGCTGTGTTCGCAATTTGCGTAAATCCACACTTCACCATGTTTTGGGCTATGCTGGTTAACAACGCAGTCGTATTCTTATTGTCCAGGGTTGAAGTGTCTTTCCCATTGATATAAACAACTGTATTGGGTATGGAGAAGGTTTTGTATTCATTGAAATCTGTAGTAACATCGTATTGGGTATAAATAGCCAGGTCCTGGGTCAACCGAGTGGTTGATGGCGGATATTTTGTACAGGATGTCATCGCTATCATTCCCAATCCAAGAATGATCAATAGTTTCGTTTTCATAAAGAGGAATATTTATTAACAATGTGTTATGGTAATGCTGTAAATTCTGGTTGGGCTACTACAAGTGTCCCAAGCGAAAAATCAGGCCTCCGGTAAATCCGAACTGGAAAAGTGTAGAGTAAACCGAAACTCCGCCACCGGAGCCCCCTGTTCCGACAAACATGGAAAATGCGGTCCCCTGGACAGGAACAAAACCCTGAGCCTGGAGGCGTAGCCCAACTCGCTTGCTAAAATAAACTTTCGTTCCAGCATTCATTCCCACCGAAAAGAACCATGAATCGGAATAGGCCTCTTTGGGGTAAAACAGGCTTGCTCCTATGTTGAAACCGATAAAAGGAGATACCATAGGATTGACTCTGAAGTTTTTAGTAAAACCAATTTGCATATAGTTGATGCTGATTGGTATATCCTTCGTTGGTAAGGCGATCCCACCAACAGATGAGTAGATCAGCTGGGCTTTGGTATCCGATCTGTTATAAATCAGGTCGAAATCCACCACACGGCTTACAGCGATGCTGATAATACCACCGTATTGGGCATTATCGTTGATATGTGCATCCGCAGTATTTCCCTGCATCGTACCACCAAATACATACCCACCAAACGGAGTAACTTCAACCTTCTGGGCCTTTATCAAAAATGGCAGACAAATCAAGGCTGCGAGCATAAATATGGCTCTTTTCATATTGTTCTTTTTAGAATAAAATAATTTTAACAACCCGAGATGGTTTACGGCTTATTCTGAACAAAAGGGACATTCTGAAGCAATTTCATCCTGATTCCTGTCAGTATAAAGTATTCAATCTGGTAAAACTGTGTTGCAACAATGGCATTTGAAACCAGTTTTATCTTGCCATAATAGGTGACAATGAGGTTGTCGGTTTTTTTCTGAAGGGCAATTACTTTTATCGTCCATGCATCTGCCTGTGCACTGGTCATGTCAAGGTAGTGGTCAGCATATTGGTTCAATAGCTCAATTATCTGTTTGCCTAGTTCTTTGCGCTGTGTCTCATATTCATCATACAATTTCCAGAACGCATCTTTCTGAAGCGCTGAAGGTTTAACAAAATCAGCGACAGCGGCTTTTTTATCCATTCCGAAAGCAGCCT
>CAYWXS010000241.1:0-3287 GCA_964462245.1 uncultured Anaerolinea sp.
CGACAGAGTTTTGACGCCCGAAGAACAGAAGTGGAAGCACAAATTCAGGGGCCTTCGTGGCGGGCAATTGATTGTTAGTGCGTTTGGAAGAAAGGAAGGGGTAACCATCTTCAATGAAAAGGAACAAGTCTTTTTCTCTGACTCGTTGTTGCGCAGCGGTGGCGCCACTACTTACAGTTACGGTGCCGAGTTTGGTGTGCCCATCAGCTTGCGCGCCACTTGGCGTAAAGAGCTTGAAACTGGCACACCCGAGGAAAGGGAAAAGAATGCAATTACACCCACGAATCCTACCGGCGAATATATTGGTGGCATTCTGGTTGGCGATGTCACCGTCCCGGTGGCCGAGCGGATTCCTGATGACATATTGGATTACCTCAGAAGCGGAGGCGGTGGCGGCTTTCGGCTCAAACTGCGTTTAGCCGACGACACCTTGTTGGTGGGCTGGGATATTGAGAGTCATCCGGGCTATAACCCAAACAACAGGGATGAGAATGGCAATCCCTACTATGTTCCCCCTGTTTATTCTATGGTAGGCGGTGACTTTGACTGCGCACTGAGGCAAAACCATCGGCTTGTGCACAAAGGCTGGTACATCGACAAGAAAACCGGACAAAAAATCGAGACCGATTTTTAGGCGCAGCCACTATGAATTCATATCGCAGACAAATGCTCATCGCCGGCTGTGTGTTGCCGCTTGGTTTATCGACAGCCTGCTCACCCAAAGCCGAGAGCAGTGCCAGGGCAGACGACAGAGTTTTGACGCCCGAAGAACAAAAGTGGAAGCACAAATTCAGGGGTATTCGTGGCGGGCAATTAGTCGTCGATGCATTTGGGAGAAAAAGAGGGGTAACTATTTTTAGTGAAAATGGACAGCGGTTCTTCTCCAGTTCATCTTTGGGCAGTGGTGGCGCCACTACTCACGCTTATGGCGCTGAGTTTGGTGTTCCCATCAGCTTGCGCGCCACCTGGCGCAAGGAAGTTGAGTCAGGCACGCCCGAGGAAAGGGAAAAAAACGCAATCAGGCCCACGGGGCCTTGGGGTGAGTATGGTGGCGGCATTGTGGTGGGCGATGTCACCGTCCCGGTGGCCGAGCGGATTCCTGATGACATATTGGATCACCTCAGAAGCGGAGGCGGTGGCGGCTTTCGGCTCAAACTGCGTTTGGCCGACGACACCTTGTTGGTGGGATGGGATATTGAAAGTCGTCCCGGCTATAACCCAAACAACAGGGATGAGAATGGCAATCCCTACTATGTTCCCCCTGTTTATTCTATGGTAGGCGGTGACTTTGACTGCGCACTGAGGCAAAACCATCGGCTTGTGCACAAAGGTTGGTACATCGACAAAAAGACCGGGCAAAAAATCGAGACCGATTTTTAGGCGCACTGTCTTTTCTTCCCCCCAAATTTATCTATCCTTTGGTTTTTTCCATTTCCCAATCCACTTGGCTTCACCATGCTTCAAATTGAAATTCAAAGCCCTGACGGCACGACCCGGTGCGTCCAAGTGCCAGATGACTGTGTTATCGGCAAGAGCGCACAAAATGAAGTGCGGCTCGACAGTTGGCGTGTTGGCAAGGAGCATGCAAGCATCATCCGAACGCCCTCTGGCGTGCTGGTAAAAGACATGGGTGCGTTTGGCGGTGTGACGGTCAACGGTGCGCGCATTGATGCTCAGTATGGCCCGCTCAAGGCGAGTGAGGTGATCGGCATAGGTCCTTTCAAACTGCGGGTCAGCGAGTTGCGGGCTGACCTGGAAAGCGGCATGGTGCAAGCCGCCCACCCCAACAGCCGTAGTGATACCGCAGCCATCCGTAACCACATGGCAACCGAAGCGCTCAAAGCCTCGCGCATCGCCGCTGAACGCGCCCAGCGCGAAGCCGAGCGCAGCCACGGCCCGGCCAGTGGCCATGCCTTGGTCGTCGTGGTTGACCCAGCCCGTAACCGACTGGAGTTTGAATGGCGCAAACGCATCCACACTGAACTTCTTGAGACCATGGACTTGCGCCGCCACGACGTGCATGGCATGTCGGACGAGCAGTTGCGCCGCCAAACCAGCGAGTTGATTGATCAGATCATGAGTGGCCTGGGTGCTGAAATCCCAAGCGAGCTCGACCGCGCTTTACTCGCCAGGCAGGTATTGAATGAGGCGATTGGCCTTGGGCCGTTGGAAGAACTGCTCGATGACGACAGCGTGAGCGAAATCATGGTCAACCGCTTCGACGAAATTTACATCGAACGCGATGGCCGCTTGCAACGCTACCCGCTCACCTTCACGGGCGACCAGGCTGTGATGGGCGTGATCGAGCGCATCGTTGCCCCGCTGGGCCGTCGCATCGACGAATCGTCGCCCATGGTCGATGCGCGCCTCAAAGATGGCTCGCGGGTCAACGCCATCATTCCGCCGCTGGCGCTCAAAGGCCCTTGCCTGACCATCCGAAAATTTGCCAAGCGCAAGCTGACCGCTGACGACTTGATTACTTTCAGCGCCATCAGCCCGGAGATGGCGACCTTTTTGGAGGTTTGTGTTGTGGGCCGCAAGAACGTCATCGTTTCGGGCGGCACGGGTTCCGGCAAGACCACCCTGCTCAATATCCTGTCCAACTTCATTCCCATGGGCGAGCGCATTGTCACCGTGGAAGACGCGGCAGAGTTGAAACTCAATCACGAGCACCTGGTCAGTCTGGAGTCGCGGCCATCCAATGTTGAAGGCCGGGGCGGCGTGCAAATCCGTGAACTGGTCAAGAACACCTTGCGCATGCGGCCCGACCGCATCGTCGTCGGCGAATGCCGGGGTGCCGAAGCCCTGGATATGTTGCAAGCCATGAACACTGGCCACGAGGGCTCGCTCACCACCATTCATGCCAACAGCCCGCGGCATGCTTTGGGTAGGCTTGAAAACCTGGTGGGCATGGGTGGCCTCACCATACCCGGCAAAGCGCTGCGCGAGCTCATTTCCTCGTCGATTCACTTTCTCGTCCAGGAAACACGAATAAATGACGGTAGCCGCAAGATTGTCAGCATCGAAGAAATCGTCGGTATGGAAGGCGAAATCATTACCACCCAGGAAATCTTTTGCTACAAGCGCACGGGCACGAACCCGGATGGAACGGTGCAGGGAGTGTTCAGAGCCACAGGCGTACGCCCCAAAGTGTATGAAAAAATGCTCACCTACGGCATCAATCTCATTGATGGTATGTTTGACCCCGGCCCCAACGACTAACCTGCGAGCACATCATGAGAACGTTTTTGATCTTCTTCTTTGCTTTTTTGTCACTCATGCTGATC
>CAYWXS010000242.1:0-3177 GCA_964462245.1 uncultured Anaerolinea sp.
CCCCACTTTTCGCCAAATCTCTTTCTATTTATCTATCTACTGCTTCGAAAGCCCAAAAAGTGTGCTGCCCGAGATTGGGGCCGCACGCTTAAAAAATCACTCCACCGAAGATTGGCGCAAGAAGCGGCCGGATCGGGAGTTAGTCTAATCGACTCGCCAGCGATAAATTAAGCAGTGTTCGCTCCGAGCTCGTACAAGCCGAAGCCGATCCGCGCTTCGCGAAAATTCATAACAGAGCGCGACGGATGCTGCTTTGGCGGTATACACATCAATCGGTTTGAGCACCGAATTGCAAATCACACGGATTTTCCCGCTCATGCCTTCAAGCTGCCCGCCCACCAGTTCAAACAAGAATGAGTTGAAATACCCTGCAATGCGGTCATACAACCGCGCACCTTTCTGGCGTTGGCTGAGAAAGGCATGGTCCAGACGGTTACGACGGGATGAATAGCGATTGATGGCTGGCATGAAAATTTAACTTTCGGCGCGTGACTAAAATCTCTCAAGCGGCCAAAATCCAAACTTTACAGTTTTTTCTCAATATAACGCACACCATCGATCTCCTTGAAATGAGCGTCCTGGGTCCACAAGCTGGCGTCATTGGCGCGGGCAGTGGCAAGGATGATGCTGTCTGCCATGGCAAGTTTTAAGTCAATTGAAATTTTAGCGGCGTCGATGGAAATTCTGCGATCGAGTTCAACTTCTTGCCCGGAGCACATAATCCCTACAGCTTGCAAGGCATTTTCCTCGCCCAACTCCTGGAAAATGCGTTTAAATACCTCGTAAATACAAATCGATGGGACCAGTAAATTGTCCAAATCCTGAATTGGTGGCGTAAAGAAATCGGCATTCTTGCCCTGTCTAAAATATTCCACCCAGCCGGAGGAATCAACAACATTCATTAGCGTTCCTCGTCTTGCTCTTCGCGCAGGTTATCGATGCTCAGTCCCTTGAATAACCCAAGCGCATCTTTAATCGGTGGGACAATCACCAGGCGCATACTCTTCTGGTAGGGGATGAACATGATTTTCTGCCCAGGTTTTAAATTGAACTGTTGTCGCATTTCACGCGGAATCACAATTTGGTATTTGCTGGAAATGGTTGTCAACGCTTCCATTTTACAACTCCTTATCGAGAACAAATCGTAAGACGATTATACCACAAAACCAACCAGGATCATTCCTTACTGCGCCCGACGACAAGGTTGCCAGGTGAGCTGGCCTTCCCAAGCCAGTCTTGAGATAGTCGGGGGTGTTTTATTTAATTGAAGCCTGGCGACTCTTTATGGGAATAATTAGTTTCACGCCAAGGCGCCAAGAACGCCAAGAAAATCTTATTCTGGTTTTGCTTTGCGAACCTGGCGCTTTCCACGGCACTTGCATCCGTAGCAAGTGTGCGTGAGGCGCCGGTAAACATGATAATTCCTCACCGCGCCCAGCAGCAGACCTGCTGTGGCGGCGTCTTTGTGCCACTGTGCTGACGGTGCGCAGTGCAGCTATTATCCAACCACCGGGCAAAAAAAGTGTGCTGCCCAATCCTCGGGCAGCACACTTTATATATCACTCCACCGAAGATTGGCGCTCAAAATGAGCTCTGTATAACACCTTTACATCACACCGAGAAGCAAACTGAGATTCACGAGTTAAAAAAGCTCTTCCTGGCGTCCTTTGCATCTTTGCGAGAGCCAGGTTTTCCTTTCGCCCAAATATAGTTTTTCTCTATGCGTCTCCGTGAAAACTCAGTGAATGCTGGGTAAGATTTGTCTACCTATCCCCAGCCCTGCCCCAACACCCGCCTCTTTTCAACTGCCGAAAGCACCGTCGTGCAGCTTTCCCAATCCACATTTTCGACGTGCGCGTAGCGCATTTCGAAGGCATGCTCCTTTGGCAGCTCATCAATGATGCGTTTGGCAGCTTCTTTCTCACCGGTGGCCAATTTTACCCAAACATCTTCCAGCACATCCGGGATCTGTCCAAACAAGGTAAAGATGTCTTTCAGGCGCGAGGCGAGCAGCTCATGTACGCGGTCTTCGACCGAATCTTTATAACGCAGGTTATACAATTTGACAGTGTCGTTGAGCTGGCCGATGCGCTGAATACGTCCTTTGCGTTGCTCCAGACGAGTGGGATTCCAGGGTAAGTCCAGGTTGATAAGTGTGCCCAGGCGCTGCAGGTTGAGACCCTCAGATGCGGCATCGGTGCCAAGCATCAGGCGCAGTTCGCCAGAACGCACCAGTGCCTTGATATTTTCCCTGGTGGTTTGCCGCCACCTGCCGCCCTGCATGATGCCCGTTTTGGCAGCGCCGGAATACAACGCGATCGGTTCATCCGGAAATTCAACGGTAAGCTGTTCGGCGAGCCAGCGGATTGAATCGTAGTATTGGCTGAAGACAATACATCCTTTTTCAAGCCAGCCATCATTCTTAAGACAGCGCAGCACAACGGCATATTTTGGATCGCGATCCTGGTACGCCAGAAGCGCGTTGACCAGTTTGGTCAGGATCAAGCGTTCATCGTCCGTAAGTGATTTCGCAAAATCGCTGACAGGCAAGCCGGTTTCGCCCTGCTCATCACCTTCCTGCAGATCATCTTCAATGTCATCTTCATCTTTCCAGCCCCGCAAGGGGGGGCTGTCGCTCTCTCCCAGCATGCGCTGGGCAGTGACAAGGCCGGATTGGATGGAACTACCCATGCGACGCAGCAGCAGGGTTTTCAGGAAGCCCGCGCCTTTCATACGCTGGCCAACTGCGGCGCAGAATTGCTCGGCCAGTTCATAGGCTTCACGCAGATAGGTGGGCAACGGGATGGCGTCTTTGGCAGCTTCGCCCAATAATTCCACCTTGATCGGTTTGAGCAGTGGCTCGTTCGTTTCCGGGTCTATCTGCGTTTCGAGCTGATGGCGGGTACGTTGGATGATGCGCCGTATGAATGGGTTGTGATCTTTCACCAGCCTCGGGAAAAGCCGGTTGACGCGCGCCAGGTCAGGCTGTTGTAACTCCGTATAACGGTCACCTGGCAAGCTGGATTGCGCATCCGGAATATTCAACCGGTTGCGCAGGGTGGCGATATCCATGTCTTCACTCTTTGGGGGCAGCGGGTTACTGATCCATTCCCAACGCGTGACGGTACTAACCGTCGGATCAACCTGGCCCATGACCAGTTCCAACGCTGAAGCAGC
>CAYWXS010000243.1:0-3156 GCA_964462245.1 uncultured Anaerolinea sp.
GGTGTAGGTGTTGCCGTTCCGGATGCGTTGTGGGAATTCAGAGTTCGAAAATTAAAGGAAATGGGTGTAAACGCTTATCGTTGCGCTCACAATCCACCTTCTACAGAATTTTTGGATGTGTGCGATAGCTTGGGAATATTTTTGATGGACGAAAATCGAAATTTCAATACTTCACCCGAATATGCCAGCAAATTGGAATGGTTGGTTCGCCGCGACAGAAATCGACCTTCTGTTATACTCTGGTCGGTTTTCAACGAAGAACCCATGCAAGGAACCGAAAATGGTTACGAAATGGTACGCCGAATGTCCGATGTGGTCAAACAACTGGATACCACTCGCCCTGTAACGGCTGCTATGAATGGCGGTTTTTTTACTCCAATAAATGTATCACAAGCCGTTGATGTAGTTGGTTTCAACTACCAGATTAACGACTACGATAAATTCCACAAAGCCAATCCAACCATGAAATTGACCAGTTCGGAGGATGTATCGGCATTTCAAACGCGAGGAGAATATAAGTCAGATAAAACAAAAAATGTCATTGAAGATTACGATTCTGAGGCAGCACCGTGGGGTGCAACAAATCGTGTTGGTTGGAAGGCGGTTGCAGAGCGACCTTATCTGGCCGGTTGTTTTGTCTGGACTGGATTTGATTATCGGGGTGAACCAACACCTTTCAAGTGGCCATCGGCAAGCTCCGTTTTTGGAATAATGGATCTATGTGGATTTCCCAAAACTGCTTTTTACCTGCATCAGGCACAATGGGTTGAAAATAAACCCATTTTGAATTTGGTTCCACATTGGAACTGGCCGGCTGATACTATTGGAAAACCCATAAAAGTAATGGCACTCAGCAATGCTGATAGTGTGGTATTGAAACTAAACGGCAAAATTATTTCTGGTCAAAAGGTAGATAAGTATGAAATGAATACCTGGATGGTGCCTTACAAACCCGGAAAACTTGAAGCAGTTGGTTACAAAAACGGTAAAATAGTTTCTAATTTCAAGGTTGAAACTACAAGCGAAGCAGTCCAATTACGTTTAACTCCCGACCGGAAATCACTCTCTGGTAACGGGACGGATGCCATGCCAATTACGGTAGAAGTGGTTGATTCAAAAGGTCGTCATGTTCCTACTGCCAATATTCCGGTAGAGTTTACTATCAGCGGACCGGCTTCTATCATTGGTTTGGGCAATGGCAATCCAAATTCACACGAAGCCGAAAAAGGAAATAAACGCAGCTTGTTTAACGGTCTGGCGCAAGTGATTATTCAAAGTACAGAAGATAGTGGAACTGTGGTTCTTACTGCCACAGCGGCTGGCATGAAGCCGGCTATACTCAATATACCAATAATTGCAGCCCAATTAGCTCCTTTTGTGCCAATTGAATATCCACAAATGATTTTAGAGAAATGGACGATGTCGCCTCTGTTTAAAACTAAACCAGATCCAAACCAAGACATTGTCGAAAATGACATGAACAGTTGGATGTCAATTTCTCCTGGCGATCTTCAAAAACCAGATGATAAAGGCTACTTAATTCTCCGAACTACTTTCAGTGCCTATAAATCGCTTCAAAAAGAAGGTGGTATAATTCTGTTCAAAAAATTGAATGGAAAAGCTGAAATCTGGTTGAATAAGAAACTTATTGGAAGCAAAACTACAACTGAAATTGCCGATTTTGTAGTACTTTTCCCTGCCGCCACCGAAAAATGCGAGATTCGTGTTTTGATTGAAGGAACATCAGGCAATAAAGTAGGACTTGGTGGGTTAGTGTTTGTTCAAAAAAAAATAAGTGAGTTAAAATAGGTGTCATTTTTCGGGATCTCAGGTTTTAAAATTTGAAATAAGAAAATGGTAATAAATCTATTATAATTTCATTGGTCTAAATATAAAGAGTATCTTTAACTGTCAAATAACCAGTATTATGAAACGATATTTATTTGCCTTACTTCTTTGTTTTACAGCTTTATTTAGTTCTGCAGAGAATTTTCTGTTTGAGCATTTAAGTACTGATGAAGGGCTTTCACAGGTTACTGTGCAATCGATTTGCCAGGATGATTTAGGTAGAATGTGGTTTGCAACGCGCAATGGATTAAACTGTTACGATGGGGAAAACGTGAAAGTATTTCGTCCGAGTGCTTCAAAGAAAACTGGATTTTATGGTATAGAATTTAACTCTATTGTGAAAGCTGACAATGGAAATCTATACATGATTTGCAATAATGCTTTTGTAGAGTTTAATATTATTTCTGAAAATTTCAGAGTGATAGTTCCCAAAAAGGTGTCAGCAATAGCGATTGGTAAAAATGGACTTTGGGTGATTAAAGACAATGAAGTTTACAACTATAATTCGAAAGAAGATAAAATTTCACTTTATCTTCGCATGCCATCATCCGATATAGCTATCAATTCTTGCTTTGAAAGTACAGATGGCAATTTATGGTTATCTACATTTAAGAATGGCCTTTTTTCTGTTGACAAAAAAATGATGATTACCAGAATATTCCCAAAAAGTGCTTTTGCTTCGATATATCAAGATTCAAAGGGTAACATGTGGCTTTGTTCTGTTAAAGACGGTCTTATTAAACTCGCGAAAGATGGAACGGTAGTTAACTTTAAACACGATCCGAGGAATGAAAATTCGTTAATAGATAATTTCGTACGACTTGTTTGTGAAGATGCGATGGGTAATATCTGGACTGGCTCACCTACCGGATTGTGCCGCTTGAACCCTAAGGATAATAGCATTTTACGTTTTTTACCCAATAAAGATAATCCGGCAAGCATCTCCTATAAGTCTATCTTGTCCATATTTAAGGATAAAGAGGGCACAATGTGGTTTGGAACTTATTTTGCAGGAGTCAATTATTCAACATTAAGTCACTCTAATTTAAAGTATTACTATCAACACGCTAAGGGACTGTCACATTCAGTAGTTCGTAAAATGACGGAAGACAAACAAGGGACAATTTGGATTTGTACAGAAGGGGGTGGTCTATGTTCATTAAATCCAAAAACCGATCAAATTACGACATATAATTCGTCAAACTCCCCATTATCAGCCAATTATTTAATGGCAATCTATTATGATTCAGTCCAAAATTGTTTGTGGATTGGCACCAATGAGGGTGGTTTGAATCGATTTGATATTCA
>CAYWXS010000244.1:0-3138 GCA_964462245.1 uncultured Anaerolinea sp.
TCGCTCAGCGTCACATTCCACGTCTCGGAGGCCGCCGCGATGTCGGCGAACAAAATCAGAAAGATCGTGGTCGGGCTTCGCACCGCCACCGGACGTGCTGGTGGGCGGTCACGGTTGCAAGGTATTTTTCGAAGGGCAAACGCATAAAATCGCCGCCGGGTCTCGCTGAGACAGGGTGCATGGGCGCCCCGGCCGTGAATGGCACCAGGGCGTTTTCATGCGGGAGTCAGTCTGAAATTACCCTACGGCTGGGTCACCTGCAGGCGAACGAAGAGCCTCGGGCCGGTGGCGGGCAGCATCGCGACGAGCGTCTCGGTCGTCGTGGTGGACGACTCGACGGTGGCCGCAAATGTGCTGGTCCAGTTAACCAGGTCGGTCGAGGACTGCACGGTGTAGGTGATGCCGCCCAGGTGAAGCGGCCGCGTGAAGCGGAAGACATACTGGCCGTTTTCCTGATTAAGCGCGGTCAGGTCCGTCGAGGCGTTGACGGTGGGGTTGAGCCCGAGCGCGAACTTCACGAGATTCACAATGCCGTCGCCAGCGGGGTTCGCCGCCGGGCCGGCCTGCAGGCCAGTGAGGCCCCACTGCGCCGCCCAGCCGCTGAAGCCGAGGTTGACCGTGAGCAGGGCCGGCTGGCTCGTGGAGGACACGGCATAGTTGTGCGCAACGAGGCTGCTGGCGTAGGAATCGAGACTGTTGCTCGCCTTGGCGGCATAGCTGCCCGCAGCGCCGGGCTGCACATTGCCCAAGGTGAGCGTGGTGGTCGTTGCGCCGGCAACGGTGGTTCCGTCGGCTTGCGTTCCGTCGGTGAGCGCGTTTCCGTTGAAATACCACTGGATGGCCGGCGACTGGACGGCGGCCACGCCGCTCGTGCCCGCAGTGGCCACGGTGAAGGACGTGCCGGCACCCGGATTGACCGCGGTGCTGAGCGGCTGCGAGGTGATGACGAGGGCGTTGTAGGTGAAGAGCGGCAGGCTGGTCGAGCCGAGGCACTGCACGTCGTAGGCGTCGATGATGTCGAGGTTCTTGTCAAGCGAAACGTTGTTGAGCACGACATTCGAGAAATAACCGTCGGGCGTGGTGCTGGTGCTGGCGAGCGGCAGTCCCCAGATGACATTGTTAGCGCCGGTCGTGCCGGTGGTGTTCAGATCACTGAGGAGGATGTTCTTCCAGAAGGGCGTGGCCGCGCCCGGGAGCGCGTTGGGCGGGTTCGTGTTGAAACTGGCGGCGTCGGTCTCGGCCCGTCCGTCGCCCGGATTGCCGATGTTGGCGTTCCCGCCATAGTAGCTGTAGAAGACGATAGGATACTGGACGCCGGTCATCGTGATGTTGGCGTAGGTGAGGTTCTGGACGAGGCCGCCCTGGGTCGGGTCGGCCTTCAGGCGCAGGCCGCTGGTCGTGCCGTTGAACGTGCAGTTGGTGACGACCATGCCGTTGAGGCCGGAATTGGTCTGGCCGCCGACGGAGAGGCCGTGGCCGGTGCCGAAGGCGCAGTTATACACGGCGATGTTGCTGCACGACGTGCCGCCCGCCTTCACGGCGATGCAGTCGTCGCCGTTGTTGATGTGGCAGTTGTAAAACAGGATGTTGTTGCCGGCCGGATCGATGGCGTCGGTGTTGGGAGAGTTGCCCGGTGCGATGACCGTGACGTTGTTGAAGGTGATGTTGTTCGTGTAGGCGCTGATGATGTGGAACGACATCGAGTTCTGGAGGGTGATGTCGTGCACGTAGCAGTTGTTGATGGGCTTCGATGAGGAGCCGTCGAAGCGGATGATGCGCGGCCGGGTGCCAACGGGATTGGGGTAGTTCGGCGGGGTGCCCCACCAGCCTGAAGCGCCATTGCCGTCGATGATGCCGCCGCCGGTGATCTCCACGTTGGTGCTGCCTTTCGCGACCGTGATGAGGTCGGTGGTGCCGCTATATGCCGGCAGGCCGCCCGAGGCGGTGTATGGCAGCGCCATCAGGGTGGCACCGGAGTTCACCTGCAGGCGGACGTTGGAGGGAAGAGCGAACGCCTGGCTGTAATAGATGCCGGGACCGGGGAAGATTACCGTGCCGCCGTTGGTCTTCACCGCCGTGATGGCGGAGTTGATGGCCGTGGAGCAGTCGGTGCCCACCGTTCCCGCGACGGTCGCGGTGGCAGCCGGGATGGTCGGCAGGACAGTGAGCACGGCCAGCCAGCTGCTGGTTTCCGCGCCTTCGGCGTCGGTCGCCGTCACGCTGTATCCGCCCGGATTGGACATGGTGACGTTGGCCAGCGTGTAGGTGGCACCGGTGGCGCCGACGATGGCGGTGCCGTTCAGCTTCCACTGGTAGGTGAATGGCGCCTGCCCCAGCGGGCTGAAGTTGAAGGTCACACTGGTGCCGGGGGCGACGAATTGGCTGGCCGGCTGGGTGGTGAGCGCGGAGACTTGGCTGGTGGTCGAGCCGGTGGAATCGGTGACAACGACCACGTAGGTGCCGGCGTTGGCGGGCTGGATGTTGGACAGCGGGAGCGAGGCTGCGGTGGCGCCTGGCACAGGCGAGCCGTTCTGCTGCCACTGGTAGCTCAATTTGCCGCTGCCGGTGGCTGCCACTTGGAACGTCACGTTGCTGCCGGCGTTGGCGGCGTGATTGCCGGTGGCCTCGGTTGCATCACCGACCGTGACCGTGAGATTGACGCCGGTCGGGGAAGCCAGGGTTGCGGACAGGGAAGTGATCGAGGGCGCGGCGAGCGCCGAGCACGGGAAAAACGTGGCCAGCAGAATGCCGGCCACTGCGAGGGAGCTGTGCGGGGATGCCACGCGTTGAATAGTGATCTTGATCGCGCGCGTTGGACAACTTATTATGGCGCTGGAAGAAAATTAGAAATCGCTTTTCGAATGGCGCGGGCGTTGGCCCGTCAATTCCAGCCGCAAGCAGCGCTTCCATGACGATTTCTTAGGCGAATGCCGAAACGAGGTAAAGTCGTCGCCGAAGGGGTGCCAATCGAATGTTTGGTGCAGGGAGCACAACCGAAACGAAGTGAAGCATCGCCCGTTCCCCCTGATCAACTGCTGAGTCCGATGATTTCCGAGAGGTGGTATGAGAAGGACTTCCAGCAGTAAAAGACGGGCTGCTTATTTCCGTGTTATCATTTCCTATCTTCCTCGTTTTATT
>CAYWXS010000245.1:0-3074 GCA_964462245.1 uncultured Anaerolinea sp.
CGGCGATGGACAAATCCGCAACCCATTCAAGCCATTACCATTGACAGACTACTAGTACACTAAAGCGTAAATAGTAAATAAGGCATTTGAAATGCTTGACCCAGGAAATGGCAGCCGGTACACTATGCTGAAAACTAAAAGCAGGGATAAAAAATGCCATATCCAAAAGCAACAGAAGTAAATTTGAGCGAAGAAGAACGAACCAGCCTGGAACAATTGGTACGTCGCCACAACGTTGGTCAGCAAATTGCTTTACGCGCACGTATTGTTTTGGCTGCAGGGCAAGGTCAAACCAGTAGCTCGATTGCCAGAGATCTAAAGGTAAGCATCAATACGGCACAACGCTGGCGTAATCGTTTCGCAAAAGCACAAACTATTTCTTACGACGATTTGAGCCTTGAAGATCGTTTGCAAGATGGGCCTCGCCCTGGAGCGCCAGCCAGAATTACAGCAGATCAACGTTGTAAAATTGAAGCACTGGCTTGCGAAATACCCGAAAATTCAGAGCGCCCGATTAGCCAATGGACAGCTCGTGAAATTGCCGATGAAGTGCTGAAACGAAAGATAGTCGAGAGTATCTCGGCACGACATGCTGCGCGTCTTTTAAAAACACGCTGATATCAAACCTCATTTGAGCCGTTATTGGTTGACACCGGCCTACGAAGATGGTTTTGATGAAAAAATTGCTGATATTAACGATGTCTATAAACATGCTCCTGAAAAAGCCAGGCAAGGGCAGCGGTTCGAAAGCGTCGATGAAATGACCGGTGTTCAAGCCTTGGAGCGCAAGCACCCTGGTCTGCCTATGGTGCCTGGAAAAGTAGAACGGCGCGAATTCGAATACATCCGACATGGTACGCTGTGTTTTACCTGCAATTTCGATGTCGCTACAGGAGAACTTGCAGCATGTACAGCTGGGAAGACCCGTAACGAACAGGATTTTGTAGAGCATATCAAGAGTCGAGTTGCCTCAGACCTGCGAGCCATACAATGGCATTTTATTAGCGATAATCTGAATACGCATATGTCCGAATCTCTGGTCTGCTATGTGGCCGAAGAATCGGATCTGGCCATCGATCTGGGTGTCAAGGGCGAATCGGGTATTCTCAAATCCATGGCTTCGCGGGCTGCCTTTTTGAGTGACCCAACCCATCGTATAGTTTTTCATTACACGCCCAAACATGCTTCCTGGATGAATCAGATCGAAATTTGGTTTAGTATCCTGGTCCGAAAAGTTCTAAAACGAGGTAATTTCACTTCAGTGAACGATTTGAAACGCAAGGTTTTGGCCTTTATCGAATATTACAACCGCACAATGGCAAAACCGTTCAAGTGGAGACTTATCAAGGCAAAGCATTGAATGCATAACTTATCCGCTATCTACGCCAATGTGTACTAGTGCCCACGGGTGAAATTCGAAGCCCTGGGTGCTGAAGTTCTCATCGTCTTGAGTTTATCGGTCCTCTGTAAGCTGGTGGTAAACAACAATAGTTTTATGTAGAATTTTGGTGGCTTGTGGTTGGACTAATCACTATATTTTATGTAAAATCCAGTTTCTGATCAGCGTCGAATGGCTCAATTTTTCGTAAGCCATTTTGCCTATTAATTACGCGAGTTTTCTGGATCGTAAAGGTAGATTATGTAGCTGGGTTATGTGAACCGTCCAGAAAAGCAACGGGCTGGAAGGTTGCCAGCTGTCATGACGACAGTACTCTGGAAACCCACCAGCCCATAAAAAATTGTGCCCCCCCCGGAAACCACCAGCCCTCAAAAAAATTATCCACCCTCTACTCCCGGCGCCAACCCCCCGCCGAACTCCCCTGGGCGCCGAGATATTCTTATTTTACACGGGTACTTACCCACACACGCGGGCTAGTGCCCGTCAATTTCAAAAAAAACCATAATTGCGTGCCATGCCTTCCACTCGGCGGCGCATTTCCTTCAACAGTTCTTCTCCGCCCAGCACAATGCAGCCTTCGCCATAACCCAGCAGCAGCCGGGCTGCTTCCCAGACATCCTCGCTCACGCCGTGTACTTCGGCTTGCCCATCCGGTAGACGTGTTATGTGCGTTTCGGCGAAGTGATGGCTGATCTCACCTCGTCCAATCTCCGGCATGAGCAGGTAATGGATATTAAAGCGCGGTGGCGTTCGATAGCGTGCCGGGTAAACCGTAGGCCAGAGCTTTAGCTCCTCATCATCCTGAATATAAGTCAGGCGAAATTTGAGGTAATCAGAGCTGCCCAGGTTGGGACGTAGTTGCTGTCGCTCCAGCACCCAGCCTCGCAGGTACCAGAGCCCATCCTGGTAGATCATCTGCACTGGTGCTATTTCAAAGTAAGTTGGCAGTCCGTCCATGTAGCGTGGCGAAAGATGGTTAAAAGACAGCTTGCGGCGTGCATCTACTGCTTTTTGAACAGTTTCCCACACCCGTGATGCAACATGTCCCTTATCCACAAATTGGCGCAGCCCCATCACCAGGCTTTCTGGATGACGATCCAGCAGCCGTTGTGTCTCAGGGGTCAGACGTCGTTTAAGATTATTCAGCAGGGCTCGAATATAAACCCGTTCGCCCAAACCATTGCCAAAGTCCCTTCCCAGTACGCCTAATCCGCGCAGGCTTTCTTCATCCAATTCCAACATTCCAAATGGGCCGGGGTTCGTCAGACTGTATAGCTGCGTGCGCGCATCATATTGAAAGCACACATCCAGCCGGTTGCGCAGGTGTTCGCGATCGTGTTTGAAGGCAGCCAGGCGTGCGCGTGGTTCGGGTGGGTAAGCGCCAGGAATGCTGCTTTCAACATAATCCATCAGCGTCCCGGCTGGGGCAGGGGACTGTTGTAAGCGTTTGAGCAAGCTCAGGGCACGTAAAAAGGGAGTCCATTCGGAAGGTGGCATATCACTTTTATTTTACCCTTTTTCAATCGCCAATAGACTGTGTGCCTTTATATAATACCGATGGTTATAAATTATTTAAACCATACCTGCATTTAGAAATATTTCCATTCAGTAACCAAAAAAGGGCACGGTTCAAAACTAAGAAATCGCACCTTTACAAATTTCTGAGAGACAGGTA
>CAYWXS010000246.1:0-3048 GCA_964462245.1 uncultured Anaerolinea sp.
CTTTTTCACACTATTGTTTTTATCTCCTCCAATTTTAACATGCGAGGCGGGTGAAAGTTAGCTGATTCAACCGTATTTTCTTTCACCCAATGAGTGAAAACCAAACTTAACAAACCTCATGTGTTTTTAGGCTGAAAATGCAGGCTGGAGCATTTCTATAGAAGAAGTGGGAGATACGAGCTAATATTTTGTTCATACTTGAAACAGTCCTACGCTTTTACGTGATTATCAACCTTTGAGTGGGGGATAAATTCGTGGTGCATTTGTTCTGGCTGAAATGATTGTTTTTATGATTACATGACGTGGAATGCGGGTAATACAAACCTGGGCCCATCCCTGGCGTCAGTTGCGCTAAAAAGCACCACAGTATGGTGGAAAATCGTAGCCTCCTTCAGAAATCACGGCACTTTCACAAATGTTCGCGGTCATCCGTTTGACGGCAGCAGACCGACCGAAACGGATCCTTCAGGAAAGACCAGTATCACCTTTCAGGCCCGCCAGGAACCTGCAGATGGGCAGGGGCAGGTCAAGTCTATCAGAACAAACCTGCGGCATGGTTTCAGGCTGCTGGCCGTTTTGCACCGTGACAATTTTTGTACTTGCGGCCACTCCCGCACGGGCAGCGGTCAGCAGGACGGGTGTTTGAGAAGTCTGGGGTCTTTAGCGGTTGGCGCCTGCGCGGGATGCTTGGATAGATGACAGGCTCTTCGTCCACATCTTCCACCTCAAACTCTTCATCATCTTCTTCTTCGTCATCTTCGTCATCGTCATCCGCCGCAGATGGTCTGGGCATGGTATCCATGATGGTTTGAAAGATACGGGTTGCCAGAGACCCAAACGCCAACATGCCTGCCAGGCTGAGCACGGTGACCTGGAACGGGTCAAGGTGCATGACGTGGTTGAGAAGCCAGCCGAGGGGCCATAGGCAACCAGAATCAGGATGCCACCGCCTACCGTGACGCCCACCAAAATCAGTATAGCAAGCAATAAAATCGTTCCGATAAGCTGCATCAAGTTTCTCCTGGTGATTCAAACTTGCTAAAATCCAATCCAAATTGTGGAAATATATCCGCGAAAATAACGCACAGGCCGCTGCTTTATGCCTAAGTTGATTCTGACCGGTTATCATCCCCAGGTTTTTTCTTTCGACCCAGCCACCATGTTAGAGACGACTGCGAACCGAAAGCAGGCAGAGCCTCGTTTTCAGCCTGGCTGAGAAAAAGCGTTCTCAGAGTGGTTAGACTTATCGGGCCAAAATCGCGGAAATCGAATGGGTTAAACGTGTTTGTTCGCAGCCGGTTGACGAGATCATCGAAACCAAAATCGCGCCCGTAACCCCCACGCACCAGGGTCGCCTTGAGCCTTGGCGAGACTTTTCCCTGAGCAAGAGCAACTTCCAGAGGTTCTCTGGATTCCAACTCGGCTTGCGCGGTGGCAAGTCGTTGGAGATGTTTCTGCACAATTTGCCGCACACGTCCCCGGGTGACCCCAAACTGTAAGGCCGTTTTTTGCATGGACTTGTTCGCGAGCCAGGCTTCATAAATAATTTTAGCTCTTTCACTTGCGGACTGAACCATGTGAAATCCTTAATACCGAAATGGATCGATGCTGGAAAATTGTACCTAATTTCTCCCGGATACGAGCCTGTTATCGTCCGTGTCATTTATTCCAGGCTTGTTCTCACTTTTGGGCACTTGATAAACACGATCCTCGGGATAAAAACAGGATAATAACCGTTTACGCAGCACCATGTAAATCCTTTTTATCCCGAGAAATCTACACGGGAACATTATTTTTCCCGATTAAATAAATAGACCTGACAGGTCTTTCAATATCTGCCAGGCCAAAAACCTTGAAAATTATCTCCAAAAGGTGGGTAGCACGATCCGCACGATCACATCCACCAACAAGCCAAGCATAAACAGTCCGCCAAATGAACGATTATTGGCGAAGCCCAACGGCGCAAAATAGAGTGGCCAACCACCCTGTCCATCCGGGAATCCTTCTGGCCGAGTCTCAGGACGTGGCTTGAGAAAGAACGGCAGCGTGCGCCGCAAACTTGGGATCGCAAAAACAACAACCAACATCACTGGTGTGAAATATTTTGTAAAAATCAAAGCCAACGTCAGCAGATAAGGCAAAATCAGCATGCCTATGACCGCATACCGGGAATTCTTCTCTCCAAGTACGACTGGCAATGTGCTGATATTCTTTTCCGTGTCCACTTTAATTTTATCGATGTGTTTGCCAAATATCACGGTGGTGACACCCAACACATACGGCACACTGGCCCAAACCACATTCCAATCCCATTGGTGCGCAAGCGTGTAATAACCGCCACCAATCATCAATGGCCCCCAAACCAGTAAAACTGCAATTTCACCCATGGCAATATATTTAAGCGGCCAGGTGTAGAACAAAACAAAAAACGCGCCCAGCCCCAACAAGACCCAGATCATCGGATCCCAGGCATTGATGGCAATCAGGTAAATTCCGAACAACATTGCGAACAGACCCGTAATTGCCGTGTAGGTTAATGACTGGCGCACGCTGATCAAGCCATTTGCCACCGGCTGGGGACCGTACATTGTCCGGAAATAATTATCCTTATCAACGCCTCGCACAAAATCGGTGTAATCATTAAACAGGTTGTTGGTGGCATGCGCCAAAATCAAACCAAGCGCCAGGGCCAACCACGAAACAAAGTTAAATTTGCCATCGCGCAATGCAAACAAACCGGCCAGCGCAGCAGAAATAAAAGTCATGACCAGGACTGCGGCGCGCGTTGAAATCAGCCACTTCGATACAAAATCGAGCGCATCCCATTCTTCTTTTGTAACCGCTGGGATAATCTGCAATGCTTTTTTCCACATACTGAAATTCATATAAATTAACTCCTGATTGGTCTATTTATCGAGATTATATCAGTTCAAGATGATATGAACGCATGTCTGCAGGTTACATTATTTCATCAATACGGTGGTTCGGCAGGTCCGGTATAGCCGCACATCCCCAGGCGGGGGGAGTTGACCAGCGCAATGGGGCCTT
>CAYWXS010000247.1:0-3020 GCA_964462245.1 uncultured Anaerolinea sp.
CATCAAGGTTCGCTCAGAACCGGCCATTTATTTACAGGAAGCTATGACCATTTTCGCTGCCAACTTTATTCGGTGGGCTGCCGTTTGGATTAAGCAGCACGCACAGCCCAATCAGAACCAGCTCAATATCCGCAAAATGGGCATAGAGCGCCAGGTTCAGGTTGCTGCTCACACTTCGGCTAAATTCATCCTGAATTCAGAAGGTATGTTGTTAAAGTTCAGCCCCGCCAGTTCACTTGCAGGTAAAACCCTTCTTTTCCCGGCTTCAAAAGAGCTTGTTCGACCTATTTTTTTACCGCTTTTTACGCTTTTTGAGATGATTGCACAATGATTCCACTAAGGGATTGTAAAAGTATAAATCCGCAGAATGATTTTTTAAGGCTTGCTTGGGAGTAGAATTGTGGTTCGAAAAACTACATTTCCGAGGGCAAACCTATGACAGAAATTATCCACGAATGCCTATGTGCAGCATGTCTTGCAGATAAAGACCGTGAGGAATGGAAAATCCATCATCAAATGAACGTTTTACTCAGTCGGCTGGACGAACAGCAATGTCGCTGGTATGTTGTGCTTGAGTCCAAGAAAATTGGTCACGGAGGTGATGTAGAACTTTCGACAATCACAGGCATGGATGTTGAGACGATCCGGCGCGGCAGACGTGAATTGGATGATGATTTGCGTTCGCACTCACCCGAACGCATTCGCGAAGAGGGCGGTGGACAACCTGCAGTTGAAAAAAAGACTCATCGGTCACGACGGCATTAGAGAGTTTGCTGAGAGAGGAAACCGCAGGTGATCCAATGAGTGAGCAAAAATGGCATCGCAGTAGTTTACGCCATTTGACAGAAAAGATGGAACAACTCGGTTATTGGATCAGTCACGTGACGATTGCGCGACTCTTGAAAGATTTGGGTTATTCTCTGAAAGCCAACGAAAAACGGTTATCCGGATCAGATCACCCAGATCGGGATCGTCAATTTCAGTATATTGCCACTCAAAAAGCCAGTTTTCAGAAAGCAGATTTACCCAGGATCAGTGTTGACACCAAAAAGAAGGAGCTCATTGGTAACTTCAAGATCCGAGGCCAGGAATGGTGCTTGAATGCCAGGGTAGTCCACAATCATGATTTTGAACAAGATGCACTTGGTAAATCTGTTCCTTATGGTATTTATGATTTGAAGCACAATCGCGGCTATGTGTATGTTGGACAATCTTCTGATACACCACAGTCTGCGGTTGAAGTGATTGTACGTTAGTGGCAAGAATTTGGGAAAAATCTGTATCCTAATGCAGACAAAATCCTTATCCTTGCTGATGCGGGTGGCAGCAATGGTTGCCGCCCACGTTTATGGAAACAACAATTACAAGAGTTATTAGCGGATCAGCTTGGGCTTGAAGTGACCATATGCCATTATCCAATAGGTGCTTCGAAGTGGAACCCGATCGAACATCGTTTGTTTGGCCCAATCAGTATGAATTGGGCAGGCAAACCCTTAGAAACTTTCGACTTCATGTTGGCATGTATCCGTGGCACAGATACGGACTCTGGTTTACAAGTCGAAGCCTTTTTCGTTGAGAAGGCTTATAAGAAAGGCATCAAAGTCGCAAAGGAAATTATGGAAACCTTATGCATCGAATGGCATGAGGTTTGCCCTCGATGGAATTATACACTATCAAACCGCGCCAGAATCCAGTTATGTCTTTTTAAAGTGCGGAGTTATTCTTTTACAAGTCCTAAGGATAGAGAGAATAAAAACATTCTTTCCCGAAAGCCCTGTGGCATTTAACCCTTTTAAAGTGGGAAATGGAGAATAAATGAATAATCGAGATGAAAAAACAAAACAATGAAGTCAAATAATCAATAACAATCCCTTGAAGGGCATCGAATAACAGCGCACAGGTGCCCTTCGCCGCTATGAGATTAATGGACTAATACTTTTGTTTTTTTCTACCAGCTTTATGCCAACCTACTAACCAATTTTCTTGAAGCAAATATAATTGATTAAGATCAAAAGCTTTATGATATTTCCGATATTCCCGATTGATAAATCTATAAAACTCAAGAAGAGCTGCCAAGCGTGGTGCCCTGGTAGCGTAACCTTTGGTTGCAAGAAGATCCAGGTACCAGGTGACCATTTCGTTGTTTAGTTCCGAAATATTCATGGTGTCGAGATTTATGCCACAGGCTCTCAACATCATAAGAAACATTTTGAAACTACGAAAATTGAAATATGCTGTCTCAGGAGTAAAAGCCTCTCCTATATCAATATCTTCGCCAATTACTGGCTTGAAACCGGCAGAAAAGCCGGGTGAATAGCGCCTAAACGGGCAATATGTAGAAATATATCGGCCAATAAAATGGCATCAGGTTTTTCCGGAAGCATTTTTATTGTTTCGATGGCATAACGATAGCCACGATAGCGCGATTTTAAGTCCAAAACGCTGTAATCCGGATTGTGTTCTCGTAAAGGCTCTAATAACGCATGGCTGAAGTTGACCATGAAAAACGACAGGTTAACCGCATTGGTGACCGCTGTCTCCGTGACATTCATGAAATCTTCCAAGCCCCAATACTGCTTGGCATCACGAAAATTGAACTCGATTTGGAAGCGCAGGCTATAGAATTTGATGATTTTTTCGTAAGCCAAATCCAAATCTGTGCTGAACAAAATCACATGCGCCTGCGCTTTCGTCACCAGATTGGTCTTGAGGATGATAACCACGTTGAGTGGAAAAGCAAACTCAGTGTTGCAGAACTGGCCCTGATAGATATCGGTTCGGAGACCGTCTTTGAAAGATGCTTCTTGCCAATATTGGATATCGAGTTTTTGAACATCGATTTTTGCGCCATACTTGGGCTTTGCACCCGGACCACTATGTTCGCCGACAAAAGCTATTTTGAGAGCTGCGTCGGACCGTAATTTGGAAATCAAGTGCAATTTCTCTTGTCTGACCATCCAGGCGCTAGGATAGTTACCGAAATGTCCATCCAGTGCCACATATCTCAAAGTGATGAAGAC
>CAYWXS010000248.1:0-3010 GCA_964462245.1 uncultured Anaerolinea sp.
GCGATTGTAAAAATTACACCAACTTTTTATCAGAACCTATTGGCTGAGTAGTAACAAAATATTTATGTAAAGATAAAACTGGCCCAACCACAACGCTATTTTTTTTGCAGTGAGCAGTATAATATTTATGAAAACAATAATAAGGAGAAAATTATGCGACGAATGTTTGGCTTTTTGATCGGACTTTTTGTCGGCTGGATTTTTGGAGCTGCCATTGCTCTGCTGTTAGCGCCTGAATCTGGTGAGAAATTACGCGGTGAATTGCGCTCACGCTCAACCGGTTTTACAGACGAAATTAAATTAGCTGCTGATACCCGTCGAAAACAATTGGAAGATCAACTGGCTGCGATGCGTGCTCCACGTATTCCGGGCAGATCTGAATAATCAGAAATAACAAAAAATAACTGGCTAATTTACCTGTCTCTTATTTTTTTCCACAATATCCACGGAAGTATTCTATATTTCCTGGACCAATTTTTCTCCAAACGAAGCGCAGGCACTTTTCTCAATTAGAAGTGTCTGCGCTTTGTGGAACTTCATAAAGTCTCGCATACAACCGGCAACATCTTTGATTAATTCTTCATCAGGTTCGACACCTGGCTCCAGATAAAGCGCTTTAATCCTTAATAAACCCGTTTTTCGTTCAAGCTTGGGGTCAAAACGACCAATCAAACGATCTTTATGCAAAATTGGTAAACAAAAGTAACCATAAACCCGCTTCTGAGCGGGATAATAAGCCTCAAGGCGCTGTCGAAAGCCCCAAAAAGCTTCATCTCGACCCTGTGCCCACCAAAGGTTATCAAAAGGATTTAAAAAAGTAGTTCGGTTTGCATGAACTTCGCCTGAAGCCGCTTTTTCCAACAATGTCAGATTTTGAGGGTGGACAAGCAAGGTCTGATTACCAAGCATGGTTTCACCTTGCACCTCCACCAAACGTCCTGCATGGATCAATCTCGAAATTAATGGTCTAGCTATACCCAACTTCATCCAGGTGTAATCAGCTGCGTTACGCGGTAGACATATACCCAGGGCTTTTACAGCTTGTTCCAGCCAGAAACAATCCCGCTCTTCAGCACTTGGTTCAGTCTGATCCACCCAATCTGGCAGTACTCGTTCGGTTAAGTCATAAACGCGTTGAAACTTAACTCGTCCGGAAATCATCAAATCCCCAAATCCATACAAATGCTCAAGTGCCATTTTTTCAGGGCGCCAATTCCACCATGTGCCATGCTTGAGTTTTTCACCTTCCACACTATTAGCACGTAAACCACCCTCTACACGAATACGCTCAAAGATGGTAGACACCAGGTCACGGCTTCCAGGTTGCTCGATCCAATCGGTATACCAGTGATGCCCATGTTCCCGCATAAACCTCTGTCGCGGCAACTGGTAACGGTATTCATGCAGTGGCAAAAAACAGGCTGCATGAAACCAACCTTCAAAAATTCGCCTGGATTGAGGGTCATTTGCAAGAGTATCAAACAAACTAATATCATACGTCCCCATTCGCGACCAAAGAGTCAGGTAATGCGCTCGAGCAACCATCTGCAAAGTATCAATCTGAACCGCACCAAGACGATTAACAGTATCCATGACTGTGTCGATGGTAACTGGTGCTTCCTTCCCATTGCGTACATCCAAACCTGTAGCATGTAATGCCAGGCTGCGTAAGGCAGAAAGTGGATAAATGCTCAATTTGATTCCGATTGTTCTTCCGGGGTCATTGCAAACACCTGGTCGAGTAAGGTCAAAAACTCTTCCGGATTATCACGTGTGATCAGTTGAGTACGTACCACGCGTGGCAGGTGTTGCAACTTCAGATATTGCAATGCATGTTTACGAAATAACATCATACCCTTGCGGGCACCATAAAACGCCAGATGCCTTTCCAGGTGCTTTCGAACCATGCTATGAACCATTTCAATCGAAACTTGTTCACGATCCAAACGGGAAAATATCCAGGGGTTCCCAATCGCAGCGCGCCCAATCATAACAGCATCACATCCGGTATAAGCTTTCATACGATCGATATCTGCTGCAATTTTTATATCCCCGTTTCCAATCACTGGAATTTTGACAGCCGCTTTGATCTCGGCGATGGCATCCCAATCTGCCATGCCCGAATAACCCTGTTCCTTGGTACGGCCATGTACCGCTATCAGTGAACCACCGTTTTCTTCCACTATCCGCGCTATCAATTTGTAGCTGCGGCAGTTTTCCCATCCAATCCGAATTTTACCGGTAACTGGAGTCGGAAGGTTAGTAGATAATTTTCGGAAAATTCGGGCGACTTTCAACGGGGACCGCATTAAACCCACCCCTGACCCATTGTGAACCACCTTACGAGCCGGACACCCCATATTTATATCGATGATATCGGGTTTCTTATCCTGAACCCGCAGGGCTGCCCGTAAAAGCTCATCCGAATCATCACCATAAATTTGAAATACCATTGGACGTTCGGCTTCATCAAATGTCAAACGAGCCGCCATGTGCTTATAGGCTTCCACTATGTGTTGGGCCCGTACAAATTCGGTGTAACTCATAGCCGAGCCAAGTGCATGGCAAAGAGATCGAAAGGGCCAGTCCGAAAAACCATCCATTGGCGCCAGGATGGCATCTCCATAAACAGGTATTTCTCGAACCCAAAAAGCAGGTTTTGCTTGTGGTTCAATATCTAAATTTGGGTCAACCATATTCATTGATTATTTTCTCAAATCTATAAAACACAAAAATCCAAGTAAATCGACCGATTCACAAGATCGGGATGGTAAAAAACATACCCAATCATAATTCATCCCAACAGCAATAGGATGGAATATCAAACTATTTTTTCAAGCGATCAAAAAATTGTTTTCGAAACTTTAGCACTTTGGGTGCCACCACTACTCTACAATAAGGCTGGTCCGCATTATTGGAAAAATATTCCTGGTGGTAATCCTCGGCAGAATAGAATTTTTTCTGGTTCTAATTGAATTTGTGGTTTTGACAAAAATGAGGCAAAATTAGC
>CAYWXS010000249.1:0-2935 GCA_964462245.1 uncultured Anaerolinea sp.
GCTGAAGGGTTCCACCCATTTGGTTAACAGGTTTTCGCTGGCGTGGTTGCGCTGTTTGATCCACATGCGTGTCGATAATACGCCCGGCAGCAGTGGCATGCGTTTGCTGTTGCGCAACTCACCGATTACGGTTGGCAGCGTCCCATTTTCCAGGGCGGGTTGGAGCGCAGCCAGGTAGTTTTCCAGCGTTGAATGCAGCACGCGCGTCTCGCGGCTGAGCATTTCGTCGGCGTAGTCGATATTTTCGGAGGTGTTGACGGGCGGCTGCATGTGATCTGTCCCCAGCATGATGAGGTGATCATTGGCAGCCGAGTGCTCTGACAGGGAGAGACCCAAACCGGTCAGGGCTGCGCTGAAGCGTGCCAGGCTGTCTATCCCCGTGCTTTCGCCGGCTGGCAGGAAGGCGCCGTTCGAGTAGCTGTCGCGCAGGTAAGCCATCAGGACACGTGAACCGTCGGGTGCTTGCCACCAGAATTCGGCTGGCTCTTCGTCCAGTCCGCGCCATAGGCAGGCGCTCTTGATCTCGAAGCCGCGCAGGATCTGCGGCATCTGCGCGATATGCCCGAATGAATCGGGCATGTAGCCGACCATCATCTTTGGACCAAATTTGCTGCAGGTGCGATCACCTTCCAGCAGGTTGCGGATGTGGGCTTCGGGTCCGACTAGAAACATATCCGGCAGGATATGCCAGGGGCCAATGATGATGCGTCCTTTTTTGATGTGATCGCGCAGGGTGGCTTCCTGCTCCGGGCGCATGAGCAGGTAATCTTCGAGGACGATGGTTTGCCCATCCAGCATGAAGTATTTAAATTCCGGGTCTTTTTCCAGGATCTCCAACAGTCCATCCACAAGTTGGACCAGCTTCAGCCGGAACTGTTGGAAGGTGTGGTACCACTCGCGGTCCCAGTGAGTATGTGAAATGACATGCATGGTGCGCATAGATATTTATTCCTTCTGGGCAGATTGGTTTTCTCTTTCATTAAAATTATAACCGTTCAGGCGGCATGGCGAAACCCTTCAGTATGTGGCTAGCATTGAAAGAAATTGGGCTGAAGCTGATGATGCAGATCGAATTGGATACACCGGTTTGTTATCTGAGCTTTGTAACTACTCAGCCGTGTCATTGCGAAATTGTCATCGCGAGTGATTCCACAGCGGAGAGGGGCAGCCGCTGTTCGATGTGGAAGAAACTATCAGAATTTAGTTTCTTTGGAGGAGCGTGTTCTCCGCGACGTGGCAATCTTCCCTCAAATCAGCCCCGCCAATCATGTTCTTAGGAACTGCCGCACTTGTTCTTTGGCGGCGTGGCAATCCCCAATTTTGCGAGAAGATTGCCACGCTCGCTGAAGAACGCTTGCTCGCAATGACAGATTTAGGGAATGGCTGAGTAGTAACTGTGCTTTTGGTATTTATGGCTCTTCATAATGCAATAATAATTAGCAGTAACTTATTGCTTGCGACATCTCTGCTAGATGTCACATAATTTATCCATCAGCGTCGAAGCTGACAGGTTCATTCCCCCGCAGACGCTTCAGGCAGTAAAAGGCATTCATAAACAGGCACATCAGAAAGGCGCCTGGTCGAAGGTACTTCAAGCTGCGGATGACACGCAAGAAGCTGTACTTGAGAGAAAAAGCCTCCCGCCAGAGCTCCCGATGCGCAGCGAGGAGTTCTTCGGGGGACATTTGCCTGGGCTGGAACGTGACGTTGTAGCCGTTATAGAATTCCCAGCCGCGCTCGGTCAAGATCCGGTTTTCGGCAACCATTTTGTCGTAGGCATCCGATCCTCGGAAAGGGGTCAGAATGCTCAGGAAGGGAACATCAACTCCAGCCTCATACAGCCGCTCTGCCATAGCCTTGATCGTGGCAGGGGAGTCGCCATCGAAGCCGGCGATAAAACCGGCCATCACGCAGATGCCGCGTTGGTGGAGCGCCTGGATGGTTTCAGCATATTGCTCAGCTTTGTTCTGGGATTTGTGCGCATCCTGAAGAGATTCGGCTCCGAACGACTCCATTCCAAAAAAGATCCCTATGCAGCCAGAGGCCTTCATCAACTCCAGCAGGCTCGCATCCCTGGCAATATCCATGCTGGCCTGGGTCAGCCACCATTTTTTCAGGGGCAGCAACCCATTCAGCAGTTCCCGCACGTAACTACGGTTGGCGGTCAGGTTATCATCCCAAAACCAGACCAGTTTTCTCTGCCACCAGTGTTTGAAATTATTGTAGCGAATATCGGTGAGCACATGCTCCACCGGGCGCATGCGGAAACCAGGGTTGAGGGAGGGCACGGTGCAAAACGAACAGTGGAAAGGGCAGCCACGCGTGGCCTGAACCACCCTCTTGATGAAAAAGCGGTCCGGCAGGAGATCGTAGCGGGGCGTGGGAATATGATCTAACTCCTGTGGAAGCCCACGATAAACCGATTTGAGCTCTCCACGTTCGGCATCCTCGAGCAACTGAGCCCAGACTGATTCTGCCTCGCCGGTCACAATCGCATGGAAATATTGGGAAGCTTCTGCCTGCGCATAGGTGACATGGGGTCCGCCTGCCACGACCAGCTTACCAAGCGAACGGTAGTGCCGGGCCAACCGGTAGGCTTCTGGCGCAAACCCGCTGAAAAAGCTGATCGCCACTAAATCGGCATCGGTTTCGCTTGGTGCAGCCTCCAATTGCTGGTGGATTACCCGGACTTGATGATGGGCGGGTGTCAGGGCAGCCAGGTGAATCCCGGTAATCGGTGGAACAAAATCCTTCTCGTGCCCAAAACGATAGCGTTGGATGTAAGCCAAAATCAGGTCAATTTTCATTGCGGTTTTCCTTGTAAGCCTCTTTTCGCAGTAGCGCATAACTTGGTATTGGCGTTTTGGACCTATCCCCCCAGCCCCTGTTAGATAACATATAGACAAGAGAAGACAGATGGGGTAAAAAGGGAAAG
>CAYWXS010000250.1:0-2907 GCA_964462245.1 uncultured Anaerolinea sp.
GGTGCACCGGCACCCCCTGACCGACGCGTTCCGGCCAAGTCCAGTGCGGCAAAAGATGAGCCATAGGCAGCTCTGGGCGCCAGAAGGCTTGGTAGAGGTAGAAGCGGTCTTTCTTGAAACCGGCCAGGTCAACGATTCCAAAATACGAACTGCGTGATGGAACCTTGAGTTTGCTGAATTCCTCCATTTCTTTTGCCATCTTCGCCCTTTTTTCAGGATCGGTGAAGTTGAGCAGATTGGTTTCGTCGACGTTGTAGGGCGTGGGCTCACCGATGTAGTCGAAGCCAGTCCAAACAAATTGCCCGGCGACATGGGGGTTCTTTTCCAATGCGGCGAACTCCTGATCCGGAAGTATCGCCCAAGCCGGTCCATAAAGGTCGTAGGAGCTGATTTGAAAGTCAGCCCTTCCCTCGGTCTTGACGCTGCTGATGACCTCAAACGGCAGGCTTTGGGATGGTTTCTTGACTCCTCGTTTGCGAGGCTCGTTGGTTGCAGCGTTCAGGGCGGCAACCTGCTCCGGAGTCTGGAAAAAATATTCACCGCGTGAGCTGAGGGCAGAAGAGGTTTCACTGGCCACCAAAGGAATCGATGGATTTTTAATGTGGAATTCGGCATAGCCACCTCGCTGGTAATTCTGTCCCATTACATCCACGGATTTTTGTATCCCGTTGTAGCTGGCATCGGGCTTGTTGGAGCCCAAGGTGGTCGGCCGGGTGGGATCTTCCTCGTGGGCGATTGCGGTAAGGCGAGCCCCCATCACAGGTCCCACGACTGAGTCGGTGAGTTCCTTCACTTCATTACCGATGCTCCACATGACCACCGAGGGATGGTTGCGGTCACGACGTACAAAAGCACGCAAATCTTGTTCATGCCAATCTTCAAATAGGGTGTTATAGCCGTTTTTTACCTTAGCCTCCTTCCAGCTGTCGAAAGACTCGTCCATGACCAGAATTCCCATAGCATCGGAAAGATCAAGGAGCTCAGGTGCCGGTGGATTATGGCTTGTGCGCAAGGCGTTTACTCCCATTTCTTTTAAAATTTCGAGTTGTCGTTGCGCGGCTCGTGTATTCCAAGCCGAACCGAGTGCACCGAGATCGTGGTGATTGCAGACACCATTCAGCTGCACCCGCTTACCGTTAAGCAGAAAGCCGTTGTCAGGAGTAAAGGCTATGGAGCGAATGCCAAACACAGTCTCGTAGCGGTCCATCACTTTGCCAGCAACTTCCACTGTTGTAACGGCAGTGTAGAGGTTGGGCGTCTTTGTATCCCAAAGTTGCGGCTTAGTAACAACAACTTCGGCAGATGCCACAGCCGAACCGCTCGCTGCTAACTCCACCGTCTGTGCTGGAAGTTCAGTCACCGACTTGCCTGCTAACAAAACCCGAGTTTTGACGAGGGCTTGAATCGATGCATTGCTTGTATTATCTAGCGACACGTTTACTGCAACCGTTGCGGCATCCGCAGAAACCTTCGGTGTGGAGATGTTGGTGCCCCATTGACCTACGTGAACAGAATTGGTTTTCACCAGCCAGACGTTGCGATAGATTCCGGCGCCAGGATACCAGCGCGAATTATTATCCGGATTGTCCAAGCGGATGGACAACACATTGTCACTACCAGGCTTGGCGTAAGGCGTCAGGTCGAGGCGAAAAGACGCGTAACCATAAGGCCACCCACCGACGAACTGACCGTTACACCAGACTGTGGCATACGACATAGCGCCGTCGATATCCAAATAGATACGCCGACCCAAGTCAGACTCCGGCAACATCAGGTGCTTGCGATACCACACAGGCTCCGAGTAGTTCAGTTTGCCGGTCTTTCCCTTATATTCCTGCTTAAAAGGACCCTCGATAGCCCAGTCGTGGGGGAGATCCAGTTTCCGCCAGGCTGAGTCATCGAAGCCCGGCTGGGTGTAGGTCACATTTGCGCCAAGGTTGCCATCTGGTCGTTTAGGTAGTACCGACGGATTCTTTAAAAATGCAGCACTGGAGGGCAGAACCCATTCACGGATTTTGTTATAATCCAACGAGCCGGCGACCTCGGCGGGATCGTTTTTTTGAAAGCGCCAGTCGGCGTTGATGGAGATTCGCTCGCGAATCGATTCGGCGGCTGAAAGGTTTGAGAATCCTGCCAATAGCAGGCCTAATAGCATTGGTGCTAAAGTTGAGAATGTTACTGCTTTTTTCATTGCTGTTTCTATTTTTGTTATTTTTTATAAATCATCTTCTGTCTCATTCTTCTCTTTTTTCTCCTTTGTTACTTTTCCAGTCCAGTCACTTCCGGTGCAATCCTTCCACCAAGTCAACCATTGCGCATCGAGTTTTTGGACCATTTCAGGTTTTTGATCCGCTAAGTTATGAGTTTCGGTGCGATCGGTAGCCATATCATAAAGCTCCCAGGTTTTACTATCGCGCACCATTTTCCATTGACCATCAATCACTGCAGAGCCTTTGGAAAACTGAAAATAGAGTGGTTTTGTGCGTGCAAATGTCTTCCCCTTGAAAGCCGGCAGCAGACTGACACCATCCATTGGTTTGATGTTGGTTTCTTTCGAAGTGCCCGGATATTTTGCTCCACTGATAGCTACCAATGTTGGCATGATATCAATTAAATGAGCTGGTTCACGATTCCACGCAGCTTGTGGTTTAATAGCGGCTGGCCATTGCACAATAAATGGCGTGCCAATTCCACCTTCAAAACTGTCTTGCTTCCATTTGCGCAATGGAGTATTACTCACTGTAGCCCAGTTTTGACCGTAAGTTATGTAAGTGGCTACACTGCCCATGGGTGCATTTGCATCTGCATCTTGTGTTTTGGGTGTCTCTGCACAACCCCCATTATCAGACAAGAACATAATGATAGTGTTGTCCAATTTTCCTTGTTCTTCCAATTTTTTAACCAGAC
>CAYWXS010000251.1:0-2900 GCA_964462245.1 uncultured Anaerolinea sp.
TAATAGAAAATTAGGAGTTTTTTATCTGTGTTATCTAACGGTGTTATTCTGCTATCAATAAATGATGGGAATTGATTAATATTTGCTCTGATATTGGAGCAAAGCATGCCTACGTATTTTTCTCCGGTCTTTCTGGTATCAGCTATTAATTTCGATAAATCAGGCTTTGAAATCGTTTCAATATTGCTGTTAAAACTATCTCTCACAATGAGGCGGGCTCCATCATCTACCAGGTTGAGACTGCTGGCTTCAATTCCTCTTGCAATGGCTAAATTTGCCAATGCACTTCTCATAGCAGGAATCACAAAAGAAACATAACTTCCCTGCGTAGTATTGATATTGGCTTTTGTATTTTCAAACAATGCATTGCCAATAGCCGGAATAATATCAAATACTTCAGCATCATGAATAAATGGCTTTAATTTCATGAACAAAAGCATACTGCCACCAATATTGTAATGCTTATTAAAGATGGCAGTGTTGGGGATAATAGCAGTTGTCAGATTTTTAAAGGATTCAGAAGTATTGAATTCAGTAAATGTGGTAATATTCTGTACAACATATTTCAATACACTGTCCATGGCATTAAAACCTCTTTTTCGGTAAAACTCTTTGGCAGAAAGTTCCTGGTATTGATAGGCAGATTTTCGGATGGTACCACCCATTTCACTTTCCAGTCGGTGCAAACCTATGTCAGATAATGAAATACCTGCAATGGATAGCCAGTCAAAAATAGCAATATGAACAATAACGCTGTTTACTTTATCAAAAAGCACGTCAAAAACAGGTTTTTGGGTTAATTCCTGCTGACTGTAGCCATAATTACTAACATAAACCAATTTATCATACAATGCACCCAATAAATCAGGCAAATAGCATTCCTGCGCCCAATCTAAATGAGGTTTCAGCACCTCAAAATTGAAATCGGCATTGATACCGATAAATTTCTGAATTTCAGAAGTATATTTTACAAAAAACATCAGCTAAGGGTTTTAGTGCCGGCACCGGTGTCGAGCGTGGTTAATATTGTCTTTTTTACTCTGATTTCGATATCTTCACTGTATCCATTGAACCTGAGCATGTGTTCAATGGGATAAATGATATGCTGCTGATCCACCCAGGCAAGCGCATTGTTCACCAGAAAAGCTTCGCGGATATTGCTGCCCCCGGAATTCTGAGCATAAGGACCACCCCCTGAAGGCATGGCTCCAACCACAGCAGGATTGACCAGGATAGAAAATAAGATTTCTGAATTGGCAGCTGCAGAAGTAATCAATTGCTGATCACTTTTAAATTTATCATCTAAAACTTCTACATCCCATTTTTCTTCCGCTTTACCCAAATCATTGACTGAAAAATGTGTTACCAGGGATTTTTTAGAATTTTCTGAACCAATGAGCGTAGTTTCAATTTTTGCAATTTCTGCTGTTATTAGTTTTCTTCTTTCAACAGGATTCGTGTATTGGCTGACAGGATAAACTTTATCCCAATAACTGTATGGAATACGAATCAAATACGTCAGTGAAGCCTGGTTTTTGTAGACATTTTTAATAAATTCCGGTACTTCCTGACTTATATCCAACCATCCACTCTGGCGGGCAGTATCCCAATCAGGTAATGGATAGATGACATTGTTGGAAAAACGGTTGAAAAGCGGATAAATATAGCTTTTCCCTTTGGTTTTTCCTGCCATTTTTAATCTATTCAAATCGGCCAATGGATCATAATGATCCAGGATAGGAATAAACTTTGTATTTTCTGAATTAGCTATCGTTGTGGTTCCTTCCCAATATTCAGAATAGGCAACATATTGTTTATCGTTAGTCAGTCGACAAAAGCGGGCATTGATGATGTTGATACCATCCACTTTGCTGCCATCTGCAGAAAAAATCAATTCCGGAAAACAAATCCCGAATTTAAAGATATCCCGGTAAGCATCCAGCATGTAGTTGAAAACTTTCCGATCTCTCAGGCTGCGTTGTAACTGAATATCAGGAACTACAGTAAGGATATCATTGCCATTTGCATCAATACCCGTTTGATTGGCAGCATAAATGCCCTGAGCAATCGTAGCCATCCATTTATAACGCAAGCCACTGTTTAATACCGTAGATTTACGAATGTATGCTTCTGCAATAGATGGATAATTGTTCTGATCTCCCCATCTGACAATCTTGCTTTCACCCATGATTATGGGAGAAATATCTTCAGCCGGTGAAGCAGAAGTCAAGGTAGGACCGCCTTTTGTTACTACCATTATTCGTTCACCTACAGCCAATAAAGGAATATCTTTTTTATTAAAACATACATTCATAGACATACAATTTGCTGATTAAATTCTACGATATGCCAGATACTTACTGGATAAATATGGCCAATAGGATTCAGGTTTGCATCCACAGGACGAAAACCCCTCATGGCATTTTTTTTCAGATTAAAATTTAAGCCCGTTTTAACTGCTCTGTTTAAGAAAACGCTCTCCCCATTAGATTTGATAAAGCGGATTGAAAATGAATGCTGTGAGCCATCAGGCATCATAGCCATATCAATTTCATGCAATACCCGGCTTAATTTTACAGAAGGAAATGACATAAGAAATATTTTGAGCAAAAATATTTCGACAGGATTCAAAAAAAAAGGACAAAGCAAAAAAAAGGAATCCTTTCAGATTCCTTTTTTTGATTTTTTAAAAATTTATTTTTTCTTTTTTGATGGAGGAGCTGGTTCTTCAACTTTATCATCTATTTTTTTAGACCAATAGCAAGTATGTGTATTTTCAAATTGATCTGTTTGTTTAAGATTTGCAATTTCGAAGTAAATGTTTTTAGAAGTTCCTGCTTCTTTTATCATTTTTTGTAATTCTTCGATTGAAAGTTTAACTTTTACGATTTCTAAGTTTT
>CAYWXS010000252.1:0-2829 GCA_964462245.1 uncultured Anaerolinea sp.
AGCCTGGCCGAATGGCAAGCGGCTGGCACAAAAAACCGTCTGCAGCATCCCGCCGAAATTATTCGTCAAACCTGGCGGCTTTTAATGGAGAACCACCCGCACGATTCGATCTGCGGCTGCTCGATCGATCAGGTCCACGATGAGATGAAAGTCCGTTTTGACCAGGTTGATCAAATTGGCGAAGAACTAACACGCCAGAGCCTGGAAGCCCTCGCCAGCCTGGTGCAGACTGCAACACCCACGCCGGATGGCAGTCACCTGGGCAGCGTGATCGTTTTCAACCCATCCGGTTTCCAGCGCAGTGATGTAGTCCGTGCCGAGATCAGCCTGGGGACCCACACCGGCGGCTTTAGTCTGCAAACCGAAACCGGCGAAAACCTGAATTATGAAACCCTGGGCCTGGGCGCCAGCGAACTGATCAACATGCATATGAGCCCGAAGGAATTTCGGGCGGCTTTCAATACGGTCAACGATGGACGCGTGACCGGGCTGGGCATTCGAGCTTACAGCGCCCAACGCACAGGCAGCAGCGTTCTATTGGATATCACCCTGGCTGAAACCGAACCAGACCGGATGGTTTGGGAACGGGCGGTCGCGGAAACCAACTCTTATTTCTCCGACCCGGACCTGACCGATTTCCACCTGGTAGCCCACACACCCAGCCTGGTCAAAATCATCTTCAGCGCTCCGGATGTCCCTGGTCTGGGCTGGCGCAGTTTCAAAATCATCGCGCTGACCAGAACCAGCACTCCTGCCCACCTGCCAGCCCTGGCCCGCGCCATGCTGCCCTTGCTCGGACGCATCGCCAGCCTGCCAGTCGGGCAGCGCTTGATCGAAAAACTACAGCGAGACCCGGGCAGCAAAGCAGCACATATCATCGAAAATGAATTTTTCCGGGTGGAACTGGAAGCCGAAGGCACGCTCTCGCTGCTCGACAAACGCAGCGGCAGCCGCTTCAATGGGCTGAACCGCTTTACCGATAGTGGTGACGGCGGCGATGAATACAATTATTCACCGCCTGCCATTAATCCACAGCAGAGCGCCCGCCTGAAGCACGTCAGAGTCCTGCACGGCAGCCTGCAACACACGCTCGACCTGGAGCTGGTACTGAAAGTTCCCCTGGCGCTCAGCAGTGATCGAAAATCGCGCTCGCAAATCCTGGTAGAGCTGCCCATCCGCACACGGGTGACACTCAACGCCGGTGTACCGCGCATCGACATCCAGACCCATCTGGTCAACCAGGCGCGTGATCACCGCTTGCGGGTGCACTTCCCAACCGCTCTGCGCGTGGAATACGCCACACAGGATGGACATTTCGAAGTCAGCCAACGCCGGATTGGCACCCCAGCCTACGATCGCCAGACCTGGGTCGAAGATCCGCGCCCCGAAGTTCCGCAGCGCGCCTTTACCGATCTGGCTCAGGATGGGAATGGGCTGATGTTGGCCAACCGTGGGCTGCCCGAAGTGGAAGTGCTCAAAACCGGGACGGGCACCGAGATTGCGCTGACCCTGTTGCGCTGTGTGGGCTGGCTCTCGCGCGATGATCTGCAAACCCGGCGCGGACATGCCGGACCCGGACTGGAAACCCCCGGCGCACAACTGCCCGGCGCCTGGGATTTTGACTATGCCCTCATCCCACACGCTGCCCAGGACAACCCGCAGCAGCAAGCTTACGCCTTCGAGACGCCCATGCGCGCTGTGACAGCCGGGCTGCAGGCTGGCCCGCTGCCCGCCACGGGTTCCTTCCTCAACATCCAGGGAGAGGGCTTTGTACTCAGCAGTCTCAAACCCGCCCAGGACGGCAGCGGCTGGATCGTGCGCGGCTATAACCCCGGCCCGCAAGAAATTCAGGTCAGCTTTACTCCGCTGACGCCCTTCGCCCGTGCTGCGCGCGTCAACCTGGCCGAGCATAAGCTCGAAACCCTGCCGTTTGAAGCCGGCAAGGTTTCGCTAACGGCGAAGAGTAATGAAGTGCTTAGCGTATGGTTTGGGGAATAAAACAGGAAGCAAACGGGTTAGTAAACCCAACCCAGGCGTGGAAACGACAGATCAGATCAACAAATAACGGGCTGACCTTTTGGGTCAGCCCGTATTATTTTAGTAACTGATTGCGCGCGGCAGCGTCTTGGCGTATTCAATCCACCTGGCAACCTGCCTGGCACCTGGCACTTGACGAACCAGTTTTTTCTCTGCATTAACTTCCGCCAACTTCTTCACAAGATTTTCAGCATTGCGGCCGGCCAACTCGACGACAGTATCCACACCAGACGCCTCGAGCAGATCACTATACTCCGAACCGACGCCCTTAATGCGGAACAAATCGGCACGATTGACCCATTCCAGGATGCGAGCCTCGCTGATACCGGTCTTTTCGGCAATAGCCTTACGACCTTGTGGCGCAGCACCGCTTTTCAAAAGACCCGTAAGGCTGGTGATTCCTGCTTCATTTAACTTACCTGCATTGACCGGACCAATCCCTTCAACTTCTATCAGTTTCATATATATCTCCTTTAATATTTTAACTTTCAACCTGTCGGTTTTAAAGCTTATATAATAAAACGCAATACCGCATAACTTACAATTCTATCAACGCCATGACACAATCGCTACTCAACTCAAACACCTCCCAAAAGGGTGAAATGTACCTGGAAGGAATAATCCCAGCTTTGCGCGAACCCGATGGAAGCAAAAACTTATAATTAATAACTGCCTCACTCCCCCTTCCCGTTTTGCGCGAAGCAGATGGAAGCAAAAACCTAAAATTTATAGCCGCTTTGCTCCCCCTTCCCGTTTTTCGGGAAGGGATACGTTTTGTCAAGAGGCAGAAAG
>CAYWXS010000253.1:0-2825 GCA_964462245.1 uncultured Anaerolinea sp.
ATCGGGACCATCCCGTGCAAGAATCGGGACCATCCCGTGCAAGAATCGGGACCATCACCGACAGTTGTGATAATATAAATTTAGAGACAACTTTAGCAGGGATTCAAACAGCAACCCATGAAAAAACCAACTTCCGCCAACCGAAATCTTACTCAACGCCTGGGCTTTGGACTGCTGACAGGCATGGCAGCCATGACCGTAATCCCGATTGTAGCCGTGGTAATCTATATCGTGGTCCAGGGTGGTGGAGCCATCTCATTTGAGTTTTTAAGTGGTTTTCCGCACGACGGGATGCGCCAGGGCGGCATTATGCCCGCGATCATTGGCACTTTTTATCTGACACTTGGAACAGCCCTTTTTTCTGTTCCACTGGGTGTTGCGGCAGCCATCTATCTTTCAGAATATGCCGGGGATAACTGGTTAACACGCATAATCAGGATTGCTATCATCAATTTATCCGGTATCCCATCCGTGGTATACGGTCTTTTTGGCTTGGGATTATTTGTTCTCTTTTTGAAGTTTGGAACCAGTATCCTATCCGCTTCACTGACACTATCGATCATGACCCTGCCGGTTATCATTTCGACTGCCGAAGAAGCTCTGCGATCTGTGCCACAATCATTTCGAACTGTTTCAATTTCATTGGGAGCTACGCGCTGGCAGACCATCCGCCGGATCGTTCTCCCGGAAGCATTGCCAGGCATCATCACAGGTATCATCCTGGGATTGGAAAGGGCGGCAGGTGAGACAGCCCCCATATTGTTTACCGGCGCTGCTTTTTTTCTTCCACGTTTGCCAGGATCCGCATTTGACGCCACGATGGCATTACCTTATCACCTCTTTGTAATTTCGACCCAGGTACCAGAAATGCCTTTCCAAATCCAATATGGTACAGCACTGGTATTAATTGCCTTTGTTTTAGGCATGAATCTAATTGCAACTTTTATTCGTTCAAGAGCACGCGCTCGCAGACAGTGGTAGTAATTTATTGATATATTCATTAATCTATTTTGAGGGACCATGCCAACCACATTCACTGGAATATTTCAGCAAGTACTTGGATTGATCGCCCGCGCTTTTAATTCAATGGGAGATATGATTGGGTTTTTATTTGTAGGTTTTCTCAATGTCAGCCCCCTGCCAGATGAAGTGGATTTCCTGCTGGTAGTGTTACTAGTAGGCTGGCTTATTTCACTGATCGTGCGGATGATCCGCGGAAAATAAATGTGACAGATAAAATAATCATCGAAAACCTGAGCCTCCAATATATGGATGGCACCGAATCACTGCGCAATATCAATCTTGGTATTCGCGAACATGCTATCACGGTTCTTTTTGGCCCAGCTGGTGGCGGAAAGTCGTCCCTTTTGCGTTCCATCAACCGCTTGAATGATCTCTCTGAGATCAAGACAATCAGTGGACGGATTTTATTGAGCGGAGAAGACATCCTGGATAAGAAAACAGATGTGATTAACCTCCGGCGAAAAGTTGGAATGGTTTTTGCCCGCCCGGTTGTGCTGCCCATGTCCATCCGAAAAAATGTCACTTATGGCCTGGAAGTAATGGGCGAGACCCGGCAGTCCAGGCTAAATGACGCCGTGGAAAAATCATTAAAACAAGCCGCTCTCTGGGACGAAGTTAAAGATCGGCTTGATAATCCTGCAATAGCCCTTTCTGGCGGTCAACAACAGCGTCTGTGCGTTGCCCGATCATTGGCTTTGGAACCTGAAGTGATTCTGCTGGATGAACCGACTTCCGGATTGGATCCAATTTCCACAGGCAAAGTGGAAGCCTCTTTGCAGGAACTAAAAAAAGAATACACCATTGTTTTGGTGCCACACTCTGTGCAGCAGGCAGCCCGAACTGCTGATTATGCCGCATTCTTCCTCCAAGGAGAAATGGTCGAATTTGCTGCAGGCAAGACCATCTTTACTTCGCCGACTGATAAGCGCGCCGAAGATTATGTGACCGGGCGATTTGGATAAACTGACTTTTTTGAATCTGGCAAACACAGGAGATGTCCCATGTTACGAAAAACCTTTGAAAGCGAAATTCAGCAACTTAAAGACGAAACCATCTTGCTCGGCAGTCTGGTAGAGCAAAACCTCCTGAATTCTGTAGATGCAATGAAAAACAGGGACGTGGAATTATCCAGGAAAGTCATCGACCTGGATAAACAAATCAATGGAAAACGCTTCGAACTCGAAAACCAGGTAATGATCATCATCGCAACCCAGCAACCCATGGCACGCGACCTGCGCCTGCTGGCATCTTACTTTGAAGTAATCAGTGAACTCGAACGCATGGGAGACTATGCCAAGGGCATTGGTGTGATCAATGTCCGTATGGGAGACCAGCCCCCCCTTAAACCATTGGTGGATATTCCACGCATGGCACAGAAAGGCGCGGACATGCTGCACCGCGCACTGCTCGCATTTGTAAACGAGGATATCGTAGTCGCACGCAGTATCCCGGCCGAAGATGATGATGTAGATGCACTCTATGACCAGATCTATCGTGAACTGATGACCTACATCATGGAAGACCCCAAAAACATTGAACGGGCCAACTGGTTGTTGTGGGTGGCTCACAACCTGGAACGTTTTGCTGACCGTGTCACGAATATTTGCGAACGAACGGTGTTTATTGTAACCGGCGAGTTGACCGAGATTGACGGCAGCAAAGATCGGGATATGAGTTAACCATTACAAACGGTCGACCTCACAATTTTATTTGACGGATCATTCGCCAAAGAGTAAAATGATTTTCATTCCCGTGCAAGAATCGGGACCATCCCGTGCAAGAATCGGGACCATCCCGTGCAA
>CAYWXS010000254.1:0-2788 GCA_964462245.1 uncultured Anaerolinea sp.
TGTGCGATGCGCGTGGCTTGGCCATGTCCTTGGAGAACGCCTACTTTGAAATGTTCGAACGGTGGTTGGCAAGGGATATTGAACAACCCTCCCATAGCTCACAAAACATAAACTTAGGTAAAATAATCATGAAAAAAATCGGTCGTAATGACCTATGCCCTTGCGGTAGCGGCAAAAAATACAAGCAGTGTTGTTTGCTGTCTGAGGAGACTACGCCAACAAAAACAACCCCCGTAAACAATTCAGCACCCGATAGCCCCACTCCTGAAGAAATAAATGCTCTAGTGGCTCTGTTCACCGACGAGCGATACACTGAAGCGGCCACCCTCGCCCAAGCTATGACGGTAAGCTTCCCACTGTACGGGTTTGGCTGGAAGGTGTTAGGGGCGGTGTACTCGCGGATGGGGCGATCTGCGGCCGCTCTGGCTCCCATGCAGAAAGCGGTTACACTGTTGCCGGATGATGCTGAAACATATAACAATCTGGGCAACACCCTCAAGAACCTAAGTCAACTGGACGATGCCATTGCCTGCTACCAAAAGGCACTTATGTTAAACCCAAATTATGCCGAGGCACGCAGCTGTTTGGAGAGGGCGCTCAAAGAACAAGAATTCATCGCGGCAATCAAAAGTTACGGAGATGATCTCCCGTTCAAGCCGAGTTTGGCAGAAGCGCACAACAATTTGGGAATTACATTCCAAGATAATAAACTTGGAGTGCCACTACAGCCCACTATCGATTACGCATTTTATCCGCGTGTTCCGGCAATTTCCTTGGAACTCACCAACCACTGCAACCTTAAGTGCCCTTACTGTGCCAATGCTACGTTAACTCGTCCTAAGACTTATATTGAATGGGCGCTTATTGAAAAAATCGTTGATGAATGCGCAGCCAAGCAATACAACCTTGCTTGGCTGCACGGCGTCGGCGAACCGCTCCTGTGGGATCGCCTGGAGGATGTGATTACATTAATCAAACGAAAAGGAGCGGGGGCGGGTTCGTTTGGAACAAACGGGACGTTGCTTCGGCCTGATCGCGTCAAGCGCCTCCTTGATGCGGGCCTCGACAGTATTTACGTTTCAATCGACACTCTTGATCCGGAGATCTATAAAAATACCCGGGGCGGCAAGCTGGAAAAGGTCATTCACAATATCCAGGAAATGATTAAGATTGTCCCGAACTCATTCCAGATTACGGTTGCACTGATGAACCACAAGGATTACCACATTACTGACGAAACTATCAATCAATTCCACCAGATCTTTGGATATCAGGATAATGTCAGAACCAATTTAGTGGAAAACCAGTTATTCCCGAGTGCGCCAGGCGACTATCGTCTTGATAGCAGCCGAAAGACACAATATTGCTGGTCACCCGTGAATTACCTGTTTGTCGCGCTGGACGGTAGAGCCGCAATTTGCTGCATGGATCAAGATGTACTCTATTCGCTTGGCAATGTTGCGGAGCAGTCAATTTCTGATATATGGTTTGACCAAAAAAACCAAACTACTTTCCGGAATATAGCCTTGGGGGTCAATTCATGCCCGGATGCATGTACCCAAAAATGCATATTATTACCGCCTCGGCAAAACATCAACACTGCCAGTATTGGGCTTGGTTTATCTTTTGAAGCCGCAGCACAATTCGCCAATGTTTTATTGCAGAATGATGGGAAAATAATCGCAACCTCAATTCTTCAGGATATGATTTCACGAGACCCAACTAACCAATCTTTTCAGGAAATTCTTAAGGAGTTGCAATTTCATTCCTAATGAGCCAGCCGCATTCCAGCGTAGGTTGAATTTCAAAATATTTGAAAAATAATCCGATAAGAAAAATTAACAAGATTTGCACAACTACATAAAGTAACCCAATGAAAAAATATGACCTAGCGTCACCAAACTGGCGCACTCCCCCTGAAGTTCGTCCCGACCTCAACTTCGTCGTAAAAGATCTGCAACGCACATTCTTACGAATAGCCGATAACCTGCGCTGGTACGAACAGTCTTGGCTCGGGGTGCCAATATGGCAACTGGCTGATGATTTGGTGGCGTTACAAGGTATCGTCTTTGATGCCAATCCAAAATGGATAGTCGAAACAGGCACCAAATTTGGCGGCTCGGCTATTTTTTTCGCGTCATTGCTGGCGATGATGGGTCGTACGTCCGAGTCTGGCGGCGTCATTACTGTGGATGTGCATGAAACAACCGAGGCGAGGGAAATATTGTCGGACAACCCTCACCGTTTCGCGCCTTGGGTGCGGCAACGGCTGATTGGTGATGCCAAGTCACCTGAAACACTTGCCGCCATAAACTCGACGATTGCGACCGATCCAGGATCGGTGATGGTTTTTCTCGACGACTGGCATGATGGCGACCATGTTTATGCCGAACTACAAGTGTATTCAAAATTGGTGACACCAGGAGGTATCCTGATTGTCGCAGATACCACTTTCGAGGATCTGGCAGATACGCCGGTGATGGTGTCCAGTGAAAAATATCCCGATGCGAAACTCTCAAATCCGCGAGTGGCGTTAAGGCGTTTCCTGTCCGAACGTAACGATTTTCTGGTGATTCCGGATTACACTTTTACGGGGATCAGTAATTTTCCCGATAGTGTGCTGCGAAAAGTAGGGTAAGCCAGACAAGTGCCCACAATGACAAAGATGATCAGGAAATAAGGAAAACCAATGAGCCAGATAGATCGTATCCGGGATGCCCACCAGACTCAAACCTTCCCAGAACCCCAACAAGTAAAATCCCGAGAGGCAGCGGGCGATATCGTTGCC
>CAYWXS010000255.1:0-2784 GCA_964462245.1 uncultured Anaerolinea sp.
GGGACTGGATTTGTATTCCACTCAACGATCATGGAAACAGGTCCTGGAGTTATTACAAATGGAGTGTCATCCCAATACGATGTGTGAGCGATAAATTGTGTTCCAGATGCCGTGTCATTAGAACCCCAATTAAAGTTGCTGTAATCCCAAGCTTCTCCAGATACCCAACTCCAGCCACCAGCATCACTTTCTTTGTAGCCACCAAAATTTGGTCCGCCATAGCCGTCTGGAGTCCAATAGGCATCAGTAGTACCAATTTTAAATGCGTTATAAATCCAATTGTTTTCGTTTGCTGATCGAATTGACGCAAGATATCCACCGAGAGCAAATGCTTGGTCTCGCATTGCGTACCAACCTTGTGCTGGAGTCACGATAATGTCGTAGTAGTGATCATTACCGCCATCTTCTGCACGCCATTGCGTGACTTCAGCAAATGCGCCTGATGACATGGAAAGACCGAATGCGATGACGCAGCCCGAAAGTGTTCTAGATTTCATGATGTGAGCCTCTGAAAGGGAGAATTGGCAAGACGGGAAATGACTGAGGGAACAGCCGCATGAATTATGTCACGGATTCATTAGAAGTCAATGTTAAGGGTTATTGAATTAGGATTTAAAATTAATTATTTTAGATCCTTGATCCTGTAATGCTAGGTGTTACTAAGAATGGGTGATACTCAGAAAATGCTGTTTATGTCTCTTAAGACGATCTCCAGGATGCGTTTTAAACGCCATTAGATGCCATTAGAAGCGTAGTTAGAACCCAAAGGTGTCTGAGTGCAGTTTCACCCTTACACGATTCAAAATAACTTTTAATTTTGTTCACTTGAGGTTGGTGTAGAAGCAGTTGGAGCAAATCAAGTAATTGGTGTCTCAAAGGATCCTCATGTGGCAGGTGGCGATGTGACTAGAACTTCTGTTTGGTGTCTTTAGGAAGGTCTAGATTGTTGGCCAGAAGCACTAGAACCATCAAACCACCCAATATCCTGTTACTGATCATTACTAGAACCAATCAAACCAACTAGATATCTAGTAGAACCCAATTCCTCTTGATATATGTATAAAAGCTTTTCTTTGAGTAATTTAATAAAATAATTAATTAAATCTTCTAGAGGACTTGTAGGAGCTTTACATCAAGCAGTCTTGGATACATCAAGTACCAGTTTCATCTAGACGAATCAGTAAGCAGTACCTTTATTGCCTCTTGAGAAGCTACAGACATTAGAGGCATGAGCAAATCATTGGCTGGTTTGGCATCAACCATCTACTCCAGGTGATTGAGTAAGGATTGAGTCAGATAGCCACACTTTGATGATTAGCATTCTTTATGTATTCCTGGAATATCTGAATAGACAATCGATCTGTGACACCATTTTTGAGTCACTGCCACCACCTAAAACATTGAGAACTACAGCTTCCAAAGGAGAGATAAGACCATGGTTATCGACAGTAATCGTTCAATGCGACCTTCCACTAATGCAATACAGTTCCTCCTTGTTATCAAAATCCCAGTGCTTACATAAGTAACGAACAGCATCATTCAAGACGCCAACAGGTTGTATTTTGACTGATGGTGAGAACAGATCAGAATTGAATTCGCTGTTGGGTTTCTTGCTTACTCGTGCATAGTCTGGTGCTTTGCACTTACCAATCTCAAAGAATCGCTTGCAATCCTCTGTGAACCATTGTTCGGCATTGCGAAACAACTTGTTTCGTCTAGTACTGCTTTCGAGAAGAGCTAGACCATGGAAGTGCCACAAGCCTCGAGAACAACGCTCAGGTAGAAGAATGAAGATGCCAGTATCTTTTTTATTTTTATTTTCTGATTTTCCATACAGCCTTTGCTGAGTCTGATACAGGAAGCGATTGCCAATCTGCATGCAAGTTTGTTGATCGAGCCAAGGAATCTCAGGATTCAGGTGAAGTGCAACGTTCCAAGGATTCTTGACTATGAAGTCACGTATGGATGAAATTGGTATTGGCGATTTGAAGCATGGTTCGGTCATGAATTTATATATGACGAGTTATCTAGAAAAATACATATTTTGAATCACCTGGTCTTTCTGCAGGAATGTTGCAATTCTGAAATCTCAACACGTAACTTATGCCGTTTTGGCAGAAACCTATTTATGGATTTTTTGGTCAAAAAAAATTAATTTTTTTGATGGTGGCTACAGCTTTAGGGGGGTATGGGGTGGCTTCTTCTCCTCGACCACATCTTCCTACCCCAGAGGCTCATTAAAAAGATAGTTTGTCCTAGACACTGTCTAGACAGGAGGGTGCCTGGTATTGTCGATTCGATGAACCATACAGCTCAAGAATCAGTCGACGACTTGTTTGTTGAACAAGTAGTGCAATCAAATCCACAGCTAAGTGGTAAAAATTAATTAAATTTTCAGCTTGAGGCTGCTTTGTGCTGCAAGTTGACATCAAGTCTTGTGGGTAATTTCGAATTCATATTCCGCAGATGTTGATAGTTGCATTAAAAATTGCCCACAGAGCCTGGTGAAGGTGGTTCAACACTGTGGGTATGGGAGCCCAAAGTCGTTTTAACCAGCGTTGTTTCCCTGCTGGGCTAATAAATGAATGGTCTGCTGAATTACGGATGGAAGTGATGACCATTTCGCCAGAACCAGCTTCAATTTGGAGAGCGATTCTGACTGTTTTGCGTCGGAAACTGCGTTGCTTAATTCGGGAACATGAGGATTCACCGAAGAATTTGCAGCATCTTGGAATCCTTCACGGATTCCGTGAAGGGCTAGAAGAGTAACGAAAGTGGGGCAAA
>CAYWXS010000256.1:0-2773 GCA_964462245.1 uncultured Anaerolinea sp.
CATACGCACCGCACTCGGCAAGGAGATCCGTAAAGCATTCATCCCCTCATCGCCGGAGAAATGGCTTCTCTCGGCCGATTATTCCCAAATCGAGCTGAGAATTGCCGCCGAAATATCCAAAGATCCCCAGCTCCTCGAAGCGTTCCAAAACGGAGAAGACATTCACACCGCAACAGCAAAGGTGATTTTTGACACCAATGACATTACCAGCGATATGCGGCGCAAGGCAAAAGAGGTGAATTTCGGGGTCCTTTACGGCATCATGCCTTTTGGCCTCGCACGAAGACTCAATATCGGGCAAAAAGAGGCCAAGGCAATTATTGACACCTACATATCAAAGTATCCCAAACTCTTCGAAGCATTGCAGGGTATTATTGAAACCGGAAGGAAAAATGGCTATGTTTCAACCATTCTTGGAAGACGTCGTTATCTTGCCGACCTCAGCAGCCGAAATACAAACCTGAAAAAAGCGGCTGAAAGGGCTGCCATGAATACGCCAATTCAGGGCACAGCCGCCGACATCATCAAATGTGCCATGAACCTCTGCAGCACCAGAATGCAGCATCACAACTTGAAGTCGGTCATGATTCTTCAGGTGCATGACGAACTGCTCTTTGAAACCACTGATGCGGAAAAAGAGCTGCTCTCGACACTTGTTGAACAGGCAATGATCGATGCGGCAATAACTTGTGGTCTCATTCATGTTCCCGTACTGGTCGATACCGGCATTGGAAAAAACTGGCTGGAAGCCCACTAATCATTGACATATACAAAAAAGTTTATTTATATTTGAGCATCGAAAGCATTCCTGTTCAGACCAACAATCCCCGATATCCCATGACTTCTAACAGTCGGTTTATGGCTCCATCTGAATACGGCAGTAAAGTGGCAACCATGCTCTTTGCGCACTTTCCGGCGAGGTTGCTTTTTCTCTCTTTTACCCTGCTTTCTTTATTGTTATGGACACCAAAAGCTCTTTTTGCTGAAGAGAAAAATCCTGTTGAGACAAAAAAAAGCGCCCAGAATAACACCACTGAAGGGCTGTTGGCAAATACCGAAAAAATGATTGAGCAGTTGATATTGCAGATAGAGTCGCAAAAAAACAACACCGCTGAATCAGGAGAACTTGCTGAAAACACGAATCCAGCTCCCTTCTTTTCCTGCATACCAAACATCAAGCCTATAATCGGCTCAATTACAAGCGCTTTTGGACGTCGGCTACACCCGGTCTATAACGTCACTCTTTTTCATTCGGGCATTGATTTTGCCGCTTCAGAGGGAACAAGGGTACACTCAACAGGTGATGGAGTTGTCTCCTTTTCAGGATATGACAAGGGGTATGGACAAAAAGTAACCATTAATCACGGATACGGTTTCAAGACCGTTTATGCCCATCTTTCAAAATCACTGGTTCGCCAGGGGCAGAGAGTTAACCGGGGAGAAATCATCGCACTTTCTGGGAACACTGGTGTATCGACCGGCCCTCATCTGCACTATGAAGTACAGAAAGATAACGTACAAGTCAACCCGACGGCTTATTTCTTTGATCAAAACAATCCTGACAAATTCATTACAACACAAAAAACGTCACCCGAACCGAGCGGCAATAACTCGTAACCTGAAACACTCAATCAACGTAGTATGTACTGGAATTTAGATCTTGCCCGTCATATAGCTGATGCTCCATGGCCTGTAACAAAAGATGAACTTATTAATTACGCAACCAGGAGCGGTGCTCCCCAACAGGTGATCGACAACCTGCTCGACCTTCCTGACAGCGATGATATGTACGAAAGTCTTGACGAAGTATGGCCTGACTATCCGACCGACGAAGATTTTGGCTACGGAGATGAAGAACCATTAACCTAGCGCAAAACGGGATTCATGCTTGGCAAAAGCATTTGTTTTTATCGTTTTTCTTCTGCTCTGTGCCTGTCTGGCACATGGCGGTTCTGCTGACGGAGGAAAGAAAGAGGCTGACGCATTGCCCTGTGTCGGTAAAATACACTTCAGCGGCAATAAGACGATCAGTGATGACAAGCTCCGTCTGATCATTTCAACCTCCGAACAGCGCTCCTTTCTTGGACTCGGTCTTTTCGGAGGGTCCGGCAAACCCTTTAATGCAGAGGAGTTTGACAAGGACATCTTTCTCATCAAGAAGCTTTACACCTATAAAGGCTATTTTTTCGCCAGCGTAGACACCACCATTACCCGAAAAACAGGTCAGCGAAAGATAAACCTCGATATCACTATCCATGAAAATGAGCCATCAAGGGTTGACTTCGTCACCTATGAAGGGCTCGACCATATTGCGGCAGAACTGAAAAAAGAGTATCTCACAAAAAAAAGGCTGAACGTCAATGATATTTTTTCCGTTGACCGACTGATTGAAGAGCGGGATCGCACTATCTCTTTTTTCAGGGAGTATGGATTTGCCTTTTTTCATCAAGACAGTATCCGCATCAAAATTGATACTGTTGGCACTCGTGCAGGCCTCCTCTTTCAACTTAAACTGCCGAAACAACTGCGCTATGGGCCAATCAATGCTGTGGTTCATAATCCGGTAAAAAGCGATACCGCATCAAAAACAAAAACATTTACTCAAGACAATATCAGCGGCAGCATTCTCGGCAACCAGAAAATCTCCCCCCGTCTGATCACCTCATCCATCGAATTCCGCACGGGCAACCTTGCCCGCCAGAGTCTCGAACAGCGTACTTTGCAATATTTTGGGACGACCAATCTCTTTTCCTCTATTTACATCAATCACGAC
>CAYWXS010000257.1:0-2705 GCA_964462245.1 uncultured Anaerolinea sp.
TTTTTGTTTCAGTTGGGAAGTAAATATACCTTGGAGACAAAGATTGTTTGAGTGGGGTATTGCATAGAAAGGTATGCGGTACTGCGTTTTTTTTATTTTGTACGCTGCGCGGAAATCATCTGCAAAACACCTGGTTGGAAATTAGATGTCTTCCAAACGAATATTGATATTGACGCCACCAGCGCCGAGGTCTACACCCTGAACGACAATGGCCTTACCACTGGAATGACCGTCAAACACAAGATTAAAGGTGAGATCGGTAATGGCTGTATTGGGTTCTCGTTCTTTGTAACCAAGTTTGGCAAAACTTTCGCGATAAAAAGCAATGGCATCCTTAAGAGTAATTTTGGCCTGAAAATTTATGGCGCCATTGCCCAGGTCCATCAAACCACTGGTTCCCACGGGCAGAGGGAATTCGGTCTCGACTTTGGGCAGGGCTGATTCCGGCTGGGTGGGTAGTTCGGTTGGCAACAGTTCAGACTGTGCCTGAGTGGGTTCTTCAGTAGAGGCTCGAACATCGGTAGTCTGGGTGGGAATGGATTGCTCCGAATCTGGATTACTTTGCACGCCATTCATTACGAAATTACACGACATAGAAACTAACATTAATACACAAACTGCTATTACCCAACGATTTTTTATCATGTGTTTTCCTCCAGTAAAGTGACGATAAAAAAATTATAGCATGGATAACTCAGGTTATTAATGAGTGAATGCCCCTTTCGGGGCATTCTTTCTCACAGCCTTTATACCAATAAAGTTTTGAACCTGTGCTAGTTACTCTGCCTATCCATAAACTACCGATAAAATACCAGTAAAACACCAATAAACGAACTAACAATAAAATACCGCTAAAAGAACTACCAATAAACGAGCTACCGATAAATCAAGTGCTTTGATGGGACAGGGAACCCACGAAGCACTTTTTTCCTGTTTGATCTGTCCGATTTATTCTATGCACCAACTTTAACACTTTTCCACGTTTTGGTATCTAGTACCTTCTTCCTATTTATTCGACAAATATCCTAACAAATATGCAAGGTGATTGTAAAGAGCAAACACAATAAATGTGATTATTCGCGGGGTGACAGTTTTGGGCGGGGCAAACCACCGACTTTTATTTGTTCAAGCAACAGAACCAGGAAGGTTGAGTGCCAATAACGAAGGGCTAGTGAGTAGATACCGAAAAATGTGTTTCTGGTTGGCAAAAATGTCAAGGAGGTTTCAAGAGGATGGTGCTCCTGAAAAGTAGGTTTTTTGTGGTGTTTTGCGGATGTTCCATCTGCAAAACACCACTTGCAGGGAAAAGCACGGTTCAGGAATTCAAGCTTACCCAACCCCTATAGCGGATGTCTTTGAAATAATGCGGGAATAACTAGACTGCATTGCAAAATATGCGTAATTAAGCTATAACAACAAAACAAATTTACAAATACTCCAGGTAAAACGGACAAAACCATGAGTAAAATTAAATTAATCGGAATCGATGCAGATGACACACTGTGGCATAACGAGCGTTATTATGAAGCAGCGCAGACGCATTTCGTGCAGCTTTTGTGTCATTACCATCCGGAAGAGTGGATACGGGAAAGACTCTTTCAGACCGAAACCCGCAATATTCAACATTTTGGATACGGTATTAAAGCCTTTGTGCTTTCGATGATTGAGACTGGCGTGGAGTTAACCGAAGGGCGCATTACAGGGCAGGACGTCGGCAGCCTGATCGATGTGGCGCATGGCATGCTGAATGCAAAGGTTGAGTTATTGGAGCAAGTGGCAGAGACATTGCCCACATTGGCCGGCAGCTATCATCTGGCGCTGATTACCAAGGGTGATCTGTTGGACCAGGAGAACAAGGTGACGCGCTCCGGGTTGGGAACACATTTTAAAGATATTGAAATTGTCAGCCATAAAACTCCAGAGACGTATGCACGCCTGCTGACGCGCTACCATGTAACCCCCGAAAATTTCGTCATGGTGGGGAATTCCCTGCGATCCGATATCCTGCCGGTGCTCGAACTGGGCGGTACGGGCATTTACATCCCCTACGCAACCACCTGGCAGCATGAAGCAGCTGACCAGCCCATCACAGGCACGCGTGGTTTTTATGCGCTCGCGCACTTTGGACAATTACCCGAATTATTAAATTCCCTGGAATTTTGATTGGAACCAGCGCAGGGTTCCCGCCGGTGTGTCGATCTCTCACTTTAAGTGTCACTCCTGAGCACAACTACACGAATATATCATTTTGACAAAGTTAGCATGATTGAAAAACACATCCCGCAGCAATTGTGCGGGATGTGGGATAAAGGGGGATGGAAGGGAATTATTTGGCTTTGATGGAGATCAGGCGCGGGCATGGTGGAGCCTCCACTCATGCTCATCGGACGGATAAATGAATCATCGAAAAGCTGATTCATTGCCTCGCGCAGTGTTAACATTTCGCGTATCGGCTCAAAACGAACTAAGTTAGACATGGTGAACCTCCTGTTTGATAATTGAATTATTGTGAAGCATCTAAAATTTAATTCTTGCATGTCAGAAACATACAAAAATAATATCTGAAAAATGTTAAAATTTTTTACCTGGTAAGGTGGATGGTAGTACCCGATCGGAGTGATTTCGGACCTATCCCCCCGGCCCCCTGTCCCGAAAAAGCGGGAAGGGGGAGCAAATCAGTTATAAATTATTGGTTTTTACTTCCA
>CAYWXS010000258.1:0-2699 GCA_964462245.1 uncultured Anaerolinea sp.
GGTACTCAGGCCAAGATCCAGTTGGCCCACTGACGATATCTATCGCCAGCGAAGCGCTGGTGCCGTCGTACTTCCACAGCTCCAACCCGCTGATTCCCTCATAGGCTGCGAAATAGAGCAAACCGTCGTAAACAGTCAGGTAGGAAGGGCTCGAATCATTTATCCCGAAGTTTATATCCACTGCCAGCGAAGCAGCAGTACCATCGTACATCCACAGCTCCACCCCGTTGACTCCGTCATCGGCTCTGAAAAAGAGTTTGCCGTCGTAGACAGTCATGTAAGAAGGGTTTGAGCCGTTAGTCCCAACCGTATTAATATTCTCCACCATCGAAACGCTGGTGCCATCGTACTTCCACAATTCTGTCCCATTGGTTACATCATAGGCTGAGAAATAGAGCTCCCCGTTGTAAACCGCCAGATGTCCAGGACTTGAACCATCCGCCCCAGGGATGATATCCGCCACTTGCTCAAATGCGCTGGCCGCCTTCACAACCTGCGCAGTGACTGCCACCACCAGCAGGATAATCAAGACGTTGAACACCCGCCTCAAGCTCAAATTGGTAAATCTGGATAAATTTTTAACCTGCATGGGTTCTCCTTCTCGAGACCAAAAAGCAAAAGGGTTGATTAAATAGAATAGCGCTTCCCGAAAGCGTGGAGTATGTCATGAAACGCCTGATCTGTCTTTGGACTTTTGCCCACGAGAAAGCACAAAAAAAGTCAGGGCATCCTGACTTTTTTTGTGCTTCACTAGCAAGGCAATCTGACTGGCTGGGGATTGATTAATCGGGTTTAACGGGGCTGGATCTACGGTTGGGCGCCAACCCAATCTTGATCGCGTGCGCAACCAGTTCAGACCGGTTGGGCATCTTTAACATGGTCTGGATGCGGTCGCTATGATACTTGATGGATGACTCGCTCAAATTCAGCTCAGCCGCAATTTCCTTGTAGATCTTGCCCTGGGCGAGAAGCACCAGCATTTCTATCTGCTGCTGAGACAGACCGGCTTCCCGAAGCGTCTGGGCAACCTGCTCCCCCGAGTTACTTCCCAATTCCTTTGCGCTTAAGCGCCGGGCCAGTTGATTGGCCAGACCAGGTGCAAAATGTGTCTCACCTCGCCGAATGGATAGCAAGGCCTGGAAAATTTCTCCACTTGATTGATTCTTGAGCAGAAACCCCTCTGCGCCAAAACGCATGGATTCAACCAGCGCCTCATCATCTGCCTGCACACTAAACATGACCACTTGCGAGGCCGGGGAGTTTTCTTTGATGGGTTGGATAATCTGCGGCCCGCTCGGATGCGGCAAATTTGCATCCAGCAGCACCATATCTGGGTTTAAGGCAGAAGCCAGGCTAAGCGCTTCGTCGCCATCCCGGGTTATACCAACGACATCCAGCCCGCGACTGGCCAGAAAATTCGCAAGCCCCTCTGCAAATAATGGGTGATCATCCACCACCAGCACCCTTACCCCCAACAAGTCGTGATGGAGACCTTTTTGTTGCAGACGTGGAAATTTCAACAAAACCTGTGTGCCCTGCTGCAAAGCAGAACGAATCACCACCTCTGCACCCGCCTGCTGGGCCAATTTTGGAATCATTTCCAGGCCCGAAGCACCGCGATCTGAAAGTTCTTCAAAACCAGCCCCATCATCCGAGACAACCACCCCCAGGGCATGCTCATCAACCGAAAAAATGATTTGAACCAGGCGGGCCTGGGCATGCTTGCGGGCATTTGCCAAAACTTCCTGAATGATGCGCAGCAAACCAAAATAACTTTCCTGAGACAAGACCGAATCAATCGATACATCCGGCAGGCTTAACCGCACCCGCAAACCAGTGATAGTCTCAAAATTCTCCAGGTAGTGCTTCAGCACGGTGCTAAAGCTGCGCACATCCGCAGACTGGGTATGCGTATCCAGGATAAATTGGCGCACATCCTGGCTGGCGCTCTGGGCGATCAGGCTGAGCGATTCGAGGTGCCCCAGGGCAGCGGTGTAACTGCCCTGCTCGATCTGATCCCGGATGGATTGGGTATTCAGAAAGACATAGCTCAGCACCTGCCCAAGATTATCGTGTAATTCCTGCGCCATGCGCTCGCGTTCTCCCGCGATGGCGGCACGCTGATAGACATCCTGAGCCTGCTTCAAGAGGGTGATATCGTGCAAAATAACAACCTGTCCGCTGGGAGCCAGGCGCGTATCATACAGAGGTGAAACTTCGACGGTGTAATGGCGCAGCGAACCTGAACTGACCAGGCTGATCTCAGGCCGGGGCTCGGCGCGGATGGGTTCACGCTCCAGGAAAACGTTGAGAGCGGGTAGAACCTGGATGACAGGCTGTCCGATCAGCTTTTTCCGCCCCTGGCTCAGGGTTTGCATGGCGGCTGGATTCATGTAGAACAGGCGATCCAGTTGATCCAGCACCAGGACGACATCCCCCATGCTTTCCACCACCTGGCGCAAAGCAATCGGCACCAGATCCAGGAGTCGAAAGCGGAAAATTCCCAGGGCAAAGAGCGCGCAGGTAATGCTGAACAAAATGGATGTCGGGTCCATTTGGAACGGCAGAAGTTTGAGCAGAAAGAGCACATTCCCAATCACGGGAATCAAAATAGAGAAAATCAATAAGATAATCTGGGGCCGGTATATACAAAAACATCGCATAGATCATATAGCCCATTCATTTGTTCCACAGAAAGC
>CAYWXS010000259.1:0-2565 GCA_964462245.1 uncultured Anaerolinea sp.
ATTTCTTTAATGCTTCCATCAAATGAGATGCTACTTGTTCTATAGAAGCAAAACCATTGATTTCAGCAAGAATCCCGCGCTTTTGATAATACTCGATGAGAGGAGCTGTTTGAGCTTTGTACACCTCAATTCGGTGCTTCACTGTTTCTGCTTTATCATCATCTCTTTGAAATAAAGGCGATTCATCAAAGTCGCAATAACCCAATTTTTTGGAGGGGTTAAACTTCTCATGAAAAATATGCCCATTCGCACGACATGTCCAACGACCAGCCAGCCGTTCTATTAAAGCGTCGTCCGGAGCAGTAATGAGAGGTACAAGATCTACCTTTCCACCAAATCCATTCAACATTTTTTCCAGTTCGTCCGCCTGAGTAGGTGTGCGCGGGAAACCATCCAAGATGGCTCCCCGTACACAATCTGGTCGGGAAAATCGTTCTCGAATCATAGCAATAGTGAGGTCATCAGGTACAAGTTCACCATTGATTATATAAGTTTGCGCCAGCTTGCCCAAGTCTGTATCCTTCTTAATATTCTCTCGAAAGATATCTCCGGATGAAATATGTGGAAGAAGAAACCTATCAGCAAGTATCTCTGCCTGTGTACCCTTTCCTGCCCCGGGAGGGCCTAACAGTACAATATATGTGGGCATTACCAGCCTCTTTTTCTATCTTACCAGGATAGAATCTTGATAACCGTGCAATTTCAATTCAGCATCGATGGTAGAGAATGTGTCACGAACGACACCTACTACGATTAGCAAGCCTGAAGAAGAAACCAGGAACAAACCAGCTGATGAAGTTCCAGAGCCAATGCCTACAGCAGATAAAAGTAAACTAAGGACGAATGGCAAAATGGCTACAAGCCCGAGGAACAGAGCGCCTGGGAGCGTAATACGACGCTGCACTTTTGTAAGGTATTTTTGAGTTGGGGCACCACGATTTACACCGGGGATCTGAGCACCAACACGTTTAAGATTTTCGCCATAATTTTGCTGAGCAAATAGTACATCTGTATAAAAGAAGGTGAATATTACCACCATCAAGAAGTACAGTACCCAGTAAGTGGTCGAATTACCACCAAAGGTATTTTGAACACCCAATGCAAAATTAGCGACAGCAACATTTGTGTTTCGGATGAAATAAGAAGCCAAAATCGCGGGGAATTGTAAGATTGCACTCGCGAAGATCAGCGGGATCATCCCAGACATATTTACCATCAGAGGTAAGGAGGCCTTTACCGGCATGGACATTCGGTTACCAACCCTACGTCCAGGATACATAACCGGTACATTGCGACGTCCTTGCTGAACATACACAATTGCGAAGATTGTCAATACAATAATAACAACCATCAAAATAAGCATGACCCAGCGACTTTGTTCATCAGCCATAATTTTTGCCAGATTTGCGGGCATACGTGAAACGATACCTGCAAAAATGATCAACGAGAGGCCTTGACCACGAATACCATACTCTGAAATCAGTTCACCCAACCAAATTGCAAAAAGTGTCCCAGCAATCATTGAAAGCAACGCAGTCAATGACGGAAGTAATTTTGCACCAGTGAAACCAAAATCCAGAACGGTTGTACCCGATACCAACGAATTGAAAATATTAATTTGACCAATCGCCGAAAGAGCTGCCATCGGTACAGTCAAATAATAAGTCCACTTCTCCATCCACTTCCGTCCTTCCGTAGGATTTTCATCCATCCGTTTCTGCAAAGAAGGAATAATCGGGATCAACAGTTGAATGATGATCTGGGCGGTAATGTACGGATAGACACCCATCGAAAGCAAAGAAAACCGTGAAACTGTACCGCCGGAAAGCAGATCCAGGAAACTAAAGAAGTTTCCCCCGCTTGCGGCCAATTGCGCCTGGATTTGTTTCAGCGCGTCAGCGTTAATTCCTGGGGTCGGGACATTCGCCGCAAGGCGATAAAGGACGAGTAATACAATCGTCATTGTCAGCATACGACGGATGTCGTCCGACTTCCAAAGATAGCGCCAGGCCGACCATGTGTTTTTCATAAGGGTGGTCTCCTGAGAAGGAATTAATCTTCGATCAACTCAACCGAGCCGCCAGCGGCTTCGATCTTGCTTTTGGCACCAGCTGAAACCCGGTGAACGCGAACTTTCAAAGCTACTGTAAGCTCACCACGACCCAAAATTACTACCGGGTTTCGATGATTTCGCAGCATCCGCACACCAGCCAAGGATTCAGGACTAACCACTGAACCAGCCTCAAAAATCGACAACTGATCAAGATTTATTTCATTAAATGTAACTTGGAAAGGTGGTGTAAACCCTTCACCACGCATAAACGGCAAACGACGGAAGAACGGCAAGTTACCGCCTTGTCGATAAAGATGACCTTCTTCGCCGGAGCGAGAACCAGCACCTTTTGTACCGCGTCCTGCAGTTTTACCCTGGCCTGCAGAAATACCGCGTCCCACTCGTTTGCGATTTTTCTTTGAACCCGGATTTGGGGTCAGATCGTGGAGTTTCATGAATTGCTCCTACTCTTCAATCTGAAGAAGATGAATTACGGATTGAAGCATGCCACG
>CAYWXS010000260.1:0-2397 GCA_964462245.1 uncultured Anaerolinea sp.
CACGACCTTGCCAAGGTCGGGGTCGCGGGTCCGAATCCCGTCTTTCGCTCCAGAACGCCGGACTACCATCCGGCGTTCTCACATCCCCAGACTTAAGTCTGGGGATAGAACCGCCCTGGTGGTGGAACTGGTAGACACGCAGGACTTAAAATCCTGTGACTTCACGGTCGTGCGGGTTCAAGTCCCGCCCGGGGTACTTTTTAAGCTTAAAACCCGCGTCAATCGCGGGTTTTTCATTTCAGGTAACCAAAATTAGTACTACCAAGGTATGCGCACACCTTTGTGTACTAACTGTCCATCAGGAAACTGGTCTCTTGCAATTGTAACAAGACTAACTACTGTACTTGCTCCTTCTTCAACATCCATAGGAGCAGCATCTGAACCCAGGTCAGTCTTTACCCAGCCAGGATGAGCTGCGGCAACTGCAATTCCCTTTACTCCGAGTGTTTTTGATTGAATCTGCGTAAGCATATTTAGACCAGCTTTAGAGGTAGCGTATCCCACAGTCATGAATCCCGAAATATACTGCCACATATTCTCTGCTGCATCAATAGAACCTAACTGCGACGAATGATTAATTATTCTTGCGTCGTTACTCAATGAGAGCAGAGGCACTAATGCTTCTGTAATAGCATAGGGTGCGATAAGGTTGATTTCGAGTGTGCGGCGAACTTTTTCAGTGTTAGTTGGCTTACCATCCCATTCGATAGCGATTCCTGCGTTATTTACTAAAACGTCAAGTTTACCGAATTTTTTTTCTAGACATTTCGCAAGATTGGCAATATCAGATGCACTGGTAACTTCGAGAGGCATAGTATGAGCATCGCAACCAGCTGCAACAAGCTCTTCAACCGCCTTTGTGCCTGCATTTTGGTCACGAGCTGTGAGCACAACTGTATATCCGATTAAACCTAATTGACGTGCTATTTCTTTACCAATCCCTTTGTTTGCTCCTGTAATCAGGACTACTTTTCCATTTTTACTTTCCATAAAATTACTCCATTAATTTATAAATATGTATTAAGTTTTTTTGTTTTAATTTGTGTTCTGACTAACGTTTTTTTATTTTACTGATATCAAAATTATTACAATTATTCATTTTTCTTATATTTTCAGTTAGAAGCTTGCTACTAAAGGTTAGCTTCACAAGTCAATGGTTCAACTTTATGTTGGATTGCAGCTAACACACTTGTCGGTAACCTTAATATTCAGGTTATATCTCATTTATGTTCTGAGGAAAATATTTGTTAATATTTTGATAATATGTGACATATGTGGGATGATGTCGAAAGAAAAATCTATTGCTATCCAATCCAATAGTAACAATAGTTTTCATCAAATAAAATTAACAAGTTTCATCTAATCTTAAACATTTTCCAAACATTATTTTATAATTCATTTGATAACAGGATGTTGAGTATCCAACTCACGCCGCCCCCACCGCATACAAATGCTTCTGAAATGACAAAAACGTTGATCTGATCATCTCCACCCCGCCAAGATGTTCGGTGGCATCGCTGATGGCATGGTATTTCAGCATCAGCAAACCTGGAAGCTTTTCCTGGTCGAGTTGATCAACGCCGGATTCAATATATTTGGCCAGAACGAAGTCAAGAAACTCTTTGTGTTTATCATTCAGGCCCAGGAAGATCAAATCTTTTGCTTTGATAACCCGGTTAAGCCTGGTAATCTTTGGCCGGGCAAAGGAGACATATTCCAGCACATCAAACAGGTCGCAGTCTTCGGCTTCAATCAATTTCTGCATGGTCGTGAGTTCCTCCTTACCAAAGCCCACCCCGGCAATTTTGTCGAGAAATGCCTTTCTGGTGATGGGATCAGACCAGATGGCACGCAGTTCTTCCTCGTTTTTAAAGAAATCAGGCAGTACCCCGAATAAATTTTGCAGAAATTCTTCAGCTGAAATGGGTTTTCCATCGGCACTCCAGTAGGAGGTGGAGATCATGTGCTGAATTTCCCGTTCCTTGCCATCCCGCAACCTGATTTTTATTTTCTTCCTTGGTTCTGGTGGTTCGGGCGGTTCAGGCGGCTGCGGCTCGGGATCACCCGGGAGATTGGACGGTCCTGGCCCCACCGGAGGTTCGGGGGCAATGGGTTCACCATCCCACTCGGGATCGGCAAAATGATGGTATGCATCCACAAAATCATAAATGGTAAAGAATTCCTTGCCATCAAAAAGCCTTGTGCCCCGCCCGATGATCTGTTTAAACTCGATCATGCTGTTGATCGGACGCATCAGGATAATGTTGCGGATATTCCGGGCATCAACCCCTGTGGAGAGCTTTTGCGATGTGGTGAGGATCGTGGGAATGGATTTCTCATTGTCCTGGAACTCCCGCAGGTACTGTTCCCCCAGTGCCCCGTCATTGGCCGTGACCC
>CAYWXS010000261.1:0-2308 GCA_964462245.1 uncultured Anaerolinea sp.
TGCAGGTCTCTGGAACTTTCTTCTGATCTGATGTTATTTAGGAACAGCCCTAATGCATTTGCAAATTATCTGGCGGTTATATCGATCGCCCAAGGCCCTGTTGCTGTAATGACCAATTTTGTTGTACCTGGCGGAGCGGTTAGCGTACCATTGTAGGGTGCGGTAGCGTTAATCAATAAATTCCGTTCCCCGTTGTCTCCAAAAGCCACAATCATGAAAGCTTCACTGGCATTGGATGCGTCAACCACCAATTGCTCAGGATGATCATCGATAATTATCACTACGTCATCACCATCTCCTTCTATCAGTGCTGGGATTATCTCGGATCGAGCGAGTTCAAGAGGAATAATCTGAAGTTCCCAGGTACCTGAAGCTGTAATATTAAAACTTTTTGTTTCTTCGGAGGATAGAAAATCCAGGGGTAATGACCCAACGTAATAACCTGTTTTACTTAATAATGTGTAAATTTTTTGATTGTTTTTTGTGTAATTGGAAATAACAAAATCACCATCTCCATCATGAGTAGCACTCAAAACCGCTGGACCTTTCCATTTGGTGAACTCTACAATATCGTTTCCGGATCCATCCAAAGTGATTGGGTCCGGGATGGATGTTGGGGTTATTTCTGGAGTTTCGTTTGGGTCTGGTGTATCAGTGCTCGGTATTTCATCAGTGGGTATTTCCGTGGGCGGTTCGGTTGGTTGGGGGGTTTCAGGATTGGGGTCAATTGTCTCAGAAATTGAAATATCTGTTGGGGTGGATGGTGCTTCCGTTTCAAAACCGGTTTTTGTTGGCTCTGGCGGTTTTGTTGCGTTGTCGCTTGGAAGTATCTCTGCAAAGGCAGTTTGGACTGCTGAAGTTTGAATAGCACCTATATTCATTTCGGTTTGTGTAACCGTTATTGGAATCATATTGGCATTTTTATTTTCATTAAATAAAAGCATATACACAATGGTAACTGCAAAGAATCCAGAGGCAAGTAACAGAAAAAATAAGCTGTGGTTTTTAGATAGATTGTGGAATATGTTTAATGCAGTCGATATTGTTTCTGGTTTTTGAACAATCCATGCAAATAGAAAGATGGATGGTATGCCTATGATCATGATGATGATATCCAGACCATAAATCTTGTCTTCCAAGTTATACATTACTAATTTTATTAGCAACATAATAACTGTCAAAAAAATCAGGGTAAGTATTAAGGTGATTCTAGGCTTAGACAAGGATATATTTCCCAGATACTCTATTTATAATTTAATTGGTTAAGAGGTTAATTCCTAAAAGTTTTAAATTATTTCGGAATAATAATCTTACCTTTGTAATCGAACCACTTTTCAAAAGCCTTTTTATTTACGAAATTGGGTCAAATGGTTGAAATATTTTATCAGGTAGAAAAATATTTTTCTTAGTCACTGCAGGTTGGTTGTCATTAACCTGACTGAAATCTTAAGGGCTTTTTTTAAAGGATCATAAACAGTAATAAATATTTTTGCTTAATAATAACACTCACAAAAGGGATTATTCTGATGTTATAAAAATTCGTTTTGTGGCAGTATCGCAATACTTGCTTTTGACTTGAAAAAAAAAGGAAATCTTGGCAAACTCGTTTTTGACAAATAGGAGAGCGCCATGAGTTCCAACGAGAATTGTACTCGGAAAAGAAATTTGTGGTTGAGTGTGAAGGGGGTTGATTGTGCCAAGTACGGATAGCCATTAATAACAGCATAGAACAGCGGATGGAAGACTGTGCAAACCATGGGGCGATGCGATCATAATTGCCCAAGGTCCGAAATGCTGTTTGAATGCAGAATGTGCTGGAGTGGTAAGAAATTGAAGTCGATGCTCTGGCAAGAAATTGCGCCGATTCGGTATACATTTGGGTATGATGTCATAGCCCAAATTGGTGGGCAAGGATAGGCACAAAGGCAAACTTATGTGAAATGTATCTTGATTCGCAAGCCAGAGGTTTCTCAGTGAAACTCAAGTGAGGGCGATTTATACGCATCGATATTTACCGCTACTGACATGTCATGACCGGCAACAAATGGAATAGTTGAAAATCATCTCCGCTCAAGCTGGGCTTGTGGCTGTCTCTGGATGGAATAGCACCTGAGGAGGCGAAGCACAGTTATGTTTAGCGCGAGAGTTACACAATAGAGTCACTTTCCGTTGTGGCTGGATGAGCCAGAAAATCTTCGGTTATACCCTTCGTTATAATCGTCGTTTCGTATTCTGATAGATTATTTCTTATTCATTAGGACTTACGCAAGAAGCATTTTAACGTCGGGTGACTTGAGTTGTTGGCGAA
>CAYWXS010000262.1:0-2274 GCA_964462245.1 uncultured Anaerolinea sp.
GCGGTGGAGCGATTCCGCCGGCACCCGGAATCCGAGTTGCGGAATGTCGCGCTCCAGATAAGTGCGGATGAATTCCTCGCGCCAGCGGAAAGAGAGGGCGTCCGTGGCGGCGAGGAAACTGTCGGGAAATCCACCGCGAACCCACAAGCGGGATAGTTCGGACTGCCCCACCTACGAGAGTTGGAGCGGAGCTAATTCCACATGCGCGATACGACCTGCCAGCGACTCGCTCGACTGCCGGAGCAGCAGCGGTGAGGCAGAACCAAGCAACAAAAACCGCCCGGGCGTCCGGCGTCGGTCGATGATGCCTCGGAGCTGAGGAAACAGGTCGGGCACCCGCTGAACTTCGTCCAAGATAATCAATCGCTCAGCCATGGGATCGAGAAACGCATTGGGATCCGTCAACTTGAGCCGGTCGGCGGTGTTTTCCAGATCCAGATACAGACTCGACTTGCCAAGCGTTTCCGCAAGCTGATGAGCCAAAGTCGTCTTCCCGCATTGGCGCGGACCGGTCAATGCCACTGCCGGAAAATGGTCCAGTAGCTGGCGCAATTCCGTCGCCAGAACCCGTGAATATTGTTGCATATGGGAACACTGTCTCACAATATGCAATCTTGCAAGCGGATTTCGCGACGGCCCTGAAGACATGTGCTGGCCTGATTCCGACACCGAATCGCCTTCAAGGGCACCCTGAGCATCGTCGACGTCAGCCGACGCAGCTCAGATTCAAGGAGACAGTATCATGAAGTACGGAAAATGGTGCGGGCGCTTGGCAAGGTGCTTGGTTGGAAATCGACCACTTCATGGTTAAATTTCACCCATGGTTGTTGGTTGTTAGCGTCGCCAGCGATGCTGTCTGTTTGAGGTGAGGACACTTTGAGACGGGGATCGCCACAGTGGAAACCGTCTCTCAAAGACGTGCTGGGATATTAGAAAATGGACGAATACCGTCTCTTTTTGCATACTTCAGCACACTATCAATATTTACTTGCAGCGTTCGCATTAATCCTGCAAGTTCACTTCAGCCATGCCTGACAGAACTCAAAAGGACCAAGAACGGCCCGATCATCGGGAGGTTGGTGGTCGCGTCGGCAATGTCGTAGCGGAGGTGAAATTCGGCGTGGATGCGGTCAGGACGCTGCGCACCAGCCTGATGCAGGTGGCTTATCAGGTGAGCGACGACCCGGCTTTGCGCGGCTACGTAGTGCTTGCCGAATCCACCATCGCCTGCGAGCGGGTCAGGGAGGAATGGCGGCGGGCCTCATCTGTTTTGCGCCCCGAGGTGCAGGAGCGCCTCTCCATTTGTCTGGCGTCCGATGGTCGAATCATCGGGATTCCAAGCGATCCAGACCCTTGGATTTTGCAAATGCTGGTCGGCCTGATCGCGGCGGAACGCAGCAAAGCCGGCGGCAATCGCACGGATTACGGCTTTGTCATTCTGAAGTTGCTCATTCACCGTTGGCTGACGGTCGGGGACGCGGTGACGGCGGATTGGCTGGCGAAAACTGCCGGCTGTTCCTACCCGGCTGTTGCCCGAGCCCTTCGTCCTCTGGGCGGTCTGGTCGAACGCACTTCCGACCGGCGCATTGTGCTGCGATGGTTTCCGAAGGACGAGTTCGCCAGAATGGTGGCCGTTTCGGACCGCGCTCGGTCGACGGTGCGTTTTGCCGATCCTTCGGGCCAACCACGTAGCATCGAGGCGCATATCCGCCGCTTGGAAATGCTTGCCCCTCCCGGCCTTGCCATTGGTGGCGTGCTTGGGGCGTTGCACAGTTTTCCCGCACTCGATATCGTCGGCACTCCGCGCTTGGACCTGTCCGTGCATTGCCCCGGCAAGCATTTGATCCTTGATTTCATCAAGGATCTCGACCCTGCCCTGAAGCCGGTCACCGACCCATTGCAGCCAGCCACCGTGGTTGTTCATGCCGTGCGTCATGCAGTTTCATTATTCGTTCCAAGGCAAGGAGGCCTTGCTTGGGCGGACCCCGTGGAGTGCCTGCTTGATCTGCACGAAGCACGACTTGAAATGCAGGCTTCGCAATTCCTCGATCATCTCCAAAGCATCCGTCCCTCCAGTATATGAAGCCCGAACCCAAAGAAGTTTCGCCGCAGAAAGTGCTGGCCGAAGTCTCGGCGGCCATTCCGCCCGAGGTGCATCCGAATATCATCATCATCGGCAGCCTCGCCGCAGGGTATTGGTTGTTTCAAGGAAATGAGGCCATTGGCGTCCGCACCAAGGACATCGATTGTGTTCTCTCCCCGCACCTGTCAGCC
>CAYWXS010000263.1:0-2236 GCA_964462245.1 uncultured Anaerolinea sp.
ATCCCGAATTCGAAAATTTAAACAAATATAGATGTCTGTTTTGTTTTATGCAAGTAAAAAAGCAGGTGTATACAAACAAATATTTAAATAATAATCGCAGGCAAACTTCCCGGCTCACACAATCAGGCAAAACCCTGTTAACTCTTTGCCCCCTTCAATCTATTCATTAGGTGTCCCTCGATTTCGCGATAGGCTTCAACCGGTTCAATTTTAAGCGTAACGAGCAACTCAGCCAACCGGTCCTCATCGCCATCACTGAGACTGTCCAGCATATCCAATTGTTCAAAAAGAGAAAGGCGCACCTCTTGTTTCTGGACCCGGAAAAGCCGCATGATTCTAATAACATCCTGATACATATCAGTTTGGTAGTCAGATGCCTGGTCATCAGATCCGTCATCCTCTGCGAGCGCCTGTTTCATGAGGTTCGCTTCGGTGTTCTCCATAAAGTCGACCATGGCATTGCCCCATGGTGTTGCCGGAGAGCTGAAGAAACCACTGGCAGAGATGAAGTTTTTCAGTGACTGGGTGGAACCGACCAAACCAAAATCTTTGTTTGATACATTGAGTATTTCAAGCAGTTTTTCGATTTTTGCTTTTGGCACGCCGGCACGACCGGACTCGAATCGGGCCACTACCTGTACGGCACAGTTGCCTTCATAACCCAGGGCAACACCGAGCTCTTTACGATTTATCCCCTTTTCCAGCCTGCGTTTTTCGAGGAGTTTTCCAACGGATTTGCGGAAAAGGTCTTTTTGCTCTTTAGTGATCATATAGTTAGGTAATCGCTTTCTCTATGTTTGGAGTGTGCAGTTCTGGGTTACTGACCGGGCTGTTTGAAAGGCCATTGAGCGGCGAAATGTTTATATATATAATTACAAAAAAATGCAATGTATAAACATTTATCAAATCCCCCCTTGACTTTTATTTAAATACTGTATAAATTTTATTTATACACAAACAAAAACTGTTTAAAATAAACAGCCAAAAGGAGATTTACACATGACAACAGCAAAATTAAACAATGAAACCGCAGTTTTCAACAAAAATGCAATCAATATGAGTTTTGATGCTATCAGCGCTATCACTAACCAGGTAGCAGTTGCTACTGAAACTTTTCTGGATGCTGCTCCTGCTGTTCCGAGTGAGCTAAAGAAAGTTGTCAGCGCGTATGTAAAAGAAAGCCAGAAGGGCCTCGTAAGTTTGAAGAAAAACGTTGAAGCCGGTCTTGACGTTGACTGGACTGCCAAGGATGCCTCCGTAAAGGCTATCGATGCGATCGAAGGCCTCTACAAGGATGCCGTCAGTCAGGTTGCGGCTATTAAAAAAGAGACCGCCGCTTTAACTGAGTCAACCAACAAGAACCTTCCTAAGGAAGTAAAGTCTATCGTTGCTTTTTGGAACGACTCAATCAATCAGGGCTTCGAATCATTCCAGAATTTTGTAGATCAGAACTTTGCTCTGGCACGCAAAGTAACTTCAGACGTACTAGTAGCTGTCGAGCCTAAAGCTGCTAAGTAGTTCACGCTACACGGCTAAGTAATAAAAAGCCCTTTCCTGCACCTCACGGTGCAGGAAAGGGCTTTTTATTTCAGCACCACTCACTTCACATTGCGAACAAACTGACATTTAAGTAAACCTCCAAGGTTTTTAAAACCTCGGAGGTTTCGCCATATAGCTCTAATCATCGGTCTGTAATCGTCTGCATGACTGTTGCTACTTCAAATCGACCACTGGTGAGCATCCACCGAACGACATAGCACCTTCCTATCCGTCGTTCTGTGCTGGACTGGAGCAGGCTTCTTCACATCAGGCTAACTGCGCTTAAACAAAACAGGGAGACCCTTTCGGATCTCCCTGTTTTGGCGTTCATTGCCATAAACTCTAAACTCAATTCTCAGTTCCTGAACATTTACACTCGCTCAATTATTACCGCAACCGCTTCACCGCCGCCGATACAGATGGATGCCAGGCCGTAGCGAAGATTCTGACGATGGAGTTCGCGCGTGAGCGTTGCGACAAGGCGTGCTCCGCTGGCTGCTAACGGATGCCCGATGGCACAAGCGCCTCCGTTGACGTTAACCTTTTCAATGGGGATATTCAATACCTGGATAGCCTGAAGAACAACCGAGGCAAAGGCCTCGTTGATTTCAAAAAGGTCTATATCTGCCAACGTAAGGCCGGCTTTGGCGCAAACCTTTTCTGATTACGAATTGATTGTTGTCGATGACGGCTCTGT
>CAYWXS010000264.1:0-2222 GCA_964462245.1 uncultured Anaerolinea sp.
GCAAGCGCCCGCAAGTCCATAAGCGACAGCAAGGCTGCAGCAGGCAAGACGAAGGCTGCAAAGGCCCCAGCAAAGAGCGCGGGCAAAGACAAGCGAAGCGTTGTGAAGCCAAAGTACAAGCATGCCAAGAGCGGAGCGACCTGGTCAGGTCGTGGCAAGACTCCACGTTGGATGGCCGACGAGATCAAAGCTGGCAAGAAGCGCGATTCGTTTTTGATCAAGTAAAAAACGAAATAATGTTTACATAATCAGCCACCTTTGGGGTGGCTGATTTTTTATGTTTTTAGACTGCCAGTCATTTGGAAATATTTCTGCAACACCAGCAGCGAAACTATTTCCTCATCACGCGGGTTTTGAAACTGAGCCACCCACTTATGCGCGTTATTAATAATTGCCAACGCCTCGTCTTCATGCGCCAAGTAATAATCCATCTTTTCAAGCAAATCCGAGTAGTCATTTTTCAGCATCACATAGTGATAATTCGGCTTCAGTAGCCCCTCCATAAACCAAGTCTCCTTGGTTGGACGCGTCATAAAACACAATGAATTAGACGACATGATCCATTTGAGATTTGTGGCGACATCACCACCTTCAATCGAAACAACAAACTTGCTTTTTAATTGATCCGCGACTGTGAGCCACTGTTTACGCTGATGAATCCCATCTAAATTTTTATCAGTGCGACCAATATCACACCTTGGATGACCAAACCACCTATTTAAAAATTCAACCCGCCAAGGCTGATAGGCCGGACCGCGCCACACAGCCAGATTATTTTTGGATTGATATGGAGTTCGATCATGAACAAAGTCAAAGTGCCGAACCTTATCCATATTCATGACCACTAAATTTCGAACATCCCCTTCAATCACCCTGGCCTTCGTAAATATTGGGAATTCAGACAAATGCGTGTCATCATTAAAGCGGTACTGAACAGGGTAATTCCTCTTCCAATATCGCATGTATTGACCCAGATCGAATTGATAGTTTCGAGAATGCTCGGTGAAAATTCTGAAACGAAATGGTTTTGCGGAGGGACTGAGTTGTGTCAATTGATCCAACTTGCAGTAGTAATCCGCGCGTAATTGCAACCTCCGCGCAGCTTCGCCCTTGCACCGACTGAGCAACCACATTCGGCGCATTCCGTATATAAAGCCTGGAATACCTAGCCGCAGGATATTTACAACAAAATAAATCAATCTCGAATTTTTTCTATAATTTCCTAAAATATAAATCATAAATATTGATGTTTCGAAGACACGTTTGCGTCAAGGCTTCAAAATACTTTTAAATTGGTTATGTATGAATGAATTCGAGATTCGGCAGTATATCAGCCTTTGGCCAAAATCTTAGCTCGAACGACTGCTGCGTTTTTTTCGGCCTGCGCACGATCGCCTTGTGGGTGCCACAAGTGTAAAATTTCTGTAGCGAACGCCCCCGATTTTCTAAAAATGTTTCGGTGCTTTTGCAAACGGAACACAAAGTCAGCATCCTCATGTCCCCATCCAACCAACTGCTCGTCGAAACCGCCGATGGCTTGCGCATCACTTTTCCAACAGGCCATGTTGCAACCTTTGATGCGTCGCCATACAAATTTTGTATACACACGCCATAGATTGTCGGGAACTTTGATAAAAATAGGAAGACACTTGTTGATCTTGCGGTGAAGACGCCATTGCAAAACCCGCAAAATAGACCAACCTTGCCATTGGCCCGTGGCAATCAAAGTATTTGTCAATTTTTGATCGCACAAAATTCGACTTCCCGTTACCAAGTGTTTCGGCGCCGCCAAGTGACGGTGCTGCGCAATGAAATCAGGCTGCGCAATGCAATCGCCATCTAAAAAAACAAGGTAATCACCTTGTGCCTTGGCAATTCCTTGATTCAAAATTCGGCCTTTACGGAACCCTAGATCTTCCTGCCAAATATGGTGGATCGGCACTGGAAAATCTTTTTGAAATTCAGAGATATTGCGACGAGTCTCCTCACTGGAGCCATCATCCACGATGACAATCTCAAAATCCAAATCAGTCTGCGCACGCAAGGACTGCAAACTCAATGAAAGTGCTTGCGGCCAATTGTAAGTTGCCAGAAGAACCGTGATCAACACGACGTCCAATCCTTATCGTTCAGCATCTTCGTCATCGGGTGAAATTGTATATCATCAAAAAGTCGAGATATCGAGAAAATACCTATGAAAGCCGTCATACTCGCAGGTGGTC
>CAYWXS010000265.1:0-2170 GCA_964462245.1 uncultured Anaerolinea sp.
ATATTCAAGCCGAGCCTCCGAAGAGAACTCACAATTCAGTTCCCATTCACCTGCAACAGCACTTTTCATTGGTAACGCATGGGCAGGATCCCATGCACCAAATTCAGATGCAGAACCGGTTACATAAAGGACCTGACCCCATAAGGTCTGGTAATCAATTTTAAAAGATGCTTTCATTTTTTTTCTCCTTTCCGAAGTCTTTGTTGACTACTTTTTTTTGATCTTGTATTAAAAGTACGATTAGTCTTCGTAACTAAAATATGTTTAGTAAGTTCTTATTTACAAAGTTAAACCTTTGGGAGTCATAAGGTGTTGTAATAGTACATTTATTTTATCAAAAAAATGCTCAAATCAATTGATTTTACGTCAGCGCCTCTTCCACAGCTTATCCGCAGACTTGCCGTGCCGGCAAGCGTTGGGTTTATTTTTAATACCCTTTTCAACGTTGTTGATACCTATTACGGTGGAAGGATATCCACAGCCGCCCTTGCAGCAATGGGGCTTACCTTTCCTGTGTTTTTTATTATCCTGGCAATGGGAATGGGGATGGGAACAGGAACTACGGCATTAATATCACAATCGCTGGGTGCCGGACGGAATGAAGAGGCCGATAAAATCGGATATCAGGCTGTAACTTTTTCTGTAATCAATTCCGTTCTGCTAATGATTCTGGGATTGATTGCTGCCCCAACCCTTTTCCGGATTTTAGGAGCTACAGAGAATTACCTTGAGATTTCGGTTAAGTACATGGATACGATATTGTATGGCACTGTATTTTTTCTGATCAATAGTATCCTTAATTCCCTGTTAACAGCCAGGGGTGATACCAGGACCTATCGCAATTATCTGATTGCCGGCTTTGTGCTCAACCTCATTCTGGATCCGTGGTTTATTTACGGAGGATTTGGTTTTCCGGCACTTGGAATCCGTGGAATAGGCTTCTCTACCGTTATCATCCAGGTTTTGGGAACTTTCTATATGATCTATGTTACCCGTAAATTAAAAGTTTTTCAACATGCCCGATTTAACGATTTTGTCCCCCGGAAAAAATACTTTTCCGCCTTGTTCGGGCAGGGATTTCCGGCGAGCCTGAACATGCTTACGGTGGCTATTGGTATCTTTGTGATTACCTATTTTGCAAGTCACTTTGGTAAGGAGGCAGTAGCTGCTTATGGCATTGCCACGCGGATTGAACAAATTGCCCTTTTGCCAACCATTGGTTTAAATATTGCAGCACTCACCCTGGCTGCCCAAAACATGGGAGCCAATCGTCCGGAGCGGGTTTATGAATCGTGGAAGCTTAATATCCGGTATGGTTTAATAATCATTACAATCGGTACAGTATTGGTCCTGCTCTTTGCACGCCAGCTTATGCAGGCATTCACGGCCGATAGCCAGGTTATAGCAATTGGAATTGAGTATCTGCGTATTGCAGCGCTGTTTTTCTTTGCTTACATCTTTCTCAATATGTCGGTTTCGACTTTGCAGGGGATGAAAAGGCCGATGTATGCGATATTTGTAGGTGTTTACCGGCAGTTTCTGATGCCGCTTCCCCTTTTTATATTACTTGCCATTACGCTCGGGTGGGGGACAAAGGGTATCTGGTGGGGAATTTTCGCAGTAAACTGGAGCGCTGCGATTTTCACATTCTTTTATACAAGGAATCAGATCGAGAAGGTTTTAAAGGCGAAAGATCTCTAATTCTAAAAGTGAGCGGGTGAGTTTTCAAGTTATGAATACTCACCCGCTCACTTGTGGGTCAATTGCCGAATTGTCTAAATGTCAAATTTCTATTATTTCTTAAATCCATCCTTAAGTGAAACAATTCGGTTAAATACAAGCTGTTCGGCAGTCGAATCCGGATCTATATTGAAATACCCCAGCCTTTCGAACTGAAAGCTATCCAAGGGTTTGCTGTTTTTGACAAATGGTTCAATAAAACATTCCTGCAAAACTTTCAATGAATCGGGATTAAGAAACTCAAGCAGATCTTTATCCTTATGGCCGGCGGGATCGGGATCGGTAAACAGGCGGTCATACAAGCGCACCTCTGCTTTAACAGCCTGTGCAACAGCTACCCAATGCAAAGTTGCTTTTACTTTTCTTCCGTCAGGCGCATTACCCCCTTTGGTTTGGGGATCATAGGTGCAATGAAGTTCAATAATTTCAC
>CAYWXS010000266.1:0-2125 GCA_964462245.1 uncultured Anaerolinea sp.
TTGTTACTTTTTCTCATCTTCCCCGATATACATAGTAGATGATGACCAACCTGCCCGACGACCCTGCGCTCATCGAACAAGCCCGGCATAATTCCGATGCTTTCGCCGCGCTTTATCGACGTTACCTGACACCAGTCTACCGCTATCTCTACAACCGGTTGGGAAATTTTCACGATGCCGAGGATATTACGACACAGGTCTTCATCGATGCCTTGGAAGGACTGTCTGCCAACCATTACCGGGCGGGCGGCTGTTTTAGCGCCTGGCTGTTTACCATCGCTCGCCGCCGTCTGGTGGACTTTTATCGTCAGCGCCCGACCAGCCAACTCGACCCCACGCGAACTGGGGCATATCCCCGTGAAATCCAATCGGTAGAACCCGGTTTGCTGGCTGCGCTTGAAAAGAGCGATGACCGGAAGCGCCTGACCCACCTGCTTGCCCAGCTTGACGAAGAAAAGCAGGAGCTCCTGCGCCTGCGCTTCTCGGCTGGATTGGGTTTTGCCGAAATTGCCCTGCTGACTACTCGTAGCGAAGCCGCTGTCAAGATGGCGCTCTATCGCACGCTCGATTGGCTGCGCGAACATTGGGAGGCTGAAAATGGATGAAATGAACTTGACCCTGCCGCCTGAGCTTGAAACCGCCCTTACCGGATTTTATTCCGCCTCCGAGCCGGATGCCGCTTTCGCTACGCGTTTGGAATTGGAATTGCGCCGCAGGCAAAGCGATTTGCTCGAGCCAGTAAATCCATCCCGGTTCCCTTTTTGGTTCAAAAGGAGTTCCTTCATGCTAACTTTGCGCACCCGGCCAGCCCTGCTGATTTTATTCATTTTTCTTGCGCTCACTTTGTTGACCGGCGTGGTCTATGCAGTTGGCCGCTCGCTCGGCTACATCCCCGGTGTGGGGCTGGTGGAGCAGGGCTCGCCCATCCGCGTGCTGGCTGAGCCGGTATCGCAGACCAGGGACGGAATTACGTTAACGGTGAGTGAAGCAGTGCTTACTGCAGACAAAACAGTGGTCCTATTCAGCCTGGAAAATGTGCCCTGGAGCGCGCTCTCGCACGATGAAAACGTAAGTGGATGCTACGACATGCCCTGGATACGTCTTCCAAATGGCAGTAGCCTTATGGTTCAAGAAGGCGGGGCCCAGATGGGTCAATCCCGCTTTGTTTATCCAGCAATTCTGATGGATGTAAACGATGCAGCCTTGATCCTGCCCTGTATTCAGAATACAATGCCGGGTCTGGCGCCAGAGAACTGGCAGGTACCGCTGCGCTTCAAACCCGCTCCGGCAGATCTGATTATTGAACCAGTGATCGAGATCCAGCCGACAGAAACAGCTTTGCCCGTGCCGGGAAAAACCGTCTCGCCGACTGAAACACCTGCTGTGCCCACTCCTTTGACATTACTGAAAGCCTTGCAGGTTAGCGAGGATACGATCCTGCTCTTTTCACTCAAACAGTCAGGTACGGACGGCTGGATTGAATTCAGCAATCTCAAATTGACCGACGCGAATGGAAAAGAAGTATTTACATCCAATCCGGCTATTGAGGATTTGCCGGCTTTTGACCGGGGAATTCAATTCAAATCCAATGTGTCCTTCCCCGTGACAGTCAGTATTTCAGGTTTGCCGATTGCACCGGTCCTTAATTCTGCGGCAGAATTTGAGTTTGATGCGGGTGACAATCCGCAGCCCGGGCAGGAATGGACGCCGAATCAGCCAATTCAGATCGGTGGGCGGACGGTGACTTTGACAACGGTGAGAGCCGACTCGCAGGGAGGTGGCTACAGCTTTATATTCAACAGTGACCAGGACGTCACAGGGCTGTCCCTGGAGATTGACGGCTATACCCCCAACGGCGGCGGTGGTGGAGGTGGTGGTCATGGAACAGGTCAGTTTGGCGTTTCGGTAGCTTATTCTGAGCTTCCAAAAGGAAAATTACGTGTGCTGCTTTCAAACCTGGTAGTGGCTGGGCCAGAGCAAACCTGGAGTACGCAGTGGTCGCCTGAAAATGCACCTGCCGCGGCGGCGCTGTATGGGATTGTCCTCAAGCTGGATAAATTTATCCCCGTGCAGGATGGCTATTATCTTGTTGGACACACAGAATGGACCGATAAACGGATTGCAG
>CAYWXS010000267.1:0-2021 GCA_964462245.1 uncultured Anaerolinea sp.
CACGCCTTGGTGCGCTGGCGCGATTGTGCGTGGGCTCGGGATGCCGGCCACCGCTTTCTGACTATGCTGGACCGTTGTTTTCGTGCGGACGGGCATTTCGATATAACGCGGTTGGGGATGTGGGGCTCGGTTCCGGTGTCGCCGAACCAGAGTTTGATGGAGACGACGGAAGATGCGACTGGCTGGTTCGACGCCACCTGTACGAGCGGGCGCTGCCTGGAAGCGGTGATCTGGTTTTATGAGGCCACCGGCGATTCCCTCGCCCTGCAGTTGGCGGAGCGCCTGGCACGGCATCACCTGCGGATGCTCGTCGATGAACAGGGCGAGGCACGCACGGCCTTCTTTGCACCGGAGCATCGCGGCCACAATCACTCGTACCTTGGCACGGTGCGCGGTCTGCTGCTGTATGGCCTGCTGACGCAGCAGCGCCAATACCTTGATGCCGTCACCAAGCTGGTACGGCATTCGCTTTGGCGGCGCAATATCACCGAGTCCTGCTGGACCCCGCACGACTTGGGGAAGACCTGGTGTGCCAATCACCGCGGTGAAAAACTGTGCGATTCCGCGAGCGCCGGCGATATCGCGCAACTGGCGCTCTGGCTGGCTTTGCAGGATCATCAGACCGATTTGCTCGACGACGTTGAGCGGATATTGCGTTCGCATCTGCTGCCCGTGCAGATTCAGGAGGCGGATCTCGGGCAGACGCGTCCTGACGGGCGGTCGCTGATCCCCAAATGGCTCGGTGGCTGGGGGGTGTTGTTGGATCGCAACGCGTGGAAGGACTCGACCCACGATGTGCTTGCCGCAGTGGTGCACAGCTTGTGTGATTTCTATCAGCACACGGCCGTCACCGATGCGCAAGGGCTCACCCTCAACTGGCATTTCGATTACGAGGATGACCGGCTGGCAGTGACAAGTCGCCGGGAAACTGAGGCCATGCTGCGCGTGAAGTTGAAACACCCCAGCGCCCTGCGTATTCGCATGCCGGCGTGGACGCCGCGATCGTCGGTGCGGGTGATGGTTGGGGAGCGCCAACTGGCGGAGCCGCTGTGGCTCGGCTCGTACCTCTGGCTCGGTCGCGATCTCCTTGGCGATGCGCCCGTGCTGGTGCATTATGCCCTGCCGGAGCGCGTTACCTCTGAACCCTGCGCCGATGGTTCATCGTATGAAATCGCCTGGCGCGGAGATACCGCAGTCAGGACTACGCGCATCGAACGGTAAGCAACAGATAAATAGGTTTTACGAATGGATTCAATAAAAACAAGGAAATTTCCAAATGATCAAAAACATGCTTAGTCTTTTAATCTCCAGTATTTTTATGGTTGGCTCCGGCTTTGCCGCCTCTCCGACCTATGGCCCCGAGAATATTCCAAACCCCGGGTTTGAGGCTTTGGGAGGCTCTCTGTATTCCAGTTGGACCAATAATGGAGATGTAGTTGACGACACGGCAATATTCCATGGCGGGGCTCATGCCGCCAAGCTTACCTCAACTAGCGGCAACTCATGGTACGCCTCCCAATTGCTTCAGACCTTTACTGTCACTCCCAATACTAACTATATGCTGACTTTCTGGACTCGCGGTGACGGGGTTCATGCGGGAGGTTACGGTGTATATGATGCTACCCATAAGGTTTATATTGTAGCCGGAGCAACATCCACCGGTGTTACAGTCACAACGTGGACACAAGTTACGGTTCCCTTCAAAACCCCGGCAGAGTGTGTAAGTGTCACTTTCTTTTTAGGGGATTCCGGCATAGCCACTGGCACACAGTCCTGGTGGTTTGATGATATGTCCATCAAGGCTGTAACTTCAGGATCATTACCGGAAAACCCCGTGTCCGACAATGTCAGCTCTTCATCTGCTCCAGTTACAGTCAGTACAGTCGTGACATTACCAGAAACCAAGTCCTCGGCCGCTCCGGAGGCAGGCAATAAGCCAGCTTCACTGTGTTTTACGCCAAGGGTTATCCTGCCACCGGAAATAACCGCTGTTGTGGGGGATAATCTCCAGGTGTTTGCCC
>CAYWXS010000268.1:0-2003 GCA_964462245.1 uncultured Anaerolinea sp.
CGAGCGCAGCATCCAGCGTTTTCAATATTTCATACTCCCTTTTCAGCCCTTTCATATCGCCTCTCGAAAGGTAATACATGGCTATCTTGCTGTGGGGTTCAGCATTATCGGGCTCAAGATCAAGCGCTTTTTCAAATGCCTCCCTTGCATGTTCCAGCTCACCAAGATCAAGGTAGGCATCAACCAAAACGCAATAGATTTCAGCATACTCCGGATCAATCTCCAGCGCTTTCCTGAGGGTTTTCAGAGCCGCATCTTCCTTGCCGAGTGTAAACTGCACAAAGCCAAGATGTTTGTACGCCTGTAAAAAACCAGGGTCAAGCACGATGGTTTTCATCAAATCACACGCCGCTTTTCGATAAACACCCATCGACAAATAGGTGACCGCACGTGCATAAAGTGCCTGCGGATCGCGACGCCTGACCCGGATGCAGCGATCGAGCAACTCAAGTGCCTCGGCATTGCGCTGAAGGTCAATATAGACATGTGCCAGTGCATACTGCTTCAGGGGATTTTCGGGATCCTGCTGCAGTGACATCTCCAGTTGTTCTCTCTCTTGCTGATCTACCTGATTCAATGATGCTGAAATTTACTGGTTATGTTCAAGACCCTCAAATGCAGCCTGGAGTTCATAGAGCTTATGAAGCTCATCAAACACCCGATCGGAAAGCCACCGACCAAATGCCGGAAAATCGTTAATGCATCTGACATACTGCGATACGGCAAAATCAGCCGCTTCAAGCTTTTTGCAGGCATCATACTCTGTCTCACTGTTGTCGGCAAAAAAACCATAGGGAAACATGACCACTCCCTCATACCCCTCACGCCTGAACTCCTCAAGCGCATACTCAATGGTATCAGCAGTCCACTCCCCTCCTGTTGAATGATTGATACAGCCCTGGCGCACATCACTGAAAATGTTTTCAGGATCAGCCATAATCTTGCCTTTCATCTCCTCAAAAAACGCGATAGTCTCATTAAGCCCGGTAAAGAGTTTCGGAGGATTGCCCGCACGATTCTTCACCAAAGTACCATGAATGACCAGCACAAGTCCGATTTTGCCCTTTTGACAGTGACGCACGGATGGTGACAGTTGCCCGAAAAGATATTCTATATAAATACGGTGAAGACGATCCTCTTTCCACAGCTTACTCATCACTCTGACGTGGGCGAACATGCTGTCGCCATAAAGATCGATAACCATCTGGCAGGCCACTCCACACGAAAATGCCGATTCAACAGGAATCATCGGTACCACAATAATCCCGTCAAACTCATGCTGTAACTGCGGAAGCAGGTCATCAAGATAGGGCGGAACAAAATAATAGGCATCAAAAACCTCAACGTCAGCCTTCGAAAAAAAGTCGTTCCCGCTCTCGGCAAGAACGCGTGCAAGAGTAGCCTTCTGCGCACGGTTGATTGAAAGGAGCGATGAGCGATAACGGTTCAGCTTCCAATTGATATAATGCTTTTCTTTTTAGTTCCGTAAAAGTAATTGGTACAGTTTTATTTTTAATGATAACATGATTATAAAAACTTTTCTTTTATAATGATATATATTAAATCGAAAATATCATATTTTTCTATTTCAATAAACAAACAACAAAACAAGCAACCAACAAAAACAGCTAACAAACAACAAAAAATAATCAACAAACAATGAAAGAAAGAGAAACAAAAATTGGAACTTTAAGTATCATTCAGAACGATACTGGATTACAAATGTATAAAACTGAAGGCAATCTAAAATTAATTTCATTAACAACAGATGCTGTAGAAGAACTTAAAATGTTCCTCACATCGAATGAGAAAAGAGAAATTTCATATTTAGATAGAACCTATATGGATAAAAGAAGAATCCTAAGACAATTATCCATCAAAGATGAAATCCGTAATTATCTTCATATAATAACTGATAAAATCTGGGAAAAAGTATTAGGAACTCCCTCTTTCGATTTTATCGAAGATATGTTTACTGATAAGAAAAAATTCTTAGCTAAAAG
>CAYWXS010000269.1:0-1983 GCA_964462245.1 uncultured Anaerolinea sp.
CTCAAATTGTTAAGGTGCAAATTGCCTCTTGACGACTCAGTATAATCATCGCGAGGCCGCGCCTTTGGTTTTCGCGGCCGTGGCGATCTTCCGTCAATGCTTATGTCCCTTTTCCTGGAGGAGAAGGGTGGGGGAGAATAGAAGTCGGCACACGAAAACAATTCGCGTGCCGACTTCTATTTTTGTTGATACCAGACCTTGTTGATTAGTCCTGAGCTCTTAATCCATCGCGCTGACAAGGGCTGCGTTTTTTGCCAGTCTTTCGCGCATCACGGCTCGCAGCAGGTCGAGTGCCTGTGTCAGACGCGAATCGGCCAGGCTGTATATGATTACGGTTCCGTGGCGTTCGGTCTCAACCATGTGCCGTTCACGCAGAATTTTGAGATGACGTGAGACCAGGGATTGAGGCAGGTTTAGTGTGTTGCACAATTCAGTTACATTCTTTGGGGCAGCTCCCAGTTCGTACAGGATCATAATCCGGTTCGCGTCTGCCAGTCCACCGCAAATTTCTGCATGCAGTTGAATTATTTCAGAATTCAGGGTTAAATCCATGCTGTTTATCCTTCGATAAGGGGTGATCACAATAAATAAAGTATCACGACAATAATAACAAAGTTTCGTTGAAACTATAACTCCATTTTCAAAACTCGTGATTCAATTTGAATTTAAATAGTCTACCTGACCGGTGGAGACCAAATTCTGATTCCCTGCTGCTGTTTGTGGATGATTCCGGTTGGGTACTGGCGCATGGTTTGAAATTTGTCAGTATAGATATTCAGAAAAAGGTTTTGGATTTGCAGCCAAGATTTCACTGTTTGGTGGGGTGAAGCGGCTAAAGCCGCCACTACGATTCAAAATCATTTCTGAAAAGCTATAGATCATCTTTTGCATCCCGGTTTTTGGAACGCATGTGCCAATCCCGTTATTTATTTTTTGGCTTACAAGAATCAGCTAAATTACACCGGCTCAGTCATGATTTGGTACATAATGTAGAATAACAATCCCGCACTCAAAGGCGGTGGATTTGACCAATGTTAGCTTTTGTTTGCTGTCCAGTTCTTTGAAAATGGACATTCCGGACCCAATGGCAGTCGGATTAATGAATAAATGCAACTCGTCAATCAGACCATGTTTGATTAGCGCCGACACAAAAGTTGCACCGCCATAAGCTATGATGTCCTGGCCGTCTTGATTTTTTAGTCTGTTGATTTCATCAACCAGGTCACCTTTTGCCAAAACAGTATTGTCCCATTCTGATTTGTCCAGTGTTTTGGTAAAAATTACTTTTTTTACGCTGTTGAATTTATCAGCGCCAGGTTCTTCGGGATGGGAGGCCCAATGCGGGATAAAGCCTTGCGCAAGTTTTCGACCAAGAACGATGGTATCCACCGGTTCGGTTAATTCGGCTACATATTTATTTATTTCATTATCCCAGTTGAAAACCATCCAGTCCATTTCGCCATTTGGACCGGCGATGTATCCGTCAACCGTCATTTGTACTTGAAGTTTTAATTTTCTCATGCCTGGTTTTTTCCTTTGATCTTGTGATATTAATAAAAATAATCGAAGTTGATATATAGGATGAATTTGGTAATGTTATTTTACCAAAATTTATAGGCTAGAGCATGTCGTATCGACCAGCAATTCTCAATATGCCAAAACTGGCGATGCCTTTGGCGAAAAAACCGATGACATGAAGTCGATTAGAATTACAGATGATGTTCTTGTTAACTTGCCAGGTCAATGAAAATCTTTGCTGGTGGAAAGCAAAACAGACTTCTGAAAGAATATTCGGCAGCCAGAATAACCAAGTGAAAAGCGCTTGAAAATGTCATCCAATATCCAGTTCGAGACCCTTGAACATAAACGCCAGCACCTGATCCCAGTTTTCAAATTGGAAGTAACGCAGCAAGGCTTCCAAATCCTGGAAAAATCTGCGGCGCGTGCCCAAAGTTTTGCGAATAGCACGGTATTGCTCATCGA
>CAYWXS010000270.1:0-1970 GCA_964462245.1 uncultured Anaerolinea sp.
TGCCGCCCAAGTGCAACATCCCCGCCGATGGATCAGGCGTGCGATCCGTGGCGTACTGCGTGCTGAGGCTGGAACCCAACTGGATTGGTAGTGTGTTCGTCAATACCGGCATGCTGATTTTAAGCTCTTTGTCAGTCGCCGACAGATTATCAGCCCACACATCACCTGCCCCGATGGATACAGCAACTCCGATGGTCAATACGCTGCTAAAGATGTTAGGGAGCGGTTTCATTTACAGAGCGGTATTTTAGCAGAAATCTACAAACTACAAGTGGCAAGAGACGACCCCAAAATCGTATCCGCCAAGTTTTTGAGTTTGGAATGTTCATTTATGAACATCGGAACTGTGATCCTGATAACCCATTTAATACCAGCCAAATGCGCATAAACATTCATTTCATCCAATTTCTCCAATTAGTGTTTTGGCCTCCAAAAACGTACCCTGTATATGGACATTTATATTTTGAACGACCTGATTAGGGGCTCCGACGAGTCAGAATGTGGACCTGCTGGAGCCATCGGCAGCTTCTGAAACACCCAGCCATATCACCCGCAACAGGATGCGAAACGTCTATCACACCCAACGTCTTTTTAAACCAACAACAAAGAACTGAACAACAATGCAACCAAACCCAGGAGAAGAAATAATGATTTCTGAATTATCCCAAACAGCGGCCGCGATAAAACCGGTTCCACCAAGTCAATTGGGGGTCGGCGACACCCAAAAACACTTTAGCATTACGCAACAATATGAAGAGCCATTCCACGCCACGATCCTTCGCCCTCCGTCCAGCGTAGCCATGGCTTTTGGATGTGATCCGCTTCATGTCGTGTTTTGTCGTGGATTATCATGGGATTTTCAGCAGGCTATCCAAGATAATATGGCGGCTCTTTACCGATCGGTGCAACTTCAAACGCATTCGAATACCGCTGAGCAAAAAACCTCATGGAAGCATGTAACCTTCCAATTTGGCCCCAGATTGTTTCTGTGTTCATGCTATGGCGATGTTTTCGCCTACGCGCAAACCCATGCCGAAGCGCAACAACTCATCACCTGGTTTAACCAGACCTACAGCACACCACCAAAAACAAGTTTAACCGATGCCGGTTATTATCTGATCAAAATCGACCGGAGTATTTGTTGCCAAAGAGTTCCACTGACGCCGCCCACGATTTTTCACGACGACCTCCTCGAACTCCATTACGGCGTGGATAGTCCCCAGTGGAATCGCGGGCTGGTGTCTGACCTGTCTCAGAAACGAGCGGGGCTAGTGATCTTTGATGGCGCACCAGGAACTGGCAAAACCTATTACTTGCGGCATCTCATGGAAACTCTTAAGGAATCGCACCGGTTTTATTTCCTGCCACCCTCCTATATTGACTTTCTCACGCGGCCGGACTTTATCGGTTTTTGGGCCGATCAACGACAAACGTATTCTGACTGCAACTTTGTGGTTATTATCGAAGATGCTGAGGGGGCTTTAATGTCCCGTGGTGGCGACAACCGCAACCAAGTCAGTAGCCTGCTAAACCTTTCGGCTGGGATGCTGGCTGATTTCTTACGGTTGCAAATCATCTGCACGGTGAATTGTGCGGCGACAAGCATCGATCCAGCTTTATTGCGCCCTGGTAGGCTGATTTGCCACAAGCACTTTCCCAAGCTCGATTATGCCAGTGCTACGCGGCTGGCCGATTCACTAGGCAAAAACCTTCCACAATCGCGGGACTACACCCTGGCCGAAATCTTTGCGGAATCAGCCCCGAACCAGCCGGTGAAGCACTCACTGGGTTTTAACTAAGCCGCTGCCATTAATATTTGAAATGAATAATCCCCTAATCCTAATCACCAACGATGATGGCATTGAAGCACCTGGACTGCGTGCGGCAGCGGCAGCATTCAGCCAATATGACCTGATCTGTGTTGCTCCCCGACTCCAGCAATCAGGGATGAGCAGCGCCTTGTCCAATGA
>CAYWXS010000271.1:0-1914 GCA_964462245.1 uncultured Anaerolinea sp.
CTGGCCTGCAATTGCGTTTGGGTCGTAAATGGTTCAAGCTCTATCGGTGTTAGCTTGAGCATTTCATCCCTGGTATAGCCGAGCATTTTGGGAGCAGCGTCATTGAGCTCGACAAAAGTACTGGGTGGCCCAGACGGATCAAGACGGAAAATGGCGATGCCATCTTTATTGACCTGGAAAAGTTCGCGGTATTTCTTTTCGCTTTGCAGGATGCGTTCGTCTGCCTGTTTGCGCTCGCTGACATCGCGAATGAATGCCGTAAAAAAAGTGTCCTTTTGAGTCTTCCACTCGGCGAGTGACATTTCGAATGGAAACTCCCGACCGTCTTTAGCCAATCCGGCAGCTTCAATTATCTTGCCCGGAAGTCGCCGCTCGATATTTTCAAACGGTTGGTCAACGCCATACCGCTGCTGCGTGCGAAAGCGTTCAGGCGTTATCCGGCTAACCGGCATACCAAGTGCTTCGTCAGCCGAAAAACCGAAGATAGTTTCAGCCGCCATGTTCCATGAAACAATCAAGCCGTGGTTATCCATCGTGATGACCGCATCGTTCGCTGTTTGGACAACCACCCGAAAGCGTTCTTCACTTTCACGGATAGCTTGTTCCGCCTGCTTGCGCTCGCTCAGGTCAATATCGATACAAAATAATTCTGGTACTCCCCCGGGTCCTTTCACGATCGCATGGCTTGAATACACCGTGACGGGGGAACCATCCTTTTTCATGAGGGTTAGTTCTGAGGCTGGGATGGGTTGACCGCTCTCCATCATATAAGAAATAGCTTTCCAGACATCCCCCTTCATTTCCACTGGAACGATAAGGTCGATCAGATTCTTTCCAATGGCTTCTTCCATGCTATATCCATACAAATTCTCGGAAGCTTTATTCCAGTACTGCGTTATGCCATCCATACTGTAGCCCTGTACTGAGACTGATTGGACATCCTGGAGCAGTATCCGAAAGCGTTCTTCACTTTCACGGATAGCCCGCTCTGCCTGCTTGCGCTCGCTGATGTCACGATGCATTCCCAAGAATCCGATAATATTTCCCGCTGTGTCCAGAATAGGATTGTTGGAACCCTCGATGGTGATGAGCCGACCATCCTTGGTTTTGTTGATAATTTCCCCGGCAACGATCCCTTTATTGAGAAGTGTCTCCCAGAACTGTTGATATTGTTTTGCCAGTAGGACGCCGGATTTCAAAATTTTCGGCGTTTGCCCAATAGTATCCGACTGGTTATAGCCGTAAATTTGTTCAAACGCCGGATTGGTGTACAGAATCACACCTTGTGGATCTGTCATAAAGATCGCGTCCGCCGAGCGTTCAAAGCCAAGTTTGAATTTGAATAACTCTTCTTCTGCCTGCTTACGTTCGGTTTCCCTCTCGATCGCTTTCAAGCCAAAGGCAATATCGCCTGCCAATTCCAGTAATAAATCCAGTTCTTCCGGGCCGAAAATATTGGTTTTATCAGAATAAACGCTCAACACGCCAAATAATCTCTCCTCGTGCAAAATGGGAACAGCGACTGTACTGGAAAAATATACCTGTTCGACTTCCTCGCGCCAGGGCGCGTAGCGTTCATCCTGGCGCATATCATGGCAAACCACCATACGCCTGGTACGGGCCGCTTGTGTGCCAGGCAGCTGCAGGCCTTGTTCATGAGTAGCGCTCGCCACAATGTGCGTGAGCAAGGCTTGGCCCTCGCCGGCATATGCAAGGGGTTTAAGGCGGTCGTCCGCCGCTTGACCAACCCAGACAAACCGGAAGCCGCGCGTGCGTAAGAGGATTTGGCAAGCCTGATCCAGCAGGCGTTGCGCGTCAAGCTCATGCGTGATTAATTTATTGACATCGCGCACAGCCCTCAATATCTGGTTGAGATGCTGCAGGCGCTGTTCGGTGACATGTTTGTACAGCGCC
>CAYWXS010000272.1:0-1833 GCA_964462245.1 uncultured Anaerolinea sp.
GGTAGATTAAAGGACTTTGCAAATATTAATCCATATACTCATTTATCAAATCACCTGAAAGAAGAGGATCTGATTGAATTTGTTCCGATGTCAAATGTTGATGAGATTTTCGGAAAAATAAAAGAATATAATTTTGTCCCTTTAAAGCAAGTGTATAGCGGGTACACCAAATTTCGAACACAAGACATAATTTTTGCGAAAATAACTCCATGCATGGAAAATGGCAATTGCGCTATTGTCGGCGAGCTATTACATGGTATTTGTTTTGGGAGTACGGAGTTTATGGTATTCCGTGCACGTCGAATTCTCAAAGAAAAATATCTGCATTATTTTTTGCACAATGATCTTTTTCGGCGAAATGCTGAGCCATATATGCGTGGAACTGCGGGACAGAAACGCATAAGCAGCCATTATATGGCAACTCATTTTTTTTCGTTACCCCCCATACCAGAACAAACAGCCATCGCCGCATACCTCGACACGAAAACCGCACAGATTGACCGCCAAGTAGAACTGCTCAACAAAAAGGCGACGCAGTATGGCAAGCTGAAACAGTCACTGATCAATGAAACCGTTACCCGTGGATTGGACCGATCCGCTCCGATGAAAGAGAGCGGGGTTGAGTGGATTGGGGAAGTGCCTGCGCATTGGGATGTGAAGCGGCTGAAAGAGTTGTTTAATGAAAGAAGCCAAAAAGGCTATCCAAAAGAGCCTCTGTTAATAGCATCTCAAACCCATGGAGTAACCTTAAAGTCGTCGTATTTACGAAATACAATGACTGTCCAGAATGATTTTCACCTGATGAAACTCGTTAATAAAAATGATTTTGTAATTAGCCTCAGATCATTTGAGGGTGGTATAGAAATCTCAGCACAACGGGGAATTATCAGCACAGCATACACGATACTTACACCAGCGACGAATGAGGCCGCAAGGTATTATAAACACCTCTTTAAATCGACCAGGTTTATTTTTCTACTGGTAACATGTACAACAGGAATCCGAGAAGGTAGAAATGTCAATTATCAACAATTGAAAAGAGAGCTATTGCCAGCACCGCCGATATCAGAACAAACCGCAATCGCCGCTTTCCTCGACACGAAAACTGCGCAGATTGACCGAATCGTTTCCACCATCAACACCCAGATCGACAAGCTTAAAGAGCTTCGCAAGACGTTGATCAATGACGTTGTCACCGGCAAAATCAAGGTTATCCCTGAAGGAGAGTTGGCATGAATGAACTGCATCTGCAAGACCGCTTTCTCATTCCTTTTTTTCGGGAGGGACTGGGTTACAGGGAAGTCAAGGCCAACACGGTCACACAGTCCTTGATTATTGAGGAGGACTTGCAGGCTTTTCTTGAAGAGAGTTCGCTGAACCGGAAGCCTTACGAGTTGCTGCTGAAAAAGTTCCGGGGCGATAATAAGGCGTTGCTGCATGAGGTGATGGCTTTGATTACGGAGCGTATGGCAAGCAGCCGCAACATGGCGCTTTTCATCAATGCGAACAAGTCGATCTCGCTGCAAGGGGTGAAGATCTATCTCTTCTACACCAGCGACAGCGTGATTCATGGCAACGTCCTCTTTGATGAAAATATCTTTTCGGTGGTGCAGGAGCTGCCTTACAAGTTCAACTTTCAAGGGAGGCAGATTTATGCCTTCCGGCCTGATCTGGTACTCTTTGTAAACGGGCTCTATCTCGGCTACAGCGAGCTGAAAAGCAACTATACCAGCCAGAGCGCCAGCAAGAACGGGCGGGGCAAGGTGCTGAAAGACTATTTTGAGGCGGTCAAGGTCTATCACCAGTTCATCGACAGTAACGAGCTGATTCACG
>CAYWXS010000273.1:0-1745 GCA_964462245.1 uncultured Anaerolinea sp.
CTTTGAACGAGAATCTACACGGTCTGGGGCGGAACTATACGGTAGCCATGCTCGATGTTGATCACTTCAAGCAATTTAATGATACCTATGGCCATGATGTGGGGGATCAGGTGCTGAAGATGGTCGCGCGGAAAATGATGGCTGTTGGCGGAGGCGGCAAAGCCTACCGTTATGGCGGAGAAGAATTTACCATTATCTTCTCGCGTGGTCGAGTAGGCGATGCCCTGCCGCATCTGGAGGCGTTGCGCGAAACGATTTCAGAATACCGCCTGTCCTTACGGAGTGAAGACCGGCCAAAGAATCAAAAACAGGGCAAGGGAGGTCGCGGCAGTCGCGCCGGACGCGGGGATGGTGCCCATGCCTCGGTAACGGTCAGTATTGGTGTTGCAGAGAGCAATGAGGAGCTAAAAAGTGCGGATGAGGTTATGAAAGCCGCTGACAAGGCGCTCTACAAGGCCAAGACCAGGGGGCGCAATCAGACATGCAGATAGTAGCACGCCGTCAGTCGTGTGGTATGTCGCTCGGTTTTTGGGGGGTCTTACTTTCTGGTTAGAAATTCTGATTTTTTGCTTTGTCTCGCGTCAAAGGTTACCACTCATTTAGGTTCTCCATTTTCTCTATGAAAAAAAGGGCAGTGAATCAACTCTTGAATTTTCCGAAGTTGAGCCACGACCCTGTTTCTACCGTTTGAACTTTATTTGAATCACGAAGCCAAAAACGGCTCGATGGTTTTCACTGCTGTTCCCTTAAAATCCTTGATATTACTCGTCACAAGAATCAAATCATGATGAACTGCTGAGGCTGCTATTATTGCATCAGGGAGTTTCATCTTTTTCTTTCGGCGGATTTCCACAGATAGCTCCATCACAGGAGAAGAAATCTCTATAAGCCGGAATTCCTTTAGAAATATCCGTACAACATGTTCTTCCTCTGCGCTAAAAGGGTATGAGAGTGTTTCCATCCAAGTAATTGATGAAATTGCAAGTTTCCCCCTGTTGGTACGCAAAAACGAGACAGCAGCTTGCTCGCCTTCAAGGTAGTAAATGATTATGTTTGTGTCTATCAGGTACACTATCGCCCGTTCCATTCTTTCCGTAATTTTTTTTGAAAAGCAACTCCGCCTATTGTGGATTTTTTCAACATACCGGCAGCTTGCAAAAAAGCATCCTCAGACACTTCTCCTGTGGTAACGGGGGTTATATCGAGGAGAATATGTTTTTGCTTGCCAACTGCAAAGTCTGGGTGAGGTATAAACCAGCCGTCTTTTTTCACGATCGCTTCAACTCGCATATTATTTGCTCCCGTTCCCTTTCTTCTTCCCCAAATGCAACACATCAGTGTAAAAATTCTGTTTTGAAGATATAACGCTTTGAATTCAAAGGCAATGACAAAGTATCATCCGCCGATAAACCGGGTGGCGATGCAAAACCCTATCAGGAAAGGGCTGTTCGGCGAATCAATAGAGGAGACAAAAAAATGAAATCGGGTGATGAATATCTGAAGATTGTTCAGTGGCCAGATGATGATGGTTGTCAGGTATGAGGTAACATGTCCCGGCGTTTTATACGGTGGCGTGCATAGAGATGATGAAGCCGCCGTTTACAAAGAACTGTGTGAAGTTGTCGCTGAAACCATTGAGCTGTATAAAACAGATGCCAAGCCACTTCCAAAATCGACAGCATTAAAATCATATTCCGGAAGATTTGTGCTTCGAGTCGAAAAAAAGTTGCATCAAACACTTGCCA
>CAYWXS010000274.1:0-1712 GCA_964462245.1 uncultured Anaerolinea sp.
TCCTTAATCCGCCGAGATCGGAAAAGTGATAGACTGGGTGACTAGAATTCTGGGTGACTGGGTAGCTAGGTTACTTGGTAACTAGGGCCTGCTGATTATGTCAGGCATATTTCTGTTCAAATTTTGGCAGCAGGATAGGTCGATCCATAAAATTCTGGAACAATTCCGACAACTTTTCTGCTGAAAAAGTTACCATTGATAAAAGTTGGCAATAGGCACCCAACCCGATTAATTTAATCAGGTTGAGTGTGAGGATAATGGTGGCGATCCACGATTCGCTTGTCCCTGCCAGTCTTGCTTTTACCCGGTTTAAACCGTAAGCTGTTTTGGCTTGACCAAACGTTCCCTCGATTGGATTTCTTTCGCCCGGTCTTACGTGTTCCACATCCACTGCCCTGGGCCTTCCAAGCGGTTTGGCTCTGAGTTTGATACCAAGTAATTTCAGTTGAGCTCTGTTTGCCCGGTTGCAATATATTTTATCGGCCAGCACTTCTTCAGGCCAACAACCAAACCGCTGCTTGTATTTCTTTACGGTCGAAATCAACCGTGTCCCTTCGTTAAATGCTTCCCAGGAAAAATCATCCAGGAAAGCAAACCCGTTCATGAGCGACACATTGATTTTGGCTCCAAATTCAACATACGCATTGGTCTTTCCACGAACGATCGGCCTTACATGCGGCTGATGAATGCTTACAATGCGATGATCCACCTGATGACTTCCCTGTTTGAACATGGTGTACTGCTGGTCATACAGGTTGGTGATCACAAACAAATACTTGTGTTCTTTCGGAGTTAAGGGGAACTTGTCATAAGAGTCTAAAAGCCTGTTGATGCTTTTTATGTTTCGCTTGAGATATCCCAGTTGCTTTTTAATGCCGTTGTGTATTTGTTTTTTTGATTTGATCTTCAACTGGGCAACCTTGAGATAGTTTTTTCTGGCTACTTTCCGATAGGTCCTCGGTTTTGATGGATGCAGTCTTTCGTTAAACAGTTTATCGATCAGCGCCTCGGATTTTTCACGGGCATCGTTTAACAGGTTCAGATCGGTTGGATAAGCAATATCCTGGGGACAAGCCGTGGCATCGGTTATCAATTTGCCGTGATGAGTAATTTCTTGCAAAGGTTCATCGCTTTCAATTGCTGAAGAAACTGCAGACGAGGTATTGTTGTCATCGTCCTCTGAATTATCCTCGGCAGTATCCAGTGTTTCCGTGCTGGCATGCGATAATCCCAGGATTCTTTCATTGATCATATTGATCTGTTCAATGCCCAATCTTTTTCTGAATTCAACGAACAGAGAAGGATCAAAAGGAGCTTCTTTGCTGAAACTGTTATAGCCGATGAAATACTGCATATACATGTTCTCTTGTATCTGCAGAACCGTTTCACGATCGCTGATATTGCAAACATGTTTTAGAATCATTGCACCAATGGCCACACGTGGATTTATCCCGTCGGCGCCCAGGTTAACGTTTCTCAATTGGGTCTGGTAGGTGCTTACCAAAATATCCCACGGTATTTTCCTGGCCAGGATGACCCACCGATTATTGGGATCCAATTCCTGACTAAATGGGCTCTCAAACCCAACCAAACTTAATTGGTTCGGGCTGATGTAGGGATTTTTAGATGCACGGTTTTTTTGAGCTTTTGCCATATAATTGTGCATATATTACCATGTAAATATAGCGGAATCCTATGAACTGTGTGGCTTT
>CAYWXS010000275.1:0-1688 GCA_964462245.1 uncultured Anaerolinea sp.
CACGGGATGGTCCCGATTACTGCACGGGATGGTCCCGATTACTGCACGGGATGGTTTTTTTCAAAACTCACTTCTTAGCGCCCTTTGCGCCTTTGCGAGCCAAAGAACTTACCTTTCATTGCACGGGACCATCCCGTGCAATGAAAGGTAAAGAAAAGAGTTTCCTGGTGGACCTTCGAGCCCTCAGTGGTGAAGAACTTGCCCTAAATGACCTGAAAGCTAGCTTGATCGAGACAGAATGTAAATTTTCTTAACATGTGACTCATAACCAAACAACACAGAACTGTGCTAAGACACTAAAGGAGCAATGCAATGAAAATTTGTTTAGTAGGTGGAACCGGGAACATTAGCCAGGCAATCGTTCGAGCCTTGATCGAACAAGGTCACGATGTGACTTGCTTCAATCGTGGCGTCACAACAAATATTCCCCAGGGGGTCAGACTTATCCAGGGTGACCGCCAGAACCGCGAAGAGTATGAACAAAAAATGCAAGCCGAAAAATTCGATGCAGCCATAGACATGATCTGCTTCAACGCCGAAGACGCTGCCTCGAGCATCCGCGCCTTTCGCGGCGTGGGCTGGTTCGTACAAACATCCACGGTCGGAACCTATGGTAATAAATACGACTATTTCCCCTCCGACGAAACCCATCCCCTGCGCCCCACATCAGAGTACGGACGTAATAAAGCCGCTGCAGATGATGTTTATATGGAAGCCTATCACCGTGAAAAATTCCCCGTGGTCATCATCAAACCTTCCACAACCTATGGCCCGGTTCAGGGCATGCTCAGACAGATAGCCTGGGATTTTTCCTGGATCGATCGCGTCCTTAAAGGCAAACCCATCCTGATTTGCGGAGACGGAAATGCGATCCACCAGCATCTGCATGTCGACGATATCGCCAGGGCTTTTGCCGGAGTAATAGGCAAAGAGCATACCCTTGGACAGACATACAATGCCGTCAATCGCGGTTACACCACCTGGGCAGATTACCATTTGCTGGCAGGCAAGGTACTCGGGCAACAAGTGGAATTGGTGGGCGTGCCGCTCGCAGACTTGAGAAAACTAAATGTGCCCAATTTTGGCATTTGCGATGATATCTTTGCCCACAATCTGTATTTCTCATCCGAAAAGTTATTCCGCGATGTACCCGAATTCCACCCGCAGGTTTCCCTGGAAAAAGGGATGGCACAGGTTTTTGAAGTCATGCAGCGTGATAATCGCATCCCCAACTCAGATGATGTAACCTGGGAAGATGAAATCATTAAAAAGCAAAGGCAAGTTTCGCTATAAAACACCGCAAGGATCTCAACTTGATGCAATCGGCAAAATATTTCCTCGGTATTGACGTTGGGTCGTCCAAAACCCATGCCCTGATCGCTAATGAACAGGGGCTTTGTCTCGGTTTTGGAAAAGCGGGTGCAGGAAATCATCAAAACGTTGGCTACGCTGGGCTTGAAAATACGCTCAAAGAATCCTTTACTCAAGCCCTGGCAACCTCAAAAATCAAACCTGATCAAATTGCAGGCGCTGGTTTTGGCATATCCGGTTTTGACTTTTTATCAGATCGCCCTGGGCATCTCCAAGCCATTCGAAGCCTGGGTTTATCCTGCCCATTCGAAGTGGTGAATGATGGCATCAATGGCTTATTGGCTGGGGCAGCCCACGGCATTGGTGTAAATGTTACA
>CAYWXS010000276.1:0-1686 GCA_964462245.1 uncultured Anaerolinea sp.
ACTCCTGCTCTCAACCAAACATCATATCACGCAATAAAAAGCAATAACGAAAAAGGCCTCTTATTTTTCAATGACGAAAAGAGGGGTATCACAACAAAAACAATACCGGTCATTACACCTGAACATAGCGCGAGGCCTTTGCGCCACATATCGGGCAATTTTCCGGCGGAGTGCCAAGCTCAATATGACCGCAGAACGGGCAAAGCCACACCTCGGCCTCCTCAATATCCTGGCCGTTACGCACCGCTTCGAGCGCTTTTTTGTACAGTTCAGCATGAACCCGTTCAGCCTTGAGCGCAAAGCCAAACATCCGCTTTGCGGGATGCTCGTCGGCTTCAGCCTGCTCCAGCATCGGTGGATACATTTCGTTATGCTCAAATGTTTCACCCCCGATGGCACTTTCAAGATTTTCTGCAGTTGAGCCAACTCCACCGAGAGCCTCAAAATGGCCAGCGGCGTGAATGCGCTCAGCCTGGGCGGTCGTACGGAACAACTTCGCGATATTGCCAAGACCCTTGCTCTCAGCCTCTTGCGCAAAGGCAAGGTATTTCTGATTAGCCTGACTCTCACCAGCAAATGCCTCTTTCAGATTCTCTTTTGTTGTAGTCATAACGGTTATCTCACTTGTTTTGTTCTTCAAAAAATTTGCGGCCTATCAGGCTTCTTTCCAATAATCATAGATTCTGGTGACAAACCCAGGCATCAAAAGTGTCATGTTATCGAGATCTTCCTCCGTCAAATCATCGAAATCATCGGTTATTTTTGCAAGAAGAAACATAGGCATGACAAGCTGTCCACTCTCCTCATTTTCCAGAAAAGGTCTCCATGACTCGTGTGCCAACTCCATTCCCACCGTAAACCCAAGTGCCCAGTTTTCAACGGCGAGCCTCTTCTCCTCATCATCAGCATAACCATACTGCTCAAAAAGCGGAAAAAATTCATCGGGATCTTCATAAAATTGTCGAACAATGGAGTCCATGTGACGAACAAGAAGATTGCGAATGCTCCTCGCTTCAGCTTCTGAAGAAAAAGAGGGCTGCTCATTGCTTTCCTGATCCCATATTGTGGATATCCATGTGTCGGTGGGAATAACCTCCGGGCCAACAACCAGAGCGGTCATATAACCATCAACCATTTCAATGGAAAAAAGGCAATCCTGAGGAGTTGACTCAGAAGAGAGAAAACTCTCCAGTATTTCAAGCTCTTCATTGGAGAGCGGCTGCTGTTGCTGTTCAGATGGGTTCATGAAAGTAGACAGTTTATAATGGACTATATTAATTCTCCTGGCCGCCACATCTGAAATGCTCAGACCCCTGCGCTTGCAACGGCAGTACAAGAACAAAATCGCGGTTACTCCCTACATTATAATGCACTAAATGAATAAAATAATACAAATAGACAGTATTGAAAAAATATTAATACCCAGAGAAAACAAAATGCGATGTAAAGCGCTTTAAAATAAATTATTGCACGCCATGAGTCCTTGCTTCCCTATCCCTGTCGGTTTTAGGTGCGCCCAATATTTCCCTGTATTTATTGCGCTGAATTACGTCAAATCGCATAACCATGAACGCGACAATCCGTAAAGGAAAAATAGTGCGCAAAAAAACGACAATCCCACCCCATAGCATGGTAAAAGCCGGGAACGGGAAGGTAATGAGGGCAGGGGCGGGTGTGCAAAACGAA